>NZ_JBWKGY010000015.1:0-186161 GCF_056433525.1 Streptomyces sp. NPDC044704
GGCCCGCGTCACCCATCGGACCACCGATCTCGAACCGGCCCGTCGGGTTCACCAGCAGCCGGTACCCCTCCGTGTCCAGCTTGATCCCGTCCTCGACGAGCTGCGCCAGCACGTGCTCCACCACGAACTCGCGGATGTCCGGAGCGAGCAGCGAGTCCAGGTCGATGTCCGCCGCGTGCTGCGAGGACACCACGACCGTGTCGAGACGCACGGCCTTGTCACCGTCGTACTCGATCGTCACCTGCGTCTTGCCGTCCGGGCGCAGGTACGGGATCGTCCCGTTCTTGCGGACCTCGGACAGGCGGCGCGAGAGACGGTGCGCGATGTGGATCGGCAGCGGCATCAGCTCGGGCGTCTCGTCGCAGGCGTAGCCGAACATCAGGCCCTGGTCGCCCGCGCCCTGCTTGTCCAGCTCGTCCTCATCGCCCTCGACCCGCTTCTCGTAAGCGGTGTCGACGCCCTGCGCGATGTCCGGGGACTGCGCGCCGATCGACACCGACACGCCACAGGAAGCGCCGTCGAAGCCCTTCTTCGAAGAGTCGTAACCGATTTCGAGGATCTTGTCGCGCACGAGCTGGGCGATCGGCGCGTACGCCTTCGTCGTCACCTCGCCCGCGATGTGCACGAGACCGGTGGTGATGAGAGTCTCCACGGCCACACGCGAGGTCGGGTCCTCGGTGAGGAGCGCGTCGAGGATCGTGTCGCTGATCTGGTCAGCGATCTTGTCGGGGTGACCCTCGGTCACGGACTCCGAGGTGAACAGGCGACGGGACACAACGCTCCCTGGGGTTGCAGCGGCTGCTGGCTGATCATTTGGCGGAACCACATCGGGGGCTGCGCCCGATCACGTTCCTTGGTGCAGTTTATCGGTCGCCACCGTTTGCCGGACCACCCGTCTCGCCTTATGGGAGCCATGTGACCTGCGGCACTCCATTCTGACGCACTCGGTCGCCCTCGAAAAGGCCGACGCTCAGGCGCGTCGGGACGGCCGTGGCGGGGCGAGCCGGGGGGCGACCTGGTCCCAGATCAATCCGGCCAGGGCTTCCTTGGGACCGTAGGGAACGGGTGTTTCCGTCCCGTCGGAGGCGAGGATCACGGCCTCGTTCTCCTCCGAACCGAAGGTCTTGGCCTCACCCACCTCGTTCACGACGAGAAGGTCACATCCCTTGCGCCGGAGCTTCGCGCGTCCGTTGGCGAGGACGTCGTCGGTCTCGGCGGCGAAGCCGACGACGATCTGCCCGTCCGTGGCCCGTTCGGCGGAGATCTCCGCGAGGACGTCCGGATTGCGTACGAGGGCCACCGGCTCGGGCTCCTGCCCGTCCCGCTTCTTGATCTTCCCGTCCGCGTACCGGGCGGGCCGGAAGTCGGCCACGGCCGCCGCCATCACGACGGCGTCGGCGTCGGCCGCCGCCTTCAGCACCGCCTCCCGCAGCTGGAGGGCCGTGCCCACGCGTACGAGGTCCACCCCGGCCGGGTCGGCCAGGGAGGTGTTCGCGGCGATCAGGGTGACCCGGGCGCCGCGGGCGACGGCGGTGCGGGCGAGGGCGTAGCCCTGCTTGCCGGAGGAGCGGTTGCCGAGGAAGCGGACGGGGTCCAGGGGTTCGCGCGTCCCGCCGGCGCTGATCACCACGTGCCGCCCGGCGAGGTCCGGTCCGGCGGAGCCCCGGGCGAGCACCCCGCGGCAGAACTCGAAGATCTCCTCGGGGTCGGGCAGCCGGCCCTTGCCGGTGTCCTTGCCGGTGAGCCGGCCGACGGCGGGCTCGATGACGAGGGCCCCGCGCCGGCGCAGCGTGGCGACGTTCTCCTGGGTGGCGGGGTGCTCCCACATCTCGGTGTGCATCGCGGGTGCGAACACCACCGGGCAGCGGGCGGTGAGCAGGGTGTTCGTGAGGAGGTCGTCGGCCAGCCCGTGCGCGGCCTTGGCCAGCATGTCGGCGGTGGCCGGGGCGACCACGACGAGGTCGGCCGACTGGCCGATGCGCACGTGGGGCACCTCGTGGACGGTCTCCCAGACCTGCGTGGAGGCGGGGTTCCCGGAGAGCGCGGCCCAGGTGGCCTCGCCGACGAAGTTCAGGGACGCCGCCGTCGGCACCACCCGTACGTCGTGTCCGGACTCGGTCAGCCGGCGCAGCAGCTCGCAGGCCTTGTAGGCGGCGATCCCGCCGCTGACACCCAGCACGACCTTCGGCTTACCCACCACGCACTCCCCTTCAGGATCCATCTGTCGGTGACACCCGTCACGCCTATGACACACCACAGGCCCGGCAGATGTTCTGCCGGGCCTGTGGTGAAGGAATTCTCGGTGCCTTACTGGGCCGGGGCCTCGATGGCCTCGGAGGTCAGCAGACCCGCGTTGATCTCGCGCAGCGCGATCGAAAGCGGCTTCTCGTGGACGTGGGTGTCCACCAGCGGGCCGACGTACTCGAGCAGGCCCTCACCGAGCTGCGAGTAGTACGCGTTGATCTGACGCGCGCGCTTGGCCGCGTAGATCACGAGGCTGTACTTCGAGTCCGTGGCCTCGAGCAGCTCGTCGATCGGCGGGTTGATGATGCCCTCGGGCGCGGTGATGGAAGAGGACACGCTCTACCTTCCGAAGATGGGTGAATGATCGAAACGATCAAGTGTTGACCGAAATGACATCGATCAACGATCAGACGACATTCATCAAGGCTAGCAGCTCGCGTGCCACGTCCTCGACGGAGGTGTTGACGAGGGTGGTGTCGAACTCGGGCTCGGCAGCGAGTTCGATCTTGGCGGCCGCGAGGCGGCGCTCGATGACCTCGGCGGACTCGGTCCCGCGGCCGGTGAGCCGGCGGACCAGTTCCTCCCAGCTCGGAGGAGCCAGGAAGACCAGCTGGGCATCGGGCTTGGACTCGCGGACGAGCCGGGCGCCCTGGAGGTCGATCTCCAGCAGTACCGGCTCGCCGTTGTCGAGGCGTTCCAGCACCGCGCCGCGCGGTGTGCCGTAGCGGTTGCCCGCGAACTCGGCCCACTCCAGCAGCTCGCCGTTGGCGATCAGCTTGTCGAACTCGTCGTCGTTGACGAAGAAGTAGTGGACTCCGTGTCGCTCACCGGGCCGCGGCTTGCGGGTGGTGGCCGACACCGAGAGCCATACCTCGGGGTGGACTGTGCGCATATGCGCGACGACCGTGCTCTTGCCGACCCCCGAGGGGCCGGAGAGCACGGTCAGCCGCGGACGAACCTCTGCTGCCATAGAGCGATTATCCAGGTTCCAGGGACTGCCTGAGAACGCCGGGAGAACTTCGGGCGACGCCTCAGGCGTTGCTACCGCCGAACTCACGCTCCAGAGAGGCGATCTGGTTGGAACCGAGACCTCGGACACGCCGGGACTCGGAGATGCCGAGGCGCTCCATGATCTGCTTGGCGCGGACCTTGCCGACGCCGGGCAGCGACTCGAGAAGGGCGGAGACCTTCATCTTGCCGATGACGTCGTTCTCCTGACCCATCTTGATGACGTCGTGGAGGGAGGCGCCGGAGTGCTTGAGTCGATTCTTCACCTCGGCCCGCTCCCGGCGAGCCGCGGCGGCCTTTTCGAGCGCTGCTGCGCGCTGTTCAGGGGTAAGGGGCGGAAGAGCCACGCCTACGTCACCTCGGATGTCGAACTGTCGGATACGGACCGGCGGGGAGCTTGCGGGCACCACGCCGGGCGAGCCTCCGAACAGCGACGAAATTCGTTCGCTGCTCGTTCACTCTGGTCGGAGACTAGCGGCCAAGGCCGCTCCAGTCAGCGAGAACGGACGAAAAGTCCTGGTCAGCCTCCACTGAACCGTACATCACGGACAAACTACCCCGGTTTTGTCCGGGGAAAGACGTTCGAATTTCGTCAGGCCGTTCCAAGTGCCCGTCCGGCGGCCCCGTCGGACCGCTCGAAATCCGGGGCCGAGGGGCGGACCGCGCTACCCGGCGACGGCCGCCCGGACCTCGTCCGCGAAGCCCTTCGCCGAGGCTCGCAGCGCCGCCACGTCCGGACCGTGCTTCAGGACGCCCCGCGAGACGTTCGGGACGACGTTGCCGACGGCCCGGCCGAAGACCGCCGGGAGGTCGGCCGCCGTCGCGCCCTGGGCGCCGATGCCCGGGGCCAGCAGCGGGCCGTTGATGTCCAGGTCGAAGGAGGACAGGTCGCCCAGGGTGGCGCCGACCACCGCGCCGAAGGAGCCCATCGGCTCGGCGCCGGCGTTCTCCGCCGCCAGGTGCGCCAGCATGGTCGCGCCGATGGTGCGGCCGTCCTCGCGCACCGCCCGCTGGACCTCGGCCCCCTCCGGGTTGGAGGTGAGGGCCAGGACGAACAGGCCCGCGCCGGACTCCCGCGCCAGGTCGACGGCCGGCTTCAGCGAGCCGTAGCCGAGGTACGGGGAGACGGTCAGCGCGTCCGAGAACAGCGGGGACGAGGGGTCCAGGAAGGCGGCGGCGTAGGCGGCCATCGTCGAGCCGATGTCCCCGCGCTTCGCGTCCATGACGACGAGGGTCCCGGCCGCTCGGGCGTCCGCGACGGTCCGCTCCAGCACCGCGACACCGCGCGAGCCGAACCGTTCGAAGAAGGCGGCCTGCGGCTTGAACACCGCGACCTCCTGCGCCAGGGCCTCCACGACGGTGCGGGAGAACCGCTCCAGGCCCGCGATGTCGTCGTCGAGGCCCCAGGAGGCCAGCAGGGCGGCGTGCGGGTCGATGCCGACGCACAGCGGGCCCCGGGCGTCCATGGCGGCGCGCAGACGGGTTCCGAAGGGGGTCACGGGGCTCACAGGGCGGCCTTTCGGGTCTCGGCGCCCACCGCTTCCGCGAGGGTCGCGTAGGGGCTGTTGGCCAGGCGCGCGGCCAGGCCCTTGTGGATGGCGCGGGCATAGAACGGGCCCTCGTAGATGAAGGCGCTGTAGCCCTGGATCAGGGTGGCGCCCGCGAGGATGCGCTGCCAGGCGTCCTCGGCGTTCTCGATGCCGCCGACGCCCACCAGGACGATCCGGTCCCCGACGCGCGCGTACAGGCGGCGCAGGACCTCCAGGGAGCGCTCCTTGACCGGGGCGCCGGACAGTCCGCCGGTCTCCTTCACCAGGGACGGGGCGGACTTCAGGCCCAGCCCCTCCCGGGCGATGGTGGTGTTCGTGGCGATGATGCCGTCCAGGCCTAGCTCCAGGGCGAGGTCGGCGACCGCGTCGACGTCCTCGTCCGCCAGGTCCGGGGCGATCTTGACCAGCAGCGGGACGCGGCGGTCGGTGACCGCGCGGTCCGCGGCCTCGCGCACGGCGGTCAGCAGCGGGCGCAGCGACTCGGTCGCCTGGAGGTTGCGCAGGCCCGGGGTGTTCGGCGAGGAGACGTTGACGACCAGGTAGTCCGCGTGGCGGGCGAGGCGCTCGGTGGAGAGCACGTAGTCGGCGGCCGCCTCGTCCTCCGGCACGACCTTGGTCTTGCCGATGTTGACGCCGACGACGGTCCTGAAGACCGGGTTGCGGGCCGCGAGGCGCTCGGCGACGGCCTCGGAGCCCTCGTTGTTGAAGCCCATGCGGTTGATCAGCGCCCGGTCGGGGACCAGCCGGAAGAGCCGCTTCTTGGGGTTGCCGGGCTGTGCCTGCCCGGTGACCGTGCCGATCTCGACGTGGTCGAAGCCGAGCATCGACATGCCGTCGATGGCGACGGCGTTCTTGTCGAAGCCTGCGGCGAGGCCGAAGGGGCCGTGCATCCGCAGGCCGAGGGCCTCGGTGCGGAGCCCCTCGTAGCGCGGTGCCAGGGCGGCCGCGACGAAGGTGCGCAGCACGGGGGTGCGGGCGGCGAGGCGGATCCAGCGGAAGGCCGTGTAGTGGGCCCGCTCGGGGTCCATCCGCTTGAAGACCAGGTTGAAGAAGAGCTTGTACATCGTCGAGAAGATCCCTCTGCGCTCATGGAAAGGGGGACACCCGTCGTGAAACCGGTGTCCCCCCTCCCGTGTCCGGGCTGTACGGGTGTTAGTCGCGGGCCGCGGTCAGGTGCTCCGCGTGCTCCTGGAGGGAGCGGACGCCCACGTCGCCGCGGTTGAGCGCGTCGATGCCCTGGACGGCGGCGGCGAGCGCCTGGACCGTGGTCAGGCACGGGACGCTGCGCGCCACGGCGGCCGTGCGGATCTCGTAGCCGTCGAGGCGGCCGCCGGTGCCGTACGGGGTGTTGACGATCAGGTCGACCTGGCCGTCGTGGATCAGCTGGACGATGTTCTTCTCGCCGTTCGGACCCTCGCCGTCGCTGAGCTTGCGCACGACGGTGGCGTTGATGCCGTTGCGGCGCAGCACCTCCGCGGTGCCGGAGGTGGCCATCAGCTCGAAGCCGTGGGCGACGAGCTCGCGCGCCGGGAAGATCATCGTGCGCTTGTCGCGGTTGGCGACGGAGATGAAGGCGCGGCCCTTCGTGGGCAGCGGGCCGTAGGCCCCGGCCTGCGACTTGGCGTACGCCGTGCCGAAGACCGAGTCGATGCCCATGACCTCGCCGGTGGAGCGCATCTCCGGGCCGAGGACCGTGTCGACGCCGCGGCCGTGGATGTCGCGGAAGCGCGACCACGGCATGACGGCCTCCTTGACGGAGATCGGCGCGTCGAGCGGCAGGGTGCCGCCGTCGCCGCTCTTGGGCAGCATGCCCTCCTCGCGCAGCTCGGCGATGGTGGTGCCGAGCGAGATGCGGGCGGCGGCCTTCGCGAGCGGGACGGCGGTCGCCTTCGAGGTGAAGGGGACGGTCCTGGAGGCACGCGGGTTGGCCTCCAGGACGTAGAGGATGTCGCCGGCCATGGCGAACTGGATGTTGATCAGGCCGCGGACCCCGACGCCCTTGGCGATCGCCTCGGTGGAGGCGCGCAGGCGCTTGATGTCGTAGCCGCCGAGGGTGATCGGGGGCAGGGCGCAGGCCGAGTCGCCGGAGTGGATGCCGGCTTCCTCGATGTGCTCCATGACACCGCCGAGGTAGAGCTCGGTGCCGTCGTAGAGGGCGTCGACGTCGATCTCGATGGCGTCGTCGAGGAAGCGGTCGACCAGCACGGGGCGGGTCGGGGAGATCTCGGTGGACTCGGCGATGTAGGACTCCAGCCGGGTCTCGTCGTAGACGATCTCCATGCCGCGGCCGCCGAGCACGTACGAGGGGCGCACGAGGACCGGGTAGCCGATCTCGTCCGCGATCGCCTTCGCACCGGCGAAGGTGGTGGCGGTGCCGTGCTTGGGGGCCGGGAGACCGGCGTCGGCGAGGACCTGGCCGAAGGCGCCGCGGTCCTCGGCGGCGTGGATGGCCTCCGGGGAGGTGCCGACGACGGGGACGCCGTTGTCCTTGAGCGCCTGGGCGAGACCGAGGGGGGTCTGGCCGCCGAGCTGGACGATGACGCCGGCGATGGGGCCGGCCAGCGACTCGGCGTGGACGATTTCCAGCACGTCTTCGAGCGTCAGCGGCTCGAAGTACAGGCGGTCGGAGGTGTCGTAGTCCGTCGAGACGGTCTCGGGGTTGCAGTTGACCATCACGGTCTCGTAGCCGGCGTCGCTGAGGGCGAAGGAGGCGTGGACGCAGGAGTAGTCGAACTCGATGCCCTGGCCGATGCGGTTCGGGCCGGAGCCCAGGATGATGACCGCGGGCTTGGTGCGCGGGGCGACCTCGGACTCCTCGTCGTAGGACGAGTAGAAGTACGGGGTCTTCGCGGCGAACTCGGCGGCGCAGGTGTCGACCGTCTTGTAGACCGGGCGGACGCCCAGCGCGTGCCGGACCTCGCGGACGACGTCCTCGCGCAGGCCGCGGATCTCCGCGATCTGGAAGTCGGAGAAGCCGTGGCGCTTGGCCTCGGCGAGCAGCTCGGGGTGGAGCTTCTCGGCGGCGGCCAGGTCGTCCGCGATCTCCTTGATGAGGAAGAGCTGGTCGACGAACCAGGGGTCGATCTTCGTGTACTCGAAGACCTCTTCCTGGGTGGCGCCGGCGCGGATGGCCTGCATGACGGTGTTGATGCGGCCGTCGGTGGGGCGGACCGCGGTGGTGAGGAGCTCTTCCTTGTCGCCGGTGGGGCCGACGAAGGTGAACTGCGAGCCCTTCTTCTCCAGGGAGCGCAGGGCCTTCTGGAGGGCCTCGGTGAAGTTGCGGCCGATGGCCATGGCCTCGCCCACCGACTTCATGGTGGTGGTGAGGGTGGCGTCGGCGAGCGGGAACTTCTCGAAGGCGAAGCGGGGTGCCTTGACGACGACGTAGTCGAGGGACGGCTCGAAGGAGGCCGGCGTCTTCTCGGTGATGTCGTTGGGGACCTCGTCGAGCGTGTAGCCGATGGCCAGCTTGGCGGCGATCTTGGCGATCGGGAAGCCGGTGGCCTTCGACGCGAGCGCCGAGGAGCGCGAGACGCGGGGGTTCATCTCGATGACGATGACGCGGCCGTCGACCGGGTCGATCGCGAACTGGATGTTGCAGCCGCCGGTGTCGACGCCGACCTCGCGGATGATCGCGATGCCGATGTCGCGCAGCCGCTGGTACTCGCGGTCGGTGAGGGTCATGGCCGGGGCGACGGTGATCGAGTCACCGGTGTGGACGCCCATCGGGTCGAAGTTCTCGATGGAACAGACGACGACGACGTTGTCCTTGGTGTCGCGCATCAGCTCCAGCTCGTACTCCTTCCAGCCGAGGATGGACTCCTCCAGGAGCACCTCGGTGGTCGGGGAGAGCGTGAGGCCCTGGCCGGCGATGCGGCGCAGCTCGTCCTCGTCGTGGGCGAAGCCGGAGCCGGCGCCGCCCATGGTGAAGGAGGGGCGGACGACGACGGGGTAGCCGCCGAGGGTGTCGACGCCCTTGATGACGTCGTCCATCGAGTGGCAGATGACCGAGCGGGCGGACTCGCCGTAGCCGATCTTGGCCTTGACGGCCTCGACGACGCCCTTGAAGAGGTCGCGGTCCTCGCCCTTGTTGATGGCCTCGACGTTGGCGCCGATGAGCTCGACGCCGTACTTCTCCAGCACACCCTGCTCGTGCATGGAGATCGCGGTGTTGAGCGCGGTCTGGCCGCCGAGGGTGGGGAGCAGCGCGTCGGGGCGCTCCTTGGCGATGATCTTCTCGACGAACTCGGGGGTGATCGGCTCGACGTACGTGGCGTCGGCGATCTCCGGGTCGGTCATGATCGTCGCCGGGTTGGAGTTCACCAGGATGACCCGCAGGCCCTCGGCCTTGAGGATGCGGCAGGCCTGGGTGCCGGAGTAGTCGAACTCGGCGGCCTGGCCGATGACGATCGGGCCGGAGCCGATGACCAGGACGGACTGGATATCGGTGCGCTTAGGCACGCTCGGCCTCCATCAGGGTGACGAAACGGTCGAAGAGGTACGCGGCGTCGTGCGGGCCGGCGGCCGCTTCGGGGTGGTACTGGACGGAGAAGGCCGGCTGGTCGAGCAGCTGGAGGCCTTCCACCACGTTGTCGTTCAGGCAGACGTGCGAGACCTCGGCGCGGCCGTAGGGGGTCTCGGAGACCTTGTCGAGGGGCGCGTCGACGGCGAAGCCGTGGTTGTGCGCGGTGACCTCGACCTTGCCGGTGGTGCGGTCCTGGACCGGCTGGTTGATGCCGCGGTGGCCGTACTTCAGCTTGTAGGTGCCGAAGCCGAGCGCGCGGCCCAGGATCTGGTTGCCGAAGCAGATGCCGAAGAGCGGGGTCTTGCGGGCGAGGACGCCCTGCATGACCGCCACGGGGCCGTCGGCGGTGGCCGGGTCGCCGGGGCCGTTGGAGAAGAACACCCCGTCCGGGTTGACCGCGTACACGTCCTCGACGGTGGCGGTGGCGGGCAGGACGTGGACCTCGATGCCGCGCTCGGCCATCCGGTGCGGGGTCATGCCCTTGATGCCGAGGTCGACGGCGGCGACGGTGTACTTCTTCTCGCCGATCGCGGGGACCACGTAGGTCTCCTTGGTGGCGACCTCGGCGGAGAGGTCGGCGCCCTTCATCTGCGGGGCTTCCTTGACGCGGGCCAGCAGCGTCTCGTCGCGGACGCCGGTCCAGGCGTCGCCGGAGAAGATGCCGACGCGCATGGCGCCGCGCTCGCGCAGGTGGCGGGTCAGGGCGCGGGTGTCGATGCCGGAGATCCCGACGACGCCCTGCTTGACCAGCTCCTCGTCCAGCGAGCGCTGGGAGCGCCAGTTGGAGGGGACGCGGGCGGGGTCGCGGACGACGTAGCCGGCGACCCAGATGCGGGAGGACTCGGGGTCCTCGTCGTTGACGCCGGTGTTGCCCACGTGCGGGGCGGTCATCACGACGACCTGCCGGTGGTACGACGGGTCGGTGAGGGTCTCCTGGTAGCCGGTCATGCCGGTGGAGAACACGGCCTCGCCGAAGGTCTCCCCCACAGCGCCGTAGGCGCGGCCGCGGAAGATCCGACCGTCCTCCAGGACGAGTACGGCGGGAGCTTTGGCTGCTCCCCTGGTGGAGGTCGTCATCGTTCGGCGCCTTCCGTCGTGATGGATGAGTTCATGTTGTTGATCGCTTCGACCCAGGCGGCGTGCTCGGCCGCGCGGTCGGAGCGGAATCCGGAGTCGATCAGCTTGTCGCCGTGCGCCCAGGTGACGACGAGGAGACCGCCCTCGGTGAGTACCTTGCCCGCGATTCCCTTGTCGAGGCGGGCGCCGCGCAGCTGCGCGGCCGGTACGAAGAAGTCGGTGGCACCCGGTCGGACCACGTCGAGGCCCGTGTCGGTGAGCGTGAGCTCGACCCGGCTGCGGACGCCCAGGCCGTGGGCGACGATCCGGTCCAGCCACTGCCCGGCGGTCGTCGAGCCGTGGTACCGGCCGGTCAGGGCCAGCCGGTGCTCGGGGAGACCGCCGGGGGCGGCGGGCAGCTCCGGCAGATCGCTCTGCAGTGCGCCGCGCCATTTCCAGCCCTGCCGCATCAGCCAGTACACGAACGCGATGAAGACGACCAGACCGATCAGCCACGCCACGCGGGCGTCCCAGTCCGTCACCTCCGCCGACTTTCGCTCGGCGGCTTCTGCGGCCAGTTGGATTACTGCAGGTGTCACGCCAGTTTCCCGTCCACGACCGTTGCCCGGCCCCGCAGGAAGGTATGAGTGACGCGCCCCGGCAGCTCACGGCCCTCGTAAGGCGTGTTGCGGCTGCGGGAGGCGAAGTGTGCGGGGTCCACGACACCACGGTACGAGGTATCGACCAAGGTCAGGTTCGCGGGTTCACCTGCCGAGACGCTACGGCCGTGGTTCTCCAGGCCGCCGATGCGCGCCGGGGCGAAGGACATCCGCTCCGCGACGCCCGCCCAGTCGAGCAGTCCGGTCTCGACCATCGTCTGCTGGACGACGGAGAGCGCGGTCTCCAGGCCCACCATGCCCATGGCGGCGGCGGCCCACTCGCAGTCCTTGTCCTCGTGCGGGTGCGGGGCGTGGTCGGTGGCGACGATGTCGATCGTGCCGTCGGCGAGCGCCTCGCGCAGGGCCAGCACGTCGCGCTCGGTGCGCAGCGGCGGGTTGACCTTGTAGACCGCGTTGTACGAGCGGACGAGCTCGTCGGTGAGGAGCAGGTGGTGCGGGGTGACCTCGGCGGTGACGTCGATGCCGCGGGACTTGGCCCAGCGGACGATCTCGACGGAGCCGGCGGTGGAGAGGTGGCAGATGTGCACGCGGGAGCCGACGTGCTCGGCGAGCAGGACGTCGCGGGCGATGATCGACTCCTCGGCCACGGCGGGCCAGCCGCCGAGGCCGAGCTCGGCGGAGACGACGCCCTCGTTCATCTGGGCGCCCTCGGTGAGGCGGGGCTCCTGGGCGTGCTGGGCGACGACGCCGCCGAAGGCCTTCACGTACTCCAGGGCGCGGCGCATGATCACGGCGTCGTCGACGCACTTGCCGTCGTCGGAGAAGACGGTGACGCGGGCGGCGGAGTCGTGCATGGCGCCCAGCTCGGAGAGCTGCTTGCCCTCCAGGCCGACGGTGACGGCGCCGATGGGCTGCACGTCGCAGTAGCCGGACTCCTTGCCCAGGCGCCACACCTGCTCGACGACGCCGGCGGTGTCGGCGACCGGGAACGTGTTCGCCATGGCGAAGACGGCGGTGTAGCCGCCGGAGGCCGCGGCCCGGGTGCCGGTGAGGACGGTCTCGCTGTCCTCGCGGCCGGGCTCGCGCAGGTGGGTGTGGAGGTCGACGAGGCCCGGCAGGAGGACCTGGCCCTCGGCCTCGATGACGGTCGCGCCCTCGGCCGACAGGCCGGTGCCGACCTCGGCGATGGTCTCGCCGTCGATCAGGACGTCCTGCGCTTCGTCGCCCAGTACCTTCGCGCCACGGATAAGGATCTTGCTCATGGTTACTTGCTCTCCTCGGTACGGGCGGCGGTGGTGGTGACGGCGGGCTCGGAGCCTCCGAGCAGCAGGTACAGGACGGCCATCCGGGTGGAGACGCCGTTGGCGACCTGCTCGACGGCCGTGCACCGGTCGGAGTCGGCGACCTGGGCGGTGATCTCCATGCCGCGGTTCATCGGGCCGGGGTGCATGACGATGGCGTGCTCGGGCATCCGGGCCATGCGCTCGCCGTCGAGCCCGTACCGGCGGGAGTACTCGCGCTCGGTCGGGAAGAAGGCGGCGTTCATGCGTTCGCGCTGCACACGCAGCATCATGACCGCGTCGGACTTCGGCAGCACCTCGTCGAGGTTGTACGAGACCTCGCAGGGCCAGCTCTCGACGCCGATCGGCACCAGCGTGGGCGGGGCCACCACGGTGACCTCGGCGCCCAGCGTGTGGAGCAGCTGGACGTTGGAGCGGGCGACGCGGCTGTGCAGGACGTCGCCCACGATCGTGATCCGGCGGCCGCCTAGGTCCTTGCCGAGTCCGGCGTCGCGGCCGACGAGGCGGCGGCGCATGGTGAAGGCGTCCAGCAGGGCCTGGGTGGGGTGCTCGTGGGTGCCGTCGCCGGCGTTGACGACGGCCGAGTCGATCCAGCCGGAGGTCGCGAGGCGGTAGGGGGCGCCGGAGGCGTGGTGGCGGATGACGACCGCGTCGGCGCCCATGGCCTCCAGGGTCAGCGCCGTGTCCTTCAGGGATTCGCCCTTGGAAACGGAAGAACCCTTGGCGGAGAAGTTGATGACGTCGGCGGACAGCCGCTTGGCGGCGGCCTCGAACGAGATCCGGGTGCGGGTCGAGTCCTCGAAGAAGAGGTTGACGACCGTGAGGCCGCGCAGGGTGGGCAGCTTCTTGATCGGCCGGTCCGCGACGCGGGCCATCTCCTCGGCGGTGTCGAGGATGAGGACGGCGTCGTCGCGGGTGAGGTCGGCGGCCGAGATGAGGTGACGCTTCATCTGGATGGCTCCGTAGGTCGGGAGGGCGGGCAGGCTGACGGGCGTGCCGGGGTGCGGGCGGGGCAGGGCAGACCTCGGCGCGGACCCCGCGGCGGGACCCGGACCGGTAGGGGGCTACTGCTGCCCGGCTGCCTGGGCGGTCCGCTGGCCGAGCAGCACGGCGTCACGGCCGTCCTCCTCCTGGAGCTGGACCTTGACGGTCTCCCGCAGCGACGTGGGGAGGTTCTTGCCGACGTAGTCGGCGCGGATCGGGAGCTCGCGGTGGCCCCGGTCGACGAGGACCGCGAGCTGTACGGCGCGGGGGCGGCCGATGGCGCCGAGCGCGTCGAGGGCGGCCCGGATGGTGCGGCCGGAGAAGAGCACGTCGTCGACGAGGATCACCAGGCGGCCGTCGATGTCGTCGCCGGGGATCTCGGTGCGGCCGATCGCCCGGGCGGGCTTCAGGCGCAGGTCGTCGCGGTACATGGTGATGTCGAGGGAACCGACCGGGATCTTCGTGCCGGTGATCTCTTCGAGCTTCTCGGCCAGCCGGCGGGCGAGGAAGACGCCACGGGTGGGGATGCCGAGGAGGACCACGTCGTCGGCGCCCTTGGCGCGTTCGACGATCTCGTGGGCGATGCGCGTCAGGACCCGGGCGATGTCCTGCGCCTCGAGTACGGGGCGCATCGGGTTCTGGTCGGGCTGGGTACGGGTGTCCATGAAAAGGACCTCCTTCTCCGCCTCACGGGACGGACCTTAAAGGACGTCTGATGTACGCCGTCCACGGTACCAGGGGCGGGCGCCCGCCCCCGCACCGGGCCCGCTCCGATCCCCTCGTCCGTGGGCGTCGCCGACCATTCGGCTTGACGCATCCACGTAACGCTGCGTAACCTCACAGTGAGTTACCAGCCGCGCGGCGGAGCCGCATGCTGTCCATGTCGTCACAGCGTCACAGCGTCCGGGAGCGTTATGTCCAGCGAATACGCCAAACAGCTCGGGGCCAAGCTCCGGGCCATCCGCACCCAGCAGGGCCTTTCCCTCCACGGTGTCGAGGAGAAGTCCCAGGGCCGGTGGAAGGCCGTGGTGGTCGGGTCCTACGAGCGCGGGGACCGCGCCGTGACCGTCCAGCGTCTTGCCGAGCTGGCGGACTTCTACGGGGTTCCGGTGCAGGAGCTGCTTCCGGGCACGACTCCCGGCGGGGCCGCCGAGCCGCCGCCGAAGCTCCGCCTCGACCTGGAGCGCCTGGCGGGCGTACCCGCCGAGAAGGCCGGCCCGCTCCAGCGTTACGCCGCCACGATCCAGAGCCAGCGTGGTGACTACAACGGCAAGGTCCTGTCGATCCGCCAGGACGACCTGCGCACCCTGGCCGTGATCTACGACCAGTCCCCCTCGGTCCTGACCGAGCAGCTGATCAGCTGGGGCGTGCTGGACGCCGACGCGCGCCGCGCGGTGGCACACGAGGACATCTAGTCCCCAGGGGCCGTCCAGCCCCAGCAGAAACGTTTACCGGTGGGTGCCGGGACCTCTTCGGGTCCCGGCACCCACCGGTTTTTTCACACCCCCGCCGGCACCCGCCGCCCACCCGTCGGCTTCCCGGGCACACGGAAGGGCCCGCAGCGCGCACGCTGCGGGCCCTTCCGTAGGGACGCGGTACCGCGCCTCAGCTCTCGCTGCGGCGCAGGTTCGGCTTGAGGTCCTTGAAGCGGCCCAGCAGTCCGTTCACGAACGACGGCGAGTCGTCCGTGGAGAACTCCTTGGCGAGCTGGACGGCCTCGTCGATGGCCACGGCGTCCGGGGTCTCGTCGACCCAGATCAGCTCGTAGGCACCCAGCCGCAGGATGTTCCGGTCGACGACCGGCATGCGGTCGAGCTCCCAGTCCACGGCGTAGGTGATGATCAGATCGTCGATCCGGTTCACCTTGTCGGCGTAACCCTCGACGAGATCCATCGTGAAGGCGCTGACCGGCGGCTGCCGGTCGTCCGACGACCGCGCGTGGCGGATCCAGTCCGCGAGGACCTCGCGCACGGGCACACCGCGCTGGTCGGCCTCGAAGAGGATCTGGAAAGCGCGCTTGCGCGCGTTGCTCCGGGCAGCCACGGTTAGCTGTTCACCCGGCCGAGGTAGCCGCTGGTGCGGGTGTCGACCTTGATCTTCTCGCCGGTGGTGACGAAGAGCGGGACCTGGATCTCGTGACCGGTCTCCAGGCGCGCCGGCTTGGTGCCGCCGGTGGAGCGGTCGCCCTGGACGCCCGGGTCGGTGTGCTCGATCACGAGCTCGACGGCGGCCGGGAGCTCGACGTAGAGCACCTCGCCCTCGTGCTGGGCGACGGAGGCGGTGAAGCCCTCGATCAGGAAGTTCGCGGCGTCGCCGACGGCCTTCTTGTCGACCATCAGCTGGTCGTAGGTGCTCATGTCCATGAAGACGAAGTACTCGCCGTCCATGTAAGAGAACTGCATGTCACGGCGGTCGATGGTGGCCGTCTCGACCTTCGTGCCGGCGTTGAAGGTCTTGTCCACGACCTTGCCGGAGAGCACGTGCTTGAGCTTGGTGCGCACGAAGGCCGGGCCCTTGCCGGGCTTGACGTGCTGGAACTCGACGACGGACCAGAGCTGGTCACCGTCGAGCTTGAGCACCATGCCGTTCTTGAGGTCGTTCGTGGAAGCCACGGTTGCGGAATCTCCTGCACTGGAAGACCGAGGGTGCGCACTCACGGCCCGGCAACGCGGGCTAGAGCGCGAGCAGCTCCTTGGTCGTAATGGTGAGTAGCTCGGGACCGCCGTCCGCCTCGGGGCGTACGACGAGCGTGTCATCGATCCGGACACCTCCCCGGCCCGGGAGGTGAACCCCCGGTTCGACGGTGACCGGCACGCAAGCGTCCAGTTTACCCATTGCCGTAGGTGCAAGCTGCGGGTCCTCGTCGATTTCGAGGCCGACCCCGTGTCCCATCGACCCGGCGAGGGCCTCGCCGTGCCCCGCGGAGTCCAGTACGGAGCGCGCCGCGCGGTCGACGTCGCGGTACGCGGCGCCCGGCAGCAGGGACTCCCGGCCGGCCCGCTGGGCGGCGAAGACGAGGTCGTAGAGCTCGATCTGCCAGTCGGCCGGAGTGGTGCCGATCACGAAGGTACGGCCGATCTCGCAGCGGTAGCCCCGGTAGTTGGCGCCCAGGCAGACGGAGAGGAAGTCGCCCTCCTCCACCCGCCGGTCCGAGGGCCGGTGCCGGGAGCGCCCGGAGTGCGGGCCGGTGCCGACCGAGGTCGGGAACGCGGGCCCGTCGGCGCCGTGGTCGACGAGGCGGCGTTCCAGCTCCAGGGCGAGGTGGCGTTCCGTGCGGCCGACGAGGATCGACTCCAGCAGCTCTCCGAGGGCCTGGTCGGCGATCTCGGCGGCGATCCGCAGGCAGGCGATCTCGTCCTCGTCCTTGACGAGGCGCTGCTGCTCGACGGCGGTACCGAGGTCGGCCAGGCGCAGCCGGGGCGCCACGGAGTGCAGGGCGCGGTGCCGGCCGACGGTCAGGTGGTGTTCCTCGACGGCGAGCGACTCGGCCCGCACGGACGCCGCGAGGTCGGCCGCGGCCACCGCCGGATCCGCGCCGGGGCTCGGCAGCACCGAGAGCCGCAGCTGTTCGTCGAGGCGTCCCTCGTCGGCTTCGCCGGTGGGTGCGCCCGCGCAGAACATGACGTCGTCGGCGGGTCCGACCAGCAGGACGGCGCCCAGCGGGGACGCCCCGGCGAGGTAGCGGACGTTCGCCGGACGCGTGATCAGGGCGGCGGAGTTGCCCGCGGCTGCACAGCGGTCGCGGAGCAGGCCCCTGCGGGCCGCGTACACGTCTGACATGTCTTCGAGCCTACGAGCGCCCCGCGCATCCGGCCCGGCGAGCGCGTCCGCACGGGGGCGGGCCGCAGGTGGCCGCCCTCGGCGCGGCTACCAGCCGCCCGGGCTGGCCAGGGCCCGGGCGAGGGCCTCGTCGAGGGCGCGGGCGGTGCCCTCGACGTCGAGGTGGGAGTTGTCGATGATCGGCAGGCCGGACCCGTACCAGCCGGCCATCCGGCCGTGGATGCGGGCGACTTCCTCGTCGGAGAGCCTGCGGTTGCCCGAGCGGGCGGCGTTGCGGTCGAGGACGATCTCCAGGCCCGGCAGCAGCACCACGGGCAGCAGGCCCGGGCCCACGTGCCGTTTCCAGCCGCCCAGGCCGACCACGGGCCGGTCGGGGAAGACGGCGTCGTCGAGGATGCAGGAGATGCCGTTGGCCAGGAAGTTGCGGGCCGCGAACCCGCAGGTGCGGCGGGCGAGGCGGTACTGGGCCTCGGAGTGCTCGTTCCAGCCGGCCTGCGGGTCCGCGAAGCCCGAGCAGACCCATTCCCGGACGTCGTCGAGGCTGATGTGCGCGGTCGGCACCGGGCGGGTCCCCGCCCAGTGCCGGGCCACGGTGGTCTTCCCGGCGCCCGCGGGGCCGATGAGCAGCACCGCGAGGGTGGCCCCGCCCGTGCCGGGCGGGGGCGGCCCGGCCGGCGCGGGCACGGCCGGGGGCAGCGGGACGTGTCCCGTGGCGTCGGGCACCGGGGTCACCGGCCAGCCCTGCGCGGGGGGTATAGGCGGCTGCGGGGGCGCCGCCGGGTGCTGTCCCGGCGGACCCCAGCCCCCCACTCCGTGCTGCATCCGCGCCACTCCGTCTCGTTCAGGCGATGATGCGAGAACGTTATCTCAGGCCGTGACCTCTTCGGCCAGCGCACGCAGCGCCAGCCGGTAGGAGCCCAGCCCGAAGCCCGCCACGGTACCGGTCGCCACGGCCGCGATGACCGAGGTGTGACGGAACTCCTCCCGGGCGTACGGGTTGGAGATGTGCACCTCGATCAGCGGAGCGGTCCGCTGCGCCGCCGCGTCCCGCATGGCGTACGAGTAGTGCGTGAAGGCACCCGGGTTGATCACGACGGGGATCTTGCCGTCCGCCGCCTCGTGCAGCCAGCGCACGAGCTCGCCCTCGTCGTTGGTCTCGCGGACCTCGACGTCGAAGCCGAGCTCCGCGCCCAGGGTGCGGCAGCTCTCCACGAGCCCGGAGTACGAGGTGGCCCCGTACACGTCGGGCTCGCGGGAGCCGAGCCGGCCCAGGTTCGGGCCGTTCAGGACGAGTACCCGCCGGCTCACGCCGCGACCTCGCCGAAGGCGGCGAACAGCACCGCCGGGTCGGGGCCTTCCAGGACGGTGGGCTTGGCGAGCCCGTCGAGGACGATGAAGCGCAGCAGGTCGCCGCGGGACTTCTTGTCGAGCTTCATCGTCTCCAGCAGCTTGGGCCACTGGTCGCCGCGGTAGGTCAGCGGCAGGCCGACGGAGGCGAGGACCGCCTTGTGCCGGTCGGCGGTCGCGTCGTCGAGGCGTCCGGCGAGCCGGCCCAGCTCGGCGGCGAAGACCATGCCGACGGAGACGGCCGCGCCGTGCCGCCACTTGTAGCGCTCGTTCTTCTCGATGGCGTGCGCGAGGGTGTGGCCGTAGTTGAGGATCTCCCGCAGCCCGGCTTCCTTGAGGTCGCTGGAGACCACGTCGGCCTTGACCTGGATGGAGCGGACGATCAGCTCGGCCGTGTGCGGGCCCGCGGGCGTACGGGCCGCCTGCGGGTCCTCCTCGATCAGGTCGAGGATCGCCGGGTCGGAGATGAATCCGGCCTTGATGATCTCGGCGAGGCCGCTGACGTAGTCGTTGACCGGCAGCGAGTCCAGCGCCGCCAGGTCGCAGAGCACTCCGGCCGGCGGGTGGAAGGCACCGACGAGGTTCTTGCCCTCGGCGGTGTTGATGCCGGTCTTGCCGCCGACGGCCGCGTCCACCATCGCGAGGACGGTGGTCGGGACGGCGATCCAGCGGACCCCGCGCAGCCAGGAGGCCGCGACGAAGCCCGCGAGGTCGGTGGTGGCCCCGCCGCCCACGCCGACGATCACGTCGGTGCGGGTGAAGCCGGACTGGCCGAGGGCCTTCCAGCAGTAGGCGGCGACCTCGACGGTCTTGGCCTCCTCCGCGTTCGGCACCTGGATGGCGACGGCCTCGTAGCCCTGGGCCGCCAGGTCGTCCCGCAGTGCCTCGCCGGTCGAGACGAGCGCCTCGGGGTGGATCACGGCGACCCGCTGGGCCTTCGTACCGATCAGGCTGCCCAGCTCGCCGAGCAGCTGCCGGCCGACCAGCACGTCGTACGCGTCGTGCCCGGCGCTCGCGCCGACGTTGATCCGCGTCACCTGGTCTGTCATACGTCCTTCAACTCCAGAGCGTCGAGGACCGCCTGGGCGACCTCTTCGGGGGTGCGGTCGTCGGTGGCCACGACGACGCGCGCGACTTCGGTGTACAGGTGGCGGCGGGCCTCCATCAGCTCGCGCCACTGGCGGCGCGGGTTGACGGCGAGCAGCGGGCGCGCGGCGCCGAGGCCCACGCGGCGCACGGCCTCCTCGACGTCCATCGACAGGTAGACGACGGGCAGCCCGGTGAGCAGGCCGCGCGTGCCCTCGTCGAGGACGGCGCCGCCGCCGAGGGCGAGGACTCCGGTGTGCTCGGCGACGGCGGCCGCGACGGCCCGCCGTTCCAGCTCGCGGAAGTAGGGCTCGCCCTCGTCGACGAACAGGTCCGAGATCGCGCGGCCCTGGGCCGCGACGATGTCGGCGTCCGTGTCGCGGTAGGGGACGCCGAGCCGCTCGGCGAGCAGGCCCCCCACTGTGGACTTGCCGGACCCCATGGGTCCGACGAGGACGACCAGTGGTCCGCCCGTCACCGGATCTGCAGGTTGTCGAGGTACGAGCGCACGTTGCGGCGGGTCTCGGGGACGGAGTCGCCGCCGAACTTCTCGACGACGGCGTCGGCGAGCACGAGGGCGACCATGGCCTCGGCGACGATGCCCGCGGCCGGGACGGCACAGACGTCGGAGCGCTGGTGGTGGGCCACCGTCGCCTCGCCGGTCGCCACGTCGACGGTCGCCAGCGCGCGCGGCACGGTGGCGATGGGCTTCATCGCGGCCCGTACGCGCAGCAGCTCGCCGGTGGTCAGGCCGCCTTCGGTGCCGCCGGAGCGGCCGGTGGTCCGCTTGAGGCCCTCGGGGGTGGAGACGATCTCGTCGTGGGCCTTCGAGCCGGGTACGCGGGCCAGTTCGAAGCCGTCGCCGACCTCGACGCCCTTGATGGCCTGGATGCCCATGAGGGCGGCCGCGAGGCGCGCGTCGAGACGGCGGTCCCAGTGGACGTGCGAGCCGAGGCCGACGGGGACCCCGTAGGCGAGGACCTCGACGACGCCGCCGAGGGTGTCGCCGTCCTTGTGGGCCTGGTCGATCTCGGCGACCATCGCCTTGCTCGCGTCGGCGTCGAGGCAGCGCACCGGGTCGGCGTCGAGCCTGTCGACGTCGGCGGGGGTCGGGAGGACTCCGTAGGGGGCCTTGGCCGCGGCCAGTTCCACCACGTGGGAGACGATCTCGATGCCCGCGACCTCCTTGATGAAGGACCGGGCGACGGCGCCGAGGGCGACGCGGGCGGCGGTCTCGCGGGCGCTGGCGCGCTCCAGGATCGGCCGGGCCTCGTCGAAGCCGTACTTCTGCATGCCCGCGAGGTCGGCGTGGCCGGGGCGCGGGCGGGTCAGCGGCGCGTTGCGGCCGGTGTCCTTGAGCAGCGAGGGGTCGACCGGGTCGGCCGACATGACGGTCTCCCACTTCGGCCACTCGGTGTTACCGATCATGACGGCGATCGGCGAACCCTGCGAGAGCCCGTGGCGGACGCCGCCGAGGAAGGTGATCTCGTCCTGCTCGAACTTCATCCGCGCACCGCGGCCATAGCCGAGTCGGCGCCGGGCCAGGTGATCGGCCACCAGCTCGGTGGTGACCGGGACGCCGGCGGGAAGACCCTCCAGCGTCGCGACCAGTGCCGGTCCGTGCGACTCTCCTGCGGTCAGCCAACGCAACCTGCTCAACGATGCTCCTCATGCTCGCGCCTGGCACTGCGACGGCGCGATCGGGTGCGCGGCCCTGACCCGCCGTACCCGATCCTCCCACGTCCGGAGGGATGTCCAGGGCCCCGGTCCAACTATCGGACGGCTCGTCCACCAGCTGAACCGGCGGCGGCGCCTCCGCTCCTGGTGCCGTGACCGGAAAGGTCCACCGGGTCGCGACGCCCGGCACGGCACTAGCGTTCGGCGAGGGCCCGTTCCCCCGCGGCCCTCATGGCCGCGAGCGGTCCGGGACGGCCGGTCATCTGCCCGACCTGGAGCACCGCCTGGTGGACCAGGAGGTCCAGGCCGCCGACGACCTGCCCGCCGCGTGCGGACCAGGCCGCCGCCAGGGCGGTCGGCCAGGGGTCGTAGAGCACGTCGAAGAGCGTCCCGGCGGCTTCGGGGACGGCCCCCGCGAGGGAGTCCGTCGTGCCGGCCGGGGTGGTCGCGATGACCAGCGGGGCGCCGAGCGCCTCGGCCGCCTGCGACCAGTCCGCCGTCCGGACGGCCACGCCGAGCCGTTCGCCCCACCGGTGCATCTCGTCGGCGCGGGCGCGGGAGCGGACGTACGCGGTGACCTCGCCGGTGCAGATCCGCGCGAGGGCGGCCAGCGCCGAGGAGGCGGTGGCCCCCGCCCCGAGGACGGCCGCGGAGGGCACCTTCTCGACGCCCCGCTCGTGCAGGGCCGCGACGATGCCGGGGATGTCCGTGTTGTCGCCGAGGCGACGGCCGTCCTCGGTGAGGACGACCGTGTTGACCGCCTCGACCGAGGCGGCGGTGTCGCTGACGCCGTCGAGGAGCGGGATGACCGCCCGCTTGAGCGGCATGGTCAGCGACAGCCCCCGCCACTGCGGGCCGAGGCCGCCCACGAACGCCGGGAGGGCGGCCTCGTCGATCTCGAACCGGTCGTAGGACCAGCCGTCGAGGCCGAGCTCCCGGTAGGCGGCGCGGTGCAGCACCGGTGAGAGGGAGTGCTCGATGGGCGAACCCAGCACCGCGGCCCGTATCCGTGACATGCCTTGCTAACCGCCGTTCTTCTGCTGCTTCTGCCGCTCCAGGAACTCGTCCACGAGCTTCTGGTGCTCCTCGTACGTCTTGGTGAAGGTCGTGGTCTTGCTGTCGACCGACACGAAGAACATCCAGCCGCCGTGGTCGGGGTCGAGCGTAGCGGTCAGGGCCTCCACGCCGGGGTTCCCGATCGGACCGGGCGGCAGCCCCTTGACGAAGTGCGTGTTGTAGGGGTTGTCGAGCGACCGGGCTTCCTTGATGTTGAAGTTCAGCTCGCTCGTGCCCTTGATGTAGTTGTAGGTCGAGTCGAACTCGAGCTTCTGGTTCGTGACGTCGTTGGTCTTCTTCAGGCGGTTGTAGACGACCTCGGACATCTTGCGGAAGTCCTCGTGGTGCTTGCCCTCTGCGTTGACGAGGCTGGCGACCGTGATCACCTGGAGCGGGTTCTCCAGGCCGAGGTCCTTGGCCTTGCCCTCGACTCCCAGCTCGCTGTACTTGTCCGTCGCGTTCTTGACCATCTGCTTGAGCAGGGACTCGGGCGTGCTGTCCTGGCTCACGTCGTAGCGCGCGGGGAGCAGGAAGCCTTCGAGCGGGTCGATGAGCTTCGGGTTGTTGCCCGCCCAGGCCGGCAGGCCGAGGTTCTTGGCCTCGCGCTTGGCGATCTCCGCGGTCGTGCCCTCCGACTTGCCGAGCCGGGTGTCGATCAGCTTGTAGACGTCGACGTTCTTCTTGCCCTCGGGGATCGTGATCACGTTGAGCTTCGTGGGGTCGGTCATGAAGGTGACGGCGGCCGCGGCCGACATCTTCTTCTTGAGCGGGTAGACGCCCGGCTGGATCGATTTGCCCTTGGGGTTGGCGTTCGCCGCGGCGGTGAACGCGTCCACGCTCGCGACGATGCCCTTCTCCTTGAGGATGTTGCCCATCCTCGCCAGGGAGGAGTTCGGCGGGATCTCGACGTCGACGGTCTCTCCGCTGCCCTCGCCCGCGTAGTCCTCGGCCGTGGCGAACCTGGCCTTGATGTAGCTGTAGCCGTAGTAGCCGCCACCGCCGACCACGCCCACGATGACGAGGGCCGCGATCAGGCAGGCCGCGCCGCTGCGCTCCTTCTTGCCCTTGCCGCCCTTGCCGCCCTTCGAGCGCCCGCCCCTGCGGCCGCGCTCTTCGCCGTCGTCGCCCCCGCCGCCCGTGGCGAGCAGCGAGTCCCCGAGCTCTTCCTCGGGTTCCTCCACGGGTTCCGGTTCCAGGTGGCGCCGGCCCGGGGGCGCCGGCGGCGGGTAGGCGTCGTCGGTCGTGTACAGGTCGGGGGCCTCGCCGGGATAGCCCGCGACGGCCTGCTGGGCGTACGGGTCGGCGCCCAGGTAGGGGTCGGCCTGCACCGCGGCCGCGTACTGGCCCTGGCCGGTGTCCCAGCCCTGCGCGTCGTACTGCGTCTGCGGCTGCGGCTGGGGGTGCTGCGGCTGCTGGGGCTGCTGCTGCTCATGGAGCTGCTGCGCCTGCTGCGGGGCGTACCCCTGCTGCTGGTCGGCGTACTGCGGGTACGGGGCGGCGTACTGCTGCTGGTACTGCGCGTCCGGGTACTGCGGGTCCGCGTACTGCTGCGGACCCCCCTGGTACTGCGGTACCTGCTGCTCCTGGTACTGCGCCTGCTGGGACCCCGGGTACTGGAGTTCCTGGTGCTGGGGGTCCTGGTACTGCGACTGCTGGGGCCCCGGGTACTGCGGCTCCTGCGGATACTGCTGCTGGGCACCGCCGTACGGCACCTGTCCCTGCTGGGTCTGGTGCGCGGTCCACCCCTGGTCCCCGTAGAGGGGATCCTCGGGGTGCCACGGTTCGGAGCCGCCGCCCCGGCCATACTCAGTCATCGGTCCCCTAGAGCCGCGAGACGAAGGCCACGGCTTCTCCTCGCCGCGACACCCGGTTCCGCCTCTTTAGTGGTGGCGACGGCTGTTCGAATGCCGTCTCATTTCGCGGAACGTTACCGTATCGCGATCAGACAACCACTTCGACGCACTCACCGGGCGGATTACCTGATACCCGTTCGGTCTCCAGGGCGTTCTGGAGGATCACCACGGCGGCCGCCTGGTCGATGACGGAGCGGCCCTTCTTCGCGTTCCTGCCGGAGGCCCGGAGCCCCTGGGCGGCGGTGACCGTGGTCATCCGCTCGTCCACCAGCCGGACCGTCACCGGTTTGATGCCCTTGGCCAGCTCGTTCGCGAAGGCACGCACCTTGGCCGCGGCCGGCCCCTCCCGCCCGCTGAGCGAGCGGGGGAGGCCGACCACGACTTCGAGGGGCTCGTACTCCGCCACGAGCTGCCGCAGCCGCCGGTGGGCGGAGGGAACGTCCCGGCCCGGGACGGTTTCCACCGGTGTGGCCAGCACCCCGTCGGGGTCGCAGGAGGCGACCCCGATCCGGGCGTCGCCCACGTCGATGGCCAGTCGGCGGCCGCGGCGCAGGGTCATCGTCAGGCCGTCTCGACGACGAGGCGCTCGACGGCGCTGATGGCCTCCGGGATGGCGGCCGGGTTCTGGCCGCCGCCCTGGGCCACGTCCGGCTTGCCGCCACCGCCGCCACCGAGTGTCTTGGCGGCCGTGCGGACCAGGTCACCGGCCTTGAGACCGCGCTCGCGGGCGGCCTCGTTGGTGGCGATGACGGTCAGCGGGCGGTCGTTCGCCACGGTGAACAGGGCCACGACGGCCGGGCGGTCGCCCTGGATGCGGCCGCGGACGTCGAGGACCAGCTTGCGCAGGTCGTCGGCGCCGGTGCCGTCCGGCACCTGGCCGACGACGAGGGCGACGCCGTGGATGTCCTGGGCGTTCTGGGCGAGACCGGCGGCGGCCTGGAGGACCTTCTCCGCGCGGAACTTCTCGATCTCCTTCTCGGCGTCCTTCAGCTTGCCGAGCATGGTGGCGATCTTCTCCGGAAGCTCCTCCGGACGGCCCTTGACCAGCTCCTGGAGCTGGGCGACGACCGTGTGCTCCTTGGCGAGGAAGTTGTACGCGTCCACGCCCACCAGGGCCTCGACGCGGCGCACGCCCGAGCCGATGGAGGACTCGCCGAGCAGCTTCACCAGGCCCAGCTGGGCGGTGTTGCCGACGTGCGTGCCGCCGCACAGCTCCTTGGAGAAGTCGCCGATGGTGACGACGCGCACGCGCTCGCCGTACTTCTCGCCGAACTCGGCGATGGCGCCCTGCTTCTTCGCCTCGTCGATGCTCATGATCTCGGCGGTGACGTCGAGCTCGCGCGAGAGCACGTCGTTGATCTTCTGCTCGACGTCGGTGAGGACGGTCCCGGGGACGGCGTTCGGCGAGCCGAAGTCGAAGCGGAAGCGGCCGGGCGAGTTCTCGGAGCCGGCCTGGGCGGCCGTGGGGCCGAGGGCGTCGCGCAGCGCCTGGTGCGTCAGGTGGGTGGCCGAGTGCGCGCGGGCGATGGCCCGGCGGCGGGTCACGTCGATGGCGGCGTACGCGGAGGCGCCCACCGTCACCTCGCCGACCTGGACGGAGCCCTTGTGCACGGAGACGCCGGGGACCGGCTGCTGGACGTCGCGGACCTGGATCACGGCGCCGGTGTCGAGCTTGATGCGGCCCTGGTCGGCGAGCTGGCCGCCGCCCTCGGCGTAGAAGGGGGTGCGGTCGAGGACGACCTCGACCTCGTCGCCCTCGGAGGCCGCGGGCGAGGAGACGCCGTTGACGAGCAGGCCGACGATGGTGGACTCGCCCTGGGTGGTGGCGTAGCCGGTGAACTCGGTGGCGCCGGCGCCGTCGGCGATCTCCCGGTAGGCGGACATGTCCGCGTGGCCGGTCTTCTTGGCCTTGGCGTCGGCCTTGGCGCGGTCGCGCTGCTCCTGCATGAGGCGGCGGAAGCCGGGCTCGTCCACGGAGAGGCCCTGCTCGGCGGCCATCTCCAGGGTGAGGTCGATCGGGAAGCCCCAGGTGTCGTGGAGCAGGAACGCCTTGTCGCCGGAGAGGACCGTGCCGCCGGCGGCCTTGGTCTCGGTGACGGCGGTGTCGAGGATGTTCGTGCCGCCCTTGACGGCCTTGAGGAAGGCGGCCTCTTCGGCGAGCGCGACGGTCTCGATGCGCTTGCGGTCGGTGATCAGCTCCGGGTACTGGAGGCCCATCGTGTCGATCACGACGCCGATGAGGTCCTGGACTACGGGGCCGGTGGCGCCCATGAGGCGCATGTTGCGGATGGCGCGGCGCATGATGCGGCGCAGCACGTAGCCGCGGCCCTCGTTGCCGGGGGTGACGCCGTCGCCGATGAGCATGACGGAGGTGCGGATGTGGTCGGCGACCACGCGCAGCGACACGTCGGTGCCCTGTGCGGCGCCGTACCGGACGCCGGTCAGGCCGGTGGCCTTGTCCATGACCACGCGCAGGGTGTCGGTCTCGTACATGTTCTGTACGCCCTGGAGGATCATGGCGAGGCGTTCGAGACCGAGGCCCGTGTCGATGTTCTTCGACGGCAGGTCGCCGAGGATCGGGAAGTCTTCCTTCCCGTCGCCGGCGCCGCGCTCGTACTGCATGAAGACCAGGTTCCAGATCTCCACGTAGCGCTCGTCGTTGACGGCCGGGCCGCCCTCGACGCCGAACTCGGGACCGCGGTCGTAGTTGATCTCCGAGCAGGGGCCGCAGGGGCCGGGGACGCCCATGGACCAGAAGTTGTCCTTCTTGCCCAGGCGTTGGATGCGCTCGGCGGGAACGCCGATCTTCTCGCGCCAGATCTGCTCGGCCTCGTCGTCGTCGAGGTAGACGGTGATCCAGAGCTTCTCGGGCTCCAGGCCGAAGCCGCCGTCCGCCACGGAGCTGGTGAGCAGCTCCCAGGCGTACTTGATGGCGCCTTCCTTGAAGTAGTCACCGAAGGAGAAGTTGCCGCACATCTGGAAGAACGTGCCGTGGCGGGTGGTCTTGCCGACCTCTTCGATGTCCGGGGTGCGGACGCACTTCTGCACGCTGGTGAGCGTGGGCGCGGGCGGCTTGACCTCGCCCAGGAAGTACGGCTTGAACGGCACCATGCCCGCGGGCACCAGCAGCAGAGTCGGGTCGTCCGCGATGAGCGACGCCGAAGGGACAACGGCGTGACCGCGCTCCTCGAAGAAGCTCAGCCAGCGGCGGCGGATTTCAGCCGACTCCATCAGTGGTCCTCATTCCGGTTGTACGAAAACTTCGGTCGGTGGGTGTTCTTGTCGTGCGCGATCGCCCGCAGCCGCCGCGGCCCGGGGAGGGCGGTGACGTTGTCGGGCCGGTCGGGATCCTGGGTCAGCCCCAGTGCGTCGTTCAGCTCGTCCTCGCGCTGCGTCATTCCCGCCTTGACGTCGAGGGCGAAGTCCTTGAGGCGGTGACCGGCCTCCACCGCCTTGTCGGCGGCCTGGGCGGCGAGGCTCTCCGGCGTCAGCTTCTTGAGCTGGCGGTTGACCTTGGTGGTGGCCCACACGCCGGCGGCGGCGCCGGCGGTGAACCAGAAGGCTCGGCGGAACATCGGCGGTCTCAGCCCTTCTGCTTCCGGCGGCGGGGCGCCGGCACCGTACGGCCGACGATCACGGTACGCCGGGACGTCTTCTTCGGGTCGCGGCCGGTCTCCGCGGTGTCCGTCCGGCCCAGGGCCCGGCGGACGCCATAGCCGAAGGCGGCGACCTTCACCAGCGGTCCCCCGAAGGTGGAGGCCACGGTGGAGGACAGGGCGGAGGCGTTGGAGGTGACCTCCTGGACGTCGCTGGCGATGGCGTCGACCCGGTCGAGCTGCGTGCGCGCGGAGCGGACGGTGGTGGAGGCGTCCGCGAGCAGCGGGACCGCCTGCTCGGTCACGTCGGCCACCAGCTTCGTCGTCGCCTTCAGCACCTGGGCGAGCCTCACCAGCACCACGGCGAGGAAGGAGACCAGGATGGCCCAGAAGACGGCCACGAGGATCCCGGCCACCTCTCCACCGGACACGTTGCACCGCTCCCTGAATCTGGAAACCTACGGAGAAAAGTCTCCTCCGACCCTATCGCGCCGGAGATCCGGCGCAGTACCGGAATTCCGGGGCCCGCGTGATCGCCTTGTACGCAGCGCTTCCGGACCAGTACCCTCCGTGTCCCATGCGACACAGACCCCTGCGGAACAGGACCCCGGGCAATCTTCCCTCGGAGCTCAGCGGGTTCGTCGGGCGGGGTGGCGAACTGGCCCGGCTGGGGCGGCTCCTGGAGTCCTCCCGGCTGGTGACGGTCACCGGGGTCGGCGGGGTGGGCAAGTCCCGGCTGGCCCTGGCCGCGGCGCGGGCGGCGGACACCGGATCGGCCGGGGCCTTCGCCGGCACTGGGCACGGCACCGGGCACGGCGCCGCGGACGGGACCGGCGGGCCCGCGACCGGGCCGGTGCCCGGTCAGGGGGTCGAGGCGCAGGAACGCTACTGCGACGGCGTGTGGCTGGCCGAACTGTCCTCCGTACGCGATCCGGCGCTGCTGGAGTTCACGCTGGCGGAGGCGCTCGGGCTCACCGACCACACCACCCGGCCGCCCCGGACGGTCCTGGCGGAGCACCTGGCGGGGCGGCGGCTGCTGCTGGTCCTGGACGGCTTCGAGCAGCTGGTCGAGGAGACGGCCGAGCTGCTGGCGGAACTGCTGCGCCGCTCCCCCGGCCTGCGCGTGCTCGCGGCGGGCCGCCGCACGCTCGGCCTGGACGGGGAGCAGGCCTTCCCCCTCGCCCCCCTGGCGCCCGCCGAGGCCCTGGAGCTGCTGGCCGGGCGGGCGGCCGCCGCCGACCCGGCCTTCGCGGTGACGGAGGCGAACCGGCCGGTGCTGGCCGAGCTGTGCGCGCGGCTCGACGGGATCCCGCTGGCCCTGGAACTGGCGGCCGGCCGGCTGCGGGCGCTGTCGCCCGCCCAGGTGCTGGCCCGGCTGGAGGACCGCTTCGCCCTGCTCACCGGCGGCCCGCGCGGGGTGCTGCCCCGGCACCGGGCCCTGCGGACGGCGATCGGGTGGAGCCACGAGCTGTGCACCCCCGGGGAGCGGCTGCTGTGGGCCCGGCTGTCGGTCTTCGCCGGGCAGTTCGACCTCGACGCCGCCGAGTACGTGTGCGCGGGCCCGGACCTGCCGGTGGACGGGGTGCTCGACCTGGTGGGCGAGCTCCTCGCACAGTCCCTGCTGGTCCGGGAGGAGACCCCGGCCGGGGTGCGCTACCGGATGCTGGAGACCGTACGGCTGTACGGGGCGGGCTGGCTGGAGTCCCAGGGTGACGCCGCGCGGCTGCGGCGCCGCCACCGGGACTGGTACATGGGCCTGGCGACCTGGTGCGAGCTGGACTGGTTCAGCCCGCGCCAGCAGGAGGTGGCCGCCCTGGTGGAGGTGGAGCTGGCGAACCTGCGCCTCGCCCTGGAGACCTGCCTGGACGAGCCGGAGGAGCTGCACCTCGGCCAGTACCTGGCGGGCACCCTCTGGTTCTACTGGGCGGGCTGCGGCCGGCTCACCGAGGGGCGGCACTGGCTCGACCGCACCCTGGAGACGGTCCCGGGCGAGGGGCAGGCGGAGTACGAGAGCTCCCGGCTGAAGGCGTTGTGGGTGCTCGGCTACGTGGCCGCGCTCCAGGGCGACGCGGTGGCGTCGATGAGCGCCCTCCACGAGTGCCGGGACGGTGCGGAGCGGACCGGGAACCGGGTGGCGGCGGCGTACGCGGTGCACCGGATGGGCTGCCTCGCCCTGGTCTCGGACGACATGGCGCGGGCCGGGGAGCTGCTGGGCTCGGCGCTGGAGCTGTACCGGGAGACCGGGGAGCTGAACAGCAACGTGCTGATGTGCCAGGTGGAGCTGGCGATGGCGATGGCCTTCCGGGGCGAGCTCGCGGGCGCCGCGTCGCTGTGCGAGGAGGTCCGGGAGATCTGCGAGGAGCGCGGGGAGCTCTGGACGAAGGCGTACGCCCTCTACGTGCTGGCGTACGCGGCGCTGGACGCGGGGGACACGGCCGGGGCCCGGCTGCTGCTGACCGAGTGCGTGACGGTGAACCACGCGTTCCGGGACCTGGTGGGGCTGGTCCTGGCGGTGGAGCTGCTGGCGCTGGTCACGGTCGCGGAAGGCCGGCCGGCGGAGGCGGCGGTGCTCCAGGGCGCGGCGGAGCCGATGTGGGACGGGGTGGGCCTGCGGCTGTTCGGCTCGGGGTACTTCAACGCGCCCCGGCTGATGTGCCAGGAGCGGGCGGGCGAGGTGCTGGGCCCCGAGCGGTACGCGGCGCACGCCGCCGAGGGGCGGCAGCTGAGCATGGACGCCCTGGTGCTGCGGGCGCGGTGGGTGCCCGGCCGGGAGGGCGGTCCGGGGCCGAGAACGGGAAAACCCGCCGCCCCCCGGAGGGGGCGACGGGTTGACACCAGCCTGTGAGGGCTACGCCTGCCGACGGATCAGCGGGCGTAGTACTCGACGACGAGCTGCTCGTCGCAGATGACCGGGATTTCCTTGCGGTTCGGGTCGCGGTCCAGGCGGAAGGCCAGGGCCTTCAGGTTGACCTGCAGGTAGCGCGGGGTCTCGCCCTCGCCTGCGTAGCCACCCTCGCGGGCAACCTGGAACGGAACCTTCTCGCGGCTGCGCTCGCGCACGGTGATGACGTCGTCCGGGCGGACACGGAACGACGGCTTGTCGACCTTGCCACCGTTGACCTCGATGTGGCCGTGAACGACCATCTGGCGGGCCTGGTAGATGGTGCGGGCGATGCCCGAACGCAGGACCAGGGCGTCGAGGCGACGCTCGAGCTCGACGACCAGCGCCTCGCCCGTCTTGCCTTCGGCCTTCTTGGCGCGGTCGTACGCGCGGGCCATCTGACGCTCAGAGATGTCGTACTGAGCGCGCAGACGCTGCTTCTCCAGCAGACGAACCTTGTAGTCCGAGTTCTGCTTGCGGCCACGGCCGTGCTCGCCCGGCGGGTAGGGGCGGGCCTCGAAGTACTTGACGGCCTTCGGGGTCAGCGCAATGCCGAGGGCACGCGACTTCTTGACCTTGGGTCGCTTCTGGTTCACGTGGAACCTACCTCCATGTAAGTTAGGTGAGGCTTACCTTAGCGAGGAGGACGTAATGTCTCGACCACATGGGATCCCCCTGCCCAGTGCGCACCGAAGTTCGGGTTCCAACGAAACGGAATCCGCTTTCGACGACGATAGGCAAGGTCAGCCGCGTCCCAGGGAAGGCGTTCGGCAGCTCACCGGAGCCGAACGCGTACGAACCCTCGTAGAGTCCAACGCCTCAGTATCCCTCACCCTGCCGGGTGCTCGTGACACGCACGAGCCCGACGAGTTCGGGACGGGGATGCCGGTCGCACGGACCGTCACCCCGGACGGGGACGTGATTCTCCTTGTTTCCGGGGAATCCGCGGCTGCCAGGGCAGCCGCTCACGCCCAGGACGACGACCTCACCGCCGTGATCGAGATCACGGACGTGGCGCCGGTGTCCGTGCCCCATCGTATCCGAGGCCGCGCGTGGCTGGCCGGGTGGCTGACGCCGGTGCGCGGGGACGACCGCGCGGTCTGCGCCGCGCTGCTCGCCGAGCGCCGTCCGGTGGGCGAGCTGCTGGGCATGTCCGAGTCCCTCGACCCCCCGTACTCCGGCCGCCCTGCCTGGATGATGCTCCGCCTGGAGGTCGGCGAGATCTCGGTGGACGACCTCTGGGGCGCCGAGCACGTGGACCCCGACGAGCTCTCCGGCGCCGAGCCGGACCCGATGACGGCGCACGAGACGGAACTGCTCCAGCACCTCCACACGGCCCACGCGGACCGCATCGCGGACCTGTGCGGACTGCTGGGCCCGCGGCGGGCGGAGGGCATGACGGCCGTCCCGCTGGCCCTGGACCGGCTCGGCCTGCGCGTGCGCTTCGCCGGCGCCGCCGCGGACTCCTCCTTCGACGCCCGCTTCGACTTCCCGGAGCCGGTCACGGACATCTGCGGACTGCGCCGCGCCATGCACACCCTCTTCTCGGCCGCCTCGCACTAGGAAGGGGGGCAGGTGGCGAGCAGTTCCGCCAGCGCCGTCTTCTCCGGCGGGGTGACGGAGAGCCCGTACTTGGCCTTGATGCCGGTGTACCGGCGCCCGTACTCGCACCAGAAGGCCCGCCGCGGCGGCTTCCACTTGTCCGCGGTCCTGCTGCCCTTGTCGTAGTTGGTCTGCTTGTCCACGGCGAGCAGTACGTCGAGGTCGTTGGCGTACTCCAGCCTGCGCTGGGGCGTCCAGGCGTACGCGCCGCCCCGCCAGGCGGCGCCGAGCGCCACGACGTGGTCGGTCTGGATCTGCGAGGCCCGGCGGTAGGAATAGGGGAGCCGCTGCCCGGTGTACGGATCGTCGAGCACCCCGGACACCACCACGCACGGATTGCGGTCGCCCTCGCGCAGCTCCTTCAGGTCGCGCCGCAGGACGTCGTCCCGGGTGTCGCAGCCGTTGCGTCCGCCGACGGCGTCGGTCGCGTCGGACCAGTACCTGCCGAAGTTCTCCCGCTTGTACGTCTGCCAGTTCTTGCCCCACTCGACCTTCAGCCCGGCCAGCCGCTCCCTCGCCCCGGCCGCGGTGGGCGGGAACCCGGGGCTCGCCGACGGCACCCGGGCGGCCAGGGCGGCGGCGCTCGCCCGCCCCTGCTCCGGCTGGCCGTGGTGGCAGCCGCCGAGGAGCAGCGTCACCGTCACGGCGAGGAGCGGAGCACGGCGTCCCATGACCGGGAGGGTATGCCCGGCCCCGGTACGGAGCCGGACGGCTCGCGGTGGCCGGGGGTCAGGACCCGCCGCGCAGCCGCTCGCGCACCTTGTCCACCACGTCCGCGTACCGGGCCTCCGCGCCGTAGCGGGTCGGCTCGTAGTACCGCTTGCCGTGGATCTCGTCCGGGGCGTACTGCTGCGCCGCGATGGCGCCCGGCACGTCGTGCGGGTACACGTACCCCTGGGCGTGGCCCAGTTTCGCCGCCCCCTTGTAGTGCCCGTCGCGCAGGTGCGGCGGCACCGTGCCCGCCAGGCCGGCCCGTACGTCGGCCAGCGCGGCGCCGATCGCGGTGGTGGCGGTGTTCGACTTGGGGGCGAGCGCCAGCGCGATCGTCGCGTGCGACAGGGTCAGCGCCGCCTCCGGGAAGCCGATCATCGCCACGGCCTGCGCCGCCGCCACCGCGAGCGGCAGGGCGGCCGGGTCCGCCAGGCCGATGTCCTCGCTCGCGGAGATCATCAGGCGTCGGGCGATGAACCGCGGGTCCTCCCCCGCCTCGATCATCCGGGCCAGGTAGTGCAGCGCCGCGTCCACGTCCGAGCCGCGGATCGACTTGATGAGCGCGCTCGCCACGTCGTAGTGCTGGTCGCCGTCCTTGTCGTACCGGACGGCAGCGCGGTCGACCGCCTCCTCGACCGTCTGGAGGGTGATCTCGCCCTCGCCCTTGGCGATGGCCGAGCCGGCCGCCGCCTCCAGGGCGGTGAGCGCCCGGCGGGCGTCTCCGCCGGCGATGCGCAGCAGGTGCGCTTCCGCGTCCGCGGGCAGGGTCACGGCCCCGCCCAGGCCCCGCTCCTCCGTCAGCGCGCGGCGCATGAGCGCGGTCAGGTCGCCGTCCGTCAGGGGTTCGAGGGTGAGCAGCAGGGAGCGCGAGAGCAGCGGCGAGATGATCGAGAAGTAGGGGTTCTCCGTGGTCGCCGCGATCAGCGTGACCCAGCGGTTCTCCACGGCGGGCAGCAGCGAGTCCTGCTGCGCCTTGCTGAAGCGGTGGATCTCGTCGAGGAAGAGGACGGTGTCCTTGCCGTAGCCGCCGGCCGCGCGCTTGGCGCCCTCGATGACGGCCCGGACCTCCTTGACGCCCGCCGTGATCGCGGAGAGTTCCACGAAGCGCTTCTGCGTGGCCTGGCTGACCACGTAGGCGAGGGTGGTCTTCCCGATGCCGGGCGGGCCCCAGAGGATCACCGACGAGGCCCCGGCCGGTCCGCCGGCGCCCTCCCCCACCAGCCGGCGCAGCGGTGAGCCGGGCTTCAGCAGGTGCTGCTGGCCGACCACCTCGTCCAGGGTGCGCGGGCGCATCCGGACGGCGAGCGGCGAGGCCGAGGGGTCCTTCTCCTGGCGGTCCTCGGCGGCGGCGGTGAAGAGGTCTGGTTCCACACTCGAAGCCTATGCGAGGCCACCGACACTCCCGGCCGGGCGGCTCAGGAGGTCCAGAAGTCCCACCAGCGGGTCAGGACGAGCATGCCGATGATCCCGACGTGGAGCACGGGCGGGACCCAGGTGAACTCGTCGAGGAAGCCGCGCAGCCAGCCGGGGGCGGGCAGCAGGCCCTCGCGCACGTTGTGCGCGGTCACGTGCCAGAACATGAAGATCGTCGCGACCCAGGCCAGGCAGCACCACAGGCACAGGGAGTTGATGTTGTACAGCGACTGGTAGGTGAGCCAGGCGCAGAAGACGACGCCGAACAGGGTGCCCGCGTTCAGCGTCAGCCAGTACCAGGGGCGGAACCGGGCGCCGGCGATCAGGCTCATGCCGACGCAGATCACGATGCCGTAGGCGACCAGTCCCAGCATGGGGTTCGGGAAGCCGAAGACGGCCGCCTGGTCGCTCTTCATGATGTTGCCGCAGGAGACGATCGGGTTCAGGCTGCAGCCCGGGGTGAAGTTCGGGTCCTCCAGCAGCTTGAACTTGTCGATCGTGATCACCCAGGCCGCCAGCAGCCCTGCGGCCCCCGTGATCACCAGCAGCAGCGCCAGGGCGCGGCTGCCGCCGATGGTCCGCGGGGCGGTTCCCGCGTCTGCACCTGTTGTCGTCATACCCGCCCGCTCCACGTCTGCAAGGTCATCAAGCACCGGCCATTGTGCCGTACGGGGGTACCGGTCCACCGTTCGATGGAGATAAGGACGTGGGGCGGTACGGGGACCGGGTCCCCGTACCGCCCCACGGACGGACGCCCTCGGTCAGGCCAGCCGGGCCTTGACCTCGGCCACCAGGTCGGCGAGGGCCACGGGGGCCTGCTCGCCCGATTCCATGTCCTTGAGCTGGACGACGCCCTCGGCGAGGTCGCGGTCGCCCGCGACGACCGTCAGCCGGGCACCGCTGCGGTTCGCGTCCTTCATGGCGCCCTTGAGTCCCTTGCCGCCGTAGGACATGTCCGCCGCGACGCCCGCCTTGCGCAGCTGCGTGACCAGCCCGAACACGGTCGGCTTGGCCTCGCCCAGGGCCACCGCGAACACCGACGTCGACGCCGGGACGTCCAGCTCCACGCCCTCGGCCTCCAGGGCCAGCACCGTACGGTCCACGCCGAGCGCCCAGCCGACCGACGGCAGCGCCGGTCCGCCGATCATCTCGGACAGGCCGTCGTAGCGGCCGCCGCCGCCGACCGCGGACTGCGAGCCCAGGCCGTCGTGGACGAACTCGAAGGTGGTGCGGGTGTAGTAGTCGAGCCCGCGCACCAGCTTCTCGTCGTCCTCGAAGACGACCCCGGCGGCCGTGATCAGCGCCCGGACCTCCTCGTGGTACGCCTTGCAGGCGTCGCAGAGGTAGTCGCGGAGCACGGGGGCGCCGACGAGCTGCTTCTGGACGTCGGGCCGCTTGTCGTCGAGGACGCGCAGCGGGTTGATCTCGGACCGGCGGACGGTCTCCTCGTCGAGGTCCAGTCCGCCGAGGAAGGTCTGGAGCGCCTCCCGGTACACCGGCCGGCACTCCTTGTCGCCGAGCGAGTTCAGCAGGATCCGGAAGTTCCGCAGGCCCAGCGAGCGGTACGCCTGGTCGGCCAGGATGATCAGCTCGGCGTCCAGGGCCGGGTCCTCGGCGCCGATCGCTTCGGCGCCGACCTGCGAGAAGTGCCGGTAACGGCCCTTCTGCGGGCGCTCGTAGCGGTAGTAGGAGCCGGAGTACCAGAGCTTGACGGGGAGGTTGCCCTGCTTGTGCAGGCTGGCCTCCAGCGCCGCGCGCAGGACCGAGGCGGTGCCCTCCGGGCGCAGGGCCAGCTGGTCGCCGCCCTTGGTCTCGAAGGCGTACATCTCCTTGGAGACGATGTCGGTGGACTCGCCCACGCCGCGGGCGAAGAGGCCGACGTCCTCGAAGCCGGGCGTCTCGATGTAGCCGTAGCCGGCGTCGCGCAGCGGGGCGGAGATGGCCTCGCGCACCGCCAGGTACTTCACGGAGACGGGCGGGATCAGGTCGTACGTGCCCTTGGGGGCCTTGAAGGTGCTCACGAAACTCGTCACATTCCTCGTCGTGGGGCGGCCGTGCCGTCCCCCAGGCCGGCGGCGACTTCCCGCAGGTACGGGTTGGTCGTCCGCTCGCGGCCGATGGTGGTCTGGGGACCGTGGCCGGACAGCACCACGGTCGAGTCGTCGAGCGGCAGGCACACGCGGGCCAGCGATTCGAGGATCTCGGCGTGGGAGCCGCCGGGCAGGTCGGTACGTCCGATGGAGCCGGCGAAGAGCAGGTCGCCCGAGAAGAAGACCGGCGGAACGTCGGCCAGCTCGGGCATCCGGAAGGTCACCGACCCCTTGGTATGCCCGGGCGCGTGCGCGACGGAGAACTCCATGCCGGCCAGCTTCAGGCTGCTGCCGTCGGTCAGCTCGCGGACGTCGTCCGGCTCCCCCACGGTGAGCTCCCCCATGAGCGGCATCCCGATGGAACGGCCGAGGGCCTTCTCCGGGTCGCTCATCATGTAGCGGTCCTCGGGGTGGATCCAGGCCGGTACGTCGTGCGCTCCGCACACCGGGACCACCGACGCCACGTGGTCGATGTGGCCGTGGGTGAGGACGACCGCGACGGGCTTGAGCCGATGCTTCTTCAGCGTCTCCTCGACACCCTGGGCGGCCTGGTGGCCCGGGTCGATGATGACGCACTCCTCACCTGCGGCGGGGGCGACCAGGTAGCAATTGGTCCCCCAGGCCCCGGCGGGGAACCCGGCAATCAGCACGTTCGTCCTCAATCGTCGTCCGGCGGGAGGCAGCGGATCGGAATCTGCTGCTCAGAGCCTACCGGCGCCGCTCATTACACAGCGAACCCATATACGGTACGGCCTAACCCAGCCCGGACAGCGGTACCAGAGACGCACAAGGAGACGACCCGGTGGTCACGAGCGATCAGCGTCGGCGACAGCTCGCCAGGGAGAAGTACGAGCGCCAGCAGAAGCGCCGGGCGGAGGCCCGCCGCAAGTCGAGGCAGCGTCTGGCGGTGATCGGCGCGGCCGCGGCCGTGGTGGTGGCCACTCTGGTGGGCCTCATCGCGGGCGGTGTCTTCGACAGCGAGGAGAAGACGGTCGAGCCGTCGGCGGACTCCTCCCCCTCCGCCGCCCCGACGCCGAAGCAGTCGCCCTCGCCGGCGATGGCGATCGACGACAAGGCGAAGTACACCTTCGGTCTGAAGACCAGCGCGGGCGAGATCAAGTTCGAGATGGACGCGGCGAAGACCCCGCAGACCGTGAACTCGTTCAAGTCGCTGGCCGACAAGAACTTCTTCGACAACACCAAGTGCCACCGCCTGGTGACCGGCTCGATCTTCGTGCTCCAGTGCGGTGACCCCGAGGGCACCGGTTCGGGCGGCCCGGGCTACAACATCCCGGACGAGAACCTGGACGCGCTCGGCAAGCCGAACGAGCAGGGCACGGTGACCTACCCGGCGGGCACGGTGGCGATGGCCAACACGGGCCAGCCCGGCACCGGCGGCAGCCAGTTCTTCCTGGTCTACAAGGACAGCCCGCTGCCCCCGCAGTACACGCCCTTCGGCAAGATCGACCCGGCCGGCGTGAAGGTCCTGGAGGAGGTCGCCAAGGCCGGCACGGCCAACGGAGCGCCGGACGGTGCCCCGAAGACCCCCGTGACCATCGAGAAGGCCACGGTCACCCAGAACTGACCGGGGCGGCGGCCCCGGGCCCGGCCGGTCCGCCTCCCGTACGTCGATATTCCGTCGTGCGGGATGCGGACAGCCGGCCCGGCGGTCGCCTATGTTGGCGTTGTGCAGGGCGGGCGCTGCCCGCCCCAGGAAACTGTGGACGATGCCCGGGGGGCGAACCCCTTCGAGGGCATCAGGTGGAGGAGGCGCTGTGAGCAGCGACCCGTGGGGCCGAGTCGACGAGACCGGCACCGTGTACGTGCGTACTTCCGAGGGCGAGCAGGTCGTCGGCTCGTGGCAGGCGGGCACCCCCGAGGAGGCCCTGGCCTACTTCGAGCGCAAGTACGAGGGCCTGGTGGTCGAGATCGGCCTCCTCGAACGGCGGGTGCGGACCACCGATCTGTCCGCCAAGGACGCCCAGACGGCCATCGAGCACCTGCGGACCCAGGTGGACGAGCACCATGCCGTGGGTGACCTCGCGGCACTGCGCGTGCGGCTCGACAAGCTGGTGGCGACCGTCGACTCGCGCCGCGAGGAGCGCAAGGTCCAGAAGGCCAAGCAGGCGGACGAGGCCCGTGCGGCCAAGGACGCGCTGGTCACCGAGGCCGAGCAGCTGGCGCAGAGCGACCAGTGGCGGTCCGCCGGCGAGCGGCTGCGCGCGCTGGTGGACATCTGGAAGGGCCTGCCCCGGCTGGACCGCAAGTCGGACGACGAGCTGTGGCACCGCTTCTCGCACGCCCGTTCCGCGTTCTCCAAGCGCCGCAAGGCGCACTTCGCCGCGCTGGACGCCCAGCGCGAGGACGCCCGCAAGGCCAAGGAGAAGCTGGTCGCGGAGGCCGAGTCTCTGTCGAAGTCGACGGACTGGGGTCCGACGGCGGCCCGCTACCGCGAGCTGATGGACAGCTGGAAGGCGGCCGGGCGGGCGCAGCGCGAGGCCGAGGACGACCTGTGGAACCGCTTCCGCGGTGCGCAGGACGTCTTCTTCGCGGCGCGCGGCGAGGTCTTCGCCGAGCGGGACGCGGAGCAGACCGAGAACCTCAAGCTGAAGGAGGAGCTGGCCGTCGAGGCGGAGAAGCTCGTCCCGGTGACGGACCTGAAGGCGGCCCGAGCCGCGTTCCGCTCCCTCAACGAGCGCTGGGAGGCCATCGGTCACGTTCCGCGTGACGCCCGTCCCAAGGTCGAGGGCCGGATGCACGCGGTGGAACGCGCGATCCAGGAGGCCGAGGAGGGCGAGTGGCGGCGTACCAACCCGGAGGCGCGGGCGCGTGCCGCCGGTCTGACCGGGCAGCTGCAGGCGGCGGTCGACAAGCTGCGTGAGCAGGTCGACGCCGCGCGCGCGGCGGGCAACAACGCGAAGGCCGACAAGCTCGCCCGGGAACTGGAGGGCCGGCAGGCGCTCCTGGACCAGGCGCTCAAGGGCCTGGAGGAGTTCGGCGGCTGAACCGCCGGACGCCGTTCCCGACGGAAGTGACGGGCATCACCGGACGTGTCCGGTGGTGCCCGTCCGTTGTGCGTTCTTCCGATTCGTTACGTGGTTTCAATACAGGGTGCGCACTGGTAGCACCTGACACCTGTGTACCGTTGTACGGTGCCGCAGGTGGCGGCCTTCTGCCGGGCGACGACCAGGATCGAATGTGACGCATACCCAGATACGCGCTGATGTCCCCGACTCGCTACTCGTTGCCGAGCCGCTCACGAGCACGAAGGACTCCGGACTCCGAGGTGTCGGACGGCGCGTACTCGCCAGCCTTCAGCGTGCCCGCAAGGCGCTGCTGATCCACATCGCGCTCCGTGCCACCGGACTGGCCGTCATGGCCGTCTGGGCCGAGCGCAAGGGTGTGCAGCCGCTGGAGATCCTGGGTGGCCGCTGGGACGCCATCTACTACCTGCACATCGCCGAGAACGGTCTGACGACGCCGCTGGCGACCCCTTCTCCGTGCGCGTTCGCGGGGCCGAGCTGCCAGATGGCGTTCTTCCCCGTCTATCCGATGATGGTCCGGTACACGTCGTACGTCAGCGGACTGCCCATGAACTGGGTGGCGATGGGGCTCGCGCTCCTCGCCTCGGTCGTCGCCGCGTGGGGCATCTTCGCCGTCACCGACAAGATCTACGGCCGCCGCGTCGCGCTCTTCACCTGCGCCCTGTTCGCGATCGTGCCGGCCGCGCTGGTCCAGTCGATGGCGTACACCGAGCCGCTGTTCCTCGCCCTGTCCGTGTGGGCGATGTACGCGGTGATGACGAAGTCCTGGCTGACGGCCGGTGTGCTGGCCTTCACCGCCGGCGCCACCCGTCCCTCCGGTTCGGCCATCGTCGCGGCCGTGGTCCTGGCGGGCGTCTGGGAGTACGTGCAGTGGCTGCGCAAGCGGCGCTCGAAGCGGCCGCCGGTGGGCCGGATCGTGGCGGCCTCGCTGATCGCCCCGCTGGGCTGGTTCGGCTACGTGGGTTACGTGGGCTGGCACTTCGGGCGCTGGGACGGCTACTTCGAGCTCCAGCGCCGGTGGGGTTCCGTCTACGACGGCGGCTTCGACACGCTGACGGAGCTGAAGAAGACCTTCACCGAGGTCCACACCACCCTCAACCACGTGGTCGTCTCGCTGACCGTGGTCACGGCCGTGGTCCTGTTCGTGCTGATGACCCGCAAGCGCCGGCCCCCGATGGTCGTGTGGATCTTCGCCGCGATGATCATGCTGATGGCGCTGGGCGGCGCCGGCTTCTACTTCTCGAAGATGCGCTTCATCATGCCCGCCTTCCCGCTGCTGTTCCCCTTCGCGCTGGCGCTCGCGAGGGCCCGCAGGAGCACGGTGGTGTGGATCATCGGATCGGCCACCGTGGTGTCCGCGCTCTTCGGGGGCAACCTCAACTTCGTCTGGTGGGGCTGCCCCTGATCCGGTCCGGACGCCACCTGTCCTCATGACGATGGGCGCCACCCCCTCGGGGGTGGCGCCCATCGTCATGTCCGGTGCCCGCGGCGGCCGTTGGCCCGCCGCTGCGGCCTGCTGCCGCCTGCTACGGCCTGCGGGCCGAGGTCACGCGGTAGACGTCGTAGACGCCCTCGACGCCCCGTACGGCCTTCAGGACGTGCCCCAGGTGCTTCGGGTCGCCCATCTCGAAGGTGAACCGGGAGGTGGCCACCCGGTCGCGCGAGGTCTGCACGGCGGCCGAGAGGATGTTCACGTGCTGGTCCGACAGGACCCGGGTGACGTCCGACAGCAGCCGGGACCGGTCCAGCGCCTCGACCTGGATGGCGACGAGGAAGACGGAGGACTGGGTCGGCGCCCACTCCACCTCCAGCATCCGCTCGGGCTGCTGGGAGAGGGAGTCGACGTTGACGCAGTCCGCGCGGTGAACCGATACGCCACTGCCGCGGGTGACGAAGCCGATGATCGGGTCGCCCGGCACCGGGGTGCAGCAGCGGGCCAGCTTGACCCACACGTCGTCGACGCCCTTGACCACCACGCCCGGGTCGGCGTTGCCCCGTCGCTTGCTGCGGCCGCGGGCCGGCGGGATGCTCTCCTCGATGTCCTCGTTGGCCGCCTCCTCGCCGCCGAGGGCCTGCACCAGCTTCTGCACGACGCCCTGCGCGGCCACGTGGCCCTCGCCGATCGCCGCGTAGAGCGAGGAGATGTCGGGGTAGCGCATCTCGTGCGCGAGGGTCACGAGGGAGTCGCCGGTCAGGATGCGCTGGATCGGCAGGTTCTGCTTGCGCATGGCCCGCGCGATGGCGTCCTTGCCGTGCTCGATGGCTTCGTCGCGGCGCTCCTTGGAGAACCAGCCGCGGATCTTGTTGCGGGCCCGGGGGGACTTGACGAAGCCGAGCCAGTCGCGGGACGGGCCCGCGCCTTCCGCCTTGGAGGTGAAGACCTCGACGAGGTCGCCGTTGTCGAGGGTCGATTCGAGCGGGACGAGGCGCCCGTTGACCCGCGCCCCTATCGTGCGGTGGCCGACCTCCGTGTGGACGGCGTACGCGAAGTCCACGGAGGTCGCGCCGGCGGGCAGGGCGATGACGTCGCCCTTGGGCGTGAAGACGAAGACCTCGTTGCGGGAGAGGTCGAAGCGCAGCGAGTCGAGGAACTCGCCCGGGTCCTCGGTCTCCTTCTGCCAGTCCAGCAACTGGCGCAGCCAGGCCATGTCGTTGACGGTGTCGTGGCCGGCGCTGCCCTTGGCCGCCTGCGGGACGTCGGTGCGGACCTTGGAGGTGCCGGCGACGGTCTGCTGCTTGTACTTCCAGTGCGCGGCGATGCCGTACTCGGCGCGGCGGTGCATGTCGAAGGTGCGGATCTGCAGTTCGACCGGCTTGCCGCTGGGCCCGATGACCGTCGTGTGCAGCGACTGGTACATGTTGAACTTGGGCATCGCGATGTAGTCCTTGAACCGGCCGGGGACCGGGTTCCAGCGCGCGTGCACCGTGCCGAGGGCCGCGTAGCAGTCCCGGACGGTGTCCACGAGGACGCGGATGCCCACCAGGTCGTAGATCTCCGCGAAGTCACGGCCGCGGACGATCATCTTCTGGTAGACGCTGTAGTAGTGCTTGGGGCGGCCGGTGACCGTGGCCTTGATGCGGGCGGCCCTGAGGTCCGTCTGGACCTCGTCGGTGACGACGGCCAGGTACTCGTCGCGCTTGGGGGCGCGCTCGGCGACCAGGCGCACGATCTCGTCGTACATCTTGGGGTAGAGGATCGCGAAGGCGAGGTCCTCCAGCTCCCACTTGATGGTGTTCATGCCGAGGCGGTGGGCCAGCGGCGCGTAGATCTCAAGGGTCTCGCGGGCCTTCTTCTCCTGCTTCTCCCGCTTGAGGTAGCGCATGGTGCGCATGTTGTGCAGGCGGTCCGCGAGCTTGATGACCAGGACCCTGGGGTCCTTGGCCATGGCGACGACCATCTTGCGGACGGTCTCGGCCTGCGCGGCCTCGCCGAACTTGACCCGGTCGAGCTTGGTGACGCCGTCGACGAGCAGGGCCACGGCGTCGCCGAAGTCGCGGCGCAGCTGGTCGAGGCCGTACTCGGTGTCCTCGACGGTGTCGTGCAGCAGGCCCGCCATGAGGGTGGCGGGGTCCATCCCGAGCTCGGCGAGGATGGTCGTCACCGCGAGCGGGTGGGTGATGTACGGGTCGCCGCTCTTGCGCTTCTGGCCCCGGTGCCAGCGTTCGGCGACCTGGTAGGCCTGCTCGATCTGGCGCAGCGTCGACGTCTCGATCTTCGGGTCGTTGCTGCGGACTATGCGGAGCAGGGGTTCCAGCACCGGGTTGTACGGGTTGGAACGCTGTACCCCGAGGCGGGCGAGCCGGGCGCGCACCCGGTTGGAGGACCCGGCCTGCTTCGCCGGAGCGGGCTTCGCCGGAGCGGGCTTGACCGGCGGGGCCGGCGGGGGCGTGGCGGCGGCCGCCGCGGCCGGCTCGGCCTGCGGGTCGGGCTGCGCGGCGGAGAGTGGCTGGACCTCGTCTGGCAAGAGCGCTCCTCATGCGGATCCGGGGCCCCGGTCAGGTCCGGATAACCCATGGTAGCGAGGGTTGCGCCGGCCCGTTCCCCCGCGCCCGCCCCCTGGGACGCGCCGGCCGTCCGGCCGGTACCCGCCCCATGCGGAAGCGGCGGGCACCGGGGTGTTCCCCGGTGCCCGCCGCTTCGGTGAGCGCAGTGGGTCAGACCACGATCAGCGCGTCCAGCGGAGCCCCCGCCAGCGACGGGGTGATCCTGGCGCGGCCCGGGAGGAACGACAGCTCCATCAGGACCGCCACGCCCGTGACCTCAGCGCCGGCCCGCCGGATGAGCTCCAGCGAGGCGCCGGCGGTGCCTCCGGTGGCCAGGACGTCGTCGATGACCATGACCTTGTCACCGGCGGTGAGGTCCTCCGCGTGGACCTCGATCTCCGCGGAGCCGTATTCCAGCTCGTAGGACTGCGCGAGCGTGGCGCCCGGCAGCTTCCCGGCCTTGCGGACCGGCACGAAGCCGATGCCCGCCTGAACGGCGACGGGGGCCGCGAGGATGAACCCGCGCGCCTCCAGGCCGACGATCTTCGTCGCGCCGTACCGGACGGCCAGCTCCGCCAGCGCGTCCGTCAGGGCCGCGAAGGCCTTCGGGTCGGCGAGCAGCGGGGTGATGTCCTTGAACATCACGCCCGGCTTCGGGTAGTCCGGGACGTCCTTGATCCGGCTGAGCAGCAGCTCGCGGACCTCGGGGGAACAGGCCTCGGTCACCGGCGCCGCCTCCCGCGGCCGCCCGGGCCCACGGCCTCGGGGGCGTCGTCGGACTCGGAGTCCTCGTAGCCCTCGGCCGGCTCGCCCTTGGCCGCCGCGGCCGCCCGCTTGGCGAGCACCCGCTTCTTGAGCGCCTTCATCGCCGGCTCGCGCTCCTTCAGGTCGACGACCAGCGGGGTCGCGATGAAGATCGAGGAGTACGCACCGGCGGCGAGGCCGACGAACAGCGACAGGGAGATGTCGTTCAGCATGCCGGCGCCGAGGAAGCCACCGCCGATGAACAGCAGGGCCGCGACCGGGAGCAGCGCGACGACCGTGGTGTTGATGGAGCGGACCAGGGTGCCGTTGATGCTGCGGTTGGCGATCTCGCTGAAGGTGAAGCGGGTCTGCTTCGTGAGGTCCTTCGAGCCCTCCTTGAGACCGTCGAAGACGACGACGGTGTCGTAGAGGGAGTAACCGAGGATCGTCAGCAGACCGATGACCGTACCCGGGGTGACCTCGAAGCCGACCAGCGCGTAGACGCCGACGGTGATGGTGAGGTCGTGGATCAGGGCGATCAGGGCGGCGACGGCCATGCGCCACTCGAAGGCGATCGCGAGGTAGATCACCACGAGGACCATGAAGATGGCGAGGCCGGTCCAGGCCTTGTTCGCGATCTGGGAGCCCCAGCTGGGGCCGACCAGGTCCGCGTTGATGTCGGCTTCGGTGACCTTGAGCTCGGTCGCCAGCTGCTTCTTCACGTCGGCGGTGGCGGCGGAGCCGGTGTCCAGACCGGAGATCTGGATGCGCAGGCCGCCCGTGCCGAGCTCCTGGACGATCGCGTCGTGACCGGAGGCGTTCTCGGCGACCTCGGTCACCTTGGCCACCGAGGCGGACGTCTTCGGGGTGGTGAAGACGGCACCGCCCTTGAACTCGATGCCCATGTTGAGGCCCTGAACGGCCAGGGCCACGATCGCCGTGATGGTGATCAGGATGGAAACGCCGTACCAGAGGAAACGCTTGCCGACGAAGTCGTACCCGACCTCGCCGCGGTACAGCCTGGCGCCGAGATCTCCCAGCTTCGACATCTCACGCCTCCTTTACGTCGACGGGGGCGGCGGGCGCGACGGTGCGGCGCGAGCCGCGCAGCGGGGGCTTGGCGCCCAGTCGCTGCGGGTCGAGCCCGGACCACGGGTGCCCGCTGGAGAAGAACTTCGTACGGGCCAGCAGCGTCATGATCGGCTTGGTGAAGAGGAACACCACGACCACGTCGAGCAGGGTGGTCAGACCCAGTGTGAAGGCGAAGCCCTGCACCTTGCCGACGGTGACGATGAAGAGCACCGCGGCCGCCAGGAACGACACGAAGTCGGAGACCAGGATGGTGCGCCGGGCACGCGGCCAGGCGCGCTCGACGGCCGGACGCAGGGTGCGGCCCTCGCGGATCTCGTCCCGGATGCGTTCGAAGTACACGATGAACGAGTCCGCCGTGATGCCGATCGCCACGATCGCGCCGCAGACGGCGGGCAGGTTCAGCGCGAAGCCGATGCCCTTTCCGAGCAGCGACATGATCGTGTAGGTCAGGATCGCGGAGACCAGGAGGCTGACGATCGCGATGAAGGCCAGACCGCGGTAGTACACCAGCAGGTAGATCACGACGAGGATCAGGCCGATGCCGCCGGCGATGAGGCCGGCCTTCAGCTGCTCCCCGCCGAGCGCGGCGGTGACGGTGGTGACGCTGTCCTCGCTGAAGGAGAGCGGCAGGGCGCCGTAGGACAGCATGTTGCCCAGGTCCTGGGCGCTCTCCTGGGTGAAGCCGCCGGAGATCTCGGCGTTGCCGCCGGTCAGTGCCTGGCTGACGGAGGGGTCGGAGATGACCTCGCCGTCGAGGACGATCGCGAACTGGTTCTGCGGGGACTGCTTGGTGGCCAGCTCGCCGGTGATCTTGGCGAACTTGTCGGCGCCCTTGTCGGTGAACTGCATCTGGACGATCCAGCCGCCGCGCTGCTGGTCGATGACGCCCTTGGCGTCCTTCACGTCCTGGCCGTTGACCTGGGCCGGACCGAGGACCCACTTGCCCCAGGCGTCGCCGCGCTTGCCGCAGGCGAGCATCGGCTCCTCGGGCTTGGCGCCCTTGCCGGCGGCGGCGCGCTGCTCGTCGTTGGTGCAGTCCAGCGCGGCGAACTTCGCCTGCAGGTCGGCGACGGCGGCGTCCTCGCCCGAAGGGGTCGGGGTGGCGCCGGGGGCCGCGCTCGTGCCCGGGCTCGGCGAACCGGAGGGGGCCTTGTTGTCGTCTGCCTTCTTCGACTCACCCGTGGAGGGGGTGGGAGAGGGGGCGCTGGGGGCCTTGAGGGCCTCGCTGAGCGCACGGCCCTGGGAAGTGGCGCTGGACGACGGGGTGGCCGGGGCGGACGGCTTGCCGTTGCCTTCGGCCTTCGGCGGGGCGGAACCGCTCGCGGAGGGGCTCGGGGACCCGCTCGGGGTCGTCTCGGGGGCGATCGGGGCCCCGTCGGCGAAGGCGAGCACGGGGCGGAAGTAGAGCTGGGCGGTGGTACCGACCTGCTCGCGCGCCTGCTGCTCGTTCGTCCCCTTGGGGATGTTCACGATGATGTGGTCGCGGCCCTGGACCTGGACCTCGGCCTCCGAGACGCCGAGACCGTTGACGCGGCGGTCGATGATGCCGACCGCCGTGTTCATGTTGGTCTCGTTGACCGCGTCCGGCTTGCCGGGCTCGCTCTTGGCCTTGAGCGTGATGCTCGTACCGCCCGCGAGGTCGATGCCCAGGCGGGGGGTCGTCTGCTTCGTGAGGAACATCCCCGCGGTGAGCGCCACCATCGCGATCAGGATGATGGCCAGGGCACGCCCCGGCCTCCCCTGAGCCCCCGTGGGCCGCCGGCCCTTCTTCGGTGCTGCCACCTTGTCGTTTCTCCCTGTCCAACCGTCCCGCGCCGGGTCAGCGCGCGGACGGCCACGAAATGTGTGGTGGGGACCCCTGCCCCCCGCAGAAGTTCACTGGCGGGATCCGCGGCGGCCGCCGGTCAGGCGCCACCGCGGTCCCCCGGCCGGCGCTACTTCGCGCCGGCCTCGCCGTCCTTGGGCTCGTCGCCCTTGGGCTCGTCGCCCTTGCCCAGGTCGAGCTTCGGGTTCTCGTCGGCGTCCTTCGACAGATCGGTCTTCGGCCGGTCCGTCTTCGGGGTGTCGGTGAGCGAGGAGGCGTCGTCCGGGACGACCGGCGTGTCGTCGGCAGGAGCGTCGAGGACGCCGTGGACGATGCGGTTGTACTCCTCGTCCTCGAGGACGGCACCGATGGCGTTCTTCGCGTAGATCGCGTGGACGCCGGGGGCCACTTCGAGGGTCACCGTGTCCTCACCGATCTCCTTCACCGTGGCGTACATGCCGCCGATGGTGCGGACGCCGGTGCCGGGCGTCATGTCGTTGCGCATCTGCGCGGCCGCCTGCTGCTTCTTCTTGGCGGAGCGGGTCATCAGGAACATCGCCCCGATGAGCACGATGAACGGGAGGAGTGTCACGAGATTCACGGGACGGAGATCCTTCGCACGACCGCACGGGAGACGGCCTTTTTCTACGGGGGTGGGCACGCCGACCCGAAGGGTCGGCATCGGCGGAGTCTAGGCGAGTCCGCACCGATGGAACAACGCCCAGCATGGCACCGCAGTTCCTGACCGGTCGAACCTCCGCGCCGTCAGGCCCCGAACAAGCCTTGTTGTCCGCTTGATCCACTCGCGCCGTGCTGCGGCGGGACGAGCCCCAGGTGGGCCCAGGCGGCGGGGGTCGCGACCCGCCCGCGCGGGGTGCGGGCCAGCAGGCCCTCCCTGACCAGGAACGGCTCGGCCACCTCCTCGACGGTCTCCCGCTCCTCGCCGACGGCCACCGCGAGGGTGGACAGCCCGACCGGTCCGCCGCCGAAGAGCTTGAGCAGGGCCTCCAGCACGGCCCGGTCCAGCCGGTCGAGGCCGCGCTCGTCCACCTCGTAGACCTTGAGGGCGGTACCGGCCACCTCGCGGTTGATCACCCCGTCGGCCCTGACCTGGGCGTAGTCCCGGACGCGGCGCAGGAGCCGGTTGGCGATGCGGGGGGTGCCCCGGGAACGCCCGGCGATCTCGGCGGCTCCGGCGGTGTCGATCTCCACGTCGAGGAGGCGGGCGGAGCGGTGAATGACTCGTTCCAGCTCTTCGGGGGCGTAGAACTCCATGTGGCCCGTGAAGCCGAAGCGGTCCCGCAGGGGCGGGGGCAGCAGTCCGGCGCGGGTGGTGGCCCCGACGAGGGTGAAGGGCGGCAGTTCGAGGGGGATGGCGGTGGCTCCGGGCCCCTTGCCGACGATGACGTCGACGCGGAAGTCCTCCATGGCCATGTACAGCATCTCCTCGGCGGGCCGGGACATGCGGTGGATCTCGTCCAGGAAGAGGACCTCGCCCTCCTGGAGGGAGGAGAGGATCGCGGCGAGGTCGCCGGCGTGCTGGATGGCCGGGCCGGAGGTGATCCGGATCGGCGCGCCCATCTCGGCGGCGATGATCATGGAGAGGGTGGTCTTGCCGAGCCCGGGCGCACCGGAGAGCAGGACGTGGTCGGCGGTGGCTCCGCGCTGGCGGGCCGCCTTGAGGACGAGGTCCAGCTGCTGGCGGACCTTCTCCTGGCCGACGAACTCACCGAGGTCCTTGGGGCGCAGGGCCGCCTCGACGGCGGTGTCCTCCCCGTCCGCGGCGGCGGCGACGATGCGTGCCTCGTCCTCGGCGGTGGTCTCGTCGTCCCAGTTCACGGTGTCGGTCTGCCTTCTCGGGGTGCGCGGGTGTCGGTCGTGCGGGGCGGCGGTCAGCGGGCGCGGTTGAGGGTCTGGAGGGCGGCGCGGAGCAGCTGCGGGACGGGCGCGGAGCCGCCCGCGGCGATGGCCGCCTCGGCCTGCGGGGTCACCGCGGAGACCGCCTCGTCGGCTTCGCGGGAGGCGTAGCCGAGGCCGATCAGGGCGGCCTGGAGCTGCTCGGTCCACGGGGCGGGGCCGGTGGCGACGGCCCGCTGGGCGCCGACGAGGCCGCTCGCCCCCAGGGGGGCGCCGAGCTTGTCCTTGAGCTCCAGCAGGAGCTTCTGGGCGCCCTTCTTGCCGATGCCGGGTACGGCCGTCAGGGCCTTCTCGTCGCCCGTGGAGACGGCGAGGCGCAGCGCGTCGGGGCTGTGCACGCCGAGCATCGCCTGCGCCAGCCGGGGGCCGACGCCGCTGGCGGTCTGGAGCAGTTCGAAGACCTGCCGCTCGTCGTCGTCGGCGAAGCCGTACAGGGTCAGCGAGTCCTCCCGGACGACCAGGGAGGTGGCCAGCCGGGCCTGCTCGCCGGTGCGCAGGCCGGCGATGGTGTTCGGCGTGCACTGCACGGCCATGCCCACTCCCCCGACCTCGATGACGGCCAGGGTGGGGGCGAGGGCGGCGACGGGGCCGCTGACGAAGGCGATCATCGGGTACGGCCTTTCGAGGCGTGCAGGGCGACCGCCTGCTGGAGGCGGTTCTGGGCGGGGGCCCGCCAGATGTGGCAGATGGCGAGGGCGAGGGCGTCGGCGGCGTCCGCCGGTTTCGGCGGTTCGGCCAGCCGCAGCAGGCGGGTCACCATGGCTCCGACCTGTGCTTTGTCGGCCCGGCCGGTGCCGGTGACGGCGGCCTTGACCTCGCTCGGTGTGTGCAGGGCGACCGGTATGCCGCGCCGGGCGGCGCACAGCATGGCGACGGCGCTGGCCTGGGCGGTGCCCATCACGGTGCTGACGTTGTGCTGGCTGAAGACCCGCTCCACGGCGACGACCTCGGGCCGGTGCGCGTCGAGCCATTCCTCGATGCCCCGCTCGATGGCGACGAGCCGGTGCCCGAGCTCGGCGTCGGCGGGCGTCCGTACGACGCCGACGCCGAGCATGGTCAGGGGCCGGCCGGCGACGCCCTCGACCACGCCGACGCCGCACCGGGTCAGCCCCGGGTCCACGCCGAGTACTCGCACCGCGCCCCCTCCCTCGCTCACCTGTCCGCGTCCGTGCAGGCTATAGGGCACCACTGACAAAGCGACGGGCCGACGGGGTGTGTCCCGTCGGCCCGTCCGAAGCGGCTGCCCCCGCCGGGGGCGGCCTACGCGTCGACCTTCTCCATGACCTCGTCCGAGACGTCGAAGTTGGCGAAGACGTTCTGCACGTCGTCGCTGTCCTCCAGCGCGTCGATCAGCTTGAAGATCTTGCGCGCGCCCTCTTCGTCCAGCTCGACCTGCATGGTCGGCAGGAAGTTGGAGTCGGCCGAGTCGTAGTCGATCCCGGCGTCCTGGAGGGCCGTGCGGACCGCGACCATGTCGGTGGCCTCGCTGATGATCTCGAAGCTCTCGCCGAGGTCGTTGACCTCTTCGGCGCCCGCCTCCAGCACCGCACCGAGGACGTCGTCCTCGGAGAGTTCGCCCTTGGGCAGCAGGACGACGCCCTTGCGGTTGAACAGGTACGAGACCGAGCCCGGGTCGGCCATCGAGCCGCCGTTGCGGGTCATGGCGACGCGCACGTCGGACGCGGCGCGGTTGCGGTTGTCGGTGAGGCACTCGATGAGCACCGCGACGCCGTTCGGGCCGTAGCCCTCGTACATGATCGTCTCGTAGTCGGCGCCGCCGGCCTCCAGGCCGCCGCCGCGCTTGACCGCGGAGTCGATGTTCTTGTTCGGGACCGAGCTCTTCTTGGCCTTCTGGATGGCGTCGAAGAGGGTCGGGTTGCCCTCGACGTCGGCACCGCCCATACGGGCCGCGACCTCGATGTTCTTGATCAGCTTCGCGAAGAGCTTGCCGCGCTTGGCGTCAACCACGGCCTTCTTGTGCTTCGTCGTAGCCCATTTAGAGTGGCCGGACATCTGCCTGTCTCCTTCGCGTCACCAACAATGTTCGCCTCAGATCCTACCGGGACGCCGTTACAGCCCGGCGCGCACCATGTCGACGAAGTACGCGTGAACGCGATCGTCGCCGGTCAGTTCGGGGTGGAACGAGGTGGCGAGGACGTTGCCCTGGCGGACGGCCACGGTGTGGCCGTCGTACGTGGCGAGCACCTCGGCGGCGCCGCCGACGGACTCGACCCAGGGGGCCCTGATGAAGACGCCCTCGACGGGGCCGCCCGCTATGCCGGCGAACTCGACCTTCGCCTCGAAGGACTCGTTCTGACGGCCGAAGGCGTTGCGGCGGACGATCATGTCGATGCCGCCGAGCGTCTCCTGGTCGTCACGGCCGTCCAGCAGCTTGTCGGCGAGCATGATCATGCCGGCGCAGGTGCCGTACACGGGCATGCCGGCGCGCACGCGCTCGCGCAGCGGCTCCAGCATGCCGAACAGCACGGCGAGCTTCGACATGGTCGTGGACTCGCCGCCGGGGATCACCAGGGCGTCGACCTCGGCGAGCTCCTCGGGACGCCGGACCGGCCTGGCCACGGCGTCCGCCGCGGCCAGGGCGATCAGGTGCTCCCGTACGTCGCCCTGGAGTGCCAGGACACCGATCACGGGGGTGTTCGTCATGTCGGGACTACCAGCCGCGGTTGGCGTAGCGCTCGGCCTCGGGGAGGGTGTCGCAGTTGATGCCGACCATGGCCTCGCCCAGGTTGCGGGAGGCGTCCGCGATGATCTTCGGGTCGTCGTAGAAGGTGGTGGCCTTCACGATGGCGGCGGCGCGCTTGGCCGGGTCGCCGGACTTGAAGATGCCGGAGCCGACGAAGACGCCCTCGGCGCCGAGCTGGCGCATCAGGGCGGCGTCGGCCGGGGTGGCGACGCCACCGGCGGAGAACAGGACGACCGGGAGCTTGCCGAGCTCGGCGACCTCCTTGACGAGCTCGTACGGCGCGCGCAGCTCCTTGGCGGCGGCGAACAGCTCGTTGTTGTCGTAGCCGCGCAGGCGGGCGATCTCGTTCTTGATCTGGCGCAGGTGACGGACGGCCTCGACGACGTTGCCGGTGCCGGCCTCGCCCTTCGAGCGGATCATGGCCGCGCCCTCGGCGATGCGGCGCAGGGCCTCGCCCAGGTTGGTGGCGCCACAGACGAAGGGGGTGGTGAACGCCCACTTGTCGGAGTGGTTGACCTCGTCGGCCGGGGTCAGGACCTCGGACTCGTCGATGTAGTCGACGCCGAGGGACTGGAGCACCTGGGCCTCGACGAAGTGGCCGATGCGGGACTTGGCCATGACCGGGATCGAGACGGCCTCGATGATCTCTTCGATCATGTTGGGGTCGGACATGCGGGCCACGCCGCCGTCCTTGCGGATGTCCGCGGGGACCCGCTCCAGGGCCATGACGGCCACGGCGCCGGCGTCCTCGGCGATCTTCGCCTGCTCGGCGTTGACCACATCCATGATCACGCCGCCCTTGAGCTGCTCGGCCATGCCGCGCTTGACGCGGGAGGTGCCGATGGCCGACTCAGCGGACTGGGGGGAGGTGGGAAGCGTGCTCACGGGTTGACCTCACTCGAAAGGAAGACGGGTACTACTTGGCTGAGAAAACCCCACCGACCAGTCCACTGCAAGGGCCAATGTGGAGCCGGTGGCTTCTTCATTTGTCCCCCGCGGCTCTAGGAGGTGCCGTCGCCCGCTCTACGCGGGCCGGTCCGCGAGGTCCGCCGGAGGCTCGTCGTCCATTTCGAAGGCGAGCGGGAACGGCGCGTGTCCGGCCAGCCGGAACCACCGGACCTTGCGGTGCCGCCGCAGCGCGCGGGCGGCCCGTACCGCGTCGTTGAGGAACCGCCGCGCCATCGGCACCCGGCGCACGGCCGCCGCCAGCTCCTCGGCGGCCGCCTCTCCGCCCGGGGCGGCCTTCAGCACCTCGACCTGGTCGGCGTCGGCGAACACCGCGCGCAGCGCCTGGCTGAGCTCGCTCTCGGCGACCTCGCGGTGTTCCTCCTCGGCCTGCCGGGCGGCGTGCGCGGCCTCGTACAGGACGAGGGAGGAGGCCGGGTCCAGGGCCCCGGACGTCGCCACCTCCACGACCACCGAGGCCCGTCGCACGAGCTGCGCGTCGAGGGCGGCGCGGGCGGCGTCCATCCGCGTGTGCAGCCGGTCCAGCCGCCCGGCGGTCCAGCTGAGGTAGACCCCGACGGCGCCCAGCGCCACGGCGATCCAGACAAGGTTTTCGATCACGGGCCGCGACACTACCCTTCCGGCCGCACCCCCCGCTCACCCCTGCCCGGCCGGGGCCGAGTCACCACGGCACTAGGGCCTGTCGTCAAACTCCCGTCTGCCCCGCGACGCCTGGCACGCGCTCTCGCCGCACCGGGCGAAAGCCAAGTACGTCCAGTACGCGGGCTTTCGCCCGGCGCACCGAGAGCACGCACCAGACGCCGCAGGGCCGCCCTCCGGGCGACGACGGGAGTTTGACGACAGGCCCTAGGCTGCGCAGCCGGTGTCCACTGGGGAGGGAACGGGATGAGGATCGGCCCACGGGCGCGGGAGCCGCTGGCCGGCGTGCTGCTGCTGGTCTGCGCCGCCTGCGTCGCCGTCAAGGCGACGAGCGGGATCGACGGCGGTCCGGCCCTGACGATGGGGGCCGGCGAGAACCACGGGCTGCTGCTCGGCTGGCTGGCGCTGGGCGCGCTCGCCGGAGCCTTCCGGCTCGGGCTGCGCGCGAAGGGCCGGCTCCGCGCGAGCCTCCTGCTCGTCCTCGGCGTCGCGGCGGCGCTGTTCCTGTGCGCCACCCCGCTGTTGCTGATGCTCGGTGGCGGCGGTGAGGAGACGCGGCGCAGCGCGGCGCCCGGACGCGACGACCGGGTCCTGGTCGTCGAGGAGGGTTCGGCCATGATCGACCCGCTCTGGTACGTCTACGTCCACCAGGGCGACTGGCCGTTCGAACGCCGTTGGTCCGTCGGGTACTTCAACGGCGACACCGGGGAGCACGAACTGCGCGACGTGCGCTGGACCGGCCCCGGCCTGATCCGGATGACCACCGCCGACGGCGGGGTCCACGAGGTGGCCGTCGCCCCCGACGGCCGTCCGGACCGCGTGGTCAGCCCGGGCTGACGGCCGGCCGGCCTGGGAACCGGTTCAGGAGGAGTCGCGCGAGAAGCCGAGGCGGGTGCGCAGCGGAACCCGCTCGTCGGCGGCCACCGCGGCCGCGCCGTCGGTGACCGTCTCGTACACGGCGAGGATGTCCGCGCCGACCGTCGACCAGTCGAAGCGGCGTACGTGGGCGGAGCCGCGGGCGCTGAGTTCCGCGCGCCGGGCCGGGTCGCGCAGTAGGGCGGTCGCCGCCGCGGCCAGGGAGGCGGCGTCCTCGTTCGCGAAGAGCTCGCCGGCCGCGCCCTGGTCCAGGACCTGGGCGAAGGCGTCGAGGTCGGAGGCCAGGACGGCCGCGCCCGCGGACAGGGCTTCGACCAGGATGATCCCGAAGCTCTCGCCACCGGTGTTGGGGGCGACGTAGACGTCCACGCTGCGCAGCAGGCGGGCCTTGTCCTCGTCGGAGACCATGCCGAGGAACTCCACGCGCGAGCGCAGTTCCGCGGGCAGGGAGGCCACGGCCTCCTCCTCGTCGCCGCGGCCCGCGACGAGGAGGCGCACGTCGGGGCAGTCCTCGACGATCTTCGGGAAGGCCGCCATGAGCACGGGCAGTCCCTTGCGGGGCTCGTCGATGCGCCCGATGAAGCCCAGGGTCTGACCGCCCCACTCCGCCTTGGGCTCGGCCTCGGCGAAGAAGTCGACGTCGACCCCGTTCGGGATGACCACCGCGTCGCCGCCCAGGTGCTCCACCAGGGTGCGCCGGGCGTACTCGCTGACCGCGATGCGGGCGCTGATCTTCTCCAGGGCCGGCTGGAGGATCGGGTACGCGGCGATCATCGCCCGCGACCGCGGGTTGGAGGTGTGGAAGGTGGCCACGATCGGCCCCTGGGCCGCCCAGCAGGACAGCAGTCCGAGCGAGGGGGAGGCGGGTTCGTGGATGTGGATCACGTCGAAGACCCCGTCGTGCAGCCAGCGCCGTACGCGCGCCGCCGACAGGAAGCCGAAGTTCAGCCGGGCGACCGACCCGTTGTAGGGCACCGGCACCGCCCGTCCCGCCGAGACCACGTAGGGCGGCAGGGGGGTCTCGTCGTCGGCCGGGGCCAGTACCGACACCTCGTGGCCGCGGCGGATCAGGTGTTCCGCCAGGTCACGGATGTGGAACTGGACGCCGCCCGGGACGTCCCACGAGTACGGGCACACGATGCCGATCTTCACTACGGGCGCTCCTCCAGGTCGTCCAGCCACAGCCGCTGCAGCATGTGCCAGTCCTGCGGGTGCTCCGCGATGCCCCACGCGAAGGCGTCCGCCACTGCCTGGGTCATCACGGCGGTCTTCTCGATCCGCGTCCCGGTCTCCGGCACCGCCACCTCGGGGTGGATCCGGCCGTACATCTTCGGCGTGTCCCCGTAGTGCAGGGTCGCCGGGAGCAGCACCGCGCCGGTCTGCTGGGCCAGCAGGGCGGGCCCGGCGGGCATGCGGGCGGTGGCCCCGAAGAAGTCGACCTCGACCCCGGAGGCCGACAGGTCCCGGTCCGCGACGAGGCAGACCAGCCCGCCGGAGCGCAGCCGGCGGGCGAGGGTACCGAAGGCGGCTCCGCCGTTGTGCGGCAGGACCTCCATGCCCAGGCTCTCGCGGTAGGCCACGAAGCGGTCGTAGAGGGTCTCGGGCTTGAGCCGCTCGGCGACCGTGGTGAAGGGAACGCCGATGTGGCCGATGGCCCAGGCTCCAGCGAGGTCCCAGTTGGCCAGGTGCGGCAGGGCCACGACGACCCCGCGCCCGGTGGCGAGGGCCTCGCGCAGCAGGTGCTCGTCCTGGAACTCGACGTCCGTGCCGAAGCGCGAGGGGTCCATGGCGGGCAGCCGGAAGGACTCCATCCAGTACCGCATGTACGAGCGCATGCCGGCCTGCGAGAGCTCCCGCAGCCGCTCGGGCGACGCGTCCGGGACCACGCGGGCCAGATTGGACTCCAGGCGCAGCACGCTCTTGCCCCGGCGCTTCCAGACCACGTCCGCGATCTTGCGGCCGAGGGCCACCGCGGCCGGCTCGGGGAGCTTCTTCACCCCCGCCCAGCCCAGCCCGTAGAGCCCGTCGACCAGCTTGTCCCGCGTCGTGCCCATCAGGCGCCACCGCTCTCGGAGGAGGACGGCGACGCGGGGCCGGCCGCGGCCGCGTCGGCCTCGGCCGCCTCGCGGCGGACGGTGACCACGCGCTGGATCAGCGTGACGAGCGAGCCGACGGCGACGACCCACAGCGCGACCGGCAGCAGGACGCCGATCCACGAGGGCACCCCGAAGGTCTGGAGGCCGGACAGGCCGGCCGCGACCAGGGAGATCACCAGCCGTTCGGCGCGTTCGATGAGCCCGTTCACGGCGACCGGCAGCCCGATCGACTCGCCGCGGGCCTTGGTGTACGAGACCACCTGGCCGCTGGCCAGGCAGAAGATCGCCACCGCGCAGAGGATGTTGTCGTTCCCGGAGCCCGCGTACCAGAGCGCGAGCCCGCCGAAGATCGCCGCGTCCGCCACCCGGTCGAGGGTCGAGTCGAGGAACGCGCCCCACCGGCTGGAGACGCCGGCCTGGCGGGCCATGTTCCCGTCCACCAGGTCGGAGAACACGAAGAGGGTGATCGTGATCGTGCCCCAGAAGAACTCGCCCCGGGGGAAGAAGACCAGCGCTCCGGCCACCACTCCGGCGGTGCCGATGAGGGTGACCGCGTCCGGGCTCACCCCCCGACGGAGGAGAAACGCGGCGAACGGCGTGAGAACACGCGTGAAGAATGCACGCGCGTACTTGTTCAGCATGGCCTTCCCGGAGGGTCGCTGGGCCGCACGGCCACCACGGCCACCGGCTGGCCCATCGTAGCCAGCGCCCGGGGCCCCGATCGCCGCGCACCCACCGGTTCGCTCCGGGCAATCCGCCCGCGGGACCCGGTTCACGCCCGGGGCCGTGGCGGGTACGACGTATGGACGCAGTGTGACGCCGGTGCAAAGCTCGAAGGACCCCGATCATCCTCCTCACCGCGACACCGGGAGGCACGAGCACCATGGGAGCCACATCACACACAGCCGGGGCCGCCGGCAGGGCACTGACGGCCGACCGCCCCGCTTCCGTACGGAACGTCGTGCTGGTCGGCCACAGCGGCGCCGGCAAGACCACGCTCGTCGAGGCCCTGGCCCTGACCTCCGGGGCCGTGAACAGGGCCGGACGGGTCGAGGACGGCACCTCCGTCTCCGACTACGACGAGATCGAGCAGCGGCGCCACCGGTCCGTCCAGCTCTCGCTGGTCCCCGTCGAATGGGCCGGAATCAAGATCAACATCTTGGACACCCCCGGATACGCCGATTTCGTCGGTGAGCTCAGGGCCGGTCTGCGCGCCGCGGACGCGGCCCTCTTCGTCGTCTCCGCCTCCGACGGCATCGACGGCGCCACCCGCATGGTCTGGGACGAGTGCGAGGCCGTCGGCATGCCGCGCGCCATCGTCGTCACCCACTTGGAGGCAGCCCGCGCCGATTACACGCAGATGACCACCGTCTGCGGGGAGATCTTCGGCGCCGAGGACCCGGACGCCGTCATACCGCTCTACCTGCCCCTGCACGGCCCCGCGGGCGCCGACGGCCACGCCCCGGTCACCGGCCTGCTGGGGCTGCTCTCCCGGCGCGTCTACGACTACTCCTCGGGCGAGCGCGCCGACCGCGACCCGGACCCGGCGGAGCTCGCCCTCATCGAGTCCGCCCGCTCCCGCCTCATCGAGGGGATCATCGCCGAGAGCGAGGACGAGAGCCTCATGGACCGCTACCTCGGCGGCGAGGACATCGACCTGAAGACCCTGGTCGACGACCTGGAGCGGGCCGTCGCCCGCGGCACCTTCCACCCCGTCCTGATGGCCGCCCCCGCGCCCGACGGCGCCCGCCAGGGCCTCGGGACGGTGGAACTCCTCGAACTGATCACGGGCGGCTTCCCCACCCCCCTGGAACGCGCCCCGCTCACCGTCACCTCCCCCGACGGCTCCCCCCGCCCCGCCGCCACCTGCGATCCCGCCGGGCCGCTGCTCGCCGAGGTCGTCAAGACCTCCTCCGACCCGTACGTCGGCCGCGTCTCCCTCGTCCGCGTCTTCTCCGGCACCCTGCGCCCGGAGCAGACCGTGCACGTCAGCGGCCACGGCCTCGCGGACCGCGGCCACGAGGACCACGACCTCGACGAACGCACCGGCACCCTCACCGCCCCCTTCGGCAAGCAGCAGCGCGCCCTCGGCCAGTGCATCGCCGGCGACCTCGCCTGCGTGGCCAAGCTCACCCGCGCCGAGACCGGGGACACCCTCTCCGCCAAGGACTCCCCGCTCCTGATGGAGCCCTGGCAGATGCCCGAGCCGCTGCTCCCCCTCGCCATCGAGGCCCACAGCAAGGCCGACGAGGACAAGCTCTCCCAGGGGCTGGCCCGCCTCGTCGCCGAGGACCCGACCATGCGGCTGGAGCAGAACCCGCACACCCACCAGCTCGTGCTGTGGTGCCTCGGCGAAGCCCACCAGGACGTCGCGCTGGAGCGGCTGCGGAGCCGGTACGGAGTCCAGGTCGACCCCGTCGCGCACAAGGTGAGCCTGCGCGAGACCTTCGGGGCCAAGGCGGCCGGGCGCGGCCGTCACGTCAAGCAGTCCGGCGGCCACGGCCAGTTCGCGATCTGCGAGATCGAGGTCGAACCGCTGCCGCCCGGCAGCGGCATCGAGTTCGTCGACAAGGTCGTCGGCGGATCCGTCCCCCGCCAGTTCATCCCGTCCGTGGAGAAGGGCGTCCGCGCCCAGGCCGCCCGGGGACTGGCGGCCGGCTATCCCCTGGTCGACGTACGGATCGTCCTGCGCGACGGCAAGGCCCACTCCGTGGACTCCTCCGACGCCGCCTTCCAGACCGCGGGCGCCCTCGCCCTGCGCGAGGCCGCCGCCGGCACCCCGATCCACCTCCTGGAGCCCGTCGCGGAACTGGACGTCCTGGTCCCGGACGAGTACGTCGGCCCGGTCATGAGCGACCTCGCGGGACGCCGGGGCCGCGTCGTCGGCACCGAACAGGCCGGCTCCGGCCGGACCCGGGTGCGCGCCGAGATCCCGGAGATCGAGATCGACCGGTACGCCGTGGAACTGCGCTCGGTGTCGCACGGTACGGGCCGCTTCACGCGGGCGTACGCCCGGCACGAACCGATGCCCGCCCACATCGCGGACAAGGTGCGCGAACAGGCCGAGAAGGGAAGCCAACTGACATAGCGCCAGGGCGGCCGCCCACCCAACCCGCTTGCGGTGGGCGGTATTTCCCTGTCCCATGACCACGGGGCGATGTCCGCCGATAGGCTCTTCGGCGCGACAATGAGCACATCACGGGGCGCGGCGCGCGGCACGACACGCGGGCCCGGCACGAAGTACGGCACGAAGTACGGCGCGCGGTACGGCACGGCAAAGAGCACAGTGGCACGGCGATGGGGGCAGCGGTGGCGGACGACGGATTCGACTTCAGGCCCGGAGCACAGATTCCTCTGCAGGGGGGCGGCGGCCAGACCGCGGCGACCAACGCGCTCGCCTCCGCCGCGTACCGCGACGGCGGCAAGGACACCAAGCTGTCCTCCATACTCGGGGCCAACAGCGAGCTGCACCCGGCCTCGGTGAAGGACCCGAAGATCTCCCTCTTCGAACCCAGCCTCGGCGAGGCCTTCTGCCGGGCCGTCGAGGCCCGCACCCTCGGCGCCGGCCGCAAGCCCCTCATCCAGTCGTTCGGCGCCGACCCGCAGACCGTCGTCGAGCACTGTCTGGCCGCCTCGCACATCCGCAGGGAACGCGACCGCCGGCTGCGCATGATCATGCTGGTCTGCGGGGTGCTCTTCCTGCCCGGGCTGCTGCTGTGGCTGGGCCTGTTCCAGCTCCGCAAGATGCTGGCCAAGAAGGAGGGCCGGGGGAGCTCCTGGCTGGGGACCGTCCTGCTCGTCGGTGTCGCCGCCTTCGCCGCGGTCCTCGTGTACCGGATCGTCTACCGGCAGCCGGACAGCGGCTTCCTGGAGCTGTACCTGCTCGGCTCCCTCGTCGCCCCCGTCCTCGGCTGGTACCTGGCGCGCCGGATCTGCGAGCGGACCGCCGCCGACCTGCGCTCCCGCTGGGACGGCCTGCTCGGCGGGGGCGGCGTCGCCGCCAAGATCCCCGACGCGGTGCCGGGAAACCCCGACGAGAAGGCCCGCGAGGACCTGCGCCACCAGCTGGCGAAGCTGACCGCCGAGGACCGCAGCAACTCGGTCTTCTACGCCGGCCCCAAGGGCATCCTCGGCATGGGCACCCGCTGGGGCAGCTGGCAGATGGCCGAGGAGCTGACCCCGGCGACCGAGGGCCACGAGATCCACCCCTTCCGCAGCTGGGACGTCATACGCGCGATCGACACCCAGCTCCGCAAGCTGGAGCGCGGCCCGCTGCACACCGGCGGCTTCCCGGCCGCCTCCATCCAGCACTGGATCGTCACCCCCGTCGGGGAGGGCGCGGGCGAGGTCGCCCGGCCGACCGGCGAGTCCGTCGACACCTTCCTGGTCAAGCCGCACGAGATCACCCGGATCTGCAACGAGCAGCAGTTCAGCGCCGGCAACCGGCACTACCTGGGCATCCAGTACCCGCTCTGGGACGGCCAGCTCGTCATCACGATGCTGGTCACCGTGACCGTGCTCTACAAGACCCTGCGCGTCGACGTCACCGCGCACGCCCTCGGCCCGGTCCACGGCCTGTTCACCACCAAGTCCAAGGCCCCGGTGGTGGAGGTCCCGAAGTCGGTGCGCTTCTGGGAGACCGTCGAGCGCCCGCTCCCGCTCGTCGACGCGTCCGAGGTCGTACGCCTGGCCGTGCGCGCCCCCCTGACCTGGTACCCGCCGCTGCTGGAGTACTTCGGCGGCAAGCTGGTCCTGCCCGAGCCGTTCGGCCTGCGGCACGTCTGGGCGGGTTCCATGTGGCGCCACCGCTTCATGGCGGACGACGCCCTGCGCACGGTGGCGCCGGTCCTGCGGTCCGTGCACGCGGCGACCTTCAAGGTGCTGGAGGAGAACGGCGTCGACACCGACCGCTTCACGAACCGCTCCTCGATCATGAGCGGCCTCATCCAGGAGCCGTCCCCGCGCAAGGCCGACGTCTACGACGCGTAGGTACGCTGGAGGAACCCCCGCCGGTGGGCGGGGCGGCCCGGAGGAGGGACCGTGACCGAGCGCAAACCGCCCGGCGTCAGCTTCGAGTCGTTCGTGGACCGGCAGATCCAGGAGGCCGCCGCCCGCGGGGACTTCGAGAAGCTCCCGGGCTGGGGCAAGCCGCTGGCATCGCTCGACGCGCCGTACGACGAGCTGTGGTGGATCAAGGGCAAGATGCACCGCGAGGGGTTCGCCGCCCTGCCCCCGGCGCTCGCGCTGCGCAAGGAGGCCGAGGACGCCCTGGAGACGGCGCTGGCGGCCCGCTCCGAGCGTCAGGTGCGGGCGGTCCTCACGGAGATCAACGAGAAGATCGCCGCGGCCCTGCGCATGCCCCCGCCGGGCCCGCCCCTGAACCTCACCGAGTACGACGTCGAGGCCGTACTGGCCGACTGGCGGGCCGCCCGTCCTGCCTAGCCGTCCTGGCTAGTCGACCGGCCAGGCGTCCGCGAGCATCTGGCGGGTGTCCGCGAGGAGTTGCGGCAGCACCTTGGTGTGCCCGACGACCGGCATGAAGTTCGTGTCCCCGCCCCAGCGGGGCACGATGTGCTGGTGCAGGTGCGCGGCGATGCCGGCCCCGGCGGCCGCGCCCTGGTTCATGCCGATGTTGAACCCGTGCGCACCGGAAGCCTTGCGCAGCGCGGCCATGGCCCGCTTCGTCAGGTCCGCGAGCTCGGCGGTCTCGGGCCCGTCGAGCTCCGTGTAGTCGGCGACGTGCCGGTACGGGACGACCATGAGGTGGCCGCCGTTGTACGGGTAGAGGTTCAGCACGGCGTAGACGTGCTTGCCCCGCGCGACGACCAGCCCGTCCTGGTCGGACATCTCCGGAATCCCGCAGAAGGGACAGCCGTCCCCGGCCTCCGGGCCGGTCGGCTTGTTCTCCCCCTGGATGTAGGCCATCCGGTGGGGCGTCCACAGACGCTGGAACGCGTCCTGCGTGCCCACACCGATCTGCTGCTCCGGCTCAATCGTCATGGGATGCAGCATATGACCTCGCCCGCGCGTACGAGGAAGGCCCCCGGAAAGTGATCACTTTCCGGGGGCCCGCCGTGCCGTGCGGCCCGGGATCAGACCTGGACGCGGTCGGCGACGACCTTGGCCAGCTTGGCCAGCGCCTCGTCCTTGGCGATGCCGTTCTCCTGCGAACCGTCGCGGTAGCGGAAGGAGACGGTGCCCGCGGCCATGTCCTCGTCACCGACGATGATCATGAACGGGACCTTGAGCTTCTGGTGGTTGCGGATCTTCTTCTGCATGCGGTCGGAGGAGGCGTCCACCTCGACCCGCAGACCCTGCTTCTTCGCCGCGGCGGCGAACTCCTGGAGGTACTCGACGTGCCCGTCGCCGATCGGGATGCCGACGGCCTGGACCGGGGCGAGCCACGGCGGCATGGCGCCCGCGTAGTGCTCCAGCAGCACCGCGAAGAACCGCTCGATCGAGCCGAACAGCGCACGGTGGATCATGACCGGCCGCTGGCGCGAGCCGTCCGGGCCGGTGTACTCCAGGTCGAAGCGCTCCGGCAGGTTGAAGTCGAGCTGGACGGTCGACATCTGCCAGGTACGGCCGATGGCGTCCCGCGCCTGCACCGAGATCTTCGGGCCGTAGAAGGCCGCGCCGCCCGGGTCGGGGGTCAGCGGGAGGCCCTGCTTCTCGGCGACCTGCTGGAGGACGGCGGTGGCCTCCTCCCACACCTCGTCCGAGCCGACGAACTTCTCCGGGTCCTTGGTGGACAGCTCCAGGTAGAAGTCGGTCAGGCCGTAGTCGCGCAGCAGGTTCAGCACGAAGGTGAGCGTGCGGTCGAGCTCCTCCGCCATCTGCTCACGGGTGCAGTAGATGTGCGCGTCGTCCTGGGTGAAGCCCCGGGCGCGGGTCAGGCCGTGCACGACGCCCGACTTCTCGTACCGGTACACGGTGCCGAACTCGAAGAGGCGCAGCGGCAGTTCGCGGTAGGAGCGGCCGCGCGCGTCGAAGATCAGGTTGTGCATCGGGCAGTTCATGGGCTTGAGGTAGTAGTCGGTACCACCGTCGAGCTGCATGGGGGGGTACATGCCCTCCGCGTACCAGTCCAGGTGGCCGCTCTTCTCGAAGAGGGCGCCCTTGGTGGCGTGCGGGGAGTAGACGAACTCGTAGCCCTCCTCCTCGTGCCGGCGGCGCGAGTAGTCCTCCATGACCCGGCGGATGATGCCGCCGCGCGGGTGGAAGACGGCGAGGCCGGAGCCGATCTCGTCCGGGATGGAGAAGAGGTCGAGCTCGTTGCCGAGCTTGCGGTGGTCGCGCTTCTCGGCCTCGGCGAGGAAGTCGAGGTGGGCCTTCAGCTCCTCCTTCGAGGGCCAGGCGGTGCCGTAGATGCGCTGGAGCATCGGGTTCTTCTCGCTGCCGCGCCAGTAGGCGGCCGCGTTGCGCATCAGCTTGAACGCCGGGATGTTGCGGGTGGTCGGCAGGTGGGGGCCCCGGCAGAGGTCCTTCCAGCACAGCTCGCCGGTCTTGGCGTCCAGGTTGTCGTAGATGGTCAGCTCGCCGCCGCCCACCTCGACGTTCGCGCCGTCGTCGGTCGACGCGGAGCCCTTGATGCCGATGAGCTCCAGCTTGTACGGCTCGTCGGCGAGCTCCTCGCGGGCGGCCTCGTCGGAGACCACGCGGCGGGCGAACTTCTGCCCGCGCTTCTGGATCTCCTGCATCTTCTTCTCGATGACCTTGAGGTCTTCGGGGGTGAAGGGCTTGGCGACGTCGAAGTCGTAGTAGAAGCCGTCCCGGACCGGCGGGCCGATGCCCAGCTTGGCCTCGGGGAAGAGCTCCTGCACGGCCTGCGCCATGACGTGCGCGGTCGAGTGGCGCAGGATGTTCAGGCCGTCCTCGGAGGAGATCTCCACCGGTTCGACGGTCTCGCCGTCCTTCACCTCGTACGCGAGGTCCTTCAGCTCACCCGCGATGCGCGCGGCGACGATGGTGCGCTCGCCGGCGAAGAGCTCGGCCGCCGTAGTGCCCGTGGCCACCACGCGCTCGTCCCGCTCGGAATCGCGTTGGATGATCACACGGACGTCTGACACCGGTCTCTCCTGACTCAGGGGGTGCGCGAGCGATCACTGCGCTCGTGAATCGTACCGAGCCGAGGGGCCGCGCCGCGAAACGGTTACCGGGCGGGGCGCATCCCCGGGCCCCGGCCCGCCCGGGCCCGCCGCCCGCATGGGTAGCGTGGGCCCCCGCCCCTTCCGTACCGGCGGCCTTGTCCGGCCCTCCCCCCGAAGGAATCCCGCATGCCGAGCCCGCCCGTCCGTCCGCTCGTCCGTCCGCTGGACCTGGCCGACGAGGCCACCGCCGCGGCGGTGCACCGGATCGGCCGCGCCTCCTACGCGGTGGAAGCGGCCCTGATCGGCTTCGACGGCATCCCCGCGCTGCGCGAGGACCTCCAGGAGATGCGGGACCGTCCGCTCCGCTGGCTCGGGGCCGTGTCCGGCGGCGGTGAGATCGCGGGCTTCCTCGCCTGGGCCGAGGAGGACGGCGGCGGCATCGGCGTCGACCGGCTGTGCGTGGACCCGGCGTGGTTCCGCCGGGGCGTCGCCTCCCTGCTGATGCGCCACCTCCTCGCGGAGTCCTTCCCGGAGCGCGCCGTCGAGGTGAGCACCGGCGCGGCGAACGCCCCGGCGGTGGCCCTGTACGAGGGCCTCGGCTTCCTCCGGGGCGAGGACTTCTCCCCGGTCCCGGGCCTGCGCATGGCGCACTTCACCCGCCCCGCGCCCACGGGGCGGGAGGAAGCGTCCTAGGGCCTGTCGTCAAACTCCCGTCTGCCCCGCGACGCCTGGCACGCGCTCTCGCCGCACCGGGCGAAAGCCAAGTACGTCCAGTACGCGGGCTTCCGCCCGGCGCACCGAGAGCACGCACCAGACGCCGCAGGGCCGCCCTCCGGGCGACGACGGGAGTTTGACGACAGGCCCTAGTGCCGTGACCGGAAAGGTCCACCGGGTCGCGACGCCCGGCACGGCACCTCTCCGCGTTGTCGGACCACGGAGGTACGTCCAGTACGAGCCGCGGCCCTCCGCCTTGAGATGCACCGCACCGGACGCCGCGACCCGGCAAACCTTCCCGGCCACGGCACTAGTCGTCCGAGGGCAGTACGTCCTCCGGGTCGAAGGCCGAGTCCAGGGACTTCATCAGCCGGTCCCGCTCGACCTCGTCCAGCGGGACCGGCGTCACGTCCGTGGCGTCGGTGAGCCGGCGGAAGCCGCCGCGCCGCTGGAGGCGGCCGCTGACCCGGACCGGGAGGCCGACCAGGTGGGCGTGGCCCGCGATCCGGTACGCCTCCTCGTCGAGCGCGGCCCGTACGTACGGCACCTCCGCGCCGGACAGCACGCGCAGCCGTACGGTGCCCCCTCCCCCGGCGGCGGAGCGGCGCATCCGCACCACGGCCCCGGCGACGCGGACGGCGACGGCCGGCTCGTCCCGGGTGTAGCGGTCGGCGGCCTCGCGCAACACCGGCAGGTCGCCCGGCGAGAACTCGACCGGCTCGGGCCGGGCCGCGCACCCGGCCGGGACCCCGGCCGCCGGCGCCCAGGCCAGTGCGATCCGCACCCCTTCCGATCCCCGCACCAGGGCGATGAGGGCGTCGGCGAGCTCCCGGCTGACCCCCGCCGCGACGGCCGCGTCGAAGGCCTCCATGCCTCCGGTGGCCCGGCGGTAGTCCACGGCCTCGCGGGCCGCGTGCAGGGCGTGGTGCAGCCGGGTCACCGGGCCGCGGCCGCCGCCGACCGGGACGTAGGCGGTGAGCCTGCGCCCGCCCGGGGAGGGCCCCACCAGCACCCCGTCCAGGGTGCGTTCGGCCTGGGCGCGGTGGCGGGCCCCGTAGTACCCGGCCCGGGCGCGGTCGGCGAGGGCTCCGGCGAGCAGCATCCGGCGGGCGGCCGAGCGCAGCTGCTCCTGCACGGTCCAGACGGCCTCGCCCTGGCGGCCGTAGGGGCCCTCGGGGATGATCTCGCGTTCCCAGCGGACCTCGTCGCTGGGCACGCTCAGGCCGAACAGCACCTCCCGCGCGGACGGCAGGGCGCTGCGCGAGAGCGCGGTCAGCGCCTCCTCCAGGAGGTCGGAGCAGTCGGGGAAGGCCCGGTTCTCGGGGACGAGCAGGCTGGTCCCGACGACGCCCGGCGCGTGGGCGGGGGGCGGGGTCCAGCGTCCGTAGCGGCCCGCCGCGCCGCCGCGCCGCAGCCAGCCGTGGCGGCGCAGCAGCGCGCCGAGCACCTGGGGGTCGACCTGGGCGGGATCGGGAGCGCCCGGTTCCGGCTCCGGGGACGACAGCGGTTCGAGGTGCGGTGACTGCCGGTTCATCAGGGTGTCCCTCCCGACCCGACCCGGGTCATGATCTCGCACAGGGCCCGGTCGTCGAAGATCCGCGTGGTCGGGATCCGCACGGTGGTCCGGCGCCTGCCGGTCACGGGGGTTCCGGCGAGGTTGGTCCAGTAGCAGCAGTGCCTGAGGTCGAGCCGGTCGTGTCCGGCGCTGAGCCACTGCTCGCGTTCCCTCGGTACGAGCATCACGACGAGGATCTTGGGGACGGCGACGGGCGTGCGGGCCAGCTTCACCAGGTGCTCGTTGTCGAGGGTGAAGCCGAAGGTGGCGCCGGCGGGCCTCGGCGGTACCTGGTAGGTCGCCTTCAGCTGCACCTTGACGGTCACCTCGTCGTCGACGACGTGTTCGGGCGCGCCGTGGCTGACGTGCCAGTCGATTCCGTTGTCCGGGAAGGGCTGGGACAGCGAGCAGCCGGCGGCGGCCGCGACGGCGTGGAGGTAGCCCACCTGGAGGGTCTCCATGCAGGCGGTGGTGGCGAGTGTGCCGCGCAGCGGTCCGGTCTGCGGACCGGTCCGCGTCTGCAGCACCCCGCCCGGTTCGGGCTGTGCGAGCGCCATGGCCGGCTCCCCATGCCTTCCGGGCCCTGCCGTGAGTGGTGTGGGGTGACGACCGGTCATGTGTACGGCCCCCCTGTGGAGTTGTTGCCGCACCCGGGGGGCCGCAAACGGCGTACGGGGCAAACAGCCCGGGTATCACGGATTCGGGCGGGGGTGGCACGCTCCGAGGCGACGGCGCCCGGGTGCTCCCCATCTGCCGACCGGGGACGAGGAGTTCGCCATGACGCGCTGGTACGAGGGCCCGCTGGCCGCATTCGACACGGAGACGACCGGAGTGGACGTCGAGCAGGACCGGATCGTGTCCGCCGCGCTCGTCGTGCAGGAGTGTGCGGGGGGCCGGGTCCGCACCACCCGATGGCTCGTCAATCCCGGCGTCCCGGTACCTCCGGGAGCGACGGAAGTGCACGGGCTGACCGATGAGCACCTCCAGCGCAACGGCCGCTGGCCGGCGCCGGTGGTGGAGGAGATAGCCCGCGCGCTGGGCGAGCAGCAGGTGGCGGGGCGGCCGGTGGTGGTGATGAACGCGCCGTTCGACCTGACGCTGCTGGACCGGGAGTTGCGCCGGCACCGGGCGTCGTCGCTGGCGCGGTACCTGGACAACAGGCCGCTGACGGTGCTGGATCCGCGGGTGCTGGACAAGCACCTGGACCGCTACCGCAAGGGCCGTCGCACGCTGACGGACCTGTGCGCGCACTACGGGATAGAGCTGGAGGGCGCGCACGACGCGTCGGTGGACGCGCTGGCTTCGCTGGAGCTCGTCCGGGCGGTCGGGCGCAGGTTCGCGGGGCGGCTGGAGCGGCTGACGCCGGCCGAACTGCACACGCTGCAGGCGGTGTGGCACGCGGCACAGGCGCGGGGCCTCCAGGCGTGGTTCGCCCGGCAGGGCACTCCGGAGTCGGTGGATCCGCACTGGCCGCTGCGTCCGGAGCTGAACCAGGCCGCGTAGTGCGGGACCCCGTACATGCGGAAGGCCGGTCCGTCATCAGACGGACCGGCCTGTCCCGGTGGGCGATACTGGGATCGAACCAGTGACCCCTTCGGTGTGAACGAAGTGCTCTCCCGCTGAGCTAATCGCCCGGGAACGGACTGAACAATACAAGAGGCGCGGGGTCTGTTCAAACCGCTTCCGGTCCGGCCGTCAGGCGGGCCGCGAGACCGCGCCGCCCGGCCCGCATCATCAGGGCGTGGTTGAGCCGGAACAGCGGCCGCCCGGGCACGGCGAACCTGCGCAGCAGGGGCGCCCGTACGTCGACCTCCTGCTCGTACAGCGCCCGGGTGCGGGCGGCCGCGGGCCCGCCGCGCGGGCGTACGGTCCACCGCGCCCAGCCGTCGATGTCCCCGCGCAGGGCCACCTCCAGCACGCCCCGGGCCGGGTCGCGGAGCAGGCCGGTGAGGCTGACGCGGATGCCGTACGGGAGGGCCGAGCGGATCAGGGCGGTGCCGGTGCCCTCGCCGGCAGGTTCGACCCGGCGGACCTGGGGCCACCAGGCGGGGTACTGCCCGGGGTCCTCCAGCAGGGAGAAGACCAGGGCGGGCGGGGCGTCGAGGTCCCACACGCTGCGGAAGCGGTAGTGCGTCCAGCGCTGCATGGCACCAGTGTGGCGCGCCGGGCGGCGCCGTGCGGGCGGTTCGGCGGAGCGCGCCCCTCCCGTGTACTCAGGACGATCTGAGTACGCCCGCCCATGTCCTGATGCCGTGACGGGCGCCACACTCCGCTTATGAACACCCCCCTGTCGCCGGCCGAGGAGCTGGCGCTCATCGACCAAGAGCTGGTCCAACTCGACGCCCGGCGGCTGTACTTGCTGTCCCGGCGGGACTGGCTGCTGCGCGTCCTGCTCCACCCGGTGCCGAGCGGGGCCGTGCCGCCCGGCTTCCCGCCCGCGTCCGCGCCGAAGGCGGCCGCGCCGCGCAGCGCCCAGAACGTGCTGCTGACGCTGGGCGCGGTGCTGCTGGCGGTGGCCGCGCTGGCCTTCACCCTGGTCAGCTGGGGCTCTCTCGGGATCGCCGGGCGCTCGGTGGTGCTGGCCGTGGTGACGGGGGCCGCGCTGGCGGCGCCGGTGGCGCTGCTGCGCCGGGGGCTGCGCTCCACCGCGGAGTCGGTGGCGGCGGTGGGGCTGCTGCTGACGGTGCTCGACGCGTACGCGCTGCACGCGGCCGGGCTGCCGGGGGTCGACGGCGTCGCGTACGCGGCCGGCGCGACGGCGGCGCTGGCGGCGCTGTGGGCGGGCTACGGGTCGGCGCTGGCCCGGCTGCGGCTGCCGCTGCCCGTCGCGGTGCTGGCCGCGCAGCTGCCGTTGCCGCTGGCCGCCTACGCGGCGGGGGCGGGCCCGGTCGGGGGTGGCTGGGCGGTACTGGCGACGGCCGCGCTGGACGGCGGGCTCGCGGTGGCGGTGACCCGGCGTCCGGTGCGGGTGACCGCCTGGGTGACGGCGGCGGTGGCGGGCGCGATCGCGCTGCTGACGGGGCTGGCGGTGTCCCTGGACGAGCCCGGGGCGGCGGGTCCCGCGCTGCTGCTGGCCGCGGGGGCCGCCCTGGGCGTGGCGGTGGCCTGGCGCGAGCGGCGGGCTTCGGCGGCCGCGCTCGTGGGCGGCCTGGCCGCGGTGGCGGCGGCCGGGTCGCTGGTTCCGGCCGGACACGCGGCCCGGGGGGACATGTGGCCGGTGGTGGTGCACCTCGTGGCGGCGCTGCCGCTGCTGGCGGCCGTACGGGCGGCCGACCTCCCGGAGCAGGTCCGGCGCGGCCTGCTCCGGGCGGGGGCGGCGGTGGCCGCCCTGGCGGCGGTGACGGCGGTGCCGGCGGCCGGGTCGGTGCTGGCCTCGCGGGCCGGGGTGCTGGACGAGGTCTGGGCGCCGACGACCCCCGCCTCCGGTGCGGCGGGGGCCGGGGCGGCGCTCGCGGTGGTGCTGCTGCTGGTGGCGGGGGCGGGCTGGTGGCTGGCCCGGGAGCTGCCGCGCCGGGAGGCGGCGGTGGTGGCCGTGGTGGCCGGCTGGGCGGGGCTGTTCACGGCGCCGCTGCTGCTGGGCCCGCCGGTGCCGGTGGTGCTGGCGGCGCAGCTCGCGGTGACGGCGGCGGCCGGGGTGCTCGCGCTGCGGGCTCCGGAGCGTGCCGTGGGGTGCGCGGCCGCGGTGTGCGCGGCAGCCGGGGCGCTGAACGTGTCCGTGGCCGCCCTGGACGGCCGCGTGGCCACCTTCGCGGTGTTCGGGCTGCTGGGGGCCGGGGCGGCGCTGGGAGCGGCGTACGGGCGCGCCTGGGTGCCCGTACGGGCCGGTGCGGCGGCGCTGGCCGTCGGGTACGGGGCGGCGCTCGCGCTGTCGCTGGCGGCCCTGGCCGGGCTCGCGGTGTCCTGGCAGGGGGTGGCGGTACTGGCGGCTCCGGCGGCGGCCCTGGCGGCGGCGCCGCGGCTGGGTCCGGTGCGGGTGGCGGCGGAGGCCGCCGCGGCGGCCTCCGGGGTCGTGGCCGTGGTCCTCGCGGCCGGTGATCCGCCGGTGCTGGCGCTGGTCCTCGCGCTGGGCGGGGTGCTGTGCGCGGGGGCGGCGCTGCGGGCGGACCGGCGTCCGCTGGGCTGGGCGGCCGGGGCGCTGTTCGTGGCGGCGTCCTGGGTGCGGCTGGCCGCTTCGGGGGTGGGCGAGCCGGAGGCGTACACCCTGCCGGTGTCGGTGCTGGCGCTGGCGGTGGGCTTCCTGCGGCGCCGCAGGGATCCGGCGGCCTCCTCCTGGACGGCGTACGGGCCGGGGCTGGGGGCGACCCTGCTGCCGAGCCTGGCCGCCGCCTGGGCCGACGCCCACTGGCTGCGCCCGCTGCTGCTGGGCCTGGCGGCGCTGGCGCTGACCCTGGCCGGCGCGCACCGGCGGCTCCAGGCTCCGCTGCTGCTGGGCGGCGCCACGCTGGCGGCGGTGGCCCTGCACGAGCTGGCCCCGTACGTGGTGCAGGTCGTCGGGGCGCTGCCGCGCTGGCTGCCGCCGGCCCTGGCGGGCCTGCTGCTGCTGGCGGTGGGGGCGACGTACGAGAAGCGGCTGCGTGACGCCCGGCGGCTGCGGGCGGCGCTGGGCAGGCTCCACTGAGGCACGGGTCCGGGGCCGGGAGCGGCGGAAACGCCGGGAGTGCCGGAAACGGGGGAAACGCCGAGGGCCCGGAGACTCTTTCGAGTCTCCGGGCCCTCGGTCCGGGTGGGCGATACTGGGTTCGAACCAGTGACCCCTTCGGTGTGAACGAAGTGCTCTCCCACTGAGCTAATCGCCCGGACGCACCGCAAACATTACCGCATGTCAGCGGTGCTCCAGGACCATGCCCGCCGGGCCGGTCCGGTCACTGGTCCTTGAGGTTCCAGGGCAGCGTGAGCCCGTACTTCCACAGGTAGAAGCCGATCAGCGCACCGGCGATGACGAGGCCGACGCTGGTCAGGATGATGTTGCGGCGCCGGACCTTGGGGTCGAGCGCCTTCTGCGCGGCCTCGCTGACCTTGCGCTTGGTCCAGCGCAGGACGAGGTGGGCCCAGGCGAACTCGGTGGCCCAGATCGCCAGGCCGGCGAAGATCGCCACCCAGCCGGGTCCGGGCAGGACCAGCATGGCGATGCCGGCGCCGATGACGGCCAGGCCGACGATGAAGACGCCGACCTGCCAGCTCAGGTGGAGGCTGCGGTTGGCCTTGATGAAGGCGGGCGCCTTCGACACGTGCGGCGCCTCTTCCGGCACGTGCGGCGTTCCTTCGGCGGGCGTCCCGCCGGTCGCGGACTCATTGGTCTCGCGGTCACTCCCCGTATTCATGCCGCCGAATCTACCGGAGGCCGAAGCACACGTGAACGCCGCTTTGGATCCGCCGTCCGAGGGACCCAGAGGTCCGCAAAACGGTCAGAGGGGTTTACAACGCCACCGTAGGTGGCATGTCGATTTCGCCGACGTGCGAATCCCCGAGCGCACACTGAGCGAAAGGCCCTGGCGCTTATGAACACCACGGTCAGCTGCGAGCTGCACCTGCGCCTCGTTGTGTCGAGCGAGTCCTCACTGCCTGTTCCCGCGGGCCTGCGGTATGACACGGCCGACCCCTACGCCGTGCACGCCACCTTCCACACCGGCGCCGAGGAGACGGTCGAATGGGTATTCGCCCGCGACCTCCTCGCTGAGGGCCTCCACCGGCCCACCGGAACCGGCGACGTCCGCGTCTGGCCGTCCCGCAGCCACGGCCAGGGCGTTGTCTGCATCGCCCTGAGCTCACCGGAGGGAGAAGCACTGCTCGAAGCCCCCGCACGAGCACTCGAATCGTTCCTCAAGCGGACGGACGCCGCGGTTCCACCCGGGACCGAGCACCGGCACTTCGACCTCGACAAGGAGCTCTCCCACATCCTGGCCGAAAGCTGAGCCAGGCCTACAGCCGCTCGACACCGTCCGACTCGGGGCGACGGTGTGGGTCGGACAACCACATACGGTCGTGCCGGCGCTGTTCTCGCGGAAGCCAACCGCGAGGGCGGCGCCGACGCGCTTGCGGCTCGGGCGCGGCCCGATCCTCCCGGTAACCCCTTGCGGGGAGGCGCTAGAGTCGGCCACCAGCGGCGGCGGCCGACCGTCGCGGCAGGCCCGGCCTTCAGGGAGCGACCCCGTGCAGATCCCCCACGACACCCGTCGCGCGCTCGACGTCGTCGTCGCGCTGGTGAACACCGCGGCCGAACCGGACCAGCCCGACGGCCTCTCGGACATCGGCGCGCTGCGCGGCTTCGTCCAGGAGTACGCGATCAGCGACGTCGGCGAGCTCGGCGTCCGCGACCTCGCCGGCGTCCGGACCGTGCGCGGCAAGTTCGCCCAGGTCTTCGCGGCACCGAACCCCCGTGCGGCGTCCGTACTGATCAACGAGCTGGTCGCCACGGCCGGCACCACCCCGCAGCTGACCGACCACGACGGCTACGACTGGCACGTGCACTACTTCGCGCCGGGCGCCTCGGTGGGCGACCACCTGGCGGCCGACGGCGGCATGGCCCTGGCCTTCATCGTGGTCTCCGGCGAGCAGGAGCGGCTGCGGCGGTGCGAGGCGCCCGACTGCCGGCGGGCCTTCGTGGACCTGTCGCGGAACCGGTCGCGCCGCTACTGCGACAGCCGGACCTGCGGGAACCGGCTGCACGTGGCCGCGTACCGGGCGCGCCGCAAGGAGGCGGACGCCCACCCCGAGGCCTCAGAGCAGGAACAGGTCGTGCACGGCGGCGAGCAGCAGCAGGGTCCCGATCACCCCTAGGAAGATCATCAAGGGGGGCTGGGAAAGGGCGAACAGACAACCGCGCCCTTCCTCGGCGAGGGGGGCCTCGGCGACGGGGGCGGGAGCCGGCGGATCGCCCGGCGATGTTTCGAGCATGTCGGGGCGATGATCGCGCAGCACGCCCCGAATCTGCCCCCAACACGCCAGTACGGACGCGTCAGTTCGCCCGCACTCGTCAGTTCAGGTGGTTCCCGGGCGCTTCTCCCCCGGCGGGGACCCCGCTTCCGCTACGGCGGCCGGCCGCGGACCCGCGCGGGCCCGTGTCAGATGCCGTGCTTCTTGAGGATCGCCTCGATGTCGGAGAAGTCGTCCGCCGGAGCGGCCGCGGCCGGTCGGGCCTGCGGCGCCGGGCGGGAGCCGGATCCGAGGGAGGGCGCGGAGGCCGTGGGGGCGACCGCGTCGCGGCCCCGTCGGCCCTTGGCCGCCTTCGGAGCCCCGGCGGCCGCGGCTTCGGGGTCCTTGCCGAGGCGGCGGCGCTCGACGGTCCGCGTGGTCACGAAGAGCAGCCAGGCCAGGCCCAGCAGCCCGAAGCCGATCCAGACGGACGGCTTGAAGACCATCCCCGACACCCAGCCCACGACACCGGTCAGCACCAGCCCGGCCGGCACCAGCGCGTACGCGGCGATGCGCGTGGCGGTCAGGAACCGCCTGCGGTACGCGGTGACGGCCGCGATGCCCAGGCCGGACGCTGACACCGCGGAACATATGGTCTCGGCAAGCATGCGGTCCTCCGGCGGTGGTCGGACGGGCGGTCTGTCCCCTCCATCCTGCACCGCCCACCGCCGCCCCGGCCATGCCCGGCACGCCGCACCGCCCGATCTCCGGGACATCTCCGGGTCCGGCCTCCTCCCCAGGGTCCAGTGCGCGGGGCCCCGGGGCACCGGTCCGGTTCGGGTGCGCGGGTGCGGGGCTGGGAGACTGTCCCCATGACCGATTCCGTGATCCTCGACGTCTGGTGCGAACTCCAGTGCCCGGACTGCCACAGCGCCCTGGACGACGTACGGGCCCTGCGCGCCCGCTACGGCGACCGGCTGGACATCCGGCTGCGCCACTTCCCGCTGGAGAAGCACAAGCACGCCTTCGCCGCGGCGCAGGCCGCCGAGGAGGCCGTGGAGCAGGGCCGGGGCTGGCCGTACGCGGAGGCGGTACTGGCGCGGACCGCCGAGCTCGCCGAACGGGGCGAGGCGCTGCTCCTCGACGTGGCGCGTGAACTCGGTCTGGACGCGGAGGAGTTCGACACGGCCCTGATCGACGGCCGGCACATCCTGATCGTCGACGCCGACCAGGCCGAGGGCAAGGCCATCGGCGTCACCGGCACCCCCACCTACGTGATCGACGGCGAGCGCCTCGACGGGGGCAAGAGCCAGGAGGGCCTGCGCGCCCGCATCGAGGAGATCGCCGACCGGCTGCTCGCGGGCTGACCGGCCTAGATCAGTTCCTTGGCGAGGTTGGAGGACGTGGTCCGGTAGCCCAGGGACTCGTACAGCCGCAGGGCCGGGGTGTTGGCGGTGAAGACGTGCAGCGCCAGGACCCGGTGGCCCGCCGCGAGCGCGGCGCGTTCCGCCAGGAGCATCAGGTCCCGCCCGTGGCCGCGGCCCCGGTACCCCTCGGAGACCTCGACGTCGAAGACGTACGCGTTCCCGTCGCGCTGGGCGACCCACACCTGGCCGACGGGGGTGCCGGCCGCCTCCAGGACGTTCAGGCTGGCGCCGGGGGTGTCCAGGCCGCGCGGGAGCTGTTCGTCGTGGTCGGCGGCCGACTTGCGGGCCGCGGCCTCGGGCGTCAGGCCCCGGCCGACCCAGGTCGCGGCGTACGCCTCCCGGGCGCGGGCGATCCAGACCTCGTACTCGGCCGCCGTCATGGGGCGGCCGAGTACTCCGGCGGGGAGGGCCGGGGGCCCGTCCGGGAGCTCCTTGGCCATGTTGCGGCTGTATTCGGCGTACCCGAGGGCCGCGGCCAGCCGCAGTCCGCCCGCCGAGCCGGCCGGGACGGCGATCCGTACCTGTCGGCAGCCCCAGCCGCGCAGCACCTCCTCGGCGGCGAGCGCGGCGACCGTCGCCCGGCCGCGGCCGCGGTCCGGCGCGTCGATGGCCAGGTCCCGGATCTCGCCGACCGTCGGCCCGAAGGGCGTGTCGGCGGCGATCAGGAGCGCCCCGACGCGCCTGCTGTTCACGCGGACCTCGTAGGGGCGCGAGCGCGCGCCGCCCTCGCTCTGCTGAAGCGGCCCGCTCGGCCGCAGGGTGGTGGTCATCGTCGAGTTCTACCCGCCCCGCGGCCCCGTGGCTACGGGTCGAGGTCCGAGGCCGCGCGCTCGTCGAAGACCCGCATCGCCTTGGCGGTCACGGGGCCGGGGGCGCCGAGGACGCGCCCGTCGATCCGGTGGACGCCCTGGACGTCGCGCAGGGTGGAGGTGAGGAAGACCTCCTCGGCGCGTTCCAGTACGTCGAAGGGGAGGTCGCTCTCCTTGGCCCCGGTCCATTCCACGGCGAGGGCCCGGGTGATCCCGGCGAGGCAGCCGGAGGCCACGGGCGGGGTGTGCAGTTCGCCGTCGAGGACGACGAAGACGTTGGAGCCGGTGCCCTCGCAGAGCTGTCCGACGGTGTTGGCGAAGAGGGCCTCGGAGGCTTCCTCCTGGTGCGCGCGGGCCAGGGCGACCACGTTCTCCGCGTAGGAGGTGGTCTTCAGGCCGGCCAGCGGGGAGCGCTCGTTGCGGACCCAGGGGACGGTGACGACCGCGGTGGTGTCGGGGCGGCGGGTGGTGCCGCCGAGGGCGACGACCAGGGTGGGGCCGGTCTCGCCGCGGTCGGAGCCGAGCGGGGACAGGCCGCCGGTGTAGGTGATCCGCAGCCGGCCGAGCGGCACGGGGTTGGCCTCCAGCACGGCGGCGCAGGCGCGGCGGACCTCGTCGAGGTCCGGGTCGGGCAGGCCGAGACCGCGGGCGGAGCGGGTCAGCCGGTCGAGGTGGCGGGTGAGGGCGAAGGCCCGGCCGTCCTGGGCCTTGAGCGTCTCGAAGACGCCGTCGCCCACGGTCAGTCCGTGGTCCAGTACGGACACCTTGGCGTCCTCGGCGTCCCGCAGTGCTCCGTCGAGCCAGATCCTCACCGTACGGTCCCTCCACTCAGGTCGTGCGTCTCGTGTCTGCCCGACGCTACCGCGAGCAGCCGGGCGGCCTTCAGCTCCGTCTCGGCCCATTCGCGGTCGGGGTCGGACCCCCAGGTGATCCCCGCCCCGGTGCCGAAGCACAGCCGGGGTCCGCCGGGGGCCTCGCGGTCGATCCAGAACGTACGGATGCCCACGGCGAGCCCCGCGGTCCGCCGGTCGGCGTCGACCCAGCCGATGCCGCCGCAGTAGGGGCCGCGCGGGGCCGTCTCCAGTTCCTCGATGATCCGCAGCGCGGAGGACTTGGGGGCGCCGGTGACCGAGCCGGGCGGGAAGGTGGCGGCCAGCAGCTCGGGCCAGCCGGCGCCGTCGGCGAGTTCGCCGCTGACGGTGGAGACGAGGTGGACCAGACCGGGGTGCTCCTCCACGGCGCACAGCTCGGGGACGGTGACGGACCCGGTGGCGCAGACCCGGCCGAGGTCGTTGCGGACGAGGTCCACGATCATGACGTTCTCGGCGTGGTCCTTGGGGAGCAGGTCGGCGGCGGTGCGGCCGGTGCCCTTGATCGGTCCGGACGCGACGCGCGAACCGGAGCGGCTGAGGTAGAGCTCCGGGGAGGCGGTGGCGATCTCCACGCCGCGCGCCGGCAGCCGAATCGTTCCGGCATAGGGGGCCGGGTTGCCGCGCGCCAGGAGGCTCGTCAGGGCGTCGACGTCGGCGGCGCCCGGGTCGGGCAGCGGAGCGGACATCACGCGGCAGAGGTTGGCCTGGTAGACCTCCCCGGCCGCGATGTACTCGCGGATCCTGCGGACGCCGGTGACGTACGCGGCGCGGTCGAGGGAGGAGGACCAGTCGTCGGGATCGGGCCCGGACCAGGCGCCGGGCACGGGCGGGGGCACGGGATCGGGGCGTATGTCCCCGAAGCGCGCGCAGACCAGCCGCCCCTCGAAGTCGGCGGCCACCGCCCAGAACCCGGTGGAGTCGAGGGCGGAGGGGTCACTGGTGACGTCGCGGAGGTCGGTCGCGAGGAGGCCGCCGAAGCGGGCCAGGGGAGGCAGGTCGTGCACGGCTGCGAGTCTATGACCGGTGACGCGATGGCGCCGGTGAGGTGACGGACGGGTGACCGGCGGTGATCGTGCGGCAGCACGCTGCGGAAACGCGTTTTTGAGCTGGCCCGGGAATCCGCTAGAGTTCAACACGTCGCCAGGGAGCGAAGGGGCCGAAACCCCGGAGCGAACACGGTGACCTGCGGACGTAGCTCAGTTGGTAGAGCACCACCTTGCCAAGGTGGATGTCGCGAGTTCGAGTCTCGTCGTCCGCTCGAAGTGGGGGATTTCTTCCCGAGAACCCCCGCAGCTCCATGGTGGAGTGGCCGAGAGGCGAGGCAACGGCCTGCAAAGCCGTCTACACGGGTTCAAATCCCGTCTCCACCTCCAAGGACGATTAGCTCAGCGGGAGAGCGCTTCCCTGACACGGAAGAGGTCACTGGTTCAATCCCAGTATCGTCCACTGATCCGCAAGGATCCCCGCGCGATTAGCTCAGCGGGAGAGCGCTTCCCTGACACGGAAGAGGTCACTGGTTCAATCCCAGTATCGCGCACGCAGTTCATTGCATGACTTGTAGTACTGTTTGACCCGCGGCGTTCGAGCCGTGGAGCCCGCGCGATTAGCTCAGCGGGAGAGCGCTTCCCTGACACGGAAGAGGTCACTGGTTCAATCCCAGTATCGCGCACAGTCCGGAAGCCCCGGCCGTCTCGACGGTCGGGGCTTCCGCGTGTTCCGGCGGCGCCTGGGCCTCAGGACGAGAACAGCATCCGGCCGAAGCCGCCCTTGTGGTGGCCGTGGTGACCGTGGTGGCCGTGCCCGCCGTGCTGCGGAGCTCCCCAGGCGGGCGCCGGGGCGGCGTGCGGGGCCGGGTAAGGGGCCGGCGGCGCGGCGGGCGGGGGAACCTGCCCGTACTGGGCCGTGTACTGGGACTCCAGGCGGGTCAGCGCCTCCAGCTCGCCGTAGTCGAGGAAGATGCCGCGGCAGCCGCTGCACTGCTCTATCTGGACGCCGTTGCGGTTGTACGTGTGCATCATCGCGTGACACTTCGGACACTGCATGACCGGATCAACTCCTCGCCGTTCGCGTCGACACCGGATGCATGCCCGGTGGCGTGGCCCTCACCCTACGACGGGGGGTGCGGAGCCAACTCGGGCGGGAGAGTGGCGATTCGGGCACAGGACTCCACCATCAGCCGCTCCGCCCCGTCGAGCGGACGCCGTGCCGTCGCCGCCTTGGACAGGGCGAGGGCCGCGCCCTGCACGGTCAGCGCCCGCGCGGCGAGGTCGAGTTCCGGCCAGGGGTCGGTGCCGGGCGGCCCGGCGGCCGGGCCGCCCGCGGCGCGGTAGGCGTCGAGGAAGCGCAGCCACGCCTCCGGTGCGAGCAGCCCCGCCGCGTACCAGGCCGCGGGGCGGGCCAGGTCCCAGGCGGGGGTGCCGAGGCCGAGGTCGTCCACGTCGATGAGCCGCCAGGGGCCGACCGGGGCGGGGTGGCGCACGAGCTGCCCGAGGTGGAGGTCGCCGTGGCACAGCGCCCCGCCGGGCGGAGCCACCGCCTCGCCCCGGGCCCATCGGGGCAGGGTCGCGGCGGCGGCCAGGACGGCCCGGGCGGCCCGGGGGTGTTCCGGCGGGGGGTGCGGCAGCGCCACGGCGGGCACGGGCGGGCGGGGGTGTTCGCGTGGGTCCGGCACGGGGTGCGGGGGCGCGGCCCCGGGCTCGGTGCGGTGGGCGGCCGGGAGGGCCCGGGTCAGGCGGCGCAGGGCCCGGGCCAGTTTGGCCGGGCCGCGCATCGGGGGGACCGGGCCGGGGACGGCGTCCGGCGGGGTGCGGTGCAGTGCCGCGAGCAGCCGGGCGGCGGCCTCCCAGGGGGCGTCCTCGGGGCGCTCCGGGTCCACGGGGGTCCCGTAGGGCCAGAGCGAGACGGGGCGGCCCTGGAGGGATCCGGTCCGCAGCGGGGGCAGCAGCACCCCGGCCAGCGCGTCGGCGCCGGCGATCCGCAGCCGCAGCGCGAGGGCCTCCCCGTCGGCGTCCCCGGCGTGGGCCTTGGCCACGGTGTCCCCGCAGCGCACCACGGTGCCGTCGCGCCGGTCGGCGAGGAGTTCGTACGGCCGTCCGCTCGCGCCGGAGCCCCAGGCCGCGAGCGCGGCGGGCAGTGCGGGGGTCATGCGGCGGCCCGTTGCGCGCGGGTCGCGGGAGCGCCCGTCCGTACGGCCGTGAAACCGCCCGGCGTCGCGTACCGGATCATCGCGCCCCCCTTCTCCCACCTGGAGGGTACGGGGCTCCCCCGGCATTCCGCCGTCGGCCGGGCGGGTACGACAAAGGGTGCTGCCCGTCCGGCTCCCCAGCCGTACGGGCAACACCCTTCACCTGCCGTCCGTCGCGCCCCCGTCCCCACGGGGTTCGACAGGCCGATGTCCCGGCCCGGGCCGCTCTCCCGGGCCTGGTGCGCCGCTCAGCGCCCCAGCATCACGCCCACGGACGACGCCTGTGCCGCCACCTGATCGAATCCTCCGAAGACGAAGAGCAGGAGGGCGGCCAGGGGGAGCACCATGGCCGCGGCCACCAGCGGGTGACGCGTACCGGACTCATGGCCGTTGAACGCGAATGCCTTGCGTCCCTGCCGTGCGATGTCCGCCATGGTCCTCTCCCTGTCGTTTGGCAGCGGCGGGTTTGACCTCGGGGGACGAGTGCGCCACCCGCCGCTTGTCTTCAACACTAGGCGGGCGGAAGGCCCCTGGCCTCATGCCCTCGTACCCATTGCCGGGCCTCCGGGAGGATGACGTCCCCGCCCCCGACTACTCCCCTGGGTGGAGACCGCTCCCCCGATGTGGGGGTCTTCCCGGAGGGGATGACCGGAGGGTAGTGACTTCGCTCACTTCCGTCACTCCCCGCGCACGCGTGTCCTCGTACCGGGCGTTGACGCGCCCCTGCGGCCGTTCGGGCGGAAGCGGACCGCGCCCGGCCGCCCGGAAGGACCGGCGAGGTGCCAATCGCCTTGCCGCGAGGGCCCTTTGGGGAATGACACGGGTTCGGGACAAAGACTGCCCGATCGGGCGGATGAACCCCCAAGTGGCCTGCCCCGTACTGACAATCGAATCCTGCGGCGAGGGCGCGGCCTCTGAGCGCACATGGCGGATGGTCCGTAAGCTGTGCCAGGTCAACAGGACGACCGGTCAGCGGGGTGGACATGGCGATGATGCGGCTCCGGCGCGAGGACCCGCGTGTCGTCGGCTCGTTCAGACTGCACCGGCGGCTCGGCGCCGGCGGCATGGGCGTGGTCTACCTGGGCTCCGACCGGCGCGGACAGCGCGTCGCCCTGAAGGTGATCCGGCCCGATCTGGCCGAGGACCAGGAGTTCCGCTCGCGCTTCGCGCGCGAGGTGTCCGCCGCCCGGCGGATCCGCGGCGGGTGCACGGCCCGGCTGGTGGCCGCCGACCTGGACGCCGAGCGGCCGTGGTTCGCCACCCAGTACGTCCCCGGCCCCTCGCTGCACGACAAGGTGGCCGAGGAGGGCCCGCTGACGGCCGCGCAGATCGCCGCCATCGGCGCGGCGCTGTCCGAGGGCCTGGTCGCCGTGCACGAGGCGGGGGTGGTCCACCGGGACCTCAAGCCCTCGAACATCCTGCTGTCCCCCAAGGGGCCGCGGATCATCGACTTCGGCATCGCGTGGGCCACCGGTGCGAGCACCCTCACGCACGTGGGCACCGCCGTCGGCTCCCCCGGCTTCCTCGCGCCCGAGCAGGTGCGCGGCGCCGCCGTCACCCCGGCCACGGACGTCTTCGCGCTCGGCGCCACCCTCGCCTACGCGGCCACCGCCGATTCGCCGTTCGGGCACGGCAGTTCCGAGGTCATGCTCTACCGCGTGGTCCACGAGGAGGCGCACCTCCAGGGGGTGCCGGACGCCCTCGCGCCGCTGGTGTCGGCCTGCCTGGCCAAGGACCCGGAGGACCGGCCCACGACCCTCCAGCTGTCGATGCGGCTGAAGGAGATCGCCGCCCGCGAGGCGCAGGGGCTGGGCGACGGCCGGCCGCCGGCGCAGCGCGCCCGGGCGGAGCGGCCGACGGGACGGCTGGCCGACGAGTACGCCGAGCAGCGCACGGAGCGCCGTACGGGAGGCGGTACGCCCACGCCCCGCGCGCAGGCCCCGCACAGCGGGCCGCACTCGCGGCCCTCGTCCCCGCGGAACCCCGGGTCCACGGCGGGGCGCACGGGCGGGCGTCAGGCGCCGCGGACGACCGGGGCGGGACGGCGGCCTTCGCGGCCGGATCCGAAGCTGATGCGCCAGCGGCTGATCGTGTTCGTCGTGGTGACGCTCATCGTGGCCCTGGGCATCGCCCTCGCGCAGCGGCTCTGAGCGCTTGCGTGCGGACCGGTCCGGGCCGGTCCGCACGGGTGGAACGCGCGCTCTACGCGCGGCCGGCGCCGGCCACCGCGTAGAAGGCGACGGCCGCGGCCGCGCCCACGTTGAGCGAGTCGACGCCGTGCGCCATGGGGATGCGCACCCATTCGTCGGCCGCGACCAGGGCCTGCGTGGACAGGCCGTCGCCCTCGGCGCCGAGCATGAGCGCGACCCGGTCCAGGGACTTCGGTGCGGCCTCGTCGATGGGTGAGGCCTTCTCGTGCGGGGTGAGGGCGAGCAGCTTGAAGCCCGCTTCGCGCACCGAGTCCAGGCTCTTGGGCCAGGCGTCGAGGCGGGCGTAGGGGACGGAGAACACGGCGCCCATGGAGACCTTCACCGAGCGGCGGTAGAGCGGGTCCGCGCAGTCCGGGGACAGCAGGACGGCGTCCATGCCGAGGGCGGCGGCGCTGCGGAAGATGGCGCCGATGTTGGTGTGGTCGTTGACGGCCTCCATGACGGCCACGCGGCGGGCCGAGGAGAGCAGTTCCTCGGCCGTGGGCAGGGGCTTGCGCTGCATGGAGGCGAGGGCGCCGCGGTGCACGTGGTAGCCGGTGACGCGTTCGGCGAGCTCCGGGGTGACGGCGTAGACGGGGGCGGGGAGCTCGTCGATGACGTCGCGCATGACGTCGACCCACTTGGCGGAGAGCAGCATCGAGCGCATCTCGTACCCGGCGTCCTTGGCCCGTCTGATGACCTTCTCGCCCTCGGCGATGAACAGGCCTTCCGCGGGCTCGCGCCGACGGCGGAGTTCGACGTCGGTCAGGCCCGTGTAGTCGCGCAGGCGCGGGTCGTCGGGATCCTCGACGGTGATGAGATCAGCCACAGGGTGATACTGCCTTGTCCTGGGTGTGGTGCCAACGGCCTGTCAGGCGCCGGCGGTGGGGACTGCGGGGGTGGTGGGGGTTCCGGGGGTGGGCGTACCGGGCGTTCCGGGGGTGCCCACGCGGACGACCTCGCCGATCACGATGACCGCGGGCGGGCGGACCTCCTCGGCGCGGACGGTCGCGCCGACGGTGGCCAGGGTGGCGTCCACCCGGCGCTGGGTGGCCGTGGTGCCCTCCTGGATCACCGCCACCGGGGTGTCGGCGGAGCGGCCGTGGCGGACGAGGGCCTCGGCGATCAGGCCGATCTTGTCGACGCCCATCAGGATCACCAGCGTGCCGGTGAGCTTGGCGAGGGAGGCCCAGTCCACGAGGGAACGCTCGTCGTCGGGGCCCACATGGCCGCTGACCACGGTGAACTCGTGCGCGACGCCGCGGTGGGTGACCGGGATGCCGGCCGCGCCGGGCACGGAGATGGAGCTGGAGATCCCGGGGACGACGGTGCACGCGATGCCCGCCTCGGCGAGGGCCTGGAGCTCCTCCATGCCGCGGCCGAAGACGTACGGGTCCCCGCCCTTGAGCCGGACCACGGCCTTGCCGGCCTTGGCGTGCTCGATCAGGGCGTTGTTGATGGCCTCCTGGGCCATGAACCGGCCGTACGGGATCTTCGCGGCGTCGATGACCTCGACGTGCGGGGGGAGTTCGTCGAGGAGGTCGCGGGGGCCGAGCCGGTCGGCGATCACGACGTCGGCCTCGGCGAGCAGGCGGCGGCCGCGGACGGTGATCAGGTCCGGGTCGCCGGGGCCGCCGCCGACGAGGGCGACGCCGGGGGTGTTCTTGTGGCGGTGGGCGGGGGCGACGAGGGAGCCGTCGCGCAGGCCCTCGACGATGGCGTCCCGGACGGCGGCGGAACGACGCGGGTCGTTGCCGGTGAGCACGGCGACGGTGACGCCCTCGACGCGGCCGGTGGCCGGGGTCCAGGCGGTGGCGGCCTCGGCGTCGTCGGCGCGCACGCACCAGACGCGCTTGGCCTCGGCCTCGGCGGAGGCCAGGTCGTTGGCCTCGCGGTCCCGGGTGGCGATGAGGGCGTACCAGGTGTCGGTGAGGTCGCCGTCCTGGTAGCGGCGGCGCTCCCAGCGGATCTCGCCGGTCTCCGCCATCGCGTCCACGGAGGGGGTCGCGGAGGGGGAGATGAGCAGGACGTCGGCGCCGGACGCGATGAGGGCGGGCAGTCGGCGCTGGGCGACCTGGCCGCCGCCGATGACGACGACGCGGCGCCCGGCCAGGCGGAGACCTACGGGATAGGCGGGGTGTGCCGGGTTTGCCATGGCGGTTGCGGCTCCTGGTGCGGCGGGTCTGGGCTGGTGGAGCCGCTGCTGCGCTGGAGCGGCTTGACGGGTGTGAGGTGCGGGTTTCCTCCGTCCGGGACCACGATACGACCCGGCGGGGGCGGGGGGCTCGGGGGGCGGGGGGCTGCGGGTGCGCCGGGGGCGGGGGGATGCGGGGGCTGCGGGTGGGGCCGGGGTCGGGGACGGGGTGGGGTGTCGTCCGGGACGGGCATGATTTATGGCGCCCCGTCCGGAGTGTGTTGCCGGTCGGGACAGGGCGCCAACAAATCACGTTTTAGTCCCGGACGACACCCCACCCCGTCCCCGACCCCGACCCCGGCCCGCAGAACGCTGCCACGGACCCCGTGAAGCGGCCTCCGTGCAGCGGCCTCCGTGGGCGACCGGTCGTCCGGGCCCCGGGCGCTCGGCCCGACTGCGATCGAGGCGCGGGGGTGGGCCCCAGGGGCTGTCCTGGGGCCGGGGGCCGGGGGGTGGCTACTTCTCGGTGACGCCCGCCGAGTCGAAGGTGGCCACCTCGTGCATCGCGCGGGCCGCGCTCTGGACCAGGGGGAGGGCCAGCAGCGCGCCGGTGCCCTCGCCGAGGCGGAGGTCCAGGTCGACCAGCGGGCGCAGGCCGAGCTTGTTCAGGGCGGCGACGTGACCCGGCTCCGCGCTGCGGTGGCCCGCGATGCAGGCGGAGAGGGACTCGGGGGCGATGGCGCGGGCCACCAGGGCGGCCGCGCCGGCGCTCACGCCGTCCAGGATGACCGGCGTGCGGAGGGAGGCTCCGCCGAGGAGCAGGCCGACGATCGCCGCGTGCTCCAGGCCGCCGATGGCCGCCAGGACGCCGATCGGGTCCGCCGGGTCGGGCTGGTGGAGTTCCAGGGCGCGGCGTACGACCTCGACCTTGCGGGCGTGGGTCTCGTCGTTGATTCCGGTGCCGCGGCCGGTGACCTCCGCCGGGTCGACGCCGGTGAAGACCGAGATCAGGGCGGCGGAGACCGTGGTGTTCGCGATGCCCATCTCGCCGGTGAGGAGCGCCTTGTTGCCGGCGGCGACGAGGTCGCGGGCCGTCTCGATGCCGACCTCGATGGCCGCGACCGCTTCCTCGCGGGTCATCGCGGGGCCGACGGACAGGTCGGCCGTGCCGGGGCGGACCTTGCGCGGGAGGAGGCCGGTGGTGGCGGGCAGGTCGCCCGCCACGCCGACGTCGATGACGCAGACCTCGGCGCCGACCTGGTTGGCGAAGGCGTTGCAGACGGCTCCGCCGCCCAGGAAGTTCGCGACCATCTGGGTCGTGACCTCCTGCGGCCACGGGGTGACGCCCTGGGCGTGGACGCCGTGGTCACCGGCGAAGATCGCGACGGCGGCGGGCTCCGGGATCGGCGGCGGGCAGACCCGGGAGAGACCGGACAGCTGGGCGGAGATGATCTCCAGCATGCCGAGGGCCCCGGCGGGCTTGGTCATGCGCTTCTGCCGCTCCCACGCCTCGCCGAGCGCCTTCGCGTCGAGCGGGCGGATGCTGGCGACGGTCTCCGAGAGGAGGTCGTGCGGCTCCTCGCCGGGCAGCGCGCGGCGTCCGTACGTCTCCTCGTGGACGACCCAGGACAGCGGGCGGCGCTGGGACCAGCCGGCCTGCGCGAGCTCGGGCTCCTCGGGGAACTCGTCGACGTAGCCGACGCACAGGTACGCGACGACCTCCAGGTGCTCCGGGAGGCCGAGGGCGCGGACCATCTCGCGCTCGTCGAAGAAGCTGACCCAGCCGACGCCGAGGCCTTCGGCGCGGGCGGCGAGCCAGAGGTTCTCGACCGCGAGGGCGGAGGAGTACGGGGCCATCTGCGGCTGGGTGTGCCGGCCGAGGGTGTGGCGGCCGCCGCGGGTGGGGTCGGCGGTGACGACGATGTTCACCGGGGTGTCGAGGATGGCCTCGATCTTGAGTTCCTTGAACTGCTTGGCCCGGCCCTTCGGCAGCGACTTGGCGTAGGCCTCGCGCTGGCGCTGGGCGAGCTCGTGCATCGTCCGGCGGGTTTCGGCCGAGCGGATGACGACGAAGTCCCAGGGCTGCGAGTGGCCGACGCTGGGGGCGGTGTGGGCCGCCTCCAGGACGCGGAGCAGCACCTCGTGCGGGATGGGGTCGGTGCGGAAGCCCTTGCGGATGTCGCGGCGCTCGCGCATGACGCGCAGGACGGCCTCGCGCTCGGCGTCGGCGTACCCGGGTGCGGCTTCGCCGGCGGAGACGGCGGGGGTCTCGGGGAGTTCCGCGGCCTCGGGGGCTTCGGGGGCCTCGACCGGTACGGCCGGCTCGGCCGGGGGCTCGACGGGGGCTCCGGTGGCCTCCGGGGCGGCCTCGGCGGCGGTCTCGGCCTCGGGGGTGGGGACGGGCTCGGGCTGCGGCTCGGCGGGGGCCTGGACCACCGTTTCTGCGGCGACCGGCTCGACCGGCACCTCGGCCACGGGCTCGACGGGGGTCTCGGCGGCCTCGGCGGGGGCCTCGGGGGCCTGGGCGGCGACCGGCTCGGCCGGGGCCTCGACGGGGGCCGGGGCATCGGCGGCCTCGGGCTGCGGGACGGGCTCGGCGGCCGGCTCGGGCTCGGCGGCCGTCGCGGCCTCGGGGGCCACCTCGGCCTCGGGGACCTCCGGGGCCGGCTCCGGTACGGGCTCCGGCTCGGGGGCCGCCACTACGACGGGCTCCGGCGCGGCCTCGGGCTCCGCCACCGGCTCCGGTACGGGTTCGGGCTCCGGCGCGGCCTCGACGGCCGGCTCGGGCGACGGCACGACGGCCTGCTCCGCGACGGGCTCCGCGGCTGGCTCCGGCGCCGGCTCGGCGGCTGCGGTGACGGCGGGCTCCGCGGCGGCGGGCTCGGCGACGGGCACGGCTTCGACGGCGGGCGCGGGGCCGGCGGCGGGCTCGGCTGCGGCGGCCGGGGCCTGGTCCGGCGCGGGCACGGGCTCGGCGGCGGGTGCCGGCTCGGCCGCGGGCGCGGTGGCCGCGGCGGGTTCCGCTGCGGGGACCGGCTCCGCGGGCCACGGGGCGTCCGCCGGGGCCGGGACCTCGCCGGGCTGCTGCGGGGCCGCCTGGGCGGCCTCGGCGCGCGGGACGTCCAGGTACTCGGGGCCGGTGGTCGGCGGCCCCGCGTGACGTACGGGCATGGGCTGGGGCATCGCCGCCAGGCTGGGCGCGGCGGCGGGCACCGGCTCGGGAACGGGCGCCGGGGCCGGGGCGGGCGCGGCGGCCGGGCCGCGGTCGGCGAGGGAGCGGACGACTCCGCCGGTGGCCTCGGGCACGGGCGGACCCATGTGGAGCGGGCGGCGCGCCGGGATCACCGGGGCCGCGGCCTGCATCGGGGAGGCCGGCGGGGGCACCACGAGACCGCCGAGGTCGAGGGCGCCCGAGTCACGGCCCCCGGTTTCGTGGGCGCCGGCGCTGTAGGCGGCGGGCTCGGCGTACGCGTCGGGGTATCCGGCGTCGGGGAAGGAGCCGTCCGGGAAGGCGCCCTCGGGGAGGGAGCCGTCGGGGAAGCCGTTGCCCGGCCGGGCGGGCTCGGCCTGCGGGTAGCCCGCGTCGGGGAAGCCGGGGTGGACGGGCTGCGGGTAGCCGGGTGCGGGGGGCTGCGGGTACTCGGTGTAGACGGGCTCGGCCGCGAAGTCCGCCGGGAAGGCCGGGACCGGCGGGACGACCTGCGGGTCGCTCCAGGAGCCCTGGGCGCTCGGCATCAGGAGCAGTTCCTCGTCCTCAGCCTCGGCCGGGTCGTCCACGAGGTCCTGGAAGGCGTAGCCCGCCGGAACCTGGGGCGGGACGGGGGGCAGCGGGGGAAGGGGCGGGACCGGAGCGGGGATGCCCTGCTGATCCACCATGCCCGCGTTGTCCGGGTGACCCTCGCCCGGGACCTGGCCGGTGTCAGTCATGCGTACCCCTCGCCCATCGATGTTGCCTCTTCGATCGCCCGGCGCCCACATGACCAACGAGCGTGGTTGCCGTGCGACGCGTTCGTCTCACCCGCGTCCGCACAACAACTCCTGAGCATTGTCGCGCTCGTCGGCCGCCGTGTCGGCCAGAAACCGGCACGGCCGGCTGTGGACTGCGCCACGTCGTGCGCGCTGTGGGGCAGTACGACGATCGGCCAGCCTACCCCGGGCCCGGCACTAGCGGCTCGGGGGGCGTTCGGCTGCCAGGAGGAACACGACGGAACGGTCCTGTTCGGCCCAGGTGCGGGTGTCGAGGCCGACGGACTGGAGCAGGGCGCACTCGACGGCGTACCCGTGTTCGGTGAGGGTGCGGCCGATGGCCTCGGCCTCGTCGCGCGTGGAGGCGTGGCTGACGATGCGTTCGGGGCGCCGGTCGGCGACGGCGGCGACGACCTCCGCTCCCCCGCCGGCGACGCGGACGACGTCGGGTTCGGGCAGGTTCTCCAGTACGAGCGGTGCGCGGCCGGGTACGACCTGGAGCTGGACACCGCGCTTGCGGGCGGCGGCGGTTACGCGTTCGCAGGCGCGCGGGTCGGCGTCGACTGCGATGACGGCGGCGCCGAGGGCGGCGGCGTCCACGGCGAGGGCACCGGAGCCCGCTCCGATGTCCCAGACGAGGTCTCCGGCGCGGGGGCCGAGCCGGGCGAGCTGGGCGGCGCGCAGGTGCGCCGACTCGCCCTCGCCGGTGGGTGCGGCGCCCGCGGGGAGGTCCTGGGGGCGGGCCCAGCCGCGGCCGGCGGCGAGGGCGGGGTTGCGGCCGAGCAGCCAGGCGGCTTCGGCGGGGTCCGCGGAGTGACCCGCGCCGCCGATGACGATGACGACGTTGGGGTCGCGCCAGGTGTGGTCGGCGGCCTTGTCGGAGGTGAGGACGGTGACGCGTTCCCGGTCGGTGCCCAGTTCCTCGCAGATGACGAAGGTGCGGTGGACTCCGTCGAGGAGCAGGGCGAGTTCGGCCGGTCCGGCGCCGGGTGAGGTGAGGACGGCGACCTTGCCGTGGGCCCGGCAGACGTTGACGGCGCGTCGGAGGGTGCGGGGGTGGGCGACGACGACCTGGGCGTCGTCCCAGGGCATGCCGGCGCGGGCGAAGGCGGCGGCGACGGCGGACACGGCGGGTACGACCTCTACTTCGAGGCCGTGCTCGGGGGCGCGCAGGGTGCGTACGACGCCGAAGAACCCGGGGTCTCCGTCGGCGAAGACCACGGCGGTGCCGCGGTGTCCGGCGATGCGGCGGGCGGCGAGGCCGAGGCTGCCGAGGCGGATGCGTTCCGCGGTGGGCGGGACCTCGGGCAGCGCGAGGTGGTGGGCGGCGCCGGCCACCAGGGTGGCGGCGGAGAGGGCGGACCTGGCGGCCGCGGTCAGCGGCGAACCGTCCCAGCCGATCACCGTGACCCGGTCGGCCATCGTCGTCAGTCTCCTGGGGTGGGGGGCAGGCGAAGCTTCGTCTGGGGGTCGGGCACGGTGAGACTACCTGGTCATCGGGTCAGTTCCAGTCGGCGCCGACGGGGTGGCCGCTCGCGTCGGCCCGCTGTCCGAAGGGGTACCGGGCGTCGTCGCCGGGGCGGCTCTCGTAGGCGTCGTACCGCTCGTAGCCGTCGTACCCGTCGTATCCGTCGGCGTCGTCGAGGTCCTCGGGGACCAGGCTCCAGACGATGAGGTCGGTGCGGGTCTCCTGCCAGCTGCCGTCGGTGTCCTGGGTGCGCACTATCCAGGCGTTGCGCAGGACGCCCTCGCTGATGCAGCCGATCTTCTGGGCGACCTGCTGGGAGGCGGTGTTGTCGGCGGCGGTGCGCAGTTCGAGGCGTTCGAAGCGCTGGTCGCGGAAGAGCCATTGGGCGATGGCGAGCACGGATTCGCTGGCGTAGCCCTCGCCGCGGGCCCAGGGCGCGGTGACGTACCCGACCTCGGTGGTGCGGGTGTGCCAGTTGGTGTTCTGGAGGTGCACGATGCCGACGAGGCGCTGGGTGAGGAATTCGGTGACGGCGAAGACGATGCCGCGGCCCTCGGTGCGTTCGGCGTGGGCGTGCCGGGTGGCCCAGCCGTGGGCGTCGGCGTGGGTGTAGGGGTGCGGGGCCGAGGTCCAGGCGGTGATGTGCTCGTCGTTCATCATCTCGGCGAGCGCGGTGACGTCCTCTTCCTCGAAGGCGCGCAGCACCAGCCGGTCCGTGCTGATGGTGACGTCCGGGAAGGTGGTAGTCATGCGCAGCTCCATGCCTGAGACCGTGGGGCGACCGTGGTGCGGGACCGTTCGTGCGGGTCGTAGGCCACAGCATGCAGCATCGGCCGGGGGATGTGCAGGGCCGGGCTGCCCGGAAGCGGGCAGCCTCCGGGCAGACTTCGGCCCCGCGCGCCCTGGCGGGTGCGCGGGGCCGGGAATCCGGCGCCGACCAGGCGGTCTTCCGTCGGCGGGCCTTCCGTCGGCGGGGTGCGTCAGGAGGCGGCGGGGGCGCCGAAGGCCGGGGTGACCGAGCCCTGGTACTTGTCCTCGATGAACTTCTTGACCTCGTCGGAGTTCAGGAGCTTGGCGAGCTTCTGGACGCGCGGGTCGTTCTGGTTGCCGTCCTTGACCGCCAGGAAGTTGGCGTACGGGTTGCCGTCGGCCTTCTCCAGGACCAGGGCGTCCTTGGCGGGGGCGAGGTTGGCCTCCAGGGCGTAGTTGCCGTTGATGATCGCGGCGTCGACGTCGCCCAGGGCGCGCGGGACCGTGGCGGCCTCCAGCTCCTTGAACTCCAGGCCCTTCTTGTCGGTGATGTCGGACAGCTTGGCGCTGGTGCCGACACCCTCCTTGAGGGTGATCAGGTTGTTCGCGGCGAGCAGCTGGAGGGCGCGGCCCTCGTTGGTGGTGTCGTTGGGGACGGCTATGGTCTGGCCGGCCTTGATGTCGGAGAGGGCCTTGACCTTCTTCGAGTAGAGGCCGAGGGGCTCCAGGTGCACGTTCACGACGGGCACGATGTGCGTGCCGTTCTTCTTGTTGAAGTCGTCGAGGTACGGCTTGTGCTGGAAGTAGTTGCCGTCGACCTGGCCCTGCTCGGTGGCGGTGTTGGGCAGGACGTAGTCCGTGAACTCCTTCACCTCCAGCTTGAGGCCGTCCTTGGCCGCGAGCTTGTCCTTGACGAAGTTCAGGATGTCGGCGTGCGGGCTCGGGGAGGCCGCGATGACCAGCGGCTTGCTCTCGTCGACCTTGCCGCCGTCGGCCTTGGTGGACGAGGACGGGTCCGAGGAGCTGCCGCAGGCGGTGAGGCCGAGGGCGAGGGCGGCGGAGGCGGCGGCGAAAGCGGTGAGCTTGATGTTCTTGCGCACGAAGAGTGCCTTTCTTGCTGCGGGTACGGGGTACGCGCGGGGGTGGTGGCCCAAGCACGACAAGTGCGGGCCTTCTTGGGGTGGAGAGGTCTTGCGGGCCGGTTCAGGCCGTCCGGCCGCGGCGGGACAGGACGCGGACGACGCCGTCGCCGATCAGCTGGACCACCGTGACGAGGGCGATCAGGATCACGACGGTGGCGATCATGAAGCCGGTCTCGAAGCGCTGGAAGCCGTAGGTGATGGCCTTGGAGCCGAGTCCTTCGCCGCCGACGGCGCCGGCCATGGCCGAGTAGCCGATCAGGGTGATCAGGGTGGTGGTGACGGCGGCGATCAGCGAGGGCAGGGCCTGCGGGAGCAGGACCTTGCCGACGAGGGTCGGGATGCCGCCGCCCATGGACTCGACGGCCTCGACCAGGCCGTGGTCCACCTCACGGACGGCGGTCTCGACGAGCCGGGCGAAGAAGGGGATGGCTCCGATGGACAGCGGCACGATCATGGCGGTGGGGCCGATGAAGGTGCCGACGACCGCGGTGGTGAAGGGGATCACGGCGATGAGCAGGATGATGAACGGCAGCGAGCGGCCTATGTTCACGATCACGCCGAGGACCTTGTTGAGCGGCTGGTTCTGCAGGAGGCCGCCCTTGTCGGTGAGGACCAGCAGGACGCCGATGGGCAGTCCGCCGAGGACGGTCACCAGGGTGGACCACAGCACCATGTAGAGGGTGTCGTACGTGCCCTGGGTGAGCAGGGGCTGCATCTCGGACCAGGTCACTTGGCACCATCCTTGACCAGTGCGGCCAGCTCGGAGTCGACGTCCGGCGTCGTGGGGGCTTCGTCGACGACGTCGACCTGGAGGCCCTGCTCGCGCAGGAAGCCGACCGGGACCACGTTCTCCTCGTAGCGGCCCGGGAGCTCGATGCGCATGCGGCCGACCTGCCGGCCCGCGACGGTGTCCATGGCGGCGCCGAGGATCGAGATGTCGATGTTGTAGGTCCGCGACAGCTGGGAGATGACCGGCTGGGTGGCGGCGTCGCCGTGGAAGGTGACGTCGACGACCGTGCGGTCCGGGCCGGTGGCGGTGCCGCTGACCGGGAAGAGTTCCCCGGCGAGCTCGGAGCCGGGGGTGGCGAGGAGCTCGGCGACGGTGCCGGACTCGATGACCCGGCCCCGCTTCATCAGCGCGGCGGAGTCGCAGACGGCCTTGACGACGTCCATCTCGTGCGTGATGAGCAGGACGGTCAGGCCGAGCTGGCGGTTGAGGTCGCGCAGCAGCTGGAGGATGGAGCGGGTGGTCTCGGGGTCGAGGGCGCTGGTGGCCTCGTCGGAGAGCAGCACCTTGGGGTCGCCGGCCAGGGCGCGGGCGATGCCGACGCGCTGCTTCTGGCCGCCGGAGAGCTGGGCGGGGTAGGCCTTGGCCTTGTCGGCGAGGCCCACGAGGTCGAGGAGTTCGGCGGCCTTGCGGGAGCGCTCGCGGCCGGAGACCCCGAGGATCTCCAGGGGCAGCTCGATGTTGGCCTGGACGGTGCGGGAGGACAGCAGGTTGAAGTGCTGGAAGACCATGCCGATGCGGCTGCGGGCCTCGCGGAGTTCCTTGCCGGCGCGGCGGCCGCGGCCGGCCAGCGCGGTGAGGTCGACTCCGTCGACGGTCACCGTGCCGGTGGTGGGGCGCTCCAGCAGGTTCACGCAGCGGATGAGGGAGGACTTGCCGGCTCCGCTCTGGCCGATGACTCCGTATACCTCGCCCTCGCGGACGTGGAGGTCGACGCCGTCCAGGGCGGTGACCTCGCGGCCACGGGACTGGTAGACCTTCGTGAGGCCCGATGTGGTGATCACAGGAATTCCGTCGCTGTCGAGTGCACGGCGCAGCGGGTGCCGGGCACGGGGCAAACATCTGGGGACGCGATACGGGCCGAACCGTCACAAAGGGATGGCACCGGCGCGTGCGCGGGGCAGGAGCGGTCCGTAGGGCCGGTCATGGGGTGACGCGGTGTGCGGAGCGGCTCGGCCGGTCTCGCTTCGGGGCGCGAGACTGCAGGAAAGGGGCCCTCAGAAGGCGCACATTCGACACATACAACGAGCACCGGGCGTCATCGTCGCCTCGGTCGCAAGGGTGCGGCTGCTCGTCGTGGTCATGTGCCCAAGTAAAGCAGACATGGCGACTCACCGATCAATGCTGTCCGGATAGCGGACGTAATCCGACCGCATTACGGACAACACCGGTCACCTTCAGCCGGTCGTCTCAAGCGTCACTCCGGCGTCCGTGACCAGTGCGGACACGGCCGAGAGGTCCCGTACGACCACGTCCGCGTCGAGCTCCGCGGCGGTGTGCGTTGTGGTCAAGGCCACGGTCGTCATGCCGGCCGCGCGGCCGGCGGCCAGGCCCGCCGGGGCGTCCTCGAAGACCACGCAGCGCGCCGGGTCCACGCCCAGACGCCGCGCGGCGAGCAGGAAGGGCTCCGGGTCGGGCTTGCCGCGGGTGATGTCGTCGGCGGCGACCAGCTCGGGGAAGTCGATGCCCACCTCGCGCAGGCGGGCCTCGGCCAGCGGGCGGGTCGCGGAGGTGACCACGGCCCAGCGGTCCGCGGGCAGCGCGGACAGCAGTTCCTTGGTGCCGGGGAGCAGGACGACACCGCCGGGGACGTCCTCCACCTCCAGGTTCTCGATGCGGACGAGGGCCCCGGCCCGGGCCTCCTCTGGCAGCAGCTCGGCGATGATCTCCGTCGCGGGGCGGCCGTGCAGTTCGACCCGGGCGAACTCCTCGTCGGTGATGCCGTGCTCCCGGGCCCAGCGGGCCCAGCAGCGGTGCACGGAATCCATCGAGGACACGAGGGTGCCGTCGTTGTCGAACAGCAGGGCTTCGGCATGCAGCTTCATGCCATCCAGCAAAGCCCGGGACCAGGGGTGAGCGCATCGGGTCTTTCGGCCCGTAATACCCTCGCTGCATGCTCGTCGCCCTGACGGTCGCCATCGGTGCGGCCGCCCTCGCCCTCGCCGCCTGGTGCGGCCACGCCGCATGGCGGGACCAGCCGACCAAGGACTGGCACTTCATCGGCATGGCCGTGGTGACCGTCCTGGTCCTGGCCCAGCTGGTGGTCGGGCTGGTCCAGCTGGCCCGGGGCGAGAAGCCCGGCCAGGGCACGGTGATCTTCGTGGCCTACCTGCTGGGCGCCTTCGCGGCGGTCCCGGCCGCCGGGATGCTCTCGCTGACCGAGCGGACGAAGTGGGGTTCGGTGACGGTGGCCGCGGGCGCGGTCGTCCTCGCCGTGCTCGAAGTACGGCTCTACGACATCTGGGGAAGCACCGGTGCCTGACACCCACACGACCGCGACCGAGCCCGCGGGACGCAAGCGTCTCGTCTCCGGCCCGGGACTGCTGCTGGTCTGGCTCTACGGGGTCATGGTGGTCGGCGCGGTCTCGCGGTCGGCCTACCAGATCTCCACCGAGTTCGACCGGGCCCCGCTGGCGTACTCGCTGTCCGGGGCGGCCGCCCTCGCCTACGCCTTCATCACGTACTCGCTGGTGCGGGGCGGGGAGCGGGCCCGCAAGGCGGCACTGGTGTGCTGCGCCGCCGAACTGGCCGGCGTCCTCGCCGTGGGCACCTGGACCCTGGTGCGCCCCGAGGCCTTCCCCGACGCGACCGTGTGGTCGGACTTCGGGATGGGCTACCTGTTCATCCCGGTGGTCCTGCCGGTCACCGGGATGCTCTGGCTGCGCGCCAAGCGGTGAGAACGGCCCCGCGCGGCGGGACCGTTCGCACCTCGCGCATCGACGGGGCGGGGGTCAGGCGCTGACCGCGAAGTCGGTGGCTTCCTTGGCTTCCTTCTCCAGGATCACCAGCCGCACCCCGTCGGAGGCGGTGCGGTTGCCGACCGCCAGGTAGCCGGCCTTGCGGTAGAGGCGCAGGTTCGACTCGCTCTTGTGGCCCGTGTGCAGGCGGAACCGGTTCGTGGAGCCGCGGCCCGCGAGAGCCTCCTCGACCGCGCGCAGCAGGCGGGCGCCGAGGCCGTGGCCCTGGAGCCGCGGGTGCACGCACAGCTTGGCGATGCTCGCCGTGCCGTCCTCGCCGAGCCTGCCGCGCACCGTGCCGACCACCTCGTCGCCGAGCCGGGCCACGAGGACGGTGTCCGCCGCCAGCTCCGCCTTCAGGGAGTCCAGGGACTGGGTGAGCGGCTGGATCAGGTAGTTGCCGTAGAGCTCGGCCTCCCGCTGGAACGCCAGATACTGCAGCTTGAAGATCTGCTCGGCGTCCTCGGCGGTCGCCGCCGAAATGGTCACGCTCATGCCCATGTGCGCATGCCTCCCGCTCACCTGGTGGCCCTCTGGTCTACCGCTCCCTTCCCCGAAGGCCAGGAGCGCCAACCTCTGCAGCGAGCATTCTGCGCAGACATCCCAGGCATCGGGAACGGACGGGCCCCAAACTTCCTTGTGAGATACCCAACTCTCCTGCGATTTCACGGTAGGTAAGGTCCCTCGGCGAAAGAAGTGCCCCTATGAGTTCCGGACAGCGTCCGGGCAACCGGGCGACCGCCGATCGGAGGGCCCGCTTCTCCTCGCCGTGCACCAGCGCGCCTTCCGGCTCCCCGACTTCGTCCGCAGGGGAGCCGTCGTACGGGACCTCGCGCCGGGCCCGCCGCCGTGCGAGCCGGGCTTCGGCCCGCACCGCCCGCCGCAGCCAGCGGGCCCGTCCGGTGGGGCCGGGGGAACCGGTGGGGCCGGGGTCGCGCGGTCCGTGCTCCAGCAGCCTGACCCAGACGGCCTGTTCCAGGTCGGCGGCGTCGACGCCGGTGCCCGGGGCTTCCGCTGCGGCCTCGGCGGAGAGCAGCGGGCCCAGCTCGTTCAGGAGGTCGGAGTCCTTCATGAGGTCCATGCCGGGCGGGACGCGGGTGCCGGGCCGGGCGGTTTCCGCGCCGGACCCGGAACACCCGTACGGGTCCCGGGGCCTAGCGGTTGACGCCGCGTCCGGGGCGGAAGGCCTCCGCCGCGAGCAGGCCGGTGTCCGGGTTGTCGGTGAAGATCCCGTCGATGCCCTGTTCGAAGTACTTCGCGAAGGCGCCGAAGGCGTCCCCGTACGCGGCCGGATCCGTGCCCTTGCGGTACTCGGCCGGCAGGAAGCTGTTCTCGTTGCGCGCGGTGTAGGGGTGCAGCAGCAGGCCCCGGGCGTGGGCGTCCTTGACGAGGGTGGTGGGGGTGCCGAGCTTTCCGGCCGCGTCCCGCGGGATGACCAGGTCCAGGGTGGGCCCGATGCCCTGGGCGAATCCGGCGATCCACTTCAGGCCCTCGGGCTTGACGAGGTCGGCCACCGTGCGGGGGTCCTTCGCCACCTCGAAGTCCCAGGGCCGGGTGTTCGCGGCGGAGAGCAGCACCACGCGCGGCGCGGAGACCAGCCGCGAGAGCCGCTGGATGCTGGAGGGTTCGAAGGACTGGAGGAAGAGGGCGGCGTCCCGGCCGTCGCGGCCGTAGCGGCGCAGGAGCCGGGCGAGGGGCTCCTCCAGGCCGAGGCCCAGGGACCGGAAGTAGGTGGGGTGCTTGGTCTCCACGTGCAGCCAGACCTGCTTGTCGCGGCGGCGGCTCTCCCTGTTGGCCCAGCGCAGCACCTCTTCGAAGGTGGGGACGGCCCACCGGCCGTCGTAGAGCGTGTTGCGCTGGCGGACGGCGGGGATGCGCTCCTTCGCGCGCAGGGTCTTCAGCTCGGCGAGGGTGAAGTCCTCGGTGAACCAGCCGGTGACGGAGACCCCGTCGACGGATTTGGTGGTGCGCCGGGCGGCGAACCCGGGGTGGTCGGCGACGTCGGTGGTGCCGCCGATCTCGTTCTCGTGGCGGCACACCAGGTGGCCGTCCTTCGTGGGGACGAGGTCCTGTTCGATGACGTCGGCACCGAGGTCGAGGGCCAGCTGGTACGAGCCCAGGGTGTGCTCCGGCCGGTAGCCGCTGGCGCCCCGGTGGCCGATGACCGTGGGGACCGGCAGGTCCCGGTAGCCTCCCCCGCCGTGTCCCCCGTCGGACGCGGCGGGGGCCGCGGAGGCCGTTCCCGCCCCGAGGGCGGTGATCGAGGTACCGGCCGCCAGGACCGCCGCCCCCAGGACCGTGCGCCGCGCTGCCCCACCCTGTGTCATCCGTGCCACTCCTCGGTCTGAAAGGGGCTCGCTGTCCCGGGGTTCCGGGTGTCCCGCGGCCCGAATCGGCGTGCCGATGGTAGGCAAGGGAGGGTGTCGGGGACGGGGTCCGCGGCGGAACATGGCGGAAACGTGCGTCAACATCGCGTATCCACCGCGTGAACCCGATGTGCGATCAGCCCTGACCCGCGAGTATCGTCCTCACCTGCACTACCGCCGTGTGGTGCGAAGCCGCTTTTCGATGCCGGAGGGCTCACGTTGTTCCGTACCGCGCTCATCAAAGCCACTGTCGGACCGGTCATGCGCATGATGTTCCGCACCCGCGTGGAGGGCATCGAGAACATCCCCGGCACCGGTCCGGTGATCCTGGCGGGCAACCACCTCACCTTCATCGACTCGATGATCCTTCCGCTGATCTGCGACCGTACGGTCCACTTCATCGGCAAGGACGAGTACGTGACGGGCAAGGGCCTCAAGGGCCGGCTGATGGCGTGGTTCTTCACCGGCTCCGGCATGATCCCGGTCGACCGTGACGGCGCCAACGGCGGGGTCGCGGCCCTGATGACCGGCCGCCGCATCCTCGAAGAGGGCAAGATCTTCGGCATCTACCCCGAGGGCACCCGCTCCCCCGACGGCCGCCTGTACCGGGGCCGCACCGGCATCGCCCGCCTCACGCTGATGACCGGCGCCCCCGTGGTCCCGTTCGCGGTGATCGGCACGGACAAGCTCCAGCCCGGCGGCGCGGGCATGCCCCGCCCCGGGCGGGTCACCGTCCGCTTCGGCGAGCCGATGGAGTTCTCCCGCTACGAGGGCATGGACCGGGACCGCTACGTGCTGCGCGCCGTCACCGACTCGGTGATGGCCGAGGTCATGCGGCTGTCGGGCCAGGAGTACGTCGACATGTACGCCACCAAGGCCAAGGCCGCCTGACGCCCGATCACTGGCGCTGGAGGGACCGGCTGACGCCCGCCGCCGTCGTGGTGGCGAGGATCCAGCCGGTCACGACCAGCAGGTACGACAGCCACTGGTACCAGCCGCCCGGCGCGTACGCCGCCTCCTGCCCGAAGCCGACGATCGGCACCATCAGGTCGATCGTGTAGAACACCGGGTTGAAGTCGGGGGCCTCCCCCGGCTTCAGGGCCCGCGGCGGATGCGTTCCGTAGGCGACGGCCCCGGTGAGCAGCAGCGCCGCCAGCCAGCCCGCCGCGCGCAGCGGCCGGAAGCCGTAGCCGACGGTGACGTCCTGGATCAGCCCCCACAGCCGGGCCGGGCGGGGCAGGGTCCGGCGGTGGCGGCGGAGCTTGGCCAGCTGGACGGTCCGGGCGGCCGCCTCGTCGCCGGCCGTGCGGTAGGCCGCCGCGAGCTGTTCGTAGGCGTACGGGAGGTAGCCCGACTCCTCCCGTTCCAGCGCGGGCAGCCGTTGCTCGGCCGGGAGGTGCGGGGCGAGGGTGCGGTAGGTGAGGCCGTCCATGCGGATCCGGTCGGGCCAGATCTCGGGCAGCACGTGCAAGAGGTCGAACTGGGAGCGGCGCAGGTTCACCGTCCCCCGGATGCGCTCGCAGCGCCGCAGCCACATCTCGCCGATGACGCAGCTGGAGGCCCGCAGGGCGACCCCGTCGGGGTTCGCGAACGAGGCGTGGCCGAAGTAGACCTGGCCCGGTATCCGGGCCCCCGTGAGGTTGACCAGGCCGCGCGCCTCCATCCGTGCGGCGCGCAGGTCCGTGCCGACGGCGAGGGTCTCGGCGTGCAGGGCGACGCCGCCGGGGTTGAGCAGCCGGGCGTCGTCCAGGTCGATCCGCCCGCCGACCGTGGAGCCGTTGAAGCGGGTCTCCCCGTGCACGGTGGCCCCGAGGGCGATGACGTCGGTGCCGATCTCGGCGTGGTTCAGCTGGAGCGGCGCCTCCGCCGCCTCCTGCGGGTCGCCCTCGCCCGGCGGGACCCCGATGACGGACCGGGTCAGGAAGAGGCCGCCGGCTATCCGGGCCCCGGTGAGGCGGACCGGGCCGGTGAGGCGGCAGCCGGACAGCTTGAGCGCGCCGTCGACGCGGACCACGCCGGCGGTCAGCCCGGGCAGGGTGGAGGCGTTGACGACGAAGGCCCGCAGCTGCGCCCCGTAGAGCACGGGCCGGAGCTCGAACCAGCAGGCGCGCAGCCGGACGGGGTGGTCGACGACGGCGTACTTGAGGTTGAACGGTCCGGTGATCCGGACGCCCTTGAGGTTGAGTCCGGCGACCTGGCCCTCGATCCGGGGGCCGTTCAGCAGCAGGGCGGTGAGCACCTCGGCGCGTACGGTCCGCTCGGGGCCCCAGGACGCGCCGGCGGCGGCGCTCTCCCCGGGATCCGGCCGGAAGTCGACGCGGGCGCCGCGGGGGAAGGCATCCCACACGCGGCGTTCGGCCGGGGTCAGGTCGTTGATCTCCATCGCCGGGATGGTGTCCCGCGGTTCCGCGCGCTGTCAACCGCGTTCGGGGCACCGCCCCTTGGTGTGCTGACGGGGGGTCAGTGTCCGACACCGTCCTGGAGCTTCTGGCCCCTGAGGAGGTACCAGGCGGCCGCGGCGGTGGCGAGGAGGACGGCGGCGCCCACGCCGGAGGCCAGCCGCAGTCCGTCGACGAAGGCCTCCTGGGCGGAGCCGACCATCTGGGAGGCGGTCTGCGGGTCCAGGGTCCTGGCGGCTTCCACGGCGCCGCCGAGCGATTCGTGCGCGGCGTCGGCGACGGGGGCGGGGACGCCGGCCGGGGCGGTGAAGCCCTGGTAGACGCCGGTCACGATGGAGCCGAGCAGGGCGATGCCGAGCGCGGCGCCGAGTTCGTACGCGGTCTCGGAGACGGCGGAGGCGGAACCGGCCTGCTCCTTGGGGACGCTGGAGAGGATCACGTCGGCGGTGACGGTGAAGGAGAATCCGGCTCCGAGGCCGACGACGAGGAGGGCCGCGCCGAGCAGCGGGTAGCCGGTCTCCTTGTGGATCACGGTGAGCACGGCGAGGGCCAGCCCGATGGCGGCCAGGCCGCCCGCCACGATGCCCCGTACCGAGTACCGGCGGGCGTAGCGGCCCGCGACCAGTCCGGTGGCCACCGCGCCGATCGCGGCGGGCAGTTCGGCCAGGCCCGCTTCCAGGGGGTCGCGGCCCTGCACCAGCTGGAGGAACTGGGAGAGGAAGAAGACCAGGCCGGAGAGGCCGAAGACGGTGAGGAGGTCGGCGAGTACCGCGCCGGAGAAGCCGCGGTGCTTGAAGAGCCGCATGTCGAGGAGCGGGGAGGGCAGGGTGAACTGGCGCCGGACGAAGGCGTAGAGGCAGCCGGCGCCGATGACGGCGGCGGCCCAGACGCCGCCGGTCAGGCCGTGGGTGGCGGCTTCCTTGACGGCGTAGACCACGCCGATGACGCCGACGAGCGACAGGGCGACGCTGACGAGGTCCCAGGGGCCGGCGACCGGGTTCTTGGACTCGGGCAGCAGCTTGATCCCGACGAGGACCAGCGCGATCATGACGGGCAGGTTGATCAGGAAGACCGAGCCCCACCAGAAGTGCTGGAGCAGGGCTCCGCCGACGACGGGCCCGACGGCCGCGCCGGCCGAGGCGGTGGCGCCCCAGATGCCGATGGCGAGGCTGCGCTCCTTCGGGTCGTGGAAGATGTTGCGGATCAGCGCGAGGGTGGACGGCATCAGGGTGGCGCCGGCCACGCCGAGCAGGGCCCGGGCGACGATCATCATCTCGGGGCTGGTCGCGTAGGCGTTGAGGACCGAGACGGCGCCGAACGCGGTGGCGCCGACGAGCAGCAGCTTCTTGCGGCCGATGCGGTCGCCGAGGGAGCCCATGGAGACGAGCAGTCCGGCGATGACGAAGGAGTAGATGTCGCCGATCCACAGCAGCTGGGTGCCGGACGGCTTGAGGTCCTCGCTCAGGGCGGGGGTGGCGAGACCGAGTACGGTGGCGTCCACCGCGACCAGCAGTACGGCCAGGACGAGCACGGAGAGCGCCAGCCAGCGGCCGCGGCGCTTGTCCTCCGCCCCTGTCCGCCGGTTCAGCTGTTCGGTACGGCTCATCACTCCACGCTCCGTCGTGCGCCACCGAGCAGCAGCTCGATGATCATGTACTGGAAGTCCTTGGCGGCGACCCGGCCGTCCATGACGGCCCAGGCGCAGGTGCCCACGAGGCCGTAGAGGGCCTCCGTCAGCCAGGCTGGGCTCAGGTCGATCCTGATGTCCCCCTCCTGCTGGCCGCGCCGGAAGAGGGCGCTGACGCGGGCGTCGAGGCGGGCCCAGCCCTCGTTGACCTGGTCGCCCTCGAAGAGCTGGTTCTCGGTGACGAGGAAGGCCAGCAGCTGGGCGTTGGGCTCGATCTCGGCGACCAGGCGCCGCAGCACCTCCACCGCCGTGCCCTCGTCGAGGCGGGCGTTGTCGAAGGCGACCTCGAACTCCCGGATGCCGAGTTCCTCCAGGGCGCGCACGAGGGCGTCGCGGCCGGCGAAGTGCCGGTGGAGGGTGGCGCGCCCGATTCCGGCGGCGCGGGCGACCTCGTCCATCGTCGCGGTCGATTTGCGGGAAAGCAGGGCGGCCGCGTCGCGGAGCACCTGGTCACGATCCATGGCCATGAGACAAGCATAACCCGAATGAGACGCCGGTGTCTCATTCATAGGAAAAACGGGCTGCCGTACGGGCAGCCGGAAGGGAACATGAGCCGATGAGGCCACTCCTGCTGATCGACGTCGACGGACCGCTGAACCCCTACGCCGCCAAGGCGCAACGCCGCCCCGAGGGCTACGCCACCCACCGGATGCGGCCCACGGGCTGGCGGGAGGCCGAGAGCGCGAAGCCGCTGCGGGTCTGGCTGAATCCCGCGCACGGCGCGGAGCTGCTCGCGCTGGCGGACGCGTACGAGCTGGTCTGGGCGACGACCTGGAAGGACGAGGCCAACGACTGGATAGGCCCGCACCTGGGACTGCCCCGGCTGCCGTTCATCGACTGGCCGCAGATGCACGGCCGGGCGCCGCGCGGCACCTTCTGGAAGACCCAGTACGTCCTGGAGTACGCGGGCGGGCGGCCCTTCGCCTGGATCGACGACGACATCACGGCCATGGACCGCGAGTACGCCGACCTCCACCACCCGGGCCACGCGCTGCTGCTGCGGATCGACGAGCGGATCGGCCTGACCAGGGCGGACTTCGACGACCTGGCCACCTGGGCGGACGCACTGTGATTCGATGACCACTACCCGTGTTCGCCGCGTGTCATGCCGGGACGTCAACGGGCCGGGCCGAAGAGTCCCCCGTCGAACGAACGCTCCCCCGGCGGGCCGCTGTGATCATTTGGAGTGACCGCGCCCGCGAGACCTTCCCCGGCCGGTCGCGGAACTGGGAGTCTCCTCTCCAGTGAGCCCTTACCCGGGGCGGGTTCACCTGCATCGATTCCGTCTTCGGCAGGGAGAGAACCATGAACGGATCAAGGAAGCTGGCCCTCGGCGCCACGGTGACGGCACTCGCGATCGGAGGCGCCCTCGCGGTGTCCTCCGCGTCGGCCGAGCCGCAGCAGGCACAGCGGGCCGCCGCGACCACCACCGCCTGGGCCAAGATCGCCGCGAACGGACAGTTCCTCGGCGGACAGGGCATCGGCGGGATCAACAAGTTCGGCATCGGGCGCTACAACGTCACCGTTCCCTCCGGCCTCAACGGGTGCGCCCTCCTGGGCACCGTCAACACCAACGGCGGGAACGACCCCGGGCCGGGCAGTTCGTCCATCCTGGTCGGCCAGGTGAACTCCAACACCCTCTTCATCCGCACGGCGACGCCGTCGGCCGGCGGCACTGCCGCCGTGGACAGCGACCGGCCGTTCTCGATCACGGTCATCTGCTGATCCCCGGTCATGCCGGAGGGGCGGGGGGAACCGGCCGGTTCCCACCGCCCCTGCGGGCACGGGGTGCTACTGCTTGTGGATCGCCCACGCGTGCTGGATGACCAGGTCGGCCTTCAGCTCGGTGAGCTGGACCGCGACGGCCGACGGGGCCGTGCCGCCCCGGCCGTTGCGGGAGGCCAGCGCGCCCTTGACGTTCAGGACGGTGCGGACCTCGGGGGTCAGGTGCTCCGAGATCTTCGCGAACTGGTCGTCGGTGAGCTGGTCGAGCTCGATGCCCTCGGCCTCGCAGACCTTGACGCACTCGCCGGCCACCTCGTGCGCCACCCGGAACGGCACGCCCTGCTTGACCAGCCACTCCGCGATGTCCGTGGCGAGGGAGAAGCCCGCCGGAGCCAGCTCCTCCATCCGCTCCCGGTTGACCGTGAGGGTCGCCATCATGCCGGTGAAGGCGGGGAGCAGGACTTCCAGGGTGTCGCAGGAGTCGAAGACCGGCTCCTTGTCCTCCTGGAGGTCGCGGTTGTAGGCGAGGGGCAGCGCCTTCAGCGTGGCCAGCAGGCCGGTCAGGTTGCCGATGAGGCGGCCCGACTTGCCGCGCGCCAGCTCCGCGATGTCCGGGTTCTTCTTCTGCGGCATGATCGACGAGCCGGTGGAGAAGGCGTCGTGCAGGGTGACGAAGGAGAACTCCTTCGTGTTCCAGAGGATGATCTCCTCCGCGATCCGGGAGAGGTTGATCCCGATCATCGCGGTCACGAAGGCGAACTCGGCGACGAAGTCGCGGGAGGCCGTGCCGTCGATCGAGTTGCCGACCGAACCCCGCTCGAAGCCCAGGTCGGCGGCGACCTGCTCCGGGTCCAGCCCCAGCGAGGAACCGGCCAGCGCACCCGAGCCGTACGGGGAGACCGCGGTGCGGGTGTCCCACTGCCGCAGCCGCTCCGCGTCCCGGGACAGGGACTGCACGTGGGCCAGTACGTGGTGGGCGAAGAGCACCGGCTGCGCGTGCTGGAGGTGGGTCCGGCCGGGCATCGCCACGTCCGCGTGGGCCTCGGCGAGGCCGATCAGCGCGTCCTGGAGGTCGGCGATCAGGCCGCCGACGATCCGCGCGTGGTCGCGCAGGTACATCCGGAAGAGGGTGGCCACCTGGTCGTTGCGGGACCGGCCCGCGCGCAGTTTGCCGCCGAGGTCGGCGCCGAGCCGCTCCAGCAGGCCCCGCTCCAGGGCGGTGTGCACGTCCTCGTCGGCGATGGTGCCGGTGAACGAGCCGTCGGCGACGTCGGCCTCCAGCTGGTCCAGGCCGGCGGTCATGCGGTCGAGTTCCTCGGCCGTGAGCAGTCCGGCCTTGTGCAGGACGCGTGCGTGGGCACGGGAGCCGGCGATGTCGTACGGCGCCAGGCGCCAGTCGAAGTGGACCGACGCGGAAAGCTTCGCGAGGGCCTCGGAAGGGCCGTCGGCGAACCGGCCGCCCCAGAGCCGGACGTCACCGTTGTTGCTGCTCACAGCTACTGCTCCTTATGAGGGTGGTGGTACGACGGCCTCCCCGTCGCGGAGGTAACGGGGAGGCCGTCTCGTACTGCGTGGTGCGGACGGCCTGGTTCAGGCGGGGTCGCGCGGCGTGCCGACGGCACGGTGGGCACGATCCATTCAACGACAGGCATAACTATGCACTACTCCGTATGTTTCGTCAATCGAGCGCATGCGGAAAGGGCGGCCGGAAGAAGGCCGGACCGGGTGTCGACGGCCTGCCTGCGCGGCCCGCGCCCCTCGCGCCCCGTACCGTCGGACGCGTGCTGCGTACCGCTCTCGTCACCGGCTCGCTGATCGTCGCCGCCCTGCTCCCGCAGGGCCCCTGGAACCAGGACCCGCTGCCCGCCCGCCTCGCCGACACCGGCGGCGGGAGCCAGCTGATCACCGCCGTCGCGCCCGACGCGGGATCCACCACGGGCGTGCTGACCTGGTGGGACCGGCGCGCGGGCCGCTGGTACGAGGCCGGCAGCGCGCCCGCGCGGTTCGGCGCGAACGGGCTGACCGAGGGCGAGACGCGGACGCAGGGCACGAGCACCACTCCGACGGGCCTGTACGCGCTCCCGTACGCCTTCGGCATCGCGCACGCGCCGGCCGGGACGTCCTACCGGTACCGGCGGGTGACGGACCGTTCGTGGTGGTGCCAGGACAATGCCTCGGCCGACTACAACCGGTGGGTCGAGCCGCTGCCCGCCGACTGCGCGCCGGGCGAGGCGGAGCACCTGGTGACGTACGCGCGCCAGTACGCCCACGCCCTGGTCGTCGCCTTCAACTACGAGCGGCCGGTGCGCGGCCGGGGCGCGGGCATCTTCCTGCACGTGAACGGCAAGGGCGCCACCGCCGGCTGCGTGTCCGTACCGGAATCCGCCATGCGCAGGCTCCTGCGCTGGGCCGACCCCCGCCGCGGCCCGCACCTCGCGATCGGCACCCGCTCCGGCCCGTTGGCGGTGACGAGATACTGAATGAGGCGGGCCCCGGGGCTCAGCCTTCCTTCTGGGCCAGGCGCAGAAGGTGGTCGGCGAGGGCCTGGCCGCCGGCCGGGTCGCGGCTGATCAGCATCAGGGTGTCGTCGCCGGCGATGGTGCCGAGGATCGCCTGGAGTTCGGCCTGGTCGATCGCGGAGGCGAGGAACTGGGCCGCTCCGGGCGGGGTGCGCAGGACCACGAGGTTCGCGGAGGCCTCCGCCGAGATCAGCAGTTCCCCGGAGAGGCGCCGCATGCGCTCCTCCTTCGCGGACTCGCCGAGCGGGGCCTGCGGGGTGCGGAAGCCGCCCTCGCTGGGGACCGCGTAGATCAGCTCGCCGCCGGTGTTGCGGATCTTCACCGCGCCGAGCTCGTCGAGGTCGCGGGAGAGCGTCGCCTGGGTGACGCTCAGCCCGTCGTCGGCGAGCAGCTTGGCCAGCTGGCTCTGGGAGCGGACCGGCTGCCGGTTGAGGATGTCCACGATCCGGCGGTGGCGTGCGGTGCGGGTCTGCGGGACGGACTGGCCGTTCTGCTCGTGTTCCTGCGCCTGGCTCATCGTCGTCTCATTCTCCGGATCGTCCCGCTGTGTCGAGGATGCCGGGCAGTGCCCCGAGGAACGCGTCCACCTCGGCCTCCGTGATGACGAACGGCGGCATCAGCCGTACGACGTCGGGGGCGGGCGCGTTGACCAGGAATCCGGCTTCCTGAGCCGCCAGCTGCACCTTCGGCGCGAGCGGCTCCGTCAGCACGATACCCAGCAGGAGTCCGGAGCCGCGGACGTGGGAGACCAGCGGGTGGCCCTGGCCGCCCTGGAGGCCCTCGATTCCGGAGCGCAGCCGCTCGCCGCGTGCCTTGACCTGGTCGAGGAGTCCGTCGGCGGCGATGGTGTCGATCACGGCGAGGCCGGCGGCGCAGGCGACCGGGTTGCCGCCGAAGGTGGTGCCGTGCTGGCCGGGCTGGAGGAGGCCGGCGGCCTCGCCGAAGGCGACGACGGCGCCGATCGGCAGGCCGCCGCCGAGGCCCTTGGCGAGGGTGACGAGGTCGGGCGCGACGCCCTCGTGGGCCTGGTGCTCGAACCACTGGCCGCAGCGGCCGATGCCGGTCTGGACCTCGTCGAGGGCGAGGAGCGTGCCGGTGGCGCGGGTGATCTCGCGGGCGGCCGTCAGGTAGCCGGCGGGCGGGACGACGACGCCGTTCTCGCCCTGGACCGGCTCGATGAGGACGAGCGCGGTCTCCTCGGTGACGGCGGCCCGCAGGGCCTCCACGTCGCCGTAGGGGACGTGGGTGACGTCACCGGGCAGCGGCAGGAAGGGGCCCTGCTTGCCCGGCTGGCCGGTCAGCGCGAGGGCGCCCATGGTCCGGCCGTGGAAGCCGCCGGTGGTGGCGACCATGTGGGTCCGGCCGGTGAGGCGGCCGATCTTGAACACGCCTTCGACGGCCTCGGCGCCGGAGTTGCAGAAGAAGACCCGGCCTTCGCGGCCGAAGAGCTGGAGCAGCCGCTCGCCGAGGGCGAGGACCGGCTCGGAGGCGTAGAGGTTGGAGACGTGGCCGAGGGTGGAGACCTGTGCGGTCACCGCCGCGACGACCGCCGGGTGGGCGTGCCCGAGGGCGTTCACCGCGATCCCGCCGACGTAGTCGGTGTACTGCTTGCCGTCCGCGTCCCACACCTGGGCGCCCTCGCCGCGTACGAGGGCGAGCGCGGGGGTGCCGTAGTTGTTGGTCAGGGCGTTCTGCCAGCGGGCGCCGTAGCCCTCGTTGCCCGTTGCCGTCGTCATTCCGTTCCCCCTTGCTGTCCGTCGTGCCGTCCGTCGGGCACGACCATCGTGCCGATTCCCTCGTCGGTGAAGATCTCCAGCAGGATCGAGTGCTGGACCCGCCCGTCGATCACGCGGGCGGTGCCGACGCCGCCGCGGACGGCGTGCAGGCAGCCCTCCATCTTGGGCACCATGCCGCTCGACAGCTCGGGCAGCAGCTTCTCCAGCTCGCTGACGGTGAGCCGGCTGATGACCTCGTCGCTGTTCGGCCAGTCCGCGTAGAGGCCCTCGACGTCGGTGAGGACCATGAGGATCTCCGCGCCGAGTGCGGCGGCGAGCGCCGCGGCCGCGGTGTCGGCGTTCACGTTGTACACGTGGTGGTCGTCGGCGCTGCGGGCGATGGAGGAGATGACCGGGATCCGGCCGTCGGCGAGCAGCGCCTCGATCGCGCCGGTGTCGATGGCGGTGATCTCGCCGACCCGGCCGATGTCGACGAGTTCGCCGTCGATCTCCGGGCTGTGCCGGGTGGCGGTGATGGTGTGGGCGTCCTCGCCGGTCATGCCGACGGCGAGCGGCCCGTGCTGGTTGAGCAGCCCGACCAGCTCGCGCTGGACCTGGCCGGCCAGGACCATCCGTACGACGTCCATGGCCTCGGGCGTCGTGACGCGCAGGCCCGCCTTGAACTCGCTGACCAGGCCCTGCTTGTCGAGCTGGGCGTTGATCTGGGGGCCTCCGCCGTGCACGACGACGGGCCGCAGGCCGGCCTGCCGCAGGAAGACCACGTCCTGGGCGAACGCCGCCTTGAGGTCCTCGTCGATCATGGCGTTGCCGCCGAACTTGATCACGACGATCTTGCCGTTGTGGCGGGTGAGCCAGGGCAGGGCCTCGATGAGGATCTCCGCCTTGGGGAGGGCCGTGTGCTTGCGGGCACTTCCGACGGCGCCGCTCATGAGGAGTACGCGCTGTTCTCGTGGACGTACTCGGCCGTCAGGTCGTTGGCCCAGATGACGGCCGATTCGGTGCCGGTGGACAGGTCGGCGGTGATGTGGACCTCCCGGTCCTTCATCGAGACCAGGTCGCGGTCCTCGCCGACCGAGCCGTTCCGGCAGACCCACACGCCGTTGATGGCCACGTTCAGCCGGTCCGGGTCGAAGGCCGCCTTGGTGGTGCCGATCGCGGAGAGCACCCGGCCCCAGTTGGGGTCCTCGCCGTGGATGGCGCACTTGAGCAGGTTGTTGCGGGCGATGGACCGGCCGACCTCGACCGCGTCGTCCTCGGTGGCCGCGCCGACGACCTCGATGCGGATGTCCTTGCTCGCGCCCTCGGCGTCGCCGATCAGCTGGCGGGCGAGGTCGTCGCAGACGGTCCGTACTGCCTCGGCGAACTCGGCGTGCGCGGGCACGCGGCCGGAGGCGCCGGAGGCGAGCAGCAGCACCGTGTCGTTGGTGGACATGCAGCCGTCGGAGTCGATCCGGTCGAAGGTGGTGCGGGTCGCGTCGCGCAGCGCCCGGTCGAGGGCGGCGCCGTCCAGGTCGGCGTCGGTGGTGAGCACGACGAGCATGGTGGCCAGGCCCGGGGCGAGCATGCCCGCGCCCTTGGCCATGCCGCCGACGGTCCAGCCGTCCTGGGTGACGGTGGCCGTCTTGTGCACGGTGTCGGTGGTCTTGATGGCGATGGCGGCGGCCTCGCCGCCGTCGGCGCCGAGGGCCGCCGCGGCCTTCTCGATGCCGGGCAGCAGCTTGTCCATGGGGAGCAGTACGCCGATCAGGCCGGTCGAGGCGACCGCGATCTCACCGGCGTTGAACTCCGTGCCGAGGCCCTGTGCGTTGAGGACCTCGGCGGTCTTCTCGGCGGTGGTGTGGGTGTCCTGGAAGCCCTTGGGGCCGGTGCAGGCGTTGGCGCCACCGGAGTTGAGGATGACGGCGCCGACGGCGCCGCCCCGCAGGACCTGCTCGGACCAGTGCACGGGCGCGGCCTTGACGCGGTTGGAGGTGAAGACGCCCGCGGCGGCCAGTCGCGGCCCGTGGTTGACCACGAGGGCCAGGTCGGGGTTGCCGTTCGCCTTGATCCCGGCGGCGATGCCCGCCGCCGTGAATCCCTGTGCTGCCGTGACGCTCACTGCATCTCCTCGTTCGGTCCGCCGCCGGGGCGGCTGGTGTCGCTGTCGGCGGTGCCCGCCCGGCCCGGGCGGGCGGGCGGCGTCGTCCGTGGTCCGGTGGCCGCGCGTGCGGGGCTCACGGAGCGACTCCGACGGCGGAAAGGCCCAGGGCCTCGGGCAGGCCGAGGGCGATGTTCATGCTCTGCACCGCGCCGCCGGCGGTGCCCTTGGTCAGGTTGTCGATCGCGCTGATGGCGATGACGCGCCGGGCGGAGGCGTCGTAGGCGACCTGGATGTGAACGGCGTTGGAAGCGGTGACGGACTTGGTGGTCGGCCAGGTGCCCTCGGGGAGCAGGTGGACGAAGGGCTCGTCGGCGAACGCCTTCTCGTAGGCGGCGCGCAGGGAATCGGCGGTGGTGCCGGGCCGGGCCTTGGCCGAGCAGGTGGCGAGGATCCCGCGGGGCATGGGCACGAGGTGCGGCGTGAAGGAGACGCTGACGCGCTCTCCGGCGAGCGGGGAGAGGTTCTGCACCATCTCGGGCGTGTGCCGGTGGACGCCGCCGACTCCGTAGGGGGTCGCGGTGCCCATCACCTCGGAGCCGAGCAGGTGCGGCTTGAGCGCCTTGCCCGCGCCGGAGGTGCCGGTGGACGCGACGACGACGGCTTCCGGTTCGGCGAGCCCGGCCTGGTAGGCGGGGAACAGCGCGAGCGAGACGGCCGTGGGGAAGCAGCCGGGCACGGCGATGCGCCTGGTGCCCTCCAGGGCGGCCCGGGCGCCGGGGAGTTCGGGCAGACCGTAGGGCCAGGTCCCGGCGTGCGGGGCCCCGTAGAAGGCGTCCCAGTCGGCGGAGTCCTTCAGCCGGTGGTCGGCTCCCATGTCGACGACGAGGACCTCGTCGCCGAGGCGGGCGGCGACGGCCGCGGACTGGCCGTGCGGCAGGGCGAGGAACACGACGTCGTGGCCGGCGAGGACCTCGGGCGTGGTCGCCTCCAGTATCCGGTCGGCGAGCGGTACGAGGTGCGGCTGGAGCAGGCCGAGCGGCTGTCCGGCGTTGGAGTTGCCGGTCAGCGCGCCGATCTCCACCTCGGGGTGCGCGAGGAGGAGGCGCAGGACCTCACCGCCCGCGTACCCGCTCGCTCCTGCCACCGCTACACGTACCACCATCGGATCCTCCTCATCGATGGCATGACTATACGTATCTACGCAGGTTTATGCAAAGCTTTGATCTCCTTCAGGCGGCCTGCCGACCGGGTTCGAACCCGGCGAGCATCTGCTCCAGTGCGCGCTGGTCGGGGCCGGTGAAGGGGTCGGCCTGGGGAGCGGCGCTCACCGTGTCGAGCAGCCGGGCGGTGATCCCGGTGGCGGGCGGAAGGTGGGTCGAGAGTACGGCCTGCGGGTCCATCTCGCGCAGGGGCTGTACCGAGGCGAGATACTTCCTCCGGTCCACCTCGTGCACCCACGGGCTGTCCACCGCCGCCCACAGCAGCTGCCCGGCCCGGAGCTCGGCCGGGTCGACCGCACCGGCGTCGCCGCCCGCGGCGAGGTCCGCGTCCGGCAGGGGCGCGCCGAAGCAGTCGGAGCTGAAGCAGGCGCGGGAGCGGTCGTCGTAGAAGCCCACGGTCGCGGGGTTGTCGAACAGGGGAGGCCGGAAGCCGGTCAGGGAGCGGTCGCCGACGTCCAGGGTCTGGCCGGGGTTGAGCAGGAAGACGCGGTCCATGGGCAGCGGCCGCTCGGTGGACATGATCCCGGCGCCGAGGTAAGTGGTGACGACCCGGGCCCGCGGGGCCGCCTCCAGCAGGGCGAACAGTCCGCCGGTGTGGTCCCGGTCGGGGTGGGTCAGCCAGATCCACCGGACGTCGGCCGGGTCGATGACGGAGCCCAGGTCCGCCAGGAAGTCCCGGTCGGGCAGGCTCAGGCCGGTGTCCACGACGACCGGCTCCGTCGCGTGCAGTACGAAGGTGTTGACCGGCAGGAATCCGATGCCGGGGACTTCGATGGCGTCCCCCAGGACGGTGACGTCCCGGCCGATCCGCTGGTGCGTCATGGCGCAGCGCTCCCTTGCCCCCTGGGCGATAAGCGCTCGCGGCCGCGCGGGAGGGGCAGGGCGGCTCGCCCGCCCTCCCCCTCCATCCTCCTCGCGACGGACCGCGCGCGCACCCGAGACGGGGGCGCGGCCGTGGAGCGCCCTACGAGGGCCCGGGCGCGGCCTCCAGGGCTCCGGTCGCGGGGCCCGCCGGCAGCAGTACGGGGCGCTTCGCGCTGCGCCCGTCGCCGGAAGAGCGGCCGCGCAGGCGGCGGCCCAGCCAGGGCCCGAGGAAACCGGCCGCCCAGGCCAGCTCGGCGGCGACGGCCCGGGCGGGCGAGGGGGCCGGGAGCGGGGGCAGGGGATGTGTCCAGCTGTCGTCGCTGCCCGGTACGCCGACGGCTTCGGCCAGGGCGGCGGCGATCCGCGCGTGGCCCAGCGGGCTGGCGTGGAGCCGGTCGGCGGTCCACAGGCGCGGATCGGCGCCGACGGCGTGCACGCCGGTTTCGGCGACCAGGACTCCGTGCCGGGCGGCGGCCTCGCGGATGCGGTCGTTGAGTTCGTGGAGGCGGGGCCGCAGCGGGCGGGCCGCGGGGGCTATCTTGCCGATGTCGGGGAAGGTGACGGTGGCCACCGTCGCCCCGGCCGCGGTGAGCGCGGCGAACATCTCCTCCAGCCGTCCCGCCACCTCCGCCGCGTCGAACCCGGGGCGGAGCAGGTCGTTCACCCCGGCGACGACGGTGGCCAGGTCGGGGCGCAGCGCGAGCGCCGGTTCCAGCTGTTCGGCGCGGACCTGTCCGGCCAGGCGGCCCCGGACGGCCAGGTTGGCGTAGAGCAGGCCGGGGTTCGCGGCCGCGAGGTGCTCCGCGAGCCGGTCGGCGAAGCCCCGCAGGCCCGCCGCGTCGGTCCCGTCGCCGACCCCCTCGGTCTGGCTGTCGCCCAGCGCGACGTAGCGCCGGTACTCACCCTTCGGCATGTCCGTCCCCCTCTTCTCCTCTGTGCCGCAGGACGGTCGCCGCCCGCAGGCACCAGTCACGGTGTCCCTCTTCGAAGGCCACGCCGCGCAGGCAGGTCAGGTAGCCCCCGATCCGCTCCCCCCGGCGCAGGAACTCCTCCTCGTCCAGGTCCCCGCGCATGTTCCGCAGCAGCCTGCCGAGGAATTCGAGCTTGCGGTCGGCGGCCGCCGCCCGCTCTTCGAGCTGCGCGATCACGGCGGCGGACCCGATGCGGTCGGCGGCCTGGACCTTGACGAGGAGGTCGTCGCGGATGACGGAGGGCTTCGACTCGGCCACGGCGAAGGCCTCCAGCTCGGCGCGGCCGCTGTCGGTGACCCGGAACAGGCGCTTGTTGGGCCGGGATTCCTGGACCACCTCCCGGCCCGCGACCAGTCCGGCCTTCTCCAGCTTGGCGAGTTCGGCGTACACCTGCTGGGGCGAGGCGTGCCAGAAGTTCGCGACTCCGACGCCGAAGTCCTTCGCCAGCTCGTAGCCGCTGAACTCGTCGTCCAGCAGGGCCGCGAGTACCGCGTGCCGCAAGGCCATCGAGGCTCAGCCCCTTCCCTTTTCCGGTCCGTGCGCCGCATGATACTCAAGAAAGTGATTAGTCATATTCATGAGTACGAGGAGGGGTCATGGAGACTGCCGAACGCTTCCGCGCCGCCGTGGAGAAGCAGGACCTGGGCGCGCTGGACGACCTGTTCGCCGAGGACGTCCGCCTCTACAGTCCGGTCAAGTTCAAGCCCTTCGAGGGCAAGCCCGAGGTCATGGGGCTCTTCGGGGTCCTGCTGCGCACCTTCGGGGAACTGCGCTACCTCGGGCGGCTCGACGGCGCGGCCGAGACCACCGCGGACGGGCAGGAGGCCCCCTCGGTGGTCCTGCCCTTCCGGGCGCTGGTGGGCGGCAGGCAGATCCACGGGATCGATCTCCTCCAGTTCGACGAGGAGGGCCGGATCAAGGAGTTCACGGTCATGGTCCGCCCCCAGTCGGCCGTGCACGCGCTGGGTCAGGCGGTCCTGGCCGGCCTGGTCGAGGACGGCCTCGTACCGGCTCCCGGCACCGGGGGCTGACCCGGTACGCCGCCCTCCGTCCGGGGGGCTCCGCCCCGCGCAGGCCGGACCCCCCGGCCGGCCGGGGTGACGCCCCCGGAGCGGCGCGGCCCTCAGGGCGCGCGCCACCAGAAGCCGGGGACGGTCACGATCGCCGCGACCAGCAGGGCTCCGGCCCCGGCGAGGACGGCCGCGGCGACGGGCCGGCGGCGCGGGTCGGCGAGGGCGGCCAGCCACAGCAGCGGGGCCGAGAGGAAGAAGACGTACATGCCGCCGAGGGAGCCGAGCACCGACCAGGGCAGCAGCACGGCCCCGGCGACGGCGGCGGCCCGCACGAAGGACGTGCGGCGGCGGCCCAGGAACAGCGGCAGCGCGACGACGGCGACGGTCACCGCACAGGCCACGCGGTAGCCGGGCCGGTCGAAGAAGGCGTCGGAGCCGAGCGCGGGCGGTACGGGGGCCAGTACCGCGCACACGGCGAGCGCGTACTGCCACGGGTGGGCCCACTCGCGGGCGCCGCGGCCGTGTCCGGCGTGCGCTCCCCCGCCCGTCACCGCTCCGGCCGCCATGACCGCCCCCTCACGTCCTGCCGCGCACCCATACCCGCCGGTGCCCGTGAACACGTTGAATTGAACGCGTTCAAGCTACCGGACGTTCGTACGGGCGAGCTACCCGGGGCGCCGTTGTGCCCACCGGGCGGCCGTGCATATAGTCACTACGCATCCAGTCTGTTACTCAGGGTTACAGGGGGCAATGGTGTCACGCATCCACCGGGGACTCGCCGCGGCGGCCGCAGGAGCGCTCCTCGCACTGGGGCTGGCCGCCGCGCCCGCCACCGCCGCCACGAGCGCCGCGTGCGGGGCCGACGGAAGGCTCCCGAGGCCCCAGGACCACCGGTTCTACGTGCAGTGCACCGCCGGTGTCGCCACCGTGCACCCCTGCCCCGCCGGCCAGGTCTTCGCCGCCGTCCCGCAGGTCTGCGACTCCCCCGACCGGGTCCGGCCCGCCGCGGCCACGGCGGCGGCCGCCGGGCCGGCGAAGCTGAACGGCCTGCTGTTCGGCGTGAAGAACCTGAACGCCACCGTCCGGATCGCCGACGCCCCCGCCGGGCTGGACGGCGTACCGGTCACCTTCACGACCGTCGGCGGCAGGCCGCTGTGCACCGCCGTCACCGACCAGTTCGGGGCGGCCCGCTGCGACAGCCCGGCCCGGCTCACGATCCCGCTGGACGAGATCCTGCGCGGCTACCGGGCGAGCTACGCCGGCATCGGCGGCATCTACCTCGCCTCCTCGGCCACCGCCCCGGTCTCGCTGCTCTGAGGCGCCCGCGCCGGCCCGGCCGGGCCGAGGGCGTGCCGCACCCACACGTTCGGCTCCACGTAGACCGCGTAGCCGCGCTCCGGTTCGCAGTGGACCGGGGCCAGTGCGCCGGGCACGTACACCGGGCCGGCCTCGTCGAAGGGCAGTCCGGTCCACTCCCGCCACTCGGCGAGCGTGCCGTTGACGGTCATGGACAGCGGGGCCACCGAGTCGATCACGGCTCCCGCGCGGACGTGGACCCGTAGCCACGGGTCGTACGGCAGGCCGTCCTCGCGGGTCCGGTACGCGTACTCCGCCATCGGACTGTCGGGCTCGGCGGGCTTCCCGCTCGGCCGGACCGGGGCCACGAGCTCCGCGAACCCGGCCGCGCGGGCGCCCTCGCGCATCGCGGCCAGCATCCGGCCGGAGAGGCCCTCGCCCTGGCGGCCCTTGGCGACGGTGATCTCCAGGGCGCTGACCGTGTCGGGCCGCACGCCCCGGCGCTGGTCGGAGAAGGCCCACATGAGGACCCGGTCCCAGCCCTGCGCGGGCAGCGCCCCGTCACGGCCCGGCGCGTGCAGGGCGAAGGGCAGGCTGAACGCGCGGGCCACCACCTCGTCGCCGTCGGTGGCGATCCAGACGTACTCGGGGAACTCCGCGACCATGCGCGGGTAGAGCAGCCAGGCCAGGGAGTCGTGTCCGGAGAACTCCGGCCAGGAGTCCTCCATGTCGTAGATGCGGGGCGCCAGTTCCGGGCGCCGGGCGAGCGGGGTGATCTGTATGCCGGTCATGTGCGCAGGCTAGGAGGGGTGCGGGACCGCCTCAACAGGGTTTTCGCCGGGGTCAGCCGTCCCGGTCGAGGCCGGCCCTCAACCGCTGGACGGCCTCGACCAGTTCGCCGGGTCCGGGCACTCCGGCGAAACTGAGCCGGACGTACGGGGCCGGCGGCTCCGCGCAGAAGTAGGGGCGGCCCGGGGCGACGGCGACTCCGGCGCGCAGGGCCGTCGCCGCGAACGCGGAGTCGTCCCCGCCGCCCCCGGGGCGCACCCACAACTGGTATCCCCCGGCGGGCAGATGGGGCAGTTCGACGGCGGGCAGCTCCCGGCGCAGGGCCCCGGCCAGTACGTCCCGGCGGTGGCGCAGCTCGGTGGCGACGGCCCTCAGGTGGCGGGGCCAGGCGGGTGCGCCGACGAGTTCGAGGGCGGCTTCCTGGAGCGGGCGGGAGACGAAGAAGCTGTCCACGACCTGGATGGCCCGCAGCCGGTCCAGGACGGGTCCGCGGGCGGCCAGCGCGCCCACCCGCAGACTGGCCGAGGTGATCTTCGTCAGGGAGCGGACGTGGACCACGACCCCGTCGGCGTCCTCGGCCGCGAGGGCGGCGGGCAGCGGGCCGCAGTCCTCGTGGGCCAGGGACCGGGCGTAGTCGTCCTCCACCACGAAGGCCCCGGCGGCCCGGGCGATCCGCAGCACCTCGGGCCGCCGCGCGGCGGAGAGCACGGCGCCGGTCGGGTTCTGGAACAGCGGCTGGCACACGAAGACCCGCGCGCCCGTCGCTTCGAACGCGGCCGCCAGCAGCTCCGGCCGGACCCCTTCGGCGTCCACCGGGACCGGTACGGGCCGGCAGCCCGAGGAACGGGCGATGGCGAGCAGTCCGGGGTAGGTGGGCGACTCGACCAGTACCGGACTCCCGGGCGGGGCCAGCGCCCGCAGGGCGGTGGTCAGGGCGCTCTGCCCGCCCGCGGTGACGAGCACGTCGGCGGCCCCCACGGACCCGGAGGCCCCGCCGATCTCCCGGGCGAACCAGTCCCGCAGCTCGGGCAGCCCCTCCACAGGCGGGCGCCCCCACGCCCCGGGCCGGCGTCCGGCCCGGGCCAGGGCCGCCGCCATGGCCCGTTCGGGCTGGAGCGAGGGGTGCAGGTAGCCGCCGTTGAGCTCGATGACCCCGGGCGGCGGCGCGGCGAGCGAGATCAGCACCCCGGAGGCGTCCACGGAGCGCGGCACCACCTCCCCGGCACCCTCGGCGCTGAGGGCGACCTCCTGCCAGGAGGTGTCGGCCGGTGCGGGGTCCGCCGTACGGGGCCGGGCGCGGAAGGCGCCGGAGCCGGGCCGGGTGACGACCAGCCCTTCGGAGGCGAGCTGGGCGAGGGCCCGGCTGACGGTGACGGGACTGACCCGGTAGCGCTCCACCAGGGCCCGGCTCGACGGCAGCTTTCCACCCACTGGATAGCGGTTGACCTCGGAACGCAAGGATTCCGCGAGTTCCGCCACACTGCTACGCTCGTACATGACAGCACAGAATAGCGCTACTCGCCCCCTCTCGATAGCGGTCCGGCCTGCGTCCGGTCCGACGGCCCCGGCGGCCGGTGCGGGGAGCGGCGCGGACCACGGTGGGAGCGGCGCGGACCACGGCGGGAGCCCCGCCGCCGGCAACCGTTCGGGAACGCTGCTCGCCCTGCTCGGAGTCGTCGCCTTCTCGCTGACCTTCCCCGCCACCGCCTGGGGCCTGGAGAGCTTCGGCCCCTGGTCGCTCGTCGCCCTGCGCAGCGTCCTCGCCGCCGCCGTCGCCGGGGTCTTCCTGCTGGCCGGCCGGGTCCGGCCGCCGGCCCGCGAGCACTGGGCGGGGCTGGCCGTCGTGGCGGGCGGGGTGGTGGTCGGCTTCCCGCTGCTGACCACCCTGGCGCTGCGGTCCTCCACCACCTCGCACGCGGCCGTCGTGGTCGGCCTGCTGCCGCTCACCACCGCCGCACTGTCGGCCCTGCGGACCGGGGCCCGTCCGTCGCGGCGGTTCTGGGCCGCGGCCGTCACCGGGGCCGCGATCGTGCTGGGCTTCACCCTCGCGCAGAGCGGCGGCAGCCCCTCCGCCGGTGACGCCTACCTGTTCGGGGCGCTGCTGGTGTGCGCCGCCGGGTACACCGAGGGCGGCCGGCTCGCGCGGACGCTGCCGGGCTGGCAGGTGATCGGCTGGGCCCTGGTGCTGTGCCTGCCGCTCAGCCTGGCCGGTTCCGCGCTCGGTCTCGCGTACGAGCCGGTGCACCTCACCGGCCACGGCCTGGCCGGACTGCTCTGGGCGGCGGCCGGGTCCACCTTCCTCGGGCTGTACGTCTGGTACCGGGGCATGGCCGCCATCGGGGCCCCGCGCGCCAGCCAGCTCCAGCTCGCCCAGCCCCTGCTGACCCTGTTCTGGTCGGTGGTCCTGCTGGGCGAGGAACTGTCCCCGGCCACCCCGCTGGCCGCGTGTGCGGTACTGGTCTGCATCACCGCGACCCAGCGGGTCAAATAGCCGCGAACCGCCCTAAACTGCTAACACCGGATCGGATCGGACCGCCATCGAGGAGGTCACTATGCGCGCTACCGAGGGCGACCAGCTCGTGCAGCACGGCAGGGTGGTCGGACAGAACGACAAGGTGGGCGAGATCACCCAGGTCCTGGGGGAGAACGGAACCCCGCCCTACCGGGTCCGCTTCCAGGACGGGCACGAAGCGCTCATGGCTCCCGGACCCGACTGCGTGGTCCGGCACCCGGTCGACCCCGCCGCAGGCTGACGGGCGGAACCGGATTCAGCGCGGCGGCACGGCCGTCGGATAGTGATCGGCGACGACCGTGGCCATCGCTCCGTTGGGGTCCGCGGCGACCTGCTTCGCCGAGAAGTAGGAGTGGCCGCGGACCTCGGGGTGCCTGCGGGCCAGCCGCAGGTGCCGCGACAGCTCCGCCGGATCCCGCCAGGCCGCGATGGGGCTGTCGGCGTCGCAGCGGTACAGCGCCTCCCCCACGTACAGGTCGACGCCCGTGCCGGCGACCGTCCGGGCCCACCAGGGCACGACGGCGGCGTAGTCGGCGGTCGGGTGCCCGATGTGCCAGTACGCCTGCGGGGCGATGTAGTGGAGCCAGCCCTCGGTGACCCACTTGCGGGTGTCCGCGTAGAGGTCGTCGTAGGTCGCCACTCCGGCCCGGGTCGCCGAGCCCTGCGGGTCGACGTCGCCGTTGCGCCAGACCGCGAACGGGCTGATGCCGAACCGCGCCGCGGGACGTACGGTGCGCAGCCTCTCCGACATCTCGCGCACGAGGGTGTCGGTGTTGTGCCGGCGCCAGTCGGCGCGGGAGGCGAAGGAGCCGCCGTACTCCGCGAAGGCCTCGTCGTCGTCGAAGTACTCTCCCGCGACCGGGTACGGGTAGAAGTAGTCGTCCCAGTGCACCCCGTCCACCGGGTACCGGGCGACGGCGTCGAGCATCGCCTCCTGCACGAAGGCCCGCACCTGCGGCAGGCCCGGGTTGTAGTAGAGCTTGCCGCCGTACGCGACGGTCCAGCCGGGATTGCGGCGCGCGGGGTGCGAGGCGACCAGCCGCCGCGGATCGGTGTGGTTGGCGACCCGGTACGGGTTGAACCAGGCGTGCAGTTCCAGGCCCCGCGCGTGCGCCTCGGTGACCGCCGTCCCCAGCGGGTCCCAGCCCGGGTCGCGGCCCTGCTGCCCGGTCAGCCACTGCGACCAGGGCTCCCGCGCCGAGGGCCACAGCGCGTCGGCCGCGGGCCGGACCTGGAGGATCACGGTGTTGAGCCGGCGCTCGACCGCCGCGTCCAGCAGGGACAGCAGCTCCGCGCGCTGCGTCGCGGCGGACAGCCCGCTCCGGGAGGGCCAGTCCACGTTCTCCACCGTGGCGATCCACATCCCCCGGAACTCGGGTCCGGTCCCCCGGGCCGCGCCCGCCCCCTCCGGCGCCGCTCCCGCCGCCGGCCGCCGCACCGCTGCCGCCGCCGGGCCCGCCGCGGTGGCGGCCAGCACCCCCGCCGCCGCGGCCAGCAGCCGCCGCCGTCCGATGTACCCCATGTGACGACTCCATTTCGTTCCGTGACATTGCTCCGCGTGCGATCAGCATGCCCGCCCCGGCCCGCCACGGGCGTCAAGGACGGGGGTAACGTCGGGGGGCGTGGCGGGCGCCGGAACGCAGTTACCACTGCCGAAGTACGGGGGACCCGCGATGGATGAGCAGCGAAAGGCACGACGTGACGGACCTCTCTACCCTCCCGACCGACATCGCCCGGGTCGGCGTGGTGGGCTGTGGCCAGATGGGCGCGGGCATCGCCGAGGTGTGCGCCCGCAGCGGTCTTGAGGTGAAGGTCGCCGAGACCACCGGCGAGGCGCTGGAGATCGGGCGGACCCGGCTGCACAACTCCCTGACGAAGGCCGCCGAACGCGGCAAGATCAGCGAGGAGGAGCGGGACGCCACCCTGGCCCGCCTCAGCTTCACCACCGACCTCGGCGAGTTCGCCGACCGTGACCTCGTCATCGAGGCGGTCGTCGAGAACGAGCAGGTCAAGACGGAGATCTTCCAGGTCCTCGACCAGGTGATCACCCGGCCGGACGCGATCCTGGCCTCCAACACCTCGTCCATCCCGCTGGTGAAGCTGGCCGTCGCGACCTCGCGCCCGGACCAGGTCATCGGCATCCACTTCTTCAACCCGGCCCCGGTCCAGCAGCTCGTCGAGCTGATCCCCGCGCTGACCACCGGCGAAGAGACCGTCAAGCGGGCCGAGGCCCTGGTGCGGGACGTGCTGGGCAAGCACGCGATCCGCGCCCAGGACCGTTCCGGCTTCGTGGTGAACGCGCTGCTCATCCCGTACCTGCTGTCCGCGATCCGGATGTTCGAGTCGGGCATCGCGAGCCGCGAGGACATCGACAACGGCATGGAGCTGGGCTGCGCCCACCCGATGGGCCCGCTGAAGCTCGCGGACCTGATCGGCCTGGACACCGTGGCCTCGGTCGCCGACAGCATGTACGCCGAGTTCAAGGAGCCGCTGTACGCCGCTCCCCCGCTGCTCCAGCGGATGGTCGACGCGGGCCGCCTCGGCCGCAAGACCGGTTCGGGTTTCTACCCGTACGGCTGATCCCCGGACCGGCCGCCGCCCAGCCGCAGGTGGTGCAGCAGGAGCAGCCCGGCCGCCATGTTGGCGGCCGGGATCTCCCCGCGCGCGATCATGTCCGGTACGAGTTCCAGCGGGACCCATTCGCGGCGCGAGGACTCGAACGCGTCCTGCGGGTGCCCGGTGTAGGTCGCGCCGTCGGCCCAGTACAGGTGGTGGCGGGCGTCCGTCAGGCCGTTGGAGGGCTCCACCGTCATCAGGTGGTGCAGCGGGCCCGGCCGCCAGCCCGACTCCTCCTCCATCTCCCGGGCCGCCGCGCACGCGATGTCCTCGCCGTCCTCCACGACCCCCGCGGGCAGCTCCCAGCCCCAGCTGTCAGTGATGAACCGGTGCCGCCACAGCAGCAGCACCTCGTTGGCCCCGTTGACGGCGGTGGCCACCGCCACCGGCCGCAGCCGGATGACGAAGTGGTCCAGGTGCCGGCCGTCGGGGAGTTCCACGTCGGCGAGGTTCACGTCGAACCAGCGGTTCTTGTACACGGTCTGCTCACTCAGGTTCGTCCACTGCACGGTATTGCCACCTTCCGCTTCCGTTGGTGGCAACATCGCAGCAGTTCACGTGCTCAGAGGGGAACGCGCAGCGCCTCGTCGATGAGCAGCGCGGTCTCCTCCGCGCCCGCCGAGCCGCAGGTCAGCAGCTGTTCGCGGACCGTCCGGAGCCGGTCGCGCAGCCGCAGCGACTCCATCCCCTTGGCCCGCTCGGCCATTTCGGCCGCGGCCGCGACCGCCCCGTCCGCCTCGCCCTGCCGCAGCTGGATCTCGCACAGCATCGCCAGCCGGTGCACGCGGCCCCGGTCGTGCGCCGGGGTGCCCACGGCCTGGGCTGCCTGCGCGTGCGCCGCGCTCAGGTCGCCCAGGCTCAGCAGCGCCTCGGCGACCTGTACGTTCACCAGCCCGGGCTGGACGTAGCCCGTCTCGTCGGGCTCGGTGCCGGGCCGGATCTGCCCCGCCGCCGATTCTGCGCGCCGGATGCAGGACAACGCGGCCGCCGTCTCGCCGAGTTGGGCGTACGCCTTGGCCTGCATCGCGTACAGGTCGGCGGACAGGGCCGGGGTGGTGTGCCGGCCGGCGGCGCGCAGCGCGGCCTCGGCGAAGGCGACGGCCTGGCGGTACTCCCGCAGGTGCAGCGACTGGTTGACCAGCAGGGCGATCACGTACGCCCCGAGCCCGCGGTCCCCGCTGGCCTTCGCGAGCCGCAGCGCCTGGTGGAAGTAGCGCTGGGCGAGCCCGTGGGCGTCGGAGTCGTACGCGCAGATCCCCGCGACCGCCACCAGCGAGCCGGTGGCCCGGTACAGCAGGCGCCCGACCGGGTCGGGGTAACTGCCGCGCAGCATCGGGGCCGTCTCGTTGCCGAGGAAGCGGACGATGCGGGCCCGGGTGGCGACGCCCCCGGCCCGCCGGTACATCAGCTCGTAGTGCGCGCGGGCCGCCCGCAGGATCTCGATGTGCTCGGGTCCGATCCGGTGCGGGCCCTCGCGGGACACGTCCGCGTCCTCGGGCGGGTTCTCCCACTCCCACACCGGGATCACGGCCGGGGTGCCGGTGACGGCACCGGCGGTGAGCTGCCCGGGGCGGCCCAGCTCGTCGGAGCGCCACAGGGCGGTGGCGCGGTCCACGAAGCCGCTGAGCCGGGCCGTGTCCGGGCCCGGCAGGCCGGGTACGCCGAGCCCGATGTCGTCGAGGCCGACGGGGCGGTGCAGGCGGCCCCCGAGGACCTCGCAGATCAGGTCGGGCACCTGGCCGCGCGGCCGCTGCCCCTTCAGCCACCGGGACACCGCGGTGTGTTCGTAGCGCAGTGCGAGTCCGCGGGTGCGGCCCGCCTGGTTCACGTGCGCGGCGAGTCCGGCGTGGGACATGCCCGCCTCGGCGAGGAGGGCGTCGAGCAGGGCGTTGGGCTGCATGGGCCCCTCCATGGGCTCGTCGGAATTCAGGCTAGCGGGTGCGCGGTTCACACGGGGTGTGAACCAAGTACGCGCATAAATGCGATACGCACCCTGCCGCGGAGGGGCTCCGGGGCGCTTCACTGAAGAGCCTCGCCAAAGAGGCCGCTCGGGTCGTCGGCTCCCCCTCGTACAGTGCGACGACCCGGCACCGCGCCGCCCGCCTTGCTGTCTGCCCGACACTCCATGGCAGGCGGGCGGCGCGCCACGGCTGCTGCTGGCTCCGGTTGGTCGCCGGGCCCCCGGCAGCCGGGCCGTATCCGCACCGGGCCCGTCCACCGGCCCGGTGCGGAGCGGCACCACCGGTACGGGTGCGGACGACCCGGACGGGTGGGCACGGCCGGGCCGTTCAGGGGCGGTCGTTGCGCAGGACGAGCAGGGCGACGTCGTCGGTGAGCCGCCCGCCGGTATGGCGCAGCAGCGCCGCGTGCACGCCCGCCACCAGCCGCGCGGGCGTGAGCGCCGGTGCCTGCGCGAGGACCCGCCCGAGCGGGAAGAAGCGGCCCTGCCGGTCCCGGGCGTCCTCGGCCCCGTCGGTGTGCAGGACGAGCGTCTCGCCGGGCCGCAGCGTCCCGCAGTCCTGGGGTCTGAGGTCGTGGGGCAGCGGCACCACCCCGAGCGGCGGCAGCGTCTCGCCGCCGGCGAGCGGCGCCACCGAGGCCCGTCTCGGGGGCCCTTGGGCGGTGCCCGCCCGGTGGCGGGGCGGGCGGGAGTCGCCGCCGCCGCACAGGGCGGGGTGGAAGGCCCCGCAGGGTTCCGGCTCGGCGTGCTCGGCCGCGGGCCGGATCCGCAGCGGCCAGGGGTGGCCGCAGTTGAGGGCCACAACGGAGCCGCCCGGCGCGATCTGGAGCAGCAGTACCGTGACGAACTCCTCCGCCGCGGGCGACTGCGGTTCGGCCGGGCAGGACGCGGGGTGCTCGGAGCGGGCGCGGTCGCGCACGTGCCGGCCCAGCGCGCGTTCCATGCGGCGCAGGACCCCGCCCAGCGAGGGCTCGTCGTACGCCGCCTCCCGGAAGGACCCGAGCACGGCCGCGGCCGCCCCGAGCGCGGGCAGCCCGTGGCCCCGTACGTCCCCGATCACCACCCGGACCCCGTAGGGCGTCGGCACCGCCTCGTACAGGTCCCCGCCGACCGCCGCGCCCCGGCTGGCGGACAGCTGGGCGGCGGCCAGCGCCAGACCGTCGATCCGTCCCGGCAGCGGCCGCAGCAGGACCCGCTGGGTGGCCCCGGCGATCTCCCGCGAGCGGCGGAGCTCGGCGCGCAGCCCGCGCCGGACGTGCAGGGCGCAGCCCGTGGCCAGCAGCAGGAACGCCGCGCAGGTGGCGAGGCTCGCCGGCCACCGGCCCGGGGACGCCAGTTCCCAGGACACCGCGACGGCGCCCCAGGCCAGGAGGCACGCCCGGCGCGTCAGGGGCATCTCCCCGCGCGTGATCATCCGTAGGTCGCTCCCCTCCGGCTCTGCGGCCGGAACGATTGTGTCGACCTCCAGACGTACCGGACACGGCGCGTCGGGCTTCTCACCCGAACGAGTGAGGCGGGGCATCCGGCGCCCGACATGGCGAAAGGGGCGCGTCCGGTGGTCCGGACACGCCCCTCTCGGCCGCTCTACGGCAGCGCGGTCACGCGCCGCGCAGCACCGCTCCGGTCCGCTCGGCGGCCAGCGCCACCGCCGCGTCGCGGGCGGCCGTGGACTCCTCGGCCGTCAGCGTGCGGTCGGCCGCGCGGAAGCGCAGCGCGTAGGCCAGGGACTTCTTGCCCTCGCCCACCTGCTCGCCGGTGAACACGTCGAACAGCCGCAGGGACTCCAGGAGTTCACCCGCGCCCTTGCGCAGTGCGGCCTCCACGGAGGCGGCCGGCACGGACGCGTCGACGATCAGCGCGACGTCCTGGGTCGCCACCGGGAAGGTGGAGATCCGGGGCGCCTGGAGGGCCTCTCCGCCGGCCGCCGCGAGGCGGTCGAGGTCGAGCTCCATCGCGCTGGTGCGGGCCGGCAGGCCCATCGCCTTGACGACGCGGGGGTGCAGCTCGCCGGCGTGGCCGATGACCGTCTCCACCCCGTCCAGGGTGACGAGCAGTTCGGCGCACCGGCCGGGGTGCCAGGGGCCGTACTGGCCCTGACGGACGACCAGTTCGGCGCCGGCCTCGACGGCCAGCGCGCGGGCGGCCTGGACCGCGTCCGCCCAGTCGGCCGGGCGGCCCTTGCCCCACCAGCCGGCCTGCTCGCGGCCGCCGGCCAGCACGACCGCGGCGTACCGCGGCTGCGCGGGCAGGGCCGCGTTCAGGGTCTCGATCTCCTCGTCGGTGGGACGCCGGTCGACGCCCAGCCGTACGGCGACGCCCGGCTGGGCGGCGGCCCTGAAGACCGAGCCGGTCTCGAAGAGCGCGAGGTCGTGGCTGCCCCGGCTGTCGTTGCGGCGCAGCGCGCCGAGCAGACCCGGCAGCAGCGTGGTGCGCAGCGCCGGCTCCTCGTCGGAGATCGGGTTGACCAGCTTGACGACCTGGCGGGTGGCGTCGTGCGCCGGGAGCTGGAGCTGGTCGAAGACCTGCTCGCCGATGAACGGGTAGCTCAGGGCCTCGACGTAGCCGGCGCCGGCCAGGGCGCGGCCGACCCGGCGGTGCAGCTGCTGCCGGGCGGTCAGACCGCGGCCGGAGGGGACCTGCGGGAGGGTGGAGGGGAGGTTCCCGTAGCCCTCCAGGCGGATGACCTCCTCGGCGAGGTCGTTGGGCTCGGCGAGGTCGGGCCGCCACGAGGGGACGGTGACGACGAGCTCGTCCTGGCCGTAGACGTCGCAGCCGACCTCCTGGAGGCGGCGGACGACGGTCTCGCGGCCGTAGTCCATGCCCGCGACCCGGTCGGGGTGGTCGGCGCTCATCGCGATGGTGCGCGGGGCGCCCGGTGCGGTGAGCTCGGTGACCCCGGCCTCGGCGGTGCCGCCCGCGAGCAGCACGAGCAGGTCGACGGTCCGCTGCGCGGCCGCGGCGGCGGCCTGCGGGTCGACGCCCCGCTCGAAGCGCTTGGAGGCCTCGGAGGAGAGCTTCAGGCGGCGGGCGGTGCGCGAGATCGACACGGAGTCGAAGTGCGCGGCCTCGATGACCACGTCCGTGGTGCCCGTGACCTGGCCGGTGTGCGGGTCGGTCACGGAGTCGGCGATCTCGGTGTCGGCGCCGCCCATGACACCGGCGAGCCCGATCGGGCCGCTGTTGTCGGTGATCACCAGGTCCTCGGAGTCGAGCGTGCGCTTGACCCCGTCGAGGGTGGTGAACTTCTCGCCCTGCTCGGCACGGCGGACGCCGATCGCGCCGTCGAGGCGGGAGCGGTCGTAGGCGTGCAGCGGCTGACCGAGCTCCAGCATCACGTAGTTCGTGACGTCGACGGCCAGCGAGATCGGGCGCATGCCCGCCTTCTGGAGGCGGCGCGTGAGCCAGATCGGGGACCGGGCCTCGGGGTCGAGGCCCGTCACCGTACGGGCGGTGAAGCGGTCGCAGCCGGCCGGGTCGTCGATCTTGACCAGGTAGCCGTAGGAGTTGGGCGCCGGGACGTCGAGCAGCGCCGGGTCGCGCAGCGGCAGGCCGTAGGCGGTGGCGGCCTCGCGGGCCACGCCGCGCATCGACATGCAGTAGCCGCGGTCCGGGGTGATGTCGATGTCGAGGACCTCGTCGACGAGCTGGAGGAGCTCGATCGCGTCGGTGCCGACCTCGTACTCGTGCGGCAGCACGATGATGCCGTGCGTGCCGTCGTCGCCCATGCCGAGCTCATCGCCGGAGCAGATCATGCCGTGCGAGGTCTTGCCGTAGGTCTTGCGCGAGGCGATCGCGAAGTCCCCGGGCAGGACGGCTCCGGGCAGGACCACGACGACCTTGTCGCCGACGGCGAAGTTCCGGGCGCCGCAGACGATCTCCTGCGGTTCGCCGGTGCCGTTGGCCTGGCCGACGTCGACCGTGCAGAAACGGATCGGCTTGCGGAAGCCCTCGAGCTCCTCGATGGTCAGCACCTTGCCGACGACGAGGGGGCCCTGGAGGCCGCCGCCGAGCTGCTCGACGGTCTCGACCTCAAGACCGGCGTCGACCAGCTTGGCCGCCACGTCGCGGCCGGTTTCGCCCGCGGGGAGGTCGACGTACTCCCGCAGCCAGGAAAGCGGGACGCGCATCAGATCTCACTCCCGAACGGCCGGGTGAAGCGAACGTCACCCTCGACCATGTCTCGCATGTCTTCTACGTTGTGACGGAACATCAGCATCCGCTCGATGCCGAACCCGAAGGCGAACCCGCTGTACTTCTCCGGGTCCACGCCGCAGGCGGTCAGCACCTTGGGGTTGACCATGCCGCAGCCGCCGAGCTCGATCCAGCCCTCGCTGGAGCAGGTGCGGCAGGGGCGGTCGGGGTTGCCCACCGACGCGCCGCGGCACACGTAGCACTGCATGTCCATCTCGGCGGACGGCTCGGTGAAGGGGAAGAAGTGCGGGCGCAGGCGCGTGGTGGTGCCCTCGCCGAACAGCTCCTGGACCATGTGGTCCATGGTGCCCTTGAGGTCCGCCATGGTCAGGCCCTCGTCCACGGCGAGCAGCTCGACCTGGTGGAAGACCGGGGTGTGCGTCGCGTCGAGCTCGTCGGTGCGGTACACCCGCCCCGGGCAGACGATGTAGACGGGGGGCTTGCGCTCCAGGAGCGAGCGCGCCTGCACCGGGGAGGTGTGGGTGCGCAGCACGACGCCGGACTCGTCGCCCTCGGTGCCTTCCGGCCCCCGGACGAAGAAGGTGTCCTGCATCTGGCGCGCCGGGTGGTCGGGCGTGAAGTTGAGGGCGTCGAAGTTGAACCACTCCGCCTCGACCTCGGGGCCCTCGGCGACCTCGTACCCCATGGCCACGAAGATGTCCGCGATGCGGTCCATCAGCGTGGTCAGGGGGTGGCGGGCGCCGGCGGGGACCCGGTCGTAGGGCAGCGTGACGTCCACCGCCTCCTCGACCAGCACCCGCTCGTCGCGCTCGGCCTCCAGCTCGACCGTGCGGGCCCCGAAGGCCTTGTTCACGGCGCCGCGGGCCTGGCCGACGCGCTTGCCCGCCTCGGCCTTGGCCTGGGGCGGCAGGGCGCCGATCTCGCGGTTGGCGAGCGCCAGGGGCGAGCGGTCGCCCATGTGCGCGGTCTTCGCCTCGCGGAGCTCGTCGAGGTCACCTGCGGAGGCGAAGGCGGCGAGCGCCTCGTCCCGCATGCGCTCGATCTCTTCCGGTTTCAGTGCCTCGACCTCGACAGGGTCGTACGACTTGTTCGGTGCCGACATCTCTTCCCGTACTTCCGATGGCTGGCTGGTGGGTCCCCGCACGACTCGATCGACGTGATCGGCACAAGGACACAAAGGTGCCAAAGGACGAGTCTAAAGGTCGCTGGGGGTCTGAGGAGCCCGTGGGCCGCCTGGCGAGATACCGCGCAGGGTTACTGCGTGAGGTAGGCCGGGGCGGCGACGGGCAGGATAAATCGGAACCGGGCCCCGCCACCGGGGCCGCGGCCCACCGTGATGGTGCCGCCGTGGGCCTCCACGATGCCCTTGACGATGTACAGGCCCAGGCCGGTGCCGCCGCGCTTGCTCCCCCGCCAGAAGCGGGTGAAGACGCGGCCCATCGACTCCTCGGGGATCCCGGGGCCTTCGTCGGTCACGGTGACGGCGGTTCCCTTCTCGTGCGGCGACACGTCGATGGTGACCGTTCCGTCACCGTGGCGCACCGCATTTTCGAGGAGGTTGCCGAGGATCTGGTCGATCTTGTCGGGGTCGGCCCAGCAGTCGGGCAGGGGACGGACGACCCGGACGAGGAAGCGTTCGGGTGCCTGGCCGTTGGCGGTGAGGGCCTGGACGTGCCGGCCCACGGCTGCGGCGAGGTCCACCGGCTGGCGGCGGACCTCCAGGCGTCCGGAGTCGATGCGGGAGATGTCGAGGAGTTCGGCGATCAGCCGGGTGACGCGGTTCGCGTCGGCGTCGACGGTCTCCAGCATCAGCCGCTTCTGGTCGTCGGTGAACCGCTCCCACTTGGCGAGCAGGGTCGCGGTGAACCCCTTCACGGAGGTCAGGGGGGAACGCAGCTCGTGGGCGACGGTCGCGATCAGCTCGGCGTGGCTGCGCTCGGTGCGCCGGCGGGCCTCGGTGCCGCGCAGGGTGACGACGAGGCGGCTGAGGGGGCCGGTCGGGTGGGTGCGCACGTAGCGGGCGGAGACGAGCACCTCGCGGCCGCCGGGCAGCAGCAGGTTGCGCTCGGGCTGTCCGCGCCGGGTGGCGAGGCCCCCGTAGGGGTCGGTCAGCGCCCACCAGCGGCGGCCTTCGAGGTCCTCCAGGGGCAGCGCGCGGTCGATGCGGCTGCCGAGGGCCTGGCGGGGGTCGGTGGCCGTCATCCGGGCGGCGGCCCGGTTGAAGCAGATGACCCGGCCGGCGTGGTCGGCGACGACGAGCCCGTCGGGCAGGTCGTCGGGGTCCAGGCCGTACCCGGCCGCCGCGCCGCTCACGTCCCCGGCGCGCGGGGCGCTGCCCTGGTGGGGTACACCGGGCAGGCCGGCGGGGGCGGCGGCGTCCGGGCCGTGGGGTCCGGGGGCGTCCCCGGCCTCGGCCGCGTCCGCGGCTCCCGCGGCCCCCGGCGGGCTGTTCGTACCGACGGTCATGTCCCCGTACCCCACATCTCCGAGTACCGCAGTGGGCCCCCGGGCGGTCACATTACTAGCTGGGGGTCACGGAGCGGCACCCTCCGGGCGCCCGCTGTGCACGCGCGGACGCGTAGAGACACACGGCGGCGGCCGTCGCGAGGTTCAGGCTCTCCGCCTTGCCGTGGATCGGTACCCGTACCACGGCGTCCGCAAGCGCCCTGGTCTCCTCGGGCAGGCCCCAGGCCTCGTTGCCGAAGACCCAGGCCGAGGGACCGCCCATGGTGCCCGCGTCCAGCTCGGCGTCGAGGTCGTCCTGGCCGGCCCCGTCGGCCGCGAGGATCCGTACGCCGGCCGCCCGCAGCCCGTCCACGGCCTGCTCGACCGGTACGCCGACGGCGACGGGGAGGTGGAAGAGGGAGCCGACGGAGGCCCGTACGGACTTGGGGTTGTACAGGTCCACGGAGGCGTCGGTGAGCACCACCGCGTCGGCGCCGGCGGCGTCCGCGCAGCGCAGCACCGTACCGGCGTTCCCGGGGTCGCGGACGTGCGCGAGGACGGCCACCAGCCTGGGCCCGGCCTTGAGGATCTCCTCGAAGGGGGAGTCGAGGAAGTGGCAGACGCCGACGAGGCCCTGCGGGGTGACGGTCTGCGAGACCTCGGCGAGCACCTCGTCGGAGGCGTAGTGCACGCGGGCCCCGGAGAGCAGCGCGGCCTCGACGATGTCGGCATAGCGCTCGGCGGCCTCGACGGTGGCGAACAGCTCGATCAGGGTCGGTCCCTGGGCCCCGCGGTGCTCGACGGCCTCGCGGACGGCCTGCGGGCCCTCGGCGATGAACCGGCGCTCCTTGGTGCGGAAGTTGCGCCGCGCCAGGCGCCTGGCGGCGGCCACCCGCGGGGATCGGGGGGAGATCAGCTCGTCGGGGTAGCCCATGGGTCTCAGCGGTTCTCTCTACGGGGGTCCGGGCGGGGAAAGCACGCGGACCCGCAGGCGAGAAGCCTGCGGGTCCGCGGGTGCCGGCCGCGTGGCGCGGCCGGCGAGGCTTTAGGCAGCGGCCTTCGGCGCGTTGACGTCGGCCGGGAGGGCCTTCTGCGCGACCTCGACGAGGGCGGCGAACGCGTTGGCGTCGTTGACGGCCAGCTCCGCGAGGATCTTGCGGTCCACCTCGATGTTGGCGGCCTTCAGACCCTGGATGAGGCGGTTGTACGTCATGCCGTTCTGGCGGGCAGCGGCGTTGATGCGCTGGATCCACAGCTGACGGAAGTCGCCCTTGCGCTTCTTGCGGTCGTTGAAGTTGTAGACCAGCGAGTGGGTGACCTGCTCCTTGGCCTTGCGGTACAGGCGCGAACGCTGACCGCGGTAGCCGGAGGCCGCCTCGAGGATCGCCCGGCGCTTCTTGTGGGCGTTTACTGCCCGCTTGACGCGTGCCACTTTTTAACTCCTTGTAGCGGGGCCGTGGTTGTCTTCACACGGCCCGAATTCGATGGGGTCCCGGTCTTGACGTCCCGCTCCCGGCACGGGAGCGGAGGACGTCACTTGCCGAGAAGCTTCTTGATCTTCGCGGCGTCGCCGGGGGCCATCTCCGCGGTGCCGGTCAGGCGGCGGGTGACACGGGACGACTTGTGCTCGAGCAGGTGGCGCTTGCCGGCGCGCTCACGGAGCACCTTGCCGGAGCCGGTGATCTTGAAGCGCTTCTTGGAACCGCTGTGCGTCTTGTTCTTCGGCATAGCGCCGTTATCTCCTCGTCGGTAACGCTCCCACCGGTCCGGAACGGGACCGGCTTACGGGAGCGTCATGTTGTGTCGATGATCCGGGACGGGCTGCCCCGGAATCAGGCCTCGGCGTTCGCCTCAGCAGAGGGAGCCTCGTCGGAGGCGACCTCGGTGGTCTCCGCCTCGACGGCGGCGGTCTCCTCGGAAGGAGCCTCCTCGTCACCGGCGACGACACCCTGGCGCTCGGCCTTGCGGGCGGCCTGCGCCTCGCGGGCTTCGGCCATCGCCTCGGTCTTCTTCTTGTGCGGACCGAGGACCATGATCATGTTTCGGCCGTCCTGCTTCGGGTTCGACTCGATGAACCCGAGGTCCTCGACGTCCGAAGCGAGGCGCTGCAGCAGTCGGTAGCCGAGTTCCGGCCGGGACTGCTCGCGACCACGGAACATGATCGTGATCTTGACCTTGTCGCCCTGCTTGAGGAACCGAACGACGTGACCCTTCTTGGTGTCATAGTCGTGCGGGTCGATCTTCGGCCGGAGCTTCATTTCCTTGATGACCGTGTGCGCCTGGTTCTTGCGCGCCTCACGGGCCTTCATGGCCGACTCGTACTTGAACTTGCCGTAGTCCATGAGCTTGCAGACCGGCGGGCGTGCGGACGCCGCGACCTCGACCAGGTCGAGGTCGTACTCCTGCGCCAGCTCAAGCGCCTTGGCAAGCGGCACGATGCCGACCTGCTCGCCGCTGGGACCGACGAGTCGTACCTCGGGAACGCGAATCCGGTCGTTGATGCGGGGCTCGGTGCTGATGGATCCTCCTCGGTAGCACCACACGGCTGTCTGGCAGACAGCCGCTGACGTCATTTGTCGTCAGACCTACCGCGGCGGAGAATGAAAAAAGCCCCGCCGGGCACAGGCAGGGGCTCCAAAACAACCGGAGCACCGCCGCGTGCGAACCGCGGGGCGCAGACTCGGGCAGCTTTCCATCGTCCGTACGGAACGATGGATGCCACCTGACCGGATGACCTGCCTCCCCGAAGGGTGGTCAGGTGGGAGGGAGCCTCCACTTGTGGGCCGGGCACACAGGTGTCCGGCCGGTCGAAGTACATACTAGCACCCGCGTTGCAAGCCCGCCGCACGGCATATCGTGGGGCGTATGACTGACGCGACGCCCTCCGATTCCACTTCCGTCTCCCCCGGCCCCTCCGACGCCCCCGACTACGACGAGATGACCCGCGACATCGCGGACGTCCCCGCCGTCGAGGTCATCACCACGGTGGCCGTCCACCTGCTGAGCGCCGCGGCGGTCAACCTGGGACTGGACAAGCCGGACTCGGAGCACAAGGACCTCGACGAGGCCCGCAAGCTGATCAACGCCCTCGCGGGCCTGGTCACGGCGAGCGCCACCGAGATCAGCTCCTTCCACGCGGCTCCGCTGCGCGACGGCCTGAAGTCGCTCCAGCTGGCGTTCCGCGAGGCGTCGATCGTCCCGGACGAGCCGGGCCAGGGGCCGGGCGAGAAGTTCACCGGTCCCGTGTACGCCTGATCCGCCCCGTTCCCCCGCGTTCCCCACGTTTCCGCACGGGCGAGGGCCCGGGCTCCTGGAAGGTTCCAGGGGCCCGGGCCCTCTCTCGTTCCCTGTGCGGAGCGGCCGGCGGCACTGGTGCCGTGGCCGGGAAGGTGTGCCGGCGGCCCTTTCCGGTCACGGCACTAGGGCCTGTCGTCAAACTCCCGTCGTCGCCCGGAGGGCGGCCCTGCGGCGTCTGGTGCGTGCTCTCGGTGCGCCGGGCGGAAGCCCGCGTACTGGACGTACTTGGCTTTCGCCCGGTGCGGCGAGAGCGCGTGCCAGGCGTCGCGGGGCAGACGGGAGTTTGACGACAGGCCCTAGCGGCTGAAGAGCGGTTCGCCCGGCGGTACGGGCCCCTGCTGCGGGAGCAGCGCCAGGTCCAGGCCCCGTACGAGCCTGCCGCGCAGGGTTTCGTCGGCGGCGAGCGCCCCGGCCACCCGGCGGGCGGCGGCCGAAGCCCGCTCGCGGTCCTCGTCGGAGAGCACGACGGCGAGGGTGCCGTCGGAGCCGGGGCCGCCGGGGACCAGGTGGGCGCGGAGCACGGCGGGCTCGGCCGCCACGGCGGCCCGTACGGCCTCGCGCACGGCGGGGTCGGCCAGCGGGTCCGCGTCGGTGCGGCCCTCGGCGAGCGCGAGCAGAGCGGAGCCGGTGAGCTGGTACGGGACGGGGCCGGCGAGGTCGACGACGATCGTGTCGGCCTTCTCGTGCGCGGCGGCGGCGAGGGCCTGGTGCAGCGGGACGGCCACGGGCCGGGCCGCCGGGTCCCACAGGGCGAGCGAGGCGATCGAGGTGAAGGCGGGCAGGGCCCGCCGGTTCCCCGCCGTGAGGGTGGGGACGGCCATGTCGCTGGTCTTCTCGCGCTTCAGGCCGGTCTCGGGGTCGGTCTCGACCTCGCCGAGCATCGCCACGACGGGCACCAGCAGGCGGGCGTCCTTCAGGGCCGCGAGCACCTGCGGTTCGGCCGCCCGGTCCGCCGCCCAGGCGGCCAGGGCCGCGCTCAGCCGGGGATCGGCGGTGCCGTCGTCGTCGGAGAAACCGGGATCGGGAATGTTCTTGGTCGCCACAGTTACCCGAGCCTATCCCGCCGTGCGGTGCGCGGGCGCCGGGCCAGGACGCCGGCCACCCCGAGCAGGGCGATCCCCGCGACGGCGGCGGCCGGGGCGCCGAGCCGGGCGGGCCGCTCGGCGGGGCGGACCGGCTCGGGGCCGGGACCGAACCAGTGGCCCGCGGCCGGGACGGGGGACGGCACCGGCGCCTCGGGGCGCAGTGCGTCGGCGGCCTGGAGGGCGGCGACGGGGTCCACGGTGCCGTGCCCGCGGGCGTCGTCGCGGCCGCCGGCCGGGCCGTCGGCGGCGGTGTCCTCCAGCAGCTTCTTGACCTGGGCCGGGGAGAGGTCCGGGTGGGCGGCCTTGACCAGGGCCGCGGCTCCGGACACGAAGGCGGCGGCGGCGCTGGTGCCCCAGCCCTCGTAGTAGGAGCGGTCCGGGTCGGCGATGACCACGTCGACGCCGGGGGCGCTGACGGTGGCGTACCAGTGCCGGGTGGAGAAGGGTGCCTTGTGGCCCTGCCGGTCGACGGCCGCGACGGCGATGACGCCGGGGTAGGCGGCGGGGTAGGAGGTGTGGTCTCCGCGCTCGCCGCCGTTGCCCGCGGAGGCGACGACGACGACGCCCTTGCCGAGGGCGTACTGGACGGCCTCGTCCTCGGCGGATTCGTGGTGGGCGGAGTCGCTGTCGTCGCCGAGCGACAGGTTGATCACGTCGGCGCCGTGGTCGGCGGCCCAGCGGATGCCCTCGGCGAGGGCGCCGGACTTGGCGTCGCGGGCCCGGGCGCGGCCGGGGTCGCCCTCTTCGAGGATCACCCGGACCGGCAGGATCTTCGCCTGCGGGGCGATGCCGAGGACGCCCTGGCCGCGGTGGGGGCCGTGGCCGCGGCCCGCGATGATGCTGGCCATCGCCGTGCCGTGCCGGGCCCAGGCGCGGTCGCCCCGGCCGGCGCCCATGCCGACGAGGTCGGTGCCGTCGAGGACCTGGCCGGCGAGGTCGGGGTGGGTGGAGTCCACGCCGGTGTCGAGGACGGCGACGGTGACGCCGTCGCCCTGGGTGGTGCCCCAGGCCTCCTCGGCGCGCAGGGCGAGCAGGCCCCACTGGCGGTCGCGGATGGTGTCGGCGGCGGCGGGGTGCCCGGCGGTGGCGGCGAGCAGGGCGGCCAGGACCACGACTCCGGCCGCGCGGACGGTCAGCCGGGCGGCCGTACGGGGGCCGCGCGCTCGGGGGGTGGGCGGGGTGGTGGGGGTGGGGGTCATCGGGCGGCCGTCGCGGTGGGTGGGGGCGTGGAGGCGGGCGGGGCCGCGAGGGTGGCCAGGCCGCGCTCGAAGCGGGCCGCGAGGGCCTTGGCCTCGTGACCGAGGCCCGCTTCGGCGACGACCCCGGTCGCGCCCTGGGCCGCCGCCTCCTCGGCGGGGACGGGCGCGTCCATGCTGCGGCCGTCGGCGAAGGCGGAGACGGTGTAGACGAGGACCGGGGCCCCGGCGACGACGGCGGTGCTCCAGGCGGCGCGGCGGGTGTCGGCGTACGCGTAGGCGGGCGGGGCCGGCAGGCGGCCGCGGAGGCCGTCCATGGTGGCGGAGTCGGCGGGGGTGAAGACCAGGCCGACGGTGATCAGGGAGCTGCGGGTGGAGTCGGTGTAGGTGGCGCGGAGTACGCGGGTGCAGCCGGCGGCGGCGAGCGCGGCCCGCCAGTCGGGGGCGAGGGCGGCCCCGCAGTCCGCGTCGGGCGCCAGCGCGGTCCGGGTCCAGCTGCGGGCGGCTCCGCCCGGACCGGCTTCGGGTCCGTCGAGCACGGGCGGGAACAGGCTGTCGACGGGGGCGGACCGCCACAGCGAGGCGGCCTGGCGGTAGGCGGCGTCCGGGGGCAACGGCCGGTGCGCGGCGCGGTGTTCGCTCCAGGCGGTGGCGGCGGCTCCGGCGAGCAGGCCGGTGCCGAGGAGGGCGCTCAGGACGGCGGCGGCGACGTGGCCGGGGCGGCGCGGCGGGCGGGCCTCGGGTGCGGGCCGGGGGTGGGGCTCGGGCTCGGGCGGGCCGGGCTCGCCGAGGAACGCGGCCTGTGGTGTCGACGTGGTCATCCGGCGGCTCCGCCCCCCGTTCCGTACGGCTGCCTGCCCGTACTCTACGGGGCCCGCGCCCCGGCGGGGACGGGGAAGGGTGCGGCCACCGCGCCCCGCGCCGGGGCCTACCCACCGGTAGAGGCGTCTGGCAAGCTGCCGGGCATGACTTCCGACCGGGCCCGGTACGACCGGGCGACGGCGCACCTCGAAGCGCCGCTGGCCATCGTCGACCTCGACGCGTTCGACGCCAACGCCGACGACCTCGTGCGCCGGGCGGGCGGGAAGCCGGTCCGCGTCGCGAGCAAGTCCGTGCGCTGCCGGGCGCTCCTCGAACGGGTCCTGGCGCGGCCCGGGTTCGCCGGGATCATGTCGTACACCCTCGCCGAGTCGCTGTGGCTGGCCCGGTCCGGCTTCGAGGACGTGCTGCTCGCCTACCCGTCTGCGGACCGGGCGGCCTTCGCGGAGCTCGCCGGGGACCCGAAGCTGGCGGAGGCCGTGACCGTGATGGTCGACGATCCCGCGCAGCTGGAACTGATCGACCGGGCGCGGGACGGCGGGTCGCAGGAGATCCGGGTCTGCCTGGAGCTGGACACCGCGCTGCACCTGCTCGGCGGCCGGGTGCGCGTCGGGGCGCGGCGCTCGCCGCTGCGGGAACCGGAGCAACTGGCCGGGCTGGCGCGGGCGGTCGCGGCGCGGCCCGGGTTCCGTGTGGTGGGGCTGATGGGCTACGAGGGGCACGTCGCCGGGGTCGGGGACGCGCTGGCCGGGCGGCCGGTGCGGTCGCGGATGATCCGGCTGATGCAGGGCGCGGCCCGCAAGGAGCTGGCGGCGCGGCGGGCCGAGGCGGTGCGGGCGGTCCGGTCGGTGGTGCCGGACCTGGAGTTCGTCAACGGCGGCGGCACGGGGAGCGTGCAGCAGACGGCCGCGGAGGAGGCGGTGACGGAGATCGCCGCCGGGTCGGGGCTGTACGTGCCGCGGCTGTTCGACAACTACACCTCGTTCCGGGGCCGGCCCGCGGCGCTGTTCGCGCAGCCGGTGGTGCGCCGGCCGGGGGTGGGCGTGGTGACGGTGCTCGGCGGGGGCTATCCGGCGTCGGGGGCTCCGGGTGCGGACCGGCTGCCGGTGCCGTACCTGCCGGAGGGGCTGCGCTACGACCCCCAGGAGGGGGCGGGCGAGGTGCAGACGCCGTTGCTGGGGAGCCCGGCGGACGATCTGCTGATCGGGGACCGGGTGTGGTTCCGGCACGCCAAGGCCGGTGAACTGTGCGAGCGGTTCGAGGCCCTGCACCTGGTCGAGGGCGACCGGGTGACGGCCACCGCCCCGACGTACCGGGGCGAGGGCCGCACCTTCCTGTAGCGGGCGCGCCGGCGGCGGGTGCGCCGGCAGGACGTGCGCGGTCACGGCACTAGAAGACGGTGTCCGTCTGGTCGGGGATGACGCCGCCGTCGCCCCGGCGGACGGGTCCGGGGGTTCCGTCGTGGTCGACGTAGCCCGTCGTGGAGCAGGGGTAGGGGCTGGTCTTGCGGGACTTCGGGTCGATGAACATCGGGTTCACGATCCACTTGCCGTCGCCGTTGTCGTAGGCCCGGCACATGAGCTCGTTCTTGTTGCGGTTGACGACCAGGCGCAGGGCGGTCGCGTCGCGCAGGAAGGAGATGTCGGTGTCGGAGTCACCGGCGGCGAATACCTGTCGGCTGGCCGCGGGCTGGACCTTCTCGGCGGCCGCGCCGCGGACGCCGAAGACCTCCTTGTTGATCCAGCAGCGCTTGCCGTCGATGTAGGTGATCATCGTGTCGGCGCCGTCCTCGACGGTTCCGCAGCCCTGGAGGTGCGGGGTGAACGTGCCGCCGCGGGTGGTGGTGTTGCGTATGCCGATGACGCGGTCGGCGCCGATGCCGACGCCCCGGGCCCAGACCTCGACGACCGGCTGTGGTGAGGCGGAGCTGATCCAGACGTCGAAGCCGGCCCGTCGGAGCTGTGCGACGAGGTCCTTCTGCTGGTCGTAGTAGCGGACCCAGCCGGTGGCGGTGCCGGTGCCGACCCGCTGCGTGGCGCCGACGGGCGCGGCGAGGTTCTCGGTGCGGGCGGCGGCCGCGAAGCCGCGTACCTCGCGTGCGGTCCAGCCCTGCATCAGCTGGGGCAGCCAGGCGTACGCGGGTTCGGTGGTGCGGCGGTCCCAGCCGGCGAAGGCGGCGGCTCCGGTGCGGGTGGCGGCGGTGCCGTAGACGGCGTTGATCTCGTCGGCGCAGGCCGCGCCCGCCGGGGTGCCGGTGGGCAGGGGGGTGCCGGGGCGGGCGAGGGGGCCGCAGGCCGCGGCGAGGGCCCGGGCGGCCGCCGGGGTGAGGTGGCGGCTGGTGGTGGCCCAGTTCCCGCCGGCGGGCTGGCGGATCTTCCCGTTGCGCAGCAGCCAGAACATGGTGGCGTCGCCGACGTCGTTCTTGACGACGGTGTTGTCCCAGTCGAAGACGGCGACGGGCTTGGCGCGGCCCGGGCGGTGCGGGCCGCAGCTGCCGTACCGGTCGATGAGCTGCTGGAGCCGGGCCTGGTTGTCGCCGTACCAGCCGGCCGCGAGCTTCGGGGTGGTGCAGTGCGCGGCGGGGCGGGCCGCGTGGGCGGCGGGCCCGGCGGCGAGGAGGCCGCCGGCGGCCGCGACGGCGGCGGCGAGGGCCTGGAGGCGCCGGGTGGTGCCGGTTCTGGTCACGGGGTGGACGCTCCTGATTCCGGTGAAGGTCGTCGGGGACGGTGGAGCACGACAGCCGGGCGTCGTGCGACGCCCGGCTGTCGGGAGGTGCGGTACGGGTGGACGCCCGGGGCGGCGTCCGGTGGGGCGGGCTACAGGGGGGTGACGTAGGCGCCGGCGATGCCGCCGTCGACGAGGAAGTCGGTGGCGTTGACGAAGGAGGAGTCGTCGCTGGCGAGGAAGGCCACGGCGGCGGCGATCTCGGTGGGTTCGGCGAACCGGCCGAGCGGGATGTGCACGAGGCGGCGGGCGGCGCGCTCGGGGTCCTTGGCGAAGAGTTCCTGGAGGAGGGGGGTGTTGACCGGGCCGGGGCACAGGGCGTTCACGCGGATGCCCTCGCGGGCGAACTGCACGCCGAGTTCGCGGGACATGGCGAGGACGCCGCCCTTGGAGGCGGTGTAGGAGATCTGGGAGGTGGCCGCGCCCATGATGGCGACGAAGGAGGCGGTGTTGATGATGGAGCCGCGGCCCTGGCGCTGCATGTAGGGCAGGGCGGCCTTGCAGCACAGGTAGACGGAGGTGAGGTTGACGTCCTGGACGCGGCGCCAGGCGTCGAGTTCGGTGGTGAGGATGGAGTCGTCGTCGGGGGGCGAGATGCCCGCGTTGTTGAAGGCGATGTCGACGGAGCCGTAGGTGTCGTAGGCCGTCTTGAAGAGGGCGTCGACCTGTTCCTTGTCGGTGACGTCCACCTGGACGAAGGTGCCGCCGACCTCTTCGGCGGCGGCCTTGCCGGCGGCCGGGTCGATGTCGGCGCAGACGACGTTGGCGCCTTCGGAGGCCAGTCGGCGGGCGGTGGCCAGGCCGATGCCGCTGCCGGCTCCGGTGATGACGGCGGTGCGGCCGACGAGGCGGCGGCAGATGATCTCTTCGTTCGACATGCTGGTCAGGCCTCCGTGCTGATGAAGACGTTCTTGGTTTCGGTGAAAGCGGTGAGGGCGTCGGGTCCGAGCTCGCGGCCGAGGCCGGACTGCTTGTATCCGCCGAAGGGGGTCCAGTAGCGGACGCTGCTGTGGGAGTTGACGGAGAGGTTGCCGGCGGCGACGGCGCGCGAGACGCGCAGGGCGCGGCCGACGTCGCGGGTCCAGAGGGAGCCGGAGAGGCCGTACTCGGTCGCGTTGGCCAGGCGTACGGCGTCCTCCTCGTCCTCGAAGGGGAGGACGACCGCGACCGGCCCGAAGACCTCCTCGACGGCGACGGGCGCCGTGGGGGCGACGTCGGTGACGAGGGTGGGCGGGTACCAGAAGCCGGGGCCCTCGGGGGCGGTGCCGCGGACGGCGGTGAGGTCGTCGGTGACGTACGCGCGGACGCGGTCGAGTTGCGCGCGGGAGATGAGCGGGCCCATCTGGGTCTTGTCGTCGAGCGGGTCGCCGACGCGGACGGACTCGACGGCGGGGGTGACGAGCGCGAGGAAGCGGTCGTAGACGGAGCGCTGGACGAGGATCCGGGTGCGGGCGCAGCAGTCCTGGCCGGTGTTGTCGAGGAAGGCCATGGGGGCGGCCGCCGCGGCGGCTTCGAGGTCGGCGTCGGCGAAGACGATGTTGGGGCTCTTGCCGCCGAGTTCGAGGGTGACGCGCTTCACCCGGTCGGCGCACTTGGACATGATCTGCTTGCCGACGCGGGTGGAGCCGGTGAAGACGATCTTCGCGATTCCGGGGTGCTCGACCAGTGCGTCTCCGGTGACCGCTCCGTGGCCGGGGAGGACCTGGAAGAGGTGCTCGGGGATCCCGGCTTCGAGGGCGAGTTCGGCGAGGCGCAGGGCGGTGAGCGGGGTGGTTTCGGCGGGCTTGAGGATGACGGCGTTGCCCGCGGCGAGGGCGGGGGCCAGGCCCCAGGCGGCGATCGGCATGGGGAAGTTCCAGGGGGCGATCACGCCGATGACGCCGAGGGGTTCGAGGAAGGTGACGTCGATGCCGCCCGCGACCGGGATCTGGCGGCCGGAGAGGCGTTCGACTCCCCCGGCGGCGAAGTCGAGCAGGTCGCGGACGTTGCCCGCTTCCCAGCGGGCGTTGCCGAGGGTGTGGCCGGCCTCGCGGACCTCCAGGAGGGCGAGTTCCTCGACGTGCGCGTCGACGGCCGCGGCGAAGCGGCGCAGGACTCTGGCCCGGTCCGCGGGGGCGGCGGCGGCCCAGCCGCGCTGGGCGGCGGCGGCTCTCAGGACGGCCGCGTCGACGTCGTCCCGTGTGGCGGCCGGGACGGTGGCGACGACCTCCTCGGTGGCCGGGTTCAGCACGGTCAGGTGGACGGGGGCCCGCTCGTCGGACACGTGGTGCCTCTCTGGTTCTTCGGGTGGGGCGGTGCGTGGGGTGCGGCCGTTACAGGCGTTCGAAGGAGCGGCGCAGCTCCCAGTCGGTGACGGCGGAGTCGTAGGCGTCGAGTTCGACGCGGGCCATGTTGCGGTAGTGGGCGACGACTTCGGGGCCGAAGGCGGCCTTGGCGATCTCGCTGTTCTCCCAGAGTTCCGCGGCCTCGCGCAGGGTCGCGGGGACGTGCGCGTAGTCGGCGGTGTAGGCGTTGCCCGGACAGGACTCGGGGAGTTCCAGGCGGTTCTCGATGCCGTAGAGGCCGGCCGCGACCAGGCCGGCGACGGCGAGGTAGGGGTTGACGTCGCCGCCGGGGAGGCGGTTCTCGAAGCGCATGGAGCGGCCGTGGCCGACGACGCGCAGGGCGCAGGTCCGGTTGTCGACGCCCCAGGCGACGGCGGTCGGGGCGAAGGATCCCGGGCGGAAACGCTTGTACGAGTTGATGTTCGGGGCGTAGAGAAGGGAGAAGTCGCGCAGCGCGGCCAGCTGGCCGGCCAGGAAATGACGCATCACGGGTGACATGCCGTGTTCCTGGCCGTGTCCGTCGCCGGCCATGGCGTTGTGCCCGTCGGCGTCGGCCAGGGAGAGGTGGATGTGGCAGGAGTTGCCCTCGCGCTCGTCGTACTTGGCCATGAAGGTGAGCGAGACGCCCTCCTGGGCGGCGATCTCCTTGGCTCCGGTCTTGTAGACGGAGTGCTGGTCGCAGGTGGTGAGCGCCTCGTCGTAGCGGAAGGCGATCTCGTGCTGGCCGAGGTTGCACTCGCCCTTGGCGGACTCGACGACGAGCCCGGCGGCCTGCATCTCGTTGCGGATGCGCCGCAGGAGGGGTTCGACGCGGCCCGTGCCGAGCACGGAGTAGTCGATGTTGTACTGGTTGGCGGGGGTCAGGCCGCGGTAGTTGGCGTTCCAGGCCTGCTCGTAGGTGTCCTGGAAGACCATGAACTCCAGCTCGGTGCCGACCATCGCGGTGTAGCCCTGTTCGGCGAGGCGTTCCAGCTGGTGGCGCAGGATCTGCCGGGGGGCGGCGACCACGGGCGTGCCATCGCTCCAGGCCAGGTCGGCGAGGAGGAAGGCGCTGCCGGGGTTCCAGGGGATGCGGCGCAGGGTGGCGAGGTCGGGGTGCATGGCGAAGTCGCCGTAGCCCCGGTCCCAGGAGGACATCTCGTACCCGTCGACGGTGTTCATGTCGGTGTCGACGGCGAGGAGGTAGTTGCAGCCCTCGGTGCCGTGGGCGAGGACCTCGTCGAGGAAGAACTGTGCGGCGAACCGCTTGCCCTGGAGCCGCCCCTGCATGTCGGGGAAGGCCAGGACGACTGTGTCGATCTCACCGCTGGCGACGAGGGCACGGAGCTCCTCGGGCGCGAGCGGCGGCTTGCGGTCTACCACTGGAATCTCTCCTTCGGTGAGCCGAGTGCGCCTAAGGTATTGAACAGAACCATTGCTTGGGAAGGGGAGGAGCCGAGATGACCGACACGGCGAGCGAGGACGGCGCGATCGCGCGGCTGAATCCCGTGCTGCGGCAGGTGCGGGCGGGCAACGGTTTCGAGGAGGCGCTGGAGCAGATCCTCCAGGTGGTCCGGCTGGGTCTGGTGCCGGGCGGGGAACGGCTTCCGCCGGAGCGGGAACTGGCCGAGCGGATGGGGATCAGCCGGGTGACCCTGCGCGAGGTGCTGAAGGTGCTCCAGGACCAGGGCCTGGTAGAGGCCCGGCGCGGCCGGTACGGCGGAACGTTTGTGCTGGCCCGCCCGGACACCCCGGCGAGCGGCGCCGAGGAGGAGCTGCGGCGGCGGGTCGCCGGTGTGGACATCGAGGACGCGCTGCGGTTCCGCGAGGTGCTGGAGGTGGGCGCGGCCGGGCTGTGCGCCGCGCACGGGCTGACCGAGGAGGGCTCCGAGCGGCTGCTCCGCGCCCTGGCGGCCACCCACGACGCCCCGCTCGCCGACTACCGCCGCCAGGACACCCTCTTCCACCTGACCCTGTGCGAGCTGGCGGGCTCCCCCACGCTGACGGCCCAGTACGCGGCCGTCCGCGCGACCGTGAACGACCTGCTCGACTGCATCCCGCTGCTGGTGCGCAACCTGGAGCACTCCCAGCAGCAGCACACGGCGCTGGTGGAGGCGGTGCTGGAGCGCGACGCCGACGGGGCGCGCGAGACGATGCGCGAGCACTGCTGCGGCACGGCGGCCTTGCTGCGCGGGTTCCTCGCGTGAGGGCGGGCTTCCGCGCGAGGGGGCCGGCTTCCCGGCCTCCCCGCGTCCGCCCCGGCGCGCACTCCCCGTGACGAGGGGTCGGCAGCCGGGTGACGGGAGAGGTTTTCGTAACCCCTGTTTAACGCACGGGTCTTGCGCGCTCCACTCACCTGACGCAAAGGTACGCCTCACAACCATTGCCCTAGGCAGGAGCGCACATGGCCGACGACATCGCACCCGTGCCCGTCAAGACACCCCCCGGGTCCGGCTCCGGCTCCCCCGGCGGCGCTGACGCGGAGTACCTGCAACGCCGCACCCTGCGCCGCGGCAGCGCCGGCTGGCTGCTGCTGACCGGACTCGGGGTGGCTTACGTGGTCTCCGGGGACTTCTCCGGCTGGAACGTCGGCCTGGACAAGGGCGGGTTCGGCGGCCTCGCCATCGCCACCGTCCTGATGGGCGTCATGTACGCCTGTCTGGTGTTCTCCCTCGCCGAGCTGTCCACGATCCTCCCGACGGCGGGCGGCGGCTACGGCTTCGCCCGGCGGGCACTGGGCCCCTGGGGCGGCTTCCTGACCGGTACCGCCATCCTGATCGAGTACATCCTGGCCCCGGCGGCGATCGTCATCTTCATCGGTGACTACGTCGAATCCCTGGGCCTGTTCGGGCTCACCTCCAGCTGGCCCGTCTACCTCGGCTGCTTCGTCGTCTTCATCGGCGTCCACCTGTGGGGGGTGGGCGAGGCCCTGCGCTTCAGCCTGGTGGTCACCGCCATCGCCGTCGCCGCGCTGCTGATCTTCGCGATCGGGGCCTTCACCGAGTTCGACGCCTCCTCCCTGAACGACATCGCGGTGGACACCAGCGCGTTCGGCGCCGGCTCCTGGCTGCCCTTCGGCGTCCTCGGGATCTGGGCCGCCTTCCCGTTCGGCATGTGGTTCTTCCTCGGCGTCGAGGGCGTGCCGCTGGCCGCCGAGGAGGCCAAGGACCCCGTCCGCTCCATGCCGAAGGCCCTCGCCATCTCCATGGGCATCCTCGCCCTGCTCGCGCTGATCACCTTCTTCGCCGCGACCGGCGCGCAGGGCGCCGACGCCGTGAGGACCGCCGGCAACCCGCTGGTGGTGGCCCTGGAAGGGGACGGCGGGCCGACCGCGCTGAGCCGGTTCGTCAACTACGCGGGCCTCGCGGGTCTGGTCGCCTCCTTCTTCTCCCTCATCTACGCCGGTTCGCGCCAGCTGTTCGCGCTCTCCCGGGCCGGATACCTGCCGCGGTTCCTGTCGCTCACCTCGAAGCGCAAGGCCCCGTACCTCGGTCTGGTGATTCCCGGTGCGATCGGTTTCGCCCTCGCGGCGTCCACCGGCAACGGCGCCCGCATGCTGAACATCGCCGTGTTCGGCGCGACGATCTCGTACGCGCTGATGGCCCTCTCGCACATCGTGCTGCGCCGCCGCGAGCCCGGCCTGGAGCGCCCGTACCGCACCCCGGGCGGCGTCCTGACCTCGTCCGTCGCCTTCGTGCTGGCCCTGTCGGCGCTGGTCGCCACCTTCCTGGTCGACAAGGACGCGGCGTTCATCGCGGTCGCCGTGTACGCCGTCGCGCTGGCCTACTTCGCCTTCTACAGCCGGCACCGGCTGGTGGCCTCGGCTCCGGAGGAAGAGTTCGCCGCGCTGGCGGAAGCCGAGGCGGAGTTGACCCGCGACTGAAATCCTGGGCCCGACCGGCAGGCCCGGACCGGCCCCGGCAGAACCGTCCGCAGATCCGTCAGCGGGCCCGTCGACGGGCCCCCGACCCCTGAGCCCCACCGTTCGGCACCACCTTCGGAGGTAGAACCGTGCCCAGGCCGCTCATCGGCATCACCACGTACGTGGAGGAATCCACCCGCTACGGCGTGTGGGACCTGCCCACGTCCCTCGTCCCCACCGGGTACCACGAACTCGTCCAGGCGGCGGGCGGCTCGGCCGTGCTGCTGCCCCCGGACGAACCGGGGCGGGCGGCGGAGGTGCTGGAGCGGGTGGACGGCCTGGTCGTCGCGGGCGGACCCGACGTGGACCCGGTCCACTACGGCGCCCCGCGCGACCCGCGCACGGGCGCCCCGGCGACGGTCCGCGACACGTGGGAACTGGCCCTGCTCGCGGCCGCCCTGGAATCCGGCCTGCCGGTCCTGGGCATCTGCCGGGGCATGCAGGCGCTGAACGTCGCCCTGGGCGGCACGCTGGTCCAGCACATCGACGGCCACGTCCACACCCCCGGCGTCACCTCCTGGCACCCGGTCCGGCCGGTCCCGGGCACCCGGTACGGGGCGCTCGTCCCGGAGGAGGCGGACGTACCCACCTACCACCACCAGGCGGTGGACCGCCTGGGCCGGGACCTGCTCGTCTCCGCGTACGCCCTGGACGGCACGGTGGAGGCCATCGAGCTCCCCGCCCCCGGCCCGTGGGTGCTCGGCGTCCAGTGGCACCCGGAACGCGACAAGGACACCCGCGTGATGGCGGCCCTGATCGAAGCGGCCGCCGACCGCTCCGCGCGCACGGACACCCCGGTCCTCACGGGCGCCACCGCCGGCTGACCCGGCCCGCCGGATCACGCGCACCGCCCGCGGGGATCCGGCGGCCGCGCGCCGGACCCGGGCCGGAACCTCCCGCGGGCCGCGGGCCGGGGCCGGAACTACCGGAACTAGGGGCGGGCCCGGGTCAGTGACAGGAGGTCTCGGGCCGGGCCCGCCGGGCGGGAGCCGGTGGGCCACACGGCGCGCAGCGCCCGGTCCAGCCCGGCCCCGGCCACCGGGACCGCCACCAGCCGGCGCCCGGCCAGTTCGTCCCCCAGCGCGAGCTCCGACAGCACGCACGGCCCGGCGCCGCTGACCGCGGCCGCCTTCACGGCCGTGGTCGACGCCAGTTCCAGCAGCGGATCCGCCAGCCCGCCGCAGCCGGCCAGCGCCGCGTCCAGGACCTGCCGGGTGCCCGAGCCCCACTCCCGCAGGATCAGCGGGGTCTGCGCCAGCTCGGCCGCGGACACCGGCCGGGTGCGCCGCGCCCAGGGGTGCGAGGGGGCCACGGCCACCACGAGCCGGTCCTGCGCGATGACCGCCGAGTCCAGTCCCTCCGGCACGGACAGCCCCTCCACGAAGCCGAGGTCCGCGCCGTGCGCGAGGACCCGCTGCGCCACGTCCGCCGAGTTCCCCGCGTACAGGGACACCGCCGTTCCGGGCCGCGCCCCGCGTAGGGCGATCAGCCACCCGGGCAGCAGGTACTCGGCGATGGTCATGCTGGCCGCCACCCGCAGCCGCGAGTCCCGCCGGCCCCGTAGCGCCTGCGCCCCCGCGTCGAAGGCCTCGGCCGCCTCCACGACCCGCCGGGCCCAGTCCGTGACCAGCGCGCCCTCCGCCGTGAGGGTCGACCCGCGCGGGGAGCGGTCCACGAGCGCCACGCCCAGCCGGACCTCCATCGCCCGGATCCGGCTGCTCGCCGCGGGCTGCGTGATGCCCATCCGCCGCGCCGCCCCGCTCAGACTGCCGACGCGCGCGACTTCGAGCAGCAGCTCCAGCGCACCCAGGTCCGGCACGCGGTGCGCAAGCGGAACCCACTCCTCATTACCCATAACATCAGTTTATGGCCTCATAGGGATGCGACCTCTGCCCGCCCGCTCCCGCCGGGGCGACGCTGGACCCATGGCCACCACCCTCGCGCCGACCCGCGCCACCCGCACCACCCGCACCGCCCCCCGGACCCACAAGGTCCCGGCCCTGCGTCACCTCGGCCCCAACTGGTACGCCTCCGTCATGGGCACGGCCATCATCGCCAACGCCGGCGCGACCCTCCCGTACCAGCTCCCCGGCCAGCGCCTGGTCTGCCAGGGCATGTGGGCGCTGTCCGCCCTCGCCCTCGCCGTCCTGCTCACCGCCCGCGCCGGGCACTGGCTCCACCACCGCGACCAGGCCCGGGCCCACCTGCTCGATCCCGCCGTCGCGCCCTTCTACGGCTGCCTGTCGATGGCACTGCTGGCCGTCGGCGCGGGCACCCTGCTCGTCGGCAAGGACCTGATCGGGGAGCCCGCAGCCCTCGCCGCCGACGCCGTGCTGTTCTCCGCCGGAACCGCGATCGGCCTGGTCATGGCCGTCGTGGTGCCCTACCTGATGGTGGTCCGCCACAAGGTCGAGGCCTCCCAGGCCACCCCCGTCTGGCTGCTGCCCGTCGTCGCCCCCATGGTCTCCGCCGCCGTGGGACCCCTGCTGATACCCCACCTGCCCGCGGGCCAGGCCCGCGAGGCGATGCTGCTGGCCTGCTACGCCATGTTCGGCGTCAGCCTGCTGGCCACCCTGCTGCTGCTCCCCCTGGTCTTCGGCCGGCTGATCGTCAGCGGTCCGCTGCCGCTGGCGCTGACCCCCGCGCTGTTCCTCGTACTGGGCCCCCTCGGCCAGTCCACCACCGCCGTGAACCAGCTCGCCGACGTGGCCCACCAGTCCATCCAGGGCCCCTACGCGGCCGCGTTCGGCGCCTTCGCGGTCGTCTACGGGGTCCCCGTCATGGGCTTCGCCCTGCTGTGGCTGGCCCTCGCGTCGGCGATGCTGGTCCGCGCCGCCCGCGCCGGAATGCCCTTCGCGATGACCTGGTGGGCGCTGACCTTCCCCGTCGGCACCTGCGTCACCGGCGCCGCCGGACTGGCCCGCCACACCGGCCTGACCGCCTTCTCCTGGCTGGCCGCGGCCCTCTTCCTCGGACTGCTCACCGCCTGGCTGCTCGCCGCCGGTCACACCCTGCGCGGCCTGTTCAGCGGCCGGCTGCTCGCCGCCCCGCGCTGACCGCCCCCGCGGACGCCCCGGGAGGGATTCAGCGCAGCGCCGCCCGCAGGGCCGCCGCCAGTACCGCCGGAGCCTGCGCCAGCGAGGGCCCGTACCAGGTCAGGTGGCGGCCGCTGAGCAGCGCCGCGGGCAGGCCCGGGAAGGCCTCGGGCCCGTCGTCCGCGGTGAACCGGTAGGGCTCGTCCGGGAGGACCACCAGGTCGCAGCCGCTCGCGGCGAGCTCGGCCGCCGCGACCTTCGGGTACCGCTCGGCGTGCCCGGCGTAGGCGTTGCGGACCCCGAGCCGGGCCAGGAGGTCACCGGCGAAGGTGTCCCGGCCCAGCACCATCCAGGGCCGCCGCCACACCGGTACGAAGGCCGTGAGCTCCCCCACCGGCTCCGCCCGGGCCCAGGCCTCCTCGGCGTCCGCCAGCCACGCGGGCCGCTCCAGCCCCAGCGCCCCCACGAGGACCCGGTCCAGTTCGGCCAGTGCCTGCGGGAGGTCCCGGACCTCGGTGACCAGTACCTCCGCCCCGGCATCGCGCAGCGCCGCCAGGTCCGGGGCCCGGTTCTCCTCCTCGTTGGCGATGACCAGGTCGGGGCGCAGTTCCAGGACGGCCCGTACGTCCGGGTTCTTGGTCCCCCCGATGCGCACCGCGCCCCCGAGGTCCGCCGGGTGCGTGCACCAGTCGGTCACCCCTACCAGCAGGCCCGGCGCACTCACCGCGACCGCCTCGGTCAGCGAGGGCACGAGCGAGACGACGCGCACGGGCTCAGTTCCCGGGCGAGGGGGGCTCGGACGTGGCGTGGATGTGGTCGCCGACCGCCACGACCAGGATCCGGGTGTCCTCGCCGGCGGCCCGCCAGCGGTGGCGCACCCCGCCCGACAGGAAGAGGGCGTCGCCGCTCTCCAGCCGGTACGCCCGCCCCTCGGCCTCCACCTGGCAGGAGCCGGAGACCACGTACATCAGCTCGTCGTTGCGGTGCTGGTACTCCCGTCCGGCGTCCTGCTCCCCGGTGAACTCCAGGGCGTGCAGCTGGTGGTGTCCGCGGACGAGGGGGCGCACACCGGGCACCGGTGTGAGCGCGGATTCGTCGCCCGCCCGTACGAGGTCCACGGTGCGGGCGGTGTCGGAGGCGGCCAGCAGCTCGACGGCAGTGGTCTCCAGGGCGTCGGCGACCCGCTCCAGGGAACGCATGCTGGGGCGGGCCCGCTCGTTCTCTATCTGGCTCAGGAAGGGCACCGACAGGCCGCTGCGGGCCGACACGGCGGCCAGCGTCAGGTGCAGGGCGCGGCGCCGCTTGCGGACGGCCACTCCCACCCGGAGCGGTTCCTTGGAGTCCTTCTCCTTGTCGTTTCCGACGGCGGGCCCGTTCCCGAAGCTCCCGCCGTCCGTGCCGTCCGCGATGTTCCCGTCTTCCTTGTCGTTCATGTCGGGGCTGCCCTCCCCTGTCCTCGGCGCACATCGGTGTGCTGTAAGCACCTTACGCAGCAACCGCCCCCGGATTCGCGTGCAAGAGCGGACCGGACCCCGCCCCGGCGACGTCCCGCGCCTCCTCGGTCACCCTGCGTGGCCGTCGGGGGCCCGCCACAGCACACGGTCGCCGTCGACGATCACCACGTCACCCTCCGGCCGGACGAGCAGCCGGGCCCCGGGGTGGCCGCCGGTGCCGCTGCTCCACACCGTCCGGGCGGCGTCGTCGCGCACGGCCAGCTCCCCGTCGCGGAAGACGGCGTCGTGCCCGCCGCCGCCGGTGCCCGCGCTCCAGGGGCGGCCGCCCTCGGGGTCCAGCAGGACGAGGTCGCCGTCGGCCCCGAAGGCCAGGCGGGCGTCGCCCGCGTCGAGGACGTCGCCGGCGCGCAGGACGGTGCCGGGGTGGACCTCGACGGAGGCGTCGAGGTCGCCGTCGACGAGGGCGCGGAGGGTGGGCAGGGAGGGGGTGAAGGCGTAGAGGGCGCCCTCGGTGCGGACGAAGCGGCCGAAGTGCAGGGGGGTCGCCCGGCTGCCGCTCTGCGCGGGGGTCTCGAAGGTGGCCGGGGTGTCGGGGCCGAGCACGGGGTCGGCGCCGACGCGGGGGTTGCGGCCGGGCGGGAAGTCGGCGTCGTTGATCCACCGTTTGGCGACGAACTCGAACTGCTGGACCAGGTCGGCCTGGTAGCCGATGAACAGCAGGCCGCGCGGGGTGTCCGGGCCGCCCTCGCCCTCCTTCGCGGCGGGATCGTAGGCGGGGCCGAAGGGGATGCCGCGCCGGATGATGCGGCGCCCGTCGAGTTCGGCGGCGGCGAGCGGGGGCCGGCCGGGGACGGTGACGAGGCCGTCGCGCGGGTTGCCCTTGCGGATGTGCGCGAAGAGCGGGGTGCGCCAGCCCTGCGGGTCGTCGGCGTACGCGAGGTCGGCGTCGGGGTCCCGGCCGGGCGGGCCGGGCCGCTCGGCGGCCGGGCAGCCCGCGATGGGGGTTCCGCCGGGCCAGCGGCCCACCATGCGGGCGGCGAACCAGGTCGGGTCCGCCTCGGGCGGCGCGGCCCCGGCCTTCTTCAGTCCGGCCACCAGTTCCCCGGCCTGCCTCCACCACCCGGGGACGTCCTGCGCGAGCCGGCGGACCACCTGGAAGGAGCCTCCGGTGGCCCAGGCCGGCAGCCCGGCGGGCCGCTGCCCCGCCTTCTCCTGCCCTACGAGGAACTCCCCGGCCGGCACCAGCCGGGTGCCGGGCTTCCCCAGGACGGTGGCCGTACTCGCCGGGTCGGGGGCGTCGAAGCCGCGTACGCCGGGCTGGCTGATCCCGTCCGCGAAGCCGAAGTGCTCGTGCCCGCGCAGGGCTCCGGTCAGGGTCGCCCCGTCCTGCCGGAACACGACCGAGCCTCCACCCGCTCTGACGGCGTCCCTGTGGCGGGCCACGGCTTCGGCGAGCCGGTCCGGTTCGTCGGCGGCCAGGCTGAGGACGGCGTGGACGGCGCGTCCGGGTTCCTCGGCGCCGAACAGCCAGGAGTCGGGGGCGCTGGCGCCGGTGTCCCCGAGGGCCTCGGCCCGCTGGGCGGCGCCCTGGCTGAACGCCTCGGCGGTGCCGCCGGCGGGCAGGGCCGGGAAGGGGTCGCGCCCGGCGAGCAGGCGCAGCCCGGGGTGGGTGAGGGACAGGCCCGTCCAGAGCGCGGACAGGGAGGCCGGGTCGGTGCCGCCGGACTTCACCCGGGCCGCGCTGAAGGCGGCGTTGAAGCGGGCCATCTCCTCGGTGGTGGAGATCTCGGGCAGCAGCCGGCCGAGCCAGCGGCGGGCCATGGCCGCGCCGCGGAAGTGCAGGAGCAGCAGGCAGGCGTGGTCCTTGCGGGAGCCGGCCAGGATGTCGCCCTGGCTGTCGCGGTCGGCGCGCAGCGGCAGTTCGGCGGCGGCCGCGCGCCCGTCGGCGCGGACGGCGGCGGGCGCCGCCGGCGGGGCGGCCGCGGGGACGGCCGCCGCGGCGGCCCGGGGGCACGCCGTGAGGGCTGCGGTGGCGGCTCCGGCCACCAGGACGGATCTGCGGGCGGGGCCGAAGGGCGGGGCGGCGTCCATGAGGGCTCCTGGGTGGGGGGCGGGGGAAGAGCGGCGACGCGGAGGAACGGGGTGCGCGGCCGGCGACCGGGACGGGCCGCGCCTGCCGGGGGCCGGCGCGCGGGGCCACCCGGCGGTTCCGGCCGCCAAGTCGCCGTCGGCGACGGCGGGATGACGGGACGGCGGGGCCGTCTCGATGGCGGGGACGGGCGTCGGGACTCCTCGCGTCGGGGGCCGGGCGGGCAGGACCTCCCGGCAGTGATCACACCCTCCGGGAAAGATCGCGGACGCGCGCGGCGGACGACCTGTTGGAGTGACGAAACGATCACCCCGGGTGACCCGCGGGGCGGTGCGCACGGTGCGGCATCATCGTCTGCGTGACGACACGACGCCTGATGCTCCTCGACACCGCCTCCCTCTACTACCGCGCCTACTTCGGCGTCCCGGACTCCGTGAAGGCCCCCGACGGCACCCCGGTCAACGCCGTGCGCGGACTCCTCGACTTCATCGGCCGGCTGGTCCAGGACCACCGCCCGGACGACCTGGTGGCCTGCATGGACGCCGACTGGCGGCCCCACTGGAGGGTGGAACTGATCCCCTCCTACAAGGCGCACCGGGTCGCCCTGGAAACGGAATCCGGGCCCGACGTGGAGGAGACCCCGGACACCCTCGCCCCCCAGGTGCCGATCATCGAGGCGGCGCTGGACGCCTTCGGCATCGCCCGCGTGGGCGTCGCCGGGTACGAGGCGGACGACGTGATCGGTACGCTCACCGCCCGGGCGACCGGCCCGGTCGACATCGTCACCGGCGACCGGGACCTGTACCAGCTGGTGGACGACGCCCGTCAGCGCCGCGTGCTGTACCCGCTCAAGGGCGTGGGCACGCTCCAGGTGACGGACGAGGCCTGGCTGCGCGAGAAGTACGGCGTGGACGGCCCCGGATACGCGAACCTGGCGCTGCTGCGCGGCGACCCGAGCGACGGCCTTCCGGGGGTTCCCGGCGTCGGCGAGAAGACCGCCGCCAAGCTGCTGGACGCGTACGGTGACCTGGCCGGGATCATCGCCGCGATCGACGATCCGAAGTCGAAGCTGACCCCCACACAGCGTAAGCGGCTGGACGAATCCCGGCCGTATCTGGCGGTGGCCCCCAAGGTCGTCCAGGTGGCCTCGGACGTACCCCTTCCGGCCTTCGACCCCGCTCTCCCACGGGTTCCGGCGCAGCCCGAGGTGGTCGACGCGCTCGCCCATCGGTGGGGTCTGGGCGGAGCGATCTCGCGCCTGAGCAGCGCACTGCTCCCATGAGGTGCTAACTTAGGTAATCCTAAGTTTCAGGGGAGTCCAGGGAGACGCCGTGGCAGAAGGACGCGCCCGCACAGTCGGCACCGCAGTGGTCGTACGCACCGAGCGGCTGACGCCGCACATGGTCCGGATCGTGCTGGGCGGTGACGGACTGTCCGGCTTCGGCGCGGGCATCCACACCGACCACTACGTGAAGCTCCTGTTCGCGCCGGAGGGCGTGCGGTACGCGGAACCCTGGGACCTGGAGCGGATCCGCGCCACCCACCACCGGGAGTTCTGGCCGCGCCAGCGCGCCTACACGGTCCGCGCCTGGGACCCGGCGCACCAGGAGCTGACCCTCGACTTCGTCGTCCACGGCGACGAGGGCCTGGCCGGCCCCTGGGCGGCCCGGGTGCAGCCCGGCGAGACGGTGCGCTTCCTCGGCCCCGGTGGTGCGTACGCGCCCGACCCGACGGCCGGCTGGCACCTGCTGGCCGGTGACGAGAGCGCCCTGTCGGCGATCGCGGCCGCGATGGAGCGGATGCCGGTGGGCGCGCGGGTGCACGCCTTCGTGGAGATCGACGGCCCGGCCGACGAGCAGAAGGTCGCCACCCCCGACGGGGTGGTACCGGTGTGGCTGCACCGCGGCGACCGTCCGGTGGGCGAGGCCCTGGTGGAGGCGGTGACCGGCCTCGACTTCCCCTCGGGGGACGTGCACGCGTTCGTCCACGGCGAGGCGGGCTTCGTGAAGGAACTGCGCCGGCACCTGCGCCTGGACCGGGGCGTCCCGCGGGAACGCCTGTCGATCTCGGGCTACTGGCGCCAGGGCGAGACGGACGAGGGCTGGCGCGCGATCAAGCGCGACTGGAACGCCTCGGTCGAAGCCGAACAGGACCTCCACCCCACCCGCGCCGCCGCCTGAGCCCCTGAGCCCCTGAGCCCCTGAGCCCCTGAGGGAACCTTTCCCCGGACCGGCCCCGGCCCCCGAGCCCGCGGCCCCACCGGGGAAACCCCGGCCACGCCCCCCGTGCCGAGTCCCGGGCGGACCTCCGCCGACCGGCGGAGCCGAAGGGCGGGCGCGGGGGGTCCGGCGGGACGGTATGCATACGCTCCGCGTCTTCACCCGGAGGCAGCCGCCTACCCTGGTCCCTGATGACCCGCAGATCCCACGTGCCGCCCTCGCCCCTGCCCCAGCTCTCCGGCATCGACCCGGTCCGGCTGCGGCTTCCCCCCGACCCGGAGGGCAGGTGGCCGGCCCTCGGCGCCTACCTGGCCGAGCGTTACGCCGGCACCCGCGGCGCCGAGTCGATGGCCCGGCTGCTCGCCGCGGGCCGGGTCCTGGGACCCGGCGGCCGGGTGCTGCGCCCCGAGGACCCGTACGAGCCGGGCGGCTGGATCTTCTTCCACCGGGACATGCCGCCCGAGCCGCGGGTCCCCTTCCCGATCCGCGTCGTGTACCGGGACGGGCACCTGCTGGTGGTGGACAAGCCGCACTTCCTGGCGACCACCCCGCGCGGCAGCCACGTCTTCCAGACCGCGCTGGCCCGGCTCCGCGAGGAACTGGACCTGCCCGCCCTGAGCCCGGCGCACCGGCTGGACCGGATGACGGCCGGGCTGGTGATGTTCAGCATCCGGCCCGAGGACCGCGGCGCCTATCAGCTGCTGTTCCAGAACCGTCAGGTGCGCAAGGAGTACGAGGCCCTCGCGGTCCACGACCCGGCCGTGGAACTCCCCCGCACGGTCCGCAGCCACATCGAGAAGGTCCGCGGCGTCATGGCGGCGGCCGAGGTCCCCGGCGCGGAGCCCAACGCGGAGAGCCGGGTCGAACTCACCGCGGTCCGCGAGGGCCTGGGCCGCTACCGGCTCACCCCGCGCACCGGCCGCACCCACCAGCTGCGGGTGCACATGAACGCCCTCGGGCTGCCCATCCTCGGCGACCCGGTCTACCCGGTGGTCGCGGAGCCCGCCGACCCGGCCGACTACCGCCGGCCGCTCCAGCTCCTGGCGCGGACCCTCGCCTTCACCGACCCGGTGACGGGCCTGTCCCACCAACTGGAAACGGGCCTCACCCTCCAGGCCTGGGACGACCGCCCCGGCTGGGAGACCGGCCCGTTGCCGGAAGAGACGGTCTAGGGCCTGTCGTCAAACTCCCGTCTGCCCCGCGACGCCTGGCACGCGCTCTCGCCGCACCGGGCGAAAGCCAAGTACGTCCAGTACGCGGGCTTCCGCCCGGCGCACCGAGAGCACGCACCAGACGCCGCAGGGCCGCCCTCCGGGCGACGACGGGAGTTTGACGACAGGCCCTAGGCCGGCTCCGAGACGCCGGCGATCCGCAGCGCGGCGTCCGCGGCGGCCTCCGCGAAGGCGGCCACGGGGCGGGCCGGATCGGAGCGGTGGATCAGCATGACGCCCTCGATGAGTCCGAAGACGAGGTCGTTGCGCAGCGTCAGCCCCGCCCTGTCCCCGGCCAGTTCGGCTCCGACCGAGGTCCCCTTCAGCAAGGCCCGGTAGGTGTCGCGCAGTTCGGCCCGCATCCGCCGGAACTGCCCGAAGCGCGGCCCCCGCAGCTCGGGGAGGAGGTACAGGGCGCCCAGGTCGTGCGGCCCGCCGCACAGCAGCAGGACGTCCGAGCGGCACAGCTCCCACAGCCGGCGCGCGGCCGGGCGTCCGGTCTCGGCGAGCAGCCGCCGGGACAGCGCCAGGGAGGGCGCGACCGTGGACTCCAGCAGTTCGGCGAGGAGTTCCTCCTTGCCGCGGAAGTAGTGGTACATCGTGGCCTGGCGCATCCCGGCCCGTTCGGCCACCGCCCGTGTGGTGGTGGCCGCGTATCCCCGTACCGTGAACAGCTCGGCCGCCGCGCAGAGGAGTTCCTCGCGCGGCGGCCGGCCGGTGTCCGGTCTCAGCCGGTCGGCGCGTGGCCGACCGACCCGTCTCGGTCCTTCGTCCGTTCCCCCGCTCATACGCCGATCGTCGCACAGCGCGCGGCGAATCGATCATGGCAAGAGATGAGATCCGGCCAGGCCGGGTCTCGGAGGAAGCCCCAAAAGCGCCTAGCCGACGGAGCTGTAGGCCACTACACCCCGAAGCAGTGCGTCCACGGCCTTACGGGCATTTCGCGCCACCGTGCTCCCAGCGGCCGAGGACGGCGGGGCGGAGGACGACGGCGCGGCCGCCGCGATCTGCCCGAGGACGTCGATGACCTGCTTGCACCAGCGGACGAAGTCGCCGGCCGGCATCTCCGCCTCGCGCAGCACCTCGTCCAGGCTCTTGTCGGAGGCCCACTGGTACGCCGCCCACGCGAAGCCGAGGTCCGGTTCCCGCTGGCCCACGCCCTCCGCCTGGTTGATGCGGTGCTCCTCCTCCAGCGCGTCGAGCCGGCCCCAGATGCGGACCATCTCGCCCAGCGCCGCCTTCGCCGCGCCGTTCGGCACCTTCGGTGCCACCGCGTCGTCGGACTGCCGCGATTCGAAGACCAGCGCCGATACGCAGGCGGCCAGTTCGGCCGGGTTCAGGCCCTCCCAGACCCCCTCGCGCAGGCACTCCGACGCCAGCAGGTCGAGCTCGCCGTAGAGCCGGGCGAGCCGCTTGCCGTGCACGGTGACCTCGTCCTCGCGCAGGTAGTCCAGTTCGGTGAGCAGCGCGTGGATCCGGTCGAAGGTGCGGGCGATGGTGTTCGTCCGGCCCTCGATGCGCCGCTCCAGCTGCTGGGTGTCCCGCTTGAGCCGGTGGTAGCGCTCCGCCCAGCGGGCGTGGTCCTCGCGCTCGTCGCAGCCGTGGCAGGGGTGGGCCCGCAGTGCGGCCCGCAGCCGGGCGATCTCCCGGTCGTCCGCCGCCGCGGCCCGGCCGGGCCGGTGCCGTTCGGGCGTGTGGTGGCCCGCCTTGGTGCGCAGGGCGGTGGCCAGGTCCCGGCGGGACTGCGGCGAACGGGGGTTGAACGTCTTGGGGATCCGCATCCGGTCGATGGCCTCGACCGGGACCGGGAAGTCGATCGCGGCGAGCCGTTTGACCTGCCGTTCGGCGGTGAGGACGAGCGGACGCGGCCCTTCGGTGTACTCGTGCCCGCGGTGCCCGTTGACCCGCCCGGCCGGCACGCCCGGGTCCAGGACCAGGGCGAGCCCGGCGAACTTGCCGGTCGGCACGTGGATGACGTCGCCCGGCTTGAGCCGCTCCAGGGAACCGGCGGCCTGCGCGCGGCGCTGCGCCGCGCCCTGCTTGGCCAGGTCGGTCTCGCGGTCCTTGAGGTCGCGGCGCAGCCGCGCGTACTCCTCGAAGTCGCCGAGGTGGCAGGTCATGCCCTCCTGGTAGCCCTCCAGGCCCTCCTCGTTGCGCTGCACCTGCTTGGAGATGCCGACGACGGAGCGGTCGGCCTGGAACTGCGCGAAGGAGGTTTCCAGGAGCTCGCGCGAGCGGTGCCGCCCGAACTGGCTGACCAGGTTGACGGCCATGTTGTAGGAGGGCTTGAAGCTGGAGCGCAGCGGATACGTGCGCGTACCCGCGAGGCCGGCCAGGGCCACCGGGTCCATGCCCCGCTGCCACAGCACCACCGCGTGGCCCTCGACGTCGATGCCGCGCCGCCCGGCCCGGCCGGTCAGCTGCGTGTACTCGCCGGGGGTGATGTCGGCGTGCTGCTCGCCGTTCCACTTGACGAGCTTCTCCAGGATGACCGTGCGCGCGGGCATGTTGATGCCCAGCGCGAGGGTCTCGGTGGCGAAGACGGCCTTGACGAGGCCGCGGACGAAGAGCTCCTCGACGACCTCCTTGAAGGTGGGCAGCATGCCCGCGTGGTGCGCGGCGATGCCCCGCTCCAGGCCTTCGAGCCACTCGTAGTAGCCGAGGACGTGCAGGTCCTCCGTGGGGATGGAGGCGGTCCGCTCCTCGACGATCTCACGGACCTTCAGGCGCGCCGAGTCGTCGTTGAGGCGCAGGCCCGCGTACAGGCACTGCTGGACGGCGGCCTCGCAGCCCGCCCGGCTGAAGATGAAGTTGATGGCCGGGAGGAGGTTGTCGTTCTCCAGCCGTCCGATCACCTCGGGGCGGCCGGGGGTCCAGATCCGGCTGCGGGAGCGGCGTTCGCGCTCGCGGTCGGCCTCGCGGACCATCTTGCCTCGCCGCCGGTCCTTCGGGCTGTAGGTGCGGCTGTTCTCCTCGCGGGCCATGCGCAGCAGGTCGGGGTTGACCTCCCGGCGGGCGGAGCCGCGGCCTCCGTGGTCGGACTCCTCCTCGAAGAGGTCGTAGACCCGGCGGCCGGCCATGACGTGCTGCCACAGCGGTACGGGCCGCTCCTCGGAGACGATGACCTCGGTGTCGCCGCGCACGGTGTCGAGCCAGTCGCCGAACTCCTCGGCGTTGGAGACGGTCGCGGACAGCGAGACGAGGGTCACCGACTCGGGGAGGTGGATGATCACTTCCTCCCAGACGGCGCCGCGGAAGCGGTCGGAGAGGTAGTGCACCTCGTCCATCACGACGTAGCCGAGGCCGAGCAGCGACTGCGAGCCCGCGTAGAGCATGTTGCGGAGCACCTCGGTGGTCATCACGACCACGGGAGCCTCGGAGTTGACGCTGTTGTCGCCGGTGAGCAGGCCCACCTTGTCGGCGCCGTAGCGCTTGACGAGGTCGGCGTACTTCTGGTTCGACAGGGCCTTGATGGGCGTCGTGTAGAAGCACTTGCGGCCCTGCTGGAGGGCCAGGTGCACGGCGAACTCGCCGACGATCGTCTTGCCCGAGCCGGTCGGGGCGGCCACGAGGACGCCCTTGCCCGCCTCCAGTGCCTTGCAGGCCTCGACCTGGTACGGATCCAGGTCGAATTCGTACATCTCGCGGAAGGGGGCCAGGGAGGTGGCCTCTTCGGCGGCGCGGATCCGGGCAGCGGCGTACCGCTCGGCGGGGGAGAGTTCTTCGGTCATCTTGGTATCGAGCCTACCCGCCGCCTCCGACAACAGTCGCGGTCATTTAAGTGAGCAGGCGCAGGGCTCCCGGGACGCACTCGGCGGTCACCGGCAGGGCTCCGAGCGGTTCGCCGTCCGCGTAGGCGGTGAGTCCGGGCGCCTCCAGGGTGACCTTGGCAGCCCGGTGGACCGTCACCGCCGGGTGGCCGAGGTGCGTGCCCTTGTAGACCTGCGGGAACACCCGCAGGAGGGTCGTGCGGGTGCAGTCCCCGACGACCGTGACGTCGAAGAGCCCGTCGTCGGGGACGGCGTCCGCGCAGATGCGCATCCCGCCGCCGTACGAGGATCCGTTGCCGACGGCCACCAGGGCGGCCTCGGTCTCGACGGGCGGCCCGTCGTCGAGGGTGATCCGGTAGGGCACGGGCCGGAAGGCGGCCAGTTCCAGGGCGATGGCCAGGTCGTAGCGGAAGCGGCCGAGCGGCAGCCGCATCCGGTTGCCGCGGTCGTTGACCCGGGAGTCGAAGCCGGAGCACAGGACGGTCCCGTAGAAGGCGCCGTGGGCGCGGCCGAGGTCCACCTCGCGGATCCGGCCCTCCTTGAGGGCCCCGGCGGCCAGCCGCCCGGCCCGCGCGGGTTCCCGTACGGGCAGTCCCAGCGCGCGGGCGAAGTCGTTGCCGGTGCCGGCGGCGACCACGCCGAGGGGGACGTCCGTGCCGGCCAGGGCCTGGAGCGCGAGGGAGACCAGCCCGTCGCCGCCGACCGCGATCACCGCTCCGGTGCCGCCGCGGACGGCCGTGCGCAGCCGGGCGAGCGCGTCGGCGGCGTCGGTTCCGACGACGGTCCGTACGGCGTATCCGGCCGCCCGGAGCGCGGCGGCGGCCGGCTGCGCGGCCTGCGCGCCCCGGCCGCGTCCCGCGGTGGGATTGACGAAGAGGGTGATCTCAGCGGTCACCCTGCGGAATGTACCCGTCAGGTCGCGTCGTCGTAACCGTTGATCCGCTGGCGCCCGCCGTCGGCCTGTTCGGGCAGCGTGGAGGGGGCGGCGACCGGCTCCATCGCGCCGATCGGCGCCGGGGTCAGGTCCAGCGGGGCGGCTTCGTCGTCGTCGAGGCCCGCGTCGGGGTTGTTGCGGGCGCGGCGGCGGTCGTTGACGAGGCAGACGCCGAGCGCGATGAAGTAGAGGGCCACGATCGGGGCGGCCAGCGACAGCATGGTGAGCGGGTCACCGGTGGGGGTCGCGAAGGCGGCGAAGACGGTGATGCCGAGGACCATGGCGCGCCACCAGCTCGCCAGCCGCTTGCCGGTCAGCACACCGGTGAAGTTCAGCAGGATCAGCAGCAGCGGCAGCTCGAAGGCCAGGCCGAAGACGACGACCATGCGCGTGACCAGGTCGAGGTAGTCGTCGACCGGCAGCAGGTTGCGCGCGTGATCGGGGGTGAATTCGAGCAGGATCGTGGCGGTCTGCGGGAGGATCTTGTACGCGAGGACGGCACCGGCGCCGAACAGGGGCGCGCCGATCGCGACGAAGCTCATCGCGTACTTCTTCTCGTGGCCGTGCAGGCCGGGGGCGGTGAACGCCCACAGCTGGTAGAGCCACACCGGAGCGGAGAGCACCACACCGGCGGCGAGCGAGACCTTGAGGGCGATCGAGAACGGCGCGATGAGGCCGTTGACGGTCATGTCGGCGCAGGGGCGGCCGTTGCGCTGCGAGACGACGCCGTCGGTGCAGCCGACGGAGTCCAGCATCGGCTTCAGCATGAAGTCGATGAGGTCCTTGTAGAAGAAGGCCGCCACCACGGTGATCACGAGGATCGCCAGGACCGACTTCAGCAGACGGTTTCTCAGCTCACGCAGGTGCTCGACAAGAGGCATCCGCCCTTCGGCGTCCTTGTCCGCTTTCTCCTGCTTGCGGGCAGACTTGAGCAACCCACGTCCCTTGTCTCGTTGCAGATGACTGGCGTGACGGCGGTGACCGCCGGGTGTCAGCCCTTGGAGGTGTGGTTGGGCTCGCTGACGGGACGGGCGCTGGTGACGTCACCGGGGGCGGCCTGGATGGTGCGCGGGGCCACGGGCTGCTGGGGGGCCTGGTCGGCGACCGGGGCGGACGCGGCCTGGTCCTCGGCCTCGCCGTCCTTCTTCATGGCCTTGGCCTCGCTCTTGAGGATGCGGGCCGACTTGCCCAGGGACCGGGCCATCTCGGGGAGCTTCTTGGCGCCGAACAGCAGCACGATGACAGCGATGATCAGAAGGATCTCAAGGGGCTTCAGATTGCCGATCATGTGTGTCTTCCTTCTCACCGAAACGGCTGGTTGTGGTGGCCTGGCGGCCTCCGGACCAAGATCCGGTGCCGCTCTGACATCGATCGTAACCCCCGAGGGTTAACGCCCGGCAATCCCCAGGGGTACCCGCGCTGGTGCGCGGCTTAGACGGTACGGGTCCGGCCCGGCCTTTTCCATGGGCGTGCGGCCTCGGTCGTACGGGCTCCCCGCGCGCGCCCGCCTACGTGCGGGCGGCCCCGCCCGCCCTGGCCAGGTCGGACGCGGCCCGCTCCAGGTCGCCCGAGGCCTCGGTGATCCGGCGGCTGGCCTCGGCCACCTGACCGGAGAGCCGCCGTACCTCGACGAAGACCCGGACGGCCAGGACGGAGAGGACGGCGACCCCGAGGAAGCCCAGGGCAATTGCGAGCATCGGCCACAGCATGGGCAAGAGCCTATCCCCTGCCTCAGATGCTGCGCAGAGTGCTCACGCCGCCGCCGGTCAGCAGCTCCACGATGCGCTCACCGGCCGGTTTGCGGACCTGGGCGGCGCACTCGGGACAGGTGAAGGAGTAGAAGGTGGTCCGTCGGCTGCCGCCGATGGCCAGCCGCAGGGCGCCGGCCGCGAGCTCGAAGCCCGCCCGGCACTCGGGGCAGGCGGCCTTGAAGGTGACCGGCCCGGCCGCGGCGCCCGCCGCCGGGTCCGGCGCACCGGAGGTCCGGCCCGCCCGGGGCCCAGATGTTGCCGCCATCGCTGCCCGCTCCCCCTAGACCTGTTCCCCGTACCCCGCGAGCGCCTCCGCCGCGGCCTTGCGCGCGCTCTGCGCGAGCTCCGGCGGCGACACGATCCGCCCGTCCCGTCCCAGGCGCAGCGCGAGGCGGCGCAGGGAGGCCGGGTCGGGGCTGCGCAGGGTGATCCGCAGGCCGCCGTCGGTCTGCTCCTCGGCGCTGTCGTGCGGGTAGTACTCGGCGACCCAGCGGCCGCCGGGGCCGACCTCGACGACCACTTCCGGGTCCTCGGCGGCGGGCTGGACCAGCCCCACCGACAGGTCCCGGGGTTCGATCGCGGGCGGCTCGGAACGCTCGTCGAGCAGCCGGATCTCGGCCACGCGGTCGAGGCGGAAGGTGCGCCGGGCCTCCGAGAGGTGGCACCACCCCTCCAGGTAGGTGTGGCCGACGGCGAAGAGGCGGATCGGGTCGACGGTCCGCTCGGTCAGCTCGTCCCGCGCGGGCGAGTAGTAGCGCAGCCACAGCCGGCGGCGTTCGGCGATGGCCCGGTCGACGTCGGCGAAGACCCCGCCCTCCGACTCGAAGGTCACCGAGAGCCGGGAGCTGGCGCCCGCCACCTCGCCGGCGGCGGCCTCCAGCTTCGCGGTGGCCCGCAGCAGCGCGTCGCGGTCGCTCTCGCGCAGCCCCGGCAGGGTGGACACGGCGCGGGCGGCGACGAGCAGCGCCGTCGCCTCGTCCGCGGCCAGGCGCAGCGGCTCGGCGGTGGACTCCCCGGAGGCGTCGGGGTTGCGCCACCAGATGCGCTCGCCGTCGGTGTCGATGTCGAGCAGGTCGCCGCCGCGGAAGCTGGTCCCGCACATGGGCAGCACGTCGAGGTCCGAGATGAGCTCGTCCTCGGTGATCCCGAACGCGCGGGCGACGTCGGCGACGTGCGCCCCGGGGCGCTCGCGCAGGTAGGTCACCAGGGACAGCATCCGGCGGGTCTGGTCGATGGCGTTGGCAGCCATGCTGGTACGTCTCCCCCTCAGGGCGTTGCTACGGATGTTCCGGTCAGCCCTGGGCGACGGCGCGCAGCCGGTCCACGACGTCGGCGCGCAGGTCCGCGGGCTCCACCACGACGACGTCCGGGCCGAATTCCACGAGCCAGGCGTCGAGCCCGTGCCCGTAGGGGATCTCCAGCTCGTCCCAGCCGTCCGCGCCCTCGCGGACGGCGGTGGCCTTGGCCCGCAGCGGGTAACCGGCCCCGGCGCGCAGCCGGATCAGCGCCGAGCGTTCGGCGCCCTCCCCGGCCCAGCTCGCCACGGTCTCCCGTACGGTCACCACGTCGGGCACCTCGGCGGTGTACTTCCCGGCCCGGGAGCGGACCTTGCCGGTGATCCGGGACAGCCGGAACACCCGCTCCGCGCCGCGGTCGCGGTCGAAGCCGGCCAGGTACCAGTGGCCGCGCCAGCACTCCAGCGCCCACGGCTCCACCTGGCGGGGCTCGGGGCGGGCGGCGTTGGACTTGCGGTACTCGAAGACCACGGGCCGCCGGTCCCGGCAGGCGAGCATCAGCGGCTCGAACGCCGCCTCGTGGACGGGGATGCGCGGTTCGATGGCGCTGTGCTGGCCCTCGTACGGGTCACCGGCCTCCGGCATGCCGCCGGCGCGCAGTTTCTGCAGGGCGCCGCTGGCCGCGCCCGCGAGGCGGGCCTGCTGCCAGACCTTGGCCGCGAGCCCGAGGGCGGCCGCCTCCTCGGCGTCGAGGGAGACGGGGGGCAGGCGGTTGCTGTCCCGGCGGGCCAGGTAGCCGGTTTCGCCCTCGATGTTCTCCACCGTCTCGATGACGAGGCCGAGTTCGCGCAGGTCGTCCTTGTCCCTCTCGAACATGCGGTTGAAGGACTCGTCGTTGCCCGCTTCGAGGTAGGCCTCGATGGAGCCGCGCAGCTCGCGCTTGCTGAGCGGACGTCGGGTCCCCAGCAGACACAGCGCCAGATTCATCAGCCGCTCGGCCTTGGCAATCGCCATCGACGCCTTCCCCCCGTTCTGTGCACACACTCGTGACCGCCGACCGTACCGTCCCGGCGGTCCCGGACAAAAGCGAGGGCCCCCGCCTGACGGCGGGGGCCCCTCTGCGGATCGCGGTGGCCCGGATCAGCCGACCTTGACCAGGTCGCAGACGAAGATGAGCGTCTCGCCCGGGGCGATGGCGCTGCCCGCGCCGCGGTCGCCGTAGGCGAGGTGCGCGGGGATCGTCAGCTTGCGGCGGCCGCCGACCTTCATGCCCTGGACGCCCTGGTCCCAGCCGGCGATGACGCGGCCGGCACCGAGCGGGAACTGGAGGGCGGAGCCGCGGTTCCAGGAGGCGTCGAACTCCTCGCCGGTGGAGAAGGCCACGCCCACGTAGTGCACGGAAACCTGGTCGCCGGCCTTGGCCTCGGCGCCGTCGCCCACCACGATGTCCTCGATCACGAGGTCCTTGGGCGCGTCGCCCTCGGGGAAGTCGATCTCGGGCTTCTCGAGCTGCTGGCTCACGGAACTTCTCCTCATACGTACGAAACGGTCAACCGGAACAGTCTTACATCACCGCGAGGATGTCGAGGCTGAAGACGAGCGTGGACTTGGCCGGGATGGTGCCCTGCTCCTTGTCACCGAAGCCCTGGTCCGGCGGGATGACCAGCAGGATGCGGCTGCCGGTCTTCTTGCCGACCAGGCCGTCCTTCAGGCCCTTGACCGAGAGCTCGGACATCGGCCAGGTGACCGTGGAGTCCGTGGCGTACGTGCTTTCGAAGGACTTGTCGTCCTTCCAGGTCTTGCCGTTGAACTTGACGACGACGCTGTCGGTGTCCTTGACGACCGGGCCGTCGCCCTCGATCACGTAGTTCGAGACCAGCTTGCCGGGCTCGGCGACGTCCTTCGGGACGGTCACGGAGACTTCCTTGCCGTCCGTGTTGGTGCCGACCTTGGGCAGGTCCTTGTTGTCCTGCGCGACTTCCTTGCCCGTGGCCGAGGCCGGGACGGAGGCGCCCTTGACGATGTCGACGACGAAGACCAGCGTCGCGTTCGGCTTGATCTTCTCACCGGAGCCCTGGGCCCCGTAACCGAGCTCCGGGGGGATCACCAGCTCGACGCGGCTGCCGACCTTCTGGCCCTCCAGGCCCTGGTCCCAGCCCTTGATGACGGCGCCGGCGCCGATGTTCACGTCGAAGGTCTTGCCCTTGCCAAAGCTGGCGTCGAACGGCTCCTTGCCGTCCCACACCTGGCCGGAGTAGTTGACCTGGGCGATGTCGCCCTTCTTCAGCACCGGGCCCTTGCCCTCGCTGATGACCGCCACCTTCAGTTCCTTGGGAGGCGTGCCCTTGCCCTGGGCGAGGGTGGGGGTCTCACCGAACTTGGCGCCCTTCGTGATCGCGGGCACCCCGTTCGTGTTCTCGGCGGAGTCGGAGCCACTGTCTTCCCCGCAGGCCGCCGTGAGCAGCAGCATCGGTACGACAAGAAGGCCGGCAAGTCGGCGCACGTGTTCCTCAGATCTCAGACGGCTGGGCGGTCGCCCGCCACTCTAAGCCGTGACGAGGGCCCCGTACGAGATCCGTACGGGGCCCTGGCCGAGATCAGTGAGATGTCACACTTTACTGTTCTGGCATCCCGCCGCTACATCCCGGCGATCAGCTTCTCCACCCGGTCGTCGACCGACCGGAAGGGGTCCTTGCACAGCACGGTGCGCTGTGCCTGGTCGTTCAGCTTCAGGTGCACCCAGTCGACCGTGAAGTCGCGCCGCTGCTCCTGCGCCCGGCGGATGAAGTCACCGCGCAGCCTGGCCCGGGTCGTCTGCGGGGGCACCGACTTGCCCTCGAAGATCTTCAGGTCGTTGCAGATCCGCGCCGCCTGCCCCTTGCGCTCCAGCAGGTAGTACAGCCCTCGCCGGCGGTGGATGTCGTGGTAGGCGAGGTCTATCTGGGCGACCCTCGGGTTGGACATGGTCATGTTGTGCTTGGCGCGGTACCGCTCGATCAGCTGGTACTTCATGACCCAGTCGATCTCGGTGCCGATCCGGTCCAGGTCCTCCGCCTCGATCGCGTCGAGGGTGCGGCCCCACAGCTCCAGGACCTGCTCCACGACCCCGGTACGGATCCCCCGGCGCTCGGCGAAGTCCAGGGCCTTCTCGTAGTACTCGCGCTGGATCTCCAGGGCGGAGGCCTCGCGGCCACTGGCCAGGCGCACCTTGCGCTGGCCGGTGATGTCGTGGCTGACCTCGCGGATGGCCCGGATCGGGTTCTCCAGGGTCAGGTCCCGCATCACGGTGCCCGCCTCGATCATGCGCAGCACGAGATCGGTGGCGCCCACCTTGAGCAGCATGGTCGTCTCGGACATGTTGGAGTCCCCGACGATCACGTGCAGGCGCCGGTAGCGCTCGGCGTCGGCGTGCGGTTCGTCGCGGGTGTTGATGATCGGCCGGGAACGGGTGGTGGCCGAGCTGACGCCCTCCCAGATGTGCTCGGCCCGCTGGCTGACGCAGTAGACCGCACCCCGGGGGGTCTGCAGCACCTTGCCCGCGCCGCAGATCAGCTGGCGCGTGACGAGGAACGGAATGAGGATGTCCGCCAGGCGGGAGAATTCTCCGTGCCGGGCCACGAGGTAGTTCTCGTGGCAGCCGTACGAATTGCCCGCCGAGTCGGTGTTGTTCTTGAAGAGGTAGACGTCGCCCGCGATTCCCTCCTCGTGCAGGCGGCGTTCTGCGTCGACGAGCAGGCCTTCGAGAATGCGCTCGCCGGCCTTGTCGTGGGTGACCAGTTCGATCAGGTTGTCGCATTCCGGTGTTGCATATTCCGGATGCGAACCCACGTCGAGGTAGAGGCGGGCGCCGTTCCGCAGGAAGACATTGCTGCTGCGGCCCCATGACACAACACGGCGGAAGAGGTAGCGCGCCACTTCGTCAGGAGACAGTCGGCGCTGTCCCCTGAACGTGCACGTGACGCCGTACTCGTTCTCCAGCCCGAAAATGCGGCGGTCCATGACTGAACATTACGCCTTCTGCCCTCTTCTGAAACCGGGTTCGAGAGCGGCGTTCCGATCAGTTTTCGGCGAACGGGTCCGACGGACCCCCGGTACGGGCCCCTTCGGGGCCCTCCACGGGACCTCCGGCGGGACCGGCGGCGGCGCCCTCCGCGGAACCCGCGACCGCCCGGCTGCGGCCCGGCGAGGCCAGCACCCGCTGAGTGGCCGTCAGGACCACCAGGGCCGCGGCCCCCGCGGCGCCCGCGACCGCGAAACCGGCCGCCGTACCGCCCAGTTCCACGGCCGGACCGGCCGCGGCCGTACCCATCGCCGCGCCCACCCCGAAGAAGGTCACCAGCCAGGAGAAGGCCTCCGTCACCGTGCCGGCCGGCGCGTGCCGGTCCACGACGATGAACGCGCACGCGATGGCAGGCGCCAGGAACACCCCGGCGAGCGCCGACAGCGCCGTCATCGCCACCGGACCCACGCTCAGCATCAGCGGCAGGTAGCACACGGCCAGCAGCCCCACCAGCAGCCGCAGCCGCCGCTCGGGAGCCCCCGCCCACTGGCGGGCGCCGTACGTGACGCCGCCGACCAGCGCGCCCAGTCCCAGGGCCGCCATCATCCAGCCGTACACCGCCGCGCCGCCGTGGTCGTCGGAGTACGCGACCGCCGCCACCGTGATGGAACCCAGCGCCGTGCCCACGAAGAAGAACGCGCCCAGCAGGGCCAGCAGCCCGCGCGAGCGCAGCGCCCCCAGCCAGTGGGCCTCGCGCGGCGCGGAGCGCCACGTACGGGACGGCTCGGAGACGACGACCGACAGCGCGCCCAGCACGCCGATGACGTTCAGGGCCACCAGCGCCACGGCCGGGGACCACAGCGCGACGAACACCGTCACCAGCAGCGGCCCGACGGTGAACATCACCTCCTGCGCCACCGCGTCCATCGCGTACGCGGCGTGCACCCGCTCCTCCTTGCCGCCGAGCACGCTCGGCCACAGGGCGCGCAGCCCGCCCTCCAGCGGCGGCGTGAACAGTCCGGCCACCACCACCGCCGTGTAGGCGGCGGCGGCCGACCCGATCCCGGCGAAGGCCAGCCAGATCATGCCGAGCGCCGAGAGCACCGCCGCGGGGAGCTGCACCCGGGGCTGCCCGTACAGGTCCACGGCCCGGCCGAGCAGCGGCTGGCCGACGGCGTTGGCCACGCCGTACGCGGCCGCGAGCGCCCCCGCCAGGCTGTAGCTGCCGCCCTCCGCCCGGACGAACATCACGATCGCGATCGACGCGATCCCGTTCGGCAGCCGCCCGACCAGCGTGCCCACGAGCAGCCTCGCGGCGTGCCGGGTCCTGAGCAGCTCCACGTACCCCGCGGCCATGTCCGCCCCCTTCTGCCCGGACCAGCCGGAGTAATACGTATAACGTGACGGGGTCATACGTACCATGGCCGCAGTCGCCCGGTCCAGCCCGCGGACCCGCGCACCCCCTCCCACCTCGCACTTCAGGAGCCCCCTGTGACGAGACCCACCAGCCGGGACGTGGCGAGCGCCGCCGGGGTCTCCCAGGCCACCGTCTCCCTCGTCCTCGGCGACAAGTGGCGCGGCCGCGTCTCCGAACGCACCGCCGGGCTCGTCCGCGACGCCGCCGCCGAACTCGGCTACCGGCCCAACCTCGCCGCCCGCAACCTCCGCCTCGGCAGCACCCGCACGGCCCTGCTGGTCGTCCCCGCCCTCACCAACGAGTTCTTCGCCCGCGTCTACACCGGCACCGCCCGCGTCGCCGCCGAGCACGGCTTCGGCGTCGTCCTCTACCCCTCCCCCGACGGCACCGGCCCCGCCCGCGACCCCTTCGCCTCCGCCCGCGCCGCCCTCGACGGGGTCATCGCCTCCTCCATGGCCGCCGACGCCCTCGACGCCATCGGCGGCGACGGCCTCCCCCTCGTCATGCTCGACAGCGACCCCGCCTCACCGGGCGCCGCCGCCCACGTCAACCTCGCCATGGCCGACGGCATGCGCCAGGTCGCCGAACACCTCCTCGGCCTCGGCCACCGCCGCTTCCTCCACCTCGCCTCCGCCGTGGACTCCTGGACCTTCGACGTCCGCGCCGAAGCCCTGGCCACCCTCCTCCCGGCCGCCGCCGAACTGCGCACCGTACGGGCGCCCCTCACCGTCGACGGCGCCCGCAGGGCCGTGGAGGCCGCGCTGGCGGCCCCCCGGGACCGGCCCACCGCCGTCGTCTGCGACGACGACATCCTGGCCGCCGGCGCCTGCAAGGCCGCCCGCCGCCTCGGCCTGCGCGTCCCCGAGGACCTCTCCGTCACCGGCTTCGACGACCTCGCCCTGGCCACCGCGGTGGAACCCGAGCTCACCACCGTCGCCCTCCCCGCCGAACGCGTCGGAGAACAGGGCATGACCGCCCTCCTCGCCGCCCTCGACGGCGCACCCTGGACCGCCCACGACATCCCCGTCGAACTCGTCGTCCGCGACTCCTCGGGCCCCGCCCCGGCCGCCTGACCGGCCGGCTCCGGACACGACGGAGCCCCGGCCCGCCCCCTCGGGGGCGGGCCGGGGCCCTCGTACCCGGTTCCTACTCGGCGTCGTCCTCCGGCGCCTCGTCGTTCGACACGGCGTCCGCCTGGGCGGCCGCCGGAACGTCCGCCTCCAGCAGCCGCGACAGCTGCCGGCCCCGGATCCGCTTGAACTTCCGCTGCTGCGCCCGCGTACGGTCCAGCACCGCGACCTCCAGCCGCTCGGCCGGGATCGCCTTGTCGGCGCCGTTGGCCTGGCTGGACAGTGCCTGCACCGCGAGCTTCAGCGCCTCCGACAGGGTCATCCCGTCCTGGTGGCGCTGGTCGAGGAACGTGCTGATCTGCTCGGCGTTGCCGCCGACCGCGACCGAGCCGTGCTCGTCCACGATCGAGCCGTCGTGCGGCAGCCGGTAGATCTGGTCCCCGGCGGCCGTCGCACCGACCTCGGCAACGACCAGCTCCACCTCGTACGGCTTCTCACCGGCACTGGAGAAGATCGTGCCGAGGGTCTGCGCGTAGACGTTCGCCAGCCCACGGGCCGTCACGTCGTCGCGGTCGTAGGTGTATCCGCGCAGATCGGCGTAGCGCACGCCGCCGATCCGCAGGTTCTCGTACTCGTTGTACTTGCCGGCGGCCGCGAAGCCGATCCGGTCGTAGATCTCGCTGAACTTGTGCAGCGCGCGGGACGGGTTCTCGCCGACGAACACGATGCCGTCGGCGTACTGCAGCACGACAAGGCTGCGACCGCGGGCGATGCCCTTCCGGGCGTATTCCGCCCGGTCGGCCATGGCCTGCTGGGGTGACACATAGAACGGAGTCGACACCGGCTGTCCGTCCCTTTCTTCTGGGCTCCTACGGGGCGACGGATGGTCAGAGCAGGGCGGCGCGCGGGCCGTCGGGCTGCTCCAGCCGACGGTTGGTGACCGTACGGGCCAGTTCCTGCGACTGGTCGTCGGTCAGCCTGCGGAACCCCTCGTCCGTGATGACCGTGACGATCGGGTAGATGTGGCGGTACAGGTCCGGCCCACCGGTCGCCGAGTCGTCGTCGGCGGCGTCGTACAGCGCCTGCACGACCAGGGTCGTGGCCTGCTCCTCCGTCAGGTCGGGACGGTAGAGCTTCTTCATGGAGCCGCGGGCGAAGATCGAGCCCGATCCGGTGGCGGCGTAGCCGTGCTCCTCGGAGCGGCCGCCGGTCACGTCGTAGGAGAAGATCCGGCCCTTCTCCTTGGCCTCGTCGTACCCGGCGAACAGCGGGACGACGGCCAGCCCCTGCATCGCCATGCCCAGATTGCTCCGGATCATGGTGGAGAGCCGGTTGGCCTTGCCCTCCAGGGAGAGGGTCGTCCCCTCCACCTTCTCGAAGTGCTCCAGCTCCAGCTGGAACAGCTTGACCATCTCCACGGCCAGGCCGGCGGTGCCGGCGATGCCCACCGCGGAGTACTCGTCGGCCGGGAACACCTTTTCGATGTCCCGCTGCGCGATCATGTTCCCCATGGTCGCCCGCCGGTCACCGGCGAGGACGACCCCGCCGGGGAAGGTGGCGGCCACGATGGTCGTCCCGTGCGGCGCCTCGACGACACCCTCCGGCAGCTTGCGGTTGCCGGGCAGCATCTCCGGCTGGTGCGCGCCCAGGAAGTCCATGAAGGACGACGACCCCGGCGTCAGGAAGGCTGCCGGTAGACGCCCTGTGCTACGAGTGTTGGGTTCCACAGGTTTCCTTCCACGTAAGCGGCTGCACGCCGTATGACGTCCGGCCGATCCTTGAACTGCTCCCGAGGCTGCGTCGCAGCCGAAGCGCGGTACGCCTCGGACCTTACCCGTCCGATGATCGCGATCAACATGCCCGGCGGGAGCCTTCGCGACCCGGCCCCTCCGCACCCGGGGCACCGCCTTCGGCCGGACGGCGCGGTCGCCCTCACCCGCACCGTCCGCCTCGCCTTCTCACACGACCCTTCGGCAGGGCCTTTGTTTCGAAGGTCGGATGGCCTTACTGGCCACCCTTTTGCACGAAGCTCCGCACGAAGTCCTCGGCGTTCTCTTCGAGCACGTCGTCGATTTCGTCGAGTACGGAGTCGACGTCGTCGGAGAGCTTCTCCTGGCGCTCCTTGAGGTCGGTCGATTCCTCGACCGCCGCCTCCTCGACCTCCTCGGTCGAGCGCGTCGCCTTCTGCTGTCCGCCGCCGGTGTCCTTGGTCGCCATGTCTACCTCACCCCGCTCGGTTCGCACGCTCACGTGGAGAGACCCCGGGATTTCGGGATCTCTCAAGATCAGACCCTACGCCGGACCCTACAAGGAGGGTCCGGCATTCGTCCCCGCAGTTGTCCAAGTGATCCGGAACAACGTCCGGCTTTCCTTCATGATTCCCTTACCGGGGCCCTTTCAGGCCCTTTCGGCGCCGCTCACTGCCCCGAAAGCACCCGCACCAGGTCCTCGGCCGTTCGACAGCGGTCCAGGAGCTCCTTGACGTGGTTCCGGGTCCCCCGCAGCGGCTCCAGGGTCGGGACCCGCTGGAGCGAGTCGCGGCCCGGGAGGTCGAAGATCACCGAGTCCCAGGAGGCCGCGGCCACGTCGTCCGCGTACTGCTCCAGGCAGCGGCCCCGGAAGTACGCCCGGGTGTCCTCCGGGGGCTTGCTCTCGGCCCGCTCGACGGCCGGCTCCTCCAGGAGCCGCTTCATCTTCCCGCGGGCGACCAGACGGTTGTACAGCCCCTTCTCGGGCCGTACGTCGGAGTACTGGAGGTCGACCAGGTGCAGCCGGGCCGCGTCCCACTCCAGCCCGTCGCGCCTCCGGTAACCCTCCAGGATCTCCCGCTTGGCGATCCAGTCCAGCTCCCCCGACAGGCTCATCGGGTCGCTCTCCAGCCGGCCCAGCACGTCCTCCCACCGAGCGAGGACGTCCTTGGTCTGGTCGTCCGCGTCGGAGCCGAACCGCTCCTCCACGTACTTCCTGGCCAGCTCGAAGTACTCCATCTGAAGCTGTACGGCGGTCAGGGTGCGGCCGCTGCGCAGCGTGATCAGGTACTGGAGGTCGGGGTCGTGGGAGACGTGGTGCAGGGTGCGCACGGGCTGGTCCACGGCGAGGTCGACGTTGATGAAGCCGTCCTCGATCATGGACAGGACGAGCGCGGTCGTGCCGAGCTTGAGGTAGGTGGAGATCTCGGAGAGGTTGGCGTCCCCGATGATCACGTGGAGGCGGCGGTACTTCTCCGCGTCCGAGTGGGGTTCGTCGCGCGTGTTGATGATGGGGCGCTTCAGGGTGGTCTCCAGCCCCACCTCGACCTCGAAGTAGTCCGCGCGCTGGCTGATCTGGAAGCCGTGCTCGCGGCCGTCCTGGCCGATGCCGACCCGGCCCGCGCCGGTCACGACCTGGCGCGAGACGAAGAAGGGGGTCAGGTGGCGCACGATCTCCGAGAAGGGGGTCTCCCGCTTCATCAGGTAGTTCTCGTGCGTGCCGTAGGAGGCGCCCTTGTTGTCGGTGTTGTTCTTGTAGAGGTGGATGGGCTGGGCGCCGGGCAGCTGGGCGGCGCGCTCCGCGGCCTCGGCCATGATCCGTTCGCCGGCCTTGTCCCACAGCACGGCGTCGAGCGGGTTGGTGATCTCCGGCGAGCTGTACTCGGGGTGCGCGTGGTCGACGTAGAGCCGCGCGCCGTTGGTGAGGATGACGTTGGCGAGGCCGATGTCCTCGTCGGTCAGCTGGCTGTTGTCGGCGGCCTCGCGGGCGAGGTCGAAGCCGCGGGCGTCCCGCAGCGGATTCTCCTCCTCGAAGTCCCAGCGGGCGCGTCGCGCCCGGTGCATCGCCGCCGCGTAGGCGTTGACGATCTGGGACGAGGTGAGCATGGCATTGGCGTTCGGGTGCCCCGGAACGGAGATCCCGTACTCCGTTTCGATCCCCATTACTCGCCGTACGGTCATGCGGCCCTCCTTGCCCGGCGGCGCTCCCGTTCGGGAGCGGCGCTCAAGTACCGCTGGTGCTCCGGTGCGTCATGTGCGGTGCCCGTCCCGCACTGCGCGACCGGCGGTACGGAAGAGCCTAGAACCACTCCGCGCTGGTGGGGAGATCATTTCAGTCATTGACTTCGCCCTGTCACCGGCCGAAAGAGGCGGGCGGTAAAACGGGCGGCTGCGGGTGCCCGGTGAGGGCACCCGCAGCCGCCCTCGTTTGTCAGAGGTACTGACCGGTATTCGCCACCGTGTCGATGGAGCGTCCCGTGTCCGCGCCTTGCTTTCCGGTGACGAGCGTGCGGATGAATACGATCCGCTCGCCCTTCTTGCCGGAGATCCGGGCCCAGTCGTCGGGGTTGGTGGTGTTGGGCAGGTCCTCGTTCTCCTTGAACTCGTCCACGCACGCCTGGAGGAGGTGGGAGACCCGGAGGCCCTTCTGGTTGTGCTCGAGGAAGGCCTTGATGGCCATCTTCTTCGCACGGTCCACGATGTTCTGGATCATCGCGCCCGAGTTGAAGTCCTTGAAGTAGAGGACTTCCTTGTCGCCGTTGGCGTACGTGACCTCGAGGAAGCGGTTCTCCTCGGTTTCGGCGTACATCTGCTCGACGACGGTCTGGATCATGCTGTGGACGGTGCCCGGCCGCGAGTCCTGGTGTTCGGACAGGTCGTCCGTGTGCAGGGGCAGCGAGGCCTTGAGGTACTTCGCGAAGATGTCCTTCGCGGCCTCCGCGTCCGGGCGCTCGATCTTGATCTTCACGTCGAGCCGGCCGGGGCGCAGGATGGCCGGGTCGATCATGTCCTCGCGGTTGGAGGCGCCGATGACGATGACGTTCTCCAGGCCCTCCACACCGTCGATCTCGGCGAGCAGCTGGGGGACGATGGTGTTCTCCACGTCCGAGCTGACACCGGATCCGCGGGTGCGGAAGAGGGATTCCATCTCGTCGAAGAAGACGATGACGGGGGTGCCCTCGCTCGCCTTCTCCCGTGCACGCTGGAAGACGAGGCGGATGTGCCGCTCGGTCTCGCCGACGTACTTGTTGAGGAGCTCGGGGCCCTTGATGTTCAGGAAGTACGACTTCCCGGCGGGCTGGCCGGTCACCTCGGCGACCTTCTTGGCAAGGGAGTTGGCCACCGCCTTGGCGATGAGCGTCTTGCCGCATCCGGGCGGGCCGTAGAGCAGGATGCCCTTCGGCGGCCGCAGTTCGTGCTCCTTGAAGAGGTCCGGGTAGAGGTACGGGAGCTCGACGGCGTCGCGGATCAGCTCGATCTGGTCGCCCAGGCCGCCGATCTTGTCGTAGTCGATGTCCGGGACCTCTTCGAGGACGAGTTCCTCGACCTCGCTCTTGGGGACCACTTCGTAGACGTAGCCGGAGCGGGGTTCGAGCAGCAGGGCGTCGCCGGGGCGGATGGTGATGTCCAGGAGCGGCTCGGCGAGCCTCACCACCCTTTCCTCGTCGGTGTGCCCGACCACCAGGGCGCGCTCGCCGTCCTCGAGGATCTCCTTGAGGGTGACGATGTCCCCGGCCCGCTCGAACTCCATGGCCTCGACCACGTTGAGCGCTTCGTTGAGCATGACCTCCTGGCCGCGCCGGAGGTGCTCCGGTTCGACGCTGGGGCTCACGTTCACGCGGAGCTTGCGGCCGCCGGTGAAGATGTCGACGGTGCCGTCCTCGTTCGCCTGAAGGAAGACACCGAAGCCGGCCGGCGGCTGTGCGAGCCGGTCGACTTCCTCCTTGAGGGCCACGATCTGGTCGCGGGCCTCACGGAGGGTATTCGCCAGTCGTTCGTTCTGCGCGGAGACGCCTGCCAGATTCGTCTGGAGCTCGACGATCCGCTCTTCGAGAATCCTCGTGTGACGCGGAGAGTCGGCGAGCTTACGTCGCAGGACGGCGATTTCCTGCTCGAGATAGGCAACCTGGCCAGCGGGGTCCTCAGACCCTCGCCCGGGCCGGATGCCGCGGTTGATGTCGTCGTCGTGGGCTGCCACGGTCCTCACCTCCTCCAAGGGGAGCTGGACGCTTCCTGACCCTACCTGGGCTGGTGGTGATTGAAACCCCTAGATCACAAAGACGGTAGAGGTGTGTCCGATCTTCACCCTTGCGTACTCCCTCACGCCAAGGAAATACCCACCCATCAACATCGGAAAGCAGCCGGTTGTAAGGTCGAACTGTTCAACACCCGTCAGAGCTCGCGCGACTTGCCTCGAGTTGTGGCCGGGGCGGATCACTCAGAGCAGGAAACGGCAGGAGATATGACCGTGCAGCAGGAGGCCCCGGCGGGTGGTTCCGGCGAGGCCGGACAGCCGCTGGAGGTCTGGATCGACCAGGACCTCTGCACCGGGGACGGCATCTGCGTGCAGTACGCCCCGGAGGTGTTCGAGCTGGACATCGATGGTCTGGCGTACGTGAAGAGCCCCGAGGACGAGCTCCTCCAGGAGGCGGGGGCGACCACTCCGGTTCCGCTGACGCTGCTCCAGGACGTGGTCGATTCCGCGAAGGAATGTCCGGGTGACTGCATCCACGTAAGGCGCGTTTCGGACAGGGTCGAGGTGTACGGCCCCGACGCCGAGTGACGGTTCAAACACTTCCGGCGGACGAGTCCGTCAGCTCCTGGCGGAATTTCCCGCCCGTCCAGCGCCACTTGGCGAGCTGTTTCACATCGGGGCTGTAGCGCGGAACCTCCGGCGAGGAGTATCCGAGGAGACTGGCGGTGACGACGCCGTCGCGCACGGTGAGATCGGCGGCGGTCTGCCGCCTGGCCGGTTCGAGCAGGGTGGCCACGACGCGGGGGGCCGAGCCCGCCGCCGGGTCCTGGACGAGGACGTAGACCGCGTGGGGCGGGGTTCCGGAGCCGGCCTCGCAGCGTACGGCGGCGACCGTCTCGGGGCGGCCGTCGCCGTCGAGATCCCCCTGGGCGGTGGCCGTGACGGCCTGCGGGGCGCCCTTGCAGTCGAGGGGGTACGCGACCGCCCGCGCGTCGGGTGCGCCGGCCCGCGGGCCGCTCCCGGCGGCGGCTCCCAGGGAGGCTCCCGGGGCGGCCGCGGGGGTGGCTCCGGTGGCGGGCCCCGGCTGGAGCAGGCCCGCGCCGGCTATGACGGCGGCCACGGCCGAGGCCGTGGCGACCCAGTGGACGGGCCGGGCGCGGCCGTGCGCCAGGGTTTCCGATGTGGGCTCCAGCTCGGTGGGGCTGTGCAGCACGCGGGGTGTCTCCTGTGCGAAGGGTGACGGGGAGCCAGCATCGTGCCACACCTCACACGGCGGTGGAACGGGCGGGTCCGGACCGGCCGGGCGGTGTTCGGGCCACAACGAAAAGGCGCTGCGGCGCAGTTCCCTGATCGTCGGGGGAACTGCGCCGCAGCGCCTTCGTGTTGAGCGGGCCGGGCCCGGCGGGGGTCCCGGTGGAGCGGCTACGCGGAGCGGTCGCTGCCGGGGCCGTCGTAGTCCTCGCCGTAGGCGCCCTTGGAGGGGCGCCGGCGGCGCATCGGGGGCTCGACGCCGTCCGCGAGGCGGCGGGCGGTGACGAGGAAGCCGGTGTGGCCGATCATCCGGTGGTCGGGCCGGACCGCGAGGCCCTCCACGTGCCAGTTGCGGATCATCGATTCCCAGGGCTGCGGCTCGGCGTAGCAGCCGAACTCGCGGATGGACTCGACGGTGCGCGAGAGCTGGGTGGTCGTGGCGACGTAGCAGCACAGGATGCCGCCGGGGACCAGGGCCTTGGAGACGGCCTCCAGGCACTCCCAGGGGGCGAGCATGTCGAGGATCACGCGGTCGACGTCGGTGTCGGACAGGTTGTCCTGGAGGTCGCCCACGGTCAGCTGCCACGCGGGGTGCGGGCCGCCGAAGTAGCGCTCGACGTTGGCGGTGGCGATCTCGGCGAAGTCCGCGCGGCGCTCGTAGCTGTGGAGCATGCCCTGGTCGCCGATGGCGCGCAGCAGGAAGCTGCTCAGGGAGCCGGAGCCCACTCCTGCCTCCACGACGCGGGCGCCGGGGAAGATGTCGGCGAAGGCCAGGATCTGGCCCGCGTCCTTGGGGTAGACCACGGCGGCACCGCGGGGCATGGACAGGACATAGTCGGGGAGCAGGGGACGCAGCGCGAGGTATGCGACGTTGCCCGTGGTACGGACAACGCTGCCCTCGGGGGCGCCGATCAGCTCGTCGTGCGGGAAGGAACCCTTGTGGGTGTGGAAATTCTTCCCGGCTTCGAGCGTGAACGTGTAGTGGCGGCCCTTGGGGTCGGTGAGCTGAACCTGGTCCCCGACCTCGAAGGGCCCGCGTCGGCGGGCGGCACCGGTCGGTTCGGACATGTGACCAGTGTATTGGCTTCAGGACTGGGGCCGCGCCATGGCCTTCACGAAGGCCTTCTCGACGTCGAGGGTGGACAGGACGCCGTAGATGGAGCCGCCGGTTTCGAGGACGAGGTACTCGGTGGCGGGGGTGGCGCGGAGGTGGTCGAGGAGTTCCTCGCCGGTGAGTTCCGCGGAAACCTTCATGCCGTCGGTGAGGTCCTGGGCGAGGGTGCTGACGGCGACCCAGGGGCGGCGGTGCTCGGGTACGGAGGCGATGGCGGTCTCGCGGACGATGGCGACGGGGTCGCCGAGTCCGTCGACGACGACGAGGGCGCGGGCTCCGGCGTCGTTGGCGCGGCGGAGGGCCTCGGAGAGCGGGGTGGCGTTCTCGACGGGGATGGCCCGCCGGGTGAGGGCGCGGGCCTGGAGTTCGGGGAGGTGCTGTCGCAGGCGGGCCATGCGCAGGCTGTTGCCGGCGCCGGTCCAGATGATGGCGGCCAGGATCGCGGCGAGGAGCGCGTCCATGACGGTGTTCATGCCGCCGATCTCGTCGGTGCGGTTGCCGAGGATCCCGGTGTGGGTGAGCAGCGGCAGGCCGAGGAGGACGGCGACGGCGAGGCCGCGGCCGACCCAGGCGGCGGCGACGGTGCCGGCCATGGGCTTGCCGGTGATGCCCCAGATGACGGCGCGGAGCATGCGGCCGCCGTCGAGGGGGAGGCCGGGGAGCAGGTTGAAGGCGGCGACGAGGAGGTTGGAGATCATCAGGCCCGCGAGGAGTACGCCGGGGACCGTGGCGGGGTCGACGGCCTTCATGCCGAGGTAGAAGATCCCGGTGAGGCCGAGGGAGAGCAGGGGGCCGACGAAGGCGAGGACGAACTCGCGGGCGGGTGTCTCGGACTCCTTCTCGATCTCGGAGACTCCGCCGAAGAACTGGAGCTGGATGCGGCGCACGGGGAGCTTGAAGCGGAGCGCGGCGATGGTGTGGGCGAGCTCGTGGACGAGGACCGAGGCGTAGAAGGCGACCGCGAAGAAGAGGGAGACGAGGTAGCGGACCGGGCCGAGGCCGGGCAGGATCCGGTCGAGCTGGTCGCCGAAGACCCAGGTGATGAGGGCGGCGACGAGGAACCAGCTGGGGGAGACGTAGACGGGCACGCCGAAGGGGCGGCCCATGAGGATCCCGCCGCCCGGATCGGAGCGCTTGGGTGCGCGCTCGCCGGTTTCGTCGGTGTCTGCCACGGCTTTCCTTCGTTCGGTGCTTGTGCTTCCAGTGTGGTTCAGGTGCTGTTGTTGCGGGGTGTGATGCTCCGATCATGCAGTGCGAGGGGGCCCGGCGTCGATGGTATGCGCGTGCTGTCGGCGGCGGGCCGTAGGGTTTCACGCATGACGACGAGTCCCGGTGCCGTGCCAGGCGCTGCCGATGCCGGCGTGGCGCCGGTAGCCGCGGCGCCCAGTTCCCTGTCGCCCTCGCGGGCCGGCGATTTCATGCAGTGCCCGCTGCTGTACCGGTTCCGGGTGATCGACAAGCTGCCGGAGAAGCCCAGTGCCGCCGCTACCCGCGGGACGCTGGTCCATGCGGTGCTGGAGAGGCTGTTCGACCATCCGGCGGAGGAGCGGACGGCGCCGCGGGCGAAGGCACTGATCCCGGGGCAGTGGGACCGGCTGCTGGAGTCGAAGCCGGAGCTGGCGGAGCTGTTCCCGTCGGGGGACGAGGGGGCGGGGCTGGCGCGCTGGCTGACGGAGGCCGAGGCGCTGGTGGAGCGCTGGTTCACGCTGGAGGACCCGACGCGGCTGGAGCCGGTGGAGCGGGAGTTCTTCGTGGAGACGGAGCTGGAGTCCGGGCTGCGGCTGCGCGGGATCATCGACCGGGTGGACGTGGCGCCGACGGGCGAGGTGCGGATCGTCGACTACAAGACGGGCAAGGCGCCGAGGCCGGAGTACGCCGAGGGCGCGCTGTTCCAGATGAAGTTCTACGCGCTGGTGGTGTGGCGGCTGAAGCAGGTGGTGCCGCGGCGGCTCCAGCTGGTGTACCTGGGCAGCGGGGACGTGCTGACGTACGACCCGGTGATCGCGGATCTGGAACGGGTGGAGCGGAAGCTGCACGCGTTGTGGGAGGCGATCCGGGAGGCGACGGAGACGGGTGAGTGGCGGCCGCGGCCGACCAAGCTGTGCGGCTGGTGTGATCATCGCTCGGTGTGTCCGGAGTTCGGGGGGACTCCCCCGGTCTATCCGCTGACCGTCGTCCCGAGGGCGGCGGAGCGGCCCGCGGGTGTCCCCGGTGATCGCCCGGCGGAATCCTGATCTTCCGATCAGGGCAGAATGGGCGGCGTCCGCCGATGCTGCCGTCCGACGAATACGAGGTACACCCCGTGGCCATTCGCGTCCTGCTGGTCGACGACCAGCCACTGCTGCGCACCGGGTTCCGGATGATCCTGGAGGCCGAGCAGGACCTGGCGGTGGTGGGCGAGGCCGGGGACGGTCTGCAGGCGCTGGACCAGGTGCGGGCGCTGCAGCCCGACGTGGTGCTGATGGACATCCGGATGCCGCGGATGGACGGGGTCGAGGCGACGCGCCAGATCACCGGTCCGGAGCGGAACGGGCCGGCGAAGGTGCTGGTGCTGACGACCTTCGACCTGGACGAGTACGTGGTGGAAGCGCTGCGGGCGGGGGCGAGCGGGTTCCTGCTGAAGGACGCGCCGGCGAACGAGCTGGTGCAGGCGATCCGGGTGGTCGCGGCGGGCGAGGCGATGCTCGCGCCGAGCATCACGCGGCGGCTGCTGGACAAGTACGCGGGGCACCTGCCGTCGGGTGAGGACAGCGTGCCGGACACGCTGGGGACGCTCACGGAGCGCGAGGTCGAGGTGCTGAAGCTGGTGGCCCGGGGGCTGTCGAACGCGGAGATCGCGGCGGACCTGTTCGTGAGCGAGACGACGGTCAAGACCCACGTGGGCCACGTGCTGACGAAGCTGGGCCTGCGCGACCGGGTCCAGGCGGCGGTGTACGCGTACGAGTCGGGCCTGGTGCGTCCGGGCGCCACGCCTTAGGCCGTCCCTTCCGGGTACGGGAACGGGCCGGCGGCCGCGCGGAGCGGCTGCCGGCCCGTTCTCTTGCCCGGGGAGGGGCTCAGCCCTTGCTGATCTCCCAGAAGCGGAAGACGGTCGAGGCGTCGAGGGACCACTGCAGGCCGGTCACGTTCTGGCGGGTGACGGCGTACTGCTTGCCCTGCCAGAGCGGGAGGATCGGGACCTCGTCGGCGACGATGTCCTGGAGCCGGTTGTAGTCCATGTTGGCCGCGGTGCGGTCGGACTTCGCGGAGGTCGACGGGATGATGGTCCCGCTGATCTCCTTGTTGTCGTAGTTGTTGTGCAGGACGTTGTCCGGTCCGAAGAACGGCTGGGTGAAGTTGTCGGCGTCCGGGTAGTCCGGCACCCAGCCCTTCACGTAGATGCCGTACTTGCCGTCCTGGATGTCCTTCTCGTACTGCTCGAACTCGACGGACTTCATGTCGGCCTCGAAGAGACCGCTGTCGTTGAGCTGCTTGGCGATGACCTGGAACTGCTGGTCGGTCGAGGGGCCGTAGCGCGACGGGGTCGAGTAGAGGGTGACCTTGACCTTGTTGTTGATGCCGGCGGCCTTCAGGACGGCCTTGGCCTTCTCGGGCTGCGGGCTGCCGCCGTAGCGGTCGAAGAACGGGGTGGTGTGTCCGGCGATGCCGGCCGGGACGATCGAGTAGAGCGGGGCGGCGGTGCCCGCGTACACGTCCTTGACGAGTGCCTCGCGGTCGACGAGGTAGGCGATGGCCTTGCGGACCGGCAGCTTGCCGACGACGGGGTCGCTGACGTTGAAGACCATGTGCTCGACCTCGGCGCCCGTGCCCTGGACGACGTCGACCTTCTGGTCGCCGGTCTTGGTGGAGGCGAGGCCGGCGATGTCCTTGGCGGCGAGGCCGCGGAAGGCGAAGTCGACGTCTCCGCTTTCCAGGACGGTCTTGAGGGCGGCCTGGTCGCCGTTGAAGAACTTCAGCGTGACGCCGGTGTTCTTGGCCTTGGCCTTGCCGCTGTAGGAGTCGTTGACCGAGAAGCTCGCGCTCTTGTCGCTGAAGGAGTCCAGCTTGTAGACGCCGGAGCCGACGGCCTTGTTGTCGCTGCGGAGCTTGTCGGCCGGGTACTCGCGGTGGTCGACGATGGCACCCGCGCCCGAGGCGATCTTGCTGGGGAAGGTCGCGTCGGAGGTCTTCAGGCGGAAGACGACGGTCTTCTCGTCGGGGGCCTCGATGGACGCGATCGAGCCCAGCATGACGGCGGGACCGTTGTCGTCGTTGATCTTCAGCGTGCGCTCGAAGGAGAACTTGACGTCCTTCGAGGTGAGGCTGTTGCCGTTGCTGAACTTCAGGCCGCTGCGCAGGGTGCACTTGAACACCTTGCTGTCACCGCCCTCGAAGTTGCAGGCCTGGGCGGCGTCGGGCTCGGGCGTGGTGCCGCCCTTCGGGAAGCTCAGCAGCGACTGGAAGACGTTGTTGAAGAGCAGCCAGGAGCCCGGGTCGTAGCCGGAGGCGGGGTCGGTGGACTTCACCTTGTCGGATATGCCCATCACGACGCCCTTGCCGCTGCCGGCGTTCGAGCCGTCGGTCGAACCGCAACCGCTGAGCAGCGCGGCGGCGGTGGCTGCGCCGAGCGGGGCCGCCAACCACTGGTTACGTCGGTTCACGCGAGTGTCCTTCTCAGTCTTGTCTGAACGTTGCGCCGGCCTGCGACTCCCGCTGCCGGTTGTTGCCGGTCTCAGCCGCTGACACCCCGGCCGAGTTCCCACAGCTGGAGGTCGGAGATGGCGTTGACCGACCACTCCACTCCGGTGATCCCATCGCGTGCGGCGACGTACTGCTTGCCCTGCCACAGGGGCAGGACGGGTACGTCCTCGGCCACGATGTCCTGCATCTCCGTGATCGCGGGGGCGGCGACGTTGCGGTCGACCGCGCGCCGGGATTCGGGGATGAGCCTGGTGCGCACCGTCGGGTTCGCGTACGGCGTGCCCAGGAAGTTGTCCTGCTCCAGGAACGGGGCGAGGAAGTTGTCGGCGTCCGCGTAGTCGGGGAACCAGCCGAGCCCGTAGGCGGCGTAGTCGCCCTTCTTCTGCGCGGGCCGGAAGTCGGCCCAGTCGGTGCCCTGGACGGTGATGTCGAACAGCCCGGTGGAGTTGAGCTGGGTCTTGAGGGCCTCGAACTCGGCGGCGGTGCCGTCGCCGTAGTGGTCGGCGGTGTAGTTCAGGGTCAGCTTGACCGGGGTCTTGATCCCGGCGTCCTTGAGGAGCGCGGCGGCCTTGGGGGTGTTGGCCTCGCCGTACTTGTTGAAGAACGAGTTGACGTGCCCGGTGACGGTGGTGGGGACCAGCGAGTACAGGGGCTGCGCGGACTTGCCGTAGACCTTGGAGATCACGTTGTTGCGGTCGACGGCGGCGGCGAGCGCCTGGCGCACGGCCTTGTCCTTGACGACCGGGGCCTCGGTGTTGAAGCCGATGTAGCGGATCTCCAGGCCGGGCATCGGGACGAGCTTGACGCCCTTGGGGGCCTTGGCCGAGAACTCGGTGATCTGGGCGGGCGACAGGGTGCGGGAGACCATGTCGATGGATCCGCCGGTCAGGGACTTGCCCATGGCGGCGGAGTCGGCGAAGGTGCGCAGTTCGACCTTGTCGTTCTGCAGCTTGATGTCGCCCTTGTAGTGCGGGTTCTTGGTGAAGACGGCGCGGACGAGGTGGTTGTCCTTGACCTCGGCCTTCATCGTGTAGGGGCCGGAGCCGTCCACGGAGAAGCCCGGGCGGAGCTTCTTGGCCTCGTAGTGCTTCTCGCTGACGATGCCCGCGGCGGGGGTGGAGAGCTTGTAGGGGAAGGTCGCGTCCGGGGTCTTCAGGTGGAAGACGACGGTGTCGGCGCCCTTCGTCTCGACGTTGTCGAGGGTCGAGAGCAGCGAGGAGGGGCCGTTCTCGTCCTTGATCGCGAGGACGCGGTCGATGGAGAACTTGACGTCCTTGGCGGTGAGCGGGTCGCCGCTCGCGAACTTCAGCCCGGGGCGCAGGGTGCAGCGGTAGCTCTCGTTGCCGGTGTCGGTGAAGCGGCAGTCGGAGGCTGCTTCGGGGACGGGCTGGCCGCCGCCGCGCGGGGTGTGCATCAGCGTCTGGACGGTCTGGCGCAGGACGTTCCAGGCGCCGGCATCGTAGGCGTACGCGGGGTCGAAGGGGGCGGGGGCGTAGTCGGCAGCCTCGAACCGGTCGGTGGTGCCGACGACGATCGCTCCGGATCCCGCTCCTCCGGTCGCCGAGCCGCAGGCGGCCAGCGTGGGGGTGAGCAGTCCGGCCGCGGCCGTCAGCACCATGGTCTTGCGGTTCATTCTGGAAGTACTCCCTCACCCGGCACTTGCTCAAAGCGGCGTAGAGGGCACTGCGCGGCGGTCGCCCGTTCAGGGCGGAACGATCGGGCCGGTGTTTGACGATCGGTCCACGCGCGGACCGGCCACAGGGGTGTGTGTCCGATCCGGCAGAGGTGCGGCGTAGTGCCCGCGTCGACATTAGTGGCCTGGGACGGGATGGCTGGAACTGGCAGGAGTTGGGGCGTAATCACACGGTGATGGGTGCGGACTGACCGCTCACACCGGAGACTTCGCAGATGGGGTCAGGAGCTGATCAATCCGGACACATGGGGAGCCCTCGGGGCCTCCGGGATGGCCCGGTGAACGCTCTGCGGGTGACCAAGGTCACCCGTCACAACTGTTCCCTGAAGCGTGGAATTTCGGCCTCCGGGGCTGGGCACGGAAGATCCTCCGCCAGGACCTCCGCCCCACCCCCATTCCGTTCGGTACGGAGCGTGCGCGCTCAGTTCATGGGAGTGATGAGGGAACGCAGGAAGGTCAGGTCGACGTCCTCCAGCGAACGTACGACGGTCCGGCCGGGCGCGGGTTCGATCCGGCCGACGGAGGGGATGGCCACGACCCGGCAGCCGGCGGCCTCGGCGGCGGCGACGCCGGTCGCGGTGTCCTCGATGACGGCGCAGCGCGAGGGGTGCGCGCCGAGGGCGCTGGCGGCGAACAGGTACGGGTCGGGGTGCGGCTTGGTCCGGGGGACCTCGTCGCCGGCGACGGTCATGGTGAACCGGTCGCGACCGAGGGTGAGGAGGACCTGGTCGATGACGCGGCGGTGGGAGGCGGAGACCAGGGCGGTGGGGACGTTGTTGCGGGCGAGCTCGGCCAGCAGGCGCTCGGCGCCGGGCATGAGCGGGACCTGGTCGGCGATCCGCGCCTCGAAGCGCTCGTTGAGGAGCACGCTGAGCTCGGCGAGCCCGATGGCGGCGCCGGTGGACTCGATGAGGAAGGCGGCGCTGCGGCTCATGGGGCCGCCGACGACGACGTCCCGCCAGGCCTCGTCGAGCCGGTGCCCGAGCTCATGGAAGATCTCGGCCTCGATCTCCCACCAGAAGCCCTCGGTGTCGACGAGGGTGCCGTCCATGTCCAGCAGCACCGCCTGCAGGGCGTGCCCGTCGGCCGTGCGGGTGACGGGGGCGGGAACGGTGCTGGTCAATGCGCACGCCTCTCTCAGGGGACGATAAGGCCGGTCACCTCGACCCGTGGGGACGTGCCCCGGGGAACAGGTGACCGGCCTGTATGGGACCGACCAGTGTACGCCGATCCGCCTCAGCGTGCGTTGAAATACTTCGCTTCGGGGTGGTGGATGACGATGGCGTCGGTGGACTGTTCGGGGTGGAGCTGGAACTCCTCCGAGAGGTGGACGCCGATGCGCTCCGGCTGGAGGAGGTCGGCGATCTTCGCCCGGTCCTCCAGGTCGGGGCAGGCGCCGTAGCCCAGGGAGAAGCGGGCGCCCCGGTACTTGAGGTCGAACATGTCCTCGACGGCGGCCGGGTCCTCGCCGCCGAAGCCGAGCTCGGCGCGGACGCGGGCGTGCCAGTACTCGGCCATGGCCTCGGCGAGCTGGACGGAGAGGCCGTGCAGCTCCAGGTACTCGCGGTAGGAGTCGGACTCGAACAGCTTGGCGGTGGCCTCGCCGATCTTCGAGCCGACGGTGACGACCTGGAGGCCGACGACGTCGACCTCTCCCGACTCCTCGGGGCGGAAGAAGTCCGCGAGGCACAGGCGCCGGCCGCGGCGCTGGCGCGGGAAGGTGAAGCGGGTCCGCTCGTTGCCCTGCTCGTCGAGGATGATCAGGTCCTCGCCCTTGGAGACGCAGGGGAAGTAGCCGTAGACGACGGCGGCTTCGAGGAGGTTCTCGGTGTGCAGCTTGTCGAGGAGGCCGCGCAGCCGGGGCCGGCCCTCGCTCTCGACGAGCTCCTCGTACGTCGCTCCGCCCGCGCGGGCCTGCTTGAGGCCCCACTGCCCCTTGAACAGGGCCCCCTCGTCGAGCCAGGAGGCGTAGTCCTTGAGCGGGATGCCCTTGACCACGCGGGTGCCCCAGAACGGCGGGGTGGGGACGGGGTTGTCGGCGGCCACGTCGGAGCGGCCGCCCGTCTCCTCCGGCTCCTCCACCTGGAGGGCGGGGGTGTCGCGCTTGGGCACCCGCCGCTGCTTGAGTTCGGGCAGGGCCGCGCCCGGGACGCCGCGCTTGACCGCGATCAGGGCGTCCATCAGCCGCAGGCCTTCGAACGCGTCGCGGGCGTAGCGGACTTCGCCCTCGTAGATCTCGTGGAGGTCCTGCTCGACGTAGGCGCGGGTCAGGGCCGCGCCGCCCAGGATGACCGGGTAGTCGGCCGCCAGCTTGCGCTGGTTGAGCTCCTCCAGGTTCTCCTTCATGATCACGGTGGACTTCACGAGGAGACCGGACATGCCGATCACATCCGCCTTGTGTTCCTCCGCGGCTTCCAGGATCGCGGAGACCGGCTGCTTGATACCGATGTTCACGAC
>NZ_JBWKGY010000016.1:0-180013 GCF_056433525.1 Streptomyces sp. NPDC044704
CCATCGCGTACTGCACCGCGAACAACGCCGGCTGCTGCACACGGGTCTCACTCAGTCGCCGACCAGCCTCCAGCGACGGCTCACCAAAGAGCAACACCTCCAGGTCCTCACCCAGTTCCTCCTGCACCACACGCGCGCACTGCTGGAAGACCTCACGGAACACGCCCCGCTGCTCGAACAGTTCACGGCCCATGCCCACGAACTGCGAGCCCTGACCGGCGAAGAGGAAGGACACACTCGCATCGGAGCGGCCCTGTCCGGTCACCAGACCGGATCCCTCCGCCAACGCCCGCGCCGCCTCGTCACCGCTACGGGCCACCACCGCGGCACGGAACTCGTGCTGCCTACGCCCCGTCTGCAGGCTGTACGCCACGTCCCGTAGGGGATACGTGCTACGTCCCGCCAGGTGCTCTGTCAGGCGTGCCCGCTGGCCGGACAGCGAAGCCGCCGTCTTACCCGAGGTGACGAGCACCTCCCACGCGGGTTCGGTGCCGGAATCCTCCCGGCCGGGAACTTCCACCACGGGGGGCTGCTCAACGATCACATGCGCGTTGGTGCCGCCCATGCCGAAGGAACTCACCCCGGCCCGCCGTGGTGACGGGCCCGACCAGTCACGCAACTCGGCATTCACATAGAACGGGCTCGACTCGAAATCGATCTCCGGATTGGGCTTCCGGTAATGCAGACTCGGCGGAATCAGCCCCCGCTCCACACACAGAACTGCCTTGATGAACCCCGCGACACCCGCCGCGGTATCGAGATGACCCACGTTCGTCTTCACCGAACCGAGCGCACAGAAGCCACGCTTCGACGTCGACGCACCGAACGCCTGGCTCAGTGCGGCGATCTCGATGGGATCACCGAGCGGTGTCCCTGTCCCGTGTGCCTCGACGTAGCCGATCGACTCGGCGGTGACCCCCGCCACCTGCTGCGCCTCGTATATGACGCTCGCCTGCCCCGCCACACTGGGCGCGGTGAAACCGACCTTGTCCGCACCGTCATTGTTGACCGCGGAACCACGGATCACCGCACGGATCGTGTCCCCGTCACGCACCGCATCAGACAGCCGCTTCAGCACCACGAGTCCGACGCCACTGCCGCCGACGGTACCGCGCGCTTCCGCGTCGAACGCTCGGCAATGGCCGTCGGGGGAGAAGATGCTCCCTTCCTGATACTGGTAGCCGCCGCGCTGAAGGACGTTGATCGTCGCCCCACCCGCGAGTGCCACGTCACATTCGAACTCGAAGAGACTCTTGCATGCCTGATGAACCGAGACGAGCGACGTCGAGCATGCAGTGCCGATCGTCATGCTGGGTCCGGTCAGGTCCAGGCGGTGGGAGATCTGAGTGGCGGCAAAGTCCTTGTCGTTGAACAGCGAGATCTGGCGCGCGAACGAAGTCATCAGATCGGTGCGTGGCAGCAGGTGGTGGAGGAAGTATCCGCTGCGCCCGATACCCAGGAACACGCCGATCGTGTCCTCGACCTCCGCCGGGTCGCAGCCTGCATCCTCGAGGGCCTCGACGGCCACTTCGAGGAGGAACCGCTGCTGCGGATCCATGATCTCCGCCTCGCGTGGCGTGTAGCCGAAGTACGCAGCGTCGAACTCCTCGATCCGTTCGAGGATTCCACCCGAGTTCACGAGCGCCGGATCCGCCAGGATCGCGGGGTCACCATGTGCGGCGATGACGTCGTCGTCGCTCAGGCGAACGATCGACTCCCTCCCCCGGACGAGGTTCTGCCAGAACTCCTCGACGTTGGCCGCTCCGGGGGCACGCAGTCCGATCCCTACAACGGCAATGCTTCGATCGTCGGTCACTGCTTGTCTCCAGTCCGTGCTGCGCCCATTGCCGCGCGGCGCCTTTCGAGTCGACTCTGGACACCGGCGAAAGTCGGCTTGTCCTCGGTCCCGGATATGTGCCGGGCCAGAGAGGCGATCGTCGGATATCTATACAGATCGGTCATGGTGACCCGGTTCGGATAGGCGGCCTTCAACTGGCCGAAGACTCGGGCCAGGAGGATCGAATCGCCTCCGAGGTCGAAGAACCCGTCGTCGGCTCCCGGGCGGGAGACCCCGAGGACTGCCTCCCAGATCGCGGCGATCGCCTTCTCGGCCTCGGCCGAAGGAGCCCTGTAGGCGCGCTGCGCCTGCGCCGGTTCGGGAGAAGGGAGCGCAGCCCAGTCGACCTTTCCGTTAGGCGTCAAAGGAATGGCGGGCAGCTCGACGAACCCGGCTGGAACCATGTACTCGGGGAGCGTCGCCCGCACCGCTGCCACTGCCTCTGCCCGGTCGAAAGCATGGCCCGCTTCTGCGACGACGTACGCCACGAGGCGCTTTGTGCCCATCCGGTCTTCGCGCATGACGGTCACCGCGTCACGGACACCATTGAGCTTCCTGAGTGCCGCATCGATCTCTCCCAGCTCGATGCGGAAGCCGCGCAGTTTCACCTGGCGGTCGTTCCGGCCCAAGTATTCGAGTTCGCCGTGAGGGAGCCAACGAGCCAGGTCCCCCGTACGGAAAAGGCGAGCTCCGGGGCGTTTGCCGAACGGATCCGGAACGAACCGCTCGGCCGTCAACGACGGCCGGCGGTGGTAGCCCTGCGCAACACCTTCACCCCCGAGGTAGAGCTCTCCCGCGACACCCGTCGGGACGGGGATCATCGAGCAGTCGAGCACGTAGGCCTGGGTGTTCGCGATGGGGCGCCCGATGAGGGGCTTCGTGCCGTCCTCTGGGACGAGGGCGAACGTCGAGTACACGGTGTCCTCGGAGGGCCCGTACAGGTTGTGAACCTTGCGTACACCGTCACGCGCGTAGAGCCGGTCGACGAGATCGCGGGACACCGGCTCACCTCCGAGGTTGACCACGCGCAGGCGGGCCGGCAGCTCACCCAGGCGCAGAAGGGCGTCCATCGCAGAGGGGACGGTGTTCACCAGCGTCACGCTGTCGCGGGCGGGCAGGGACGGCAGCAGGAGCGCGTTCCCCGCGAGTATGACGGTGGCCCCGGTCGTAAGCGGGAGGAAGAGCTCGAATACGGAGAGGTCGAAGCAGATCGATGTCGAAGCCAGCGTCCCCTCGAGCTCGGCCGGCGAGAACACGCCCTGCGCCCAGGCGAGGAATTCCCCGACATTGCGATGCGTGACCTTCACGCCCTTCGGCACACCGGTCGAACCCGACGTGTAGATCACGAGGGCTACGGACTGCTCGTGCAGGGCCGTGCGAGCTGCCGGGGCTCCGGCCGCCTCGGCAGCGACTTCCGGGTCGTTCTTCTCGTCGACCATCAGCAGCCGGGCCGACGAGCGCGAGAGGGCCTGACGCGTAGAGGCGTGGGCCAGCACCACAGTGGGCGCCGCGTCGGCCAGGATCTGGTCGATGCGTGCCGACGGGTACGCAGGATCAAGCGGGACGTATGCCGCCCCCACCTTCCAGATCGCCAGCAGCGCCGCCGGGAGATCGGCGTCACGTTCGAGGCATACCCCCACGAACGCTCCGGGGGTCACCCCCGCCGCACGGAGCCGCCGCGCGAAGCCGTTGGCGACTGCGTCGAGCGCTGCGTAACTGAGCTGCACGTCCCCAGCGATGAGGGCCGTCGCATCCGGTGTTGCCACCACCTGCGCCTCGAACAGTTGGTGCACGGCGAGCTGTACGCGCTCCTTGGTCGTCGGTCCGTTCCAGTCGGCCAGCAAACGCTGCCGCTCCCCCACGCCCACGATCGGCAGGGTGCCAATCGTGCCCTGCGCGTCGGCCAGTCCGGTGAGCAGGACCTGGTAGTGCTCCAGCATCCGTTCGACGGCAGTGGAGTCGAACCGCTCCTCGTCGAACGCCAGCTGGAGGGAGATCTGTTCGCCGGGAGCGACCACCAGCGTGAGGGGGAAGCTCGTCTGCTCCGACATGCGGACCGATTCGACGTGTATCCCTGCTCCGGGGGTGTCGAGTGCCGCCCCCAAGGGGAAGTTCTCGAACACCACGAGTGACTCGAACAGCGGCACATCGCCCTGCACGTCCGCCCAGCGCCGGATCTCCGTGAGAGGCGAGTACCCATACTCCTCGCGCTCGACCTGATCCATCTGGAGCTTGCGGAGCCAGTCGGCGGCACGCGCCTCGTCGTCGACATGGACGCGCACCGGAAGCGTGTTGAGAACGCACCCGACCATCGACTCCACGCCGTCAATCGACGGTGGGCGTCCCGACGTCACCATCCCGAGTACGACGTCGCGTTCACCGCCGTAGCGGCGGAGGAGGACCGCCCATGCTCCCTGCACCAGAGTGCTGAGCGTTATCCGCTCACGCCGCGCGGCGCCCTGAAGGGCCGCCGTGGTCTCGCGCGAGAGCAGCACACGCCGCCTTTCGACTCGGCCGGGCTCCCGGTGGCCGGCCGTCGGCCGGTCGACTCCCAACGAAGTCGGGCCGTGCACTCCGGCGAGCGACCTGCGCCAGTAGTCCTCCGCCTTGGCGGCATCCTGCGCGCGCAGCCACGCTATGTACTCGCGGAACTCCGTGACCGGACCGAGTGCCGCCGATCCGCCTTCCACCAGGGCCTGGTAACCACGCATGATCTCGCCCATCACAACCGGCATCGACCAGCCGTCGGAGATCGCGTGATGGCGCGTCCATAGGAAGCGGTGCCGATCCTCCGAAAGGCGCACCAGAAGGCAGCGCATCAAAGGGGCGCGGGACAGCTCGAAGTCCTGCCCGCGGTCCTCCGCCATCAAGGCGTCGAACCGTGTCTCCTGCTCATCAGCAGGCAAGCCGGTCCAGTCCTCCTCTCGCCAAGGAAGGCTCACCCGTCGGCGTACTACCTGCACTGGTTGGCTCTGGTCGAGACGCATGAACAGAGTGCGATGGGCTGCGTGACGGGCCGTCACCTCGTTCCAGGCGGCTCGGAACGCGTGCACGTCGAGGGGCCCGCAGACATCGAACGCCAGCTGCACGACGTAGACACCACTATGGGGGGCGAGCTGCGACTTGAGCAGCATGGCGTGCTGGAGCGGCGACAGCGGATAGATCGCCTCGATGTCGTTCGTCTTGTTCATTGCGTCAGTCAGTCCTAGCTCTCGAGGTCCTCAAGAAGGTCATCGAGCTCATCCTGGGTCAGGTCGATGTCCGGGAATGCGGTCGGATCGAGCCGCAGGCGGCCCGCTCGGCAGTCGTCGAGAACCCGTCGCACCGAGGCGGTGAACCGGTGGGCGAGTGCCTCGATCGTTCCCGTGTCGTGCACCGACTCGCTGAAGGTGAAGTCGATGCGGAGCAGGCCGTCCGCCACGATCCCGTTGATGTTCAGCAGGTGCTTGCGGCGTTGCGCCCCGCCGTGCGACGCGCCGACAGAGTCGGTGGACAGCGCGAAGAGTGAGTCCGAGCGTCGTGAGGCGTCGGCTTGCCCCAGGTAGTTGAACACGATCTCCGCCTCGCTCCCACGGCTGAGGCGTGTGCGGGTTGGCTCATCCGCCAGATGGCGCAGCAGACCGAACCCGACCCCGCGGCGCGGAATGCTCCTCACCTGTTCCTTCACGGCCCGCAGGCCGTTGTCCCCTGCCAAGTCGAGGCGCAGCGGATACATCGCCGTGAACCAGCCGACGGTCCGCGAGGTGTCCACGTCATCGAAGAGTTCCTCGCGGCCGTGGCCCTCCACATCGACGAGCAGCGCGCTGGAGCCGGTCCATGGTGCGCACGCCTCGGCCAGTGCGTACAGCAGCACCTCGTGCACATCGGTCCTGTGTACGGCGGGCACGTCGCGCATCAGCGTCGTCGTGTCGTCCACGGAGAGCATCGCGGTGACTGTCCGCACGGTCGCCTCGGTGTTCTCCCCGTCGTGCTCGCGCGGCAGCGGCACTGTCGCCCACTCGACCTGGCGGGCCCAGAAATCGAGTTCACCCAGCGTCTCGCCGTCGGCAGCGTGTGCTTGGAGCCTCGCAACCCATTCCTGGTACGAGGTCGTCTTCAGGGGAAGCAGAACGGAGCGCCCTTCACGCAGCGCCTCGTAGGACGCCTGGAGGTCCTCCATGAGGATGCGCCACGAGATGCCGTCGACGACAGTGTGGTGGACGACGCTGTAGACCTGGTCCTGGCGCCGACCGCCGTAGTCGATGTAGACCATACGGATCAGCGGCCCGTGTTCCAGATCCAGACCGCGCTGCGTGCGTGCCTGCATGGCGGCGATTGCTGCGGCCCAGGACGACGGCGGCTCGCTCGTCAGGTCGAGACGGCCGACCGGTACGACTCCCTCCTCCGGTGCACTCGTCCATTGACGTACGCCGGCTCCCTCACGGACAAAGCGGTTGCGGAGGGCGTCGTGGTGGCGCACGACGGCATCACGTGCTTGTGCGAGCAGGTCAAGGTCGAGGCTTCCTGCGATGACGTCGACCAGTATCGCCTGGTTGTAGTGGTGGGCGTCGGCAAGTTCCTGCTCGAAGAACCAGCGTTGGATGGGGGCCAGCCCGGTCTCGCCCTCGACCAAGCTCTGATCTGCCCTCGACCCGGTGCCCTCCTTGACGACCAGAGCCAGCTCGGCAAGCGTCTGGTGCTGGAAGAGGTCACGGGCGGAGAGGACGATCCCGGCGTTCTTTGCACGCGAGACCATCTGAATGGCGATGATCGAATCGCCGCCGAGGGCGAAGAAGTTGTCGTCCGCTCCGACCCTCCGCAGCCGCAGCAGCTCGCTCCAGATCTGTGCGAGCCGTGCCTCGATGGGTGTTCGGGGCGCAATGAAGGCGGTCGTCGGCTGCTGCTCGGTATGGGGTTCGGGCAGCGCCTTGCGGTCCACCTTTCCGCTGGGCAGCAGCGGCATCACGGCCAGCTCGACGATCAGGGTGGGGATCATGTAGCGCGGCAGCCGCTCCTCCAGGTAGACGCGTACGCGGGCCGGGTCGAAGCCGTCCGCCGTGACCACGTACGCGAGGAGCCGCTTGCCGCCGCGTCCGTCGTCGTCGGCCACGACCGCGGAGGTCGTCACGCCGGGCGCATCCGCGAGCACGGATTCCACCTCGCCGAGTTCCACCCGGAAGCCGTGCACCTTGACCTGGTGGTCGCGCCGGCCGATGAACTCCAGTTGTCCGTCGTGCCGGTACCGCACGATGTCGCCGGTGCGGTACATGCGCGCCGCGGGTTCCGCCGCGAAGGGGTCGGTGACGAACCGTTCGGTCGTGAGCTCCGGCCGGTGCAGGTAGCCGAGGGCGACACCGTGACCCGCGATACACAGCTCGCCGGGTACGCCGACCGGAACCGGGTTCAGCCGCCCGTCCAGGACATGGGCGCGCGTGTTGGAGAGCGGACGGCCGATCGAGTTGCCGGCGCCGGTCACCACGTGGCTGGTGGACCAGATCGTCGTCTCGGTCGGACCGTACATGTTGAGCACGCGGCCGCGAACGCTTACTGAGAGCGTGGCGGCCAGCGCGGGCGGCAAGGCCTCTCCGCCGACGAGCATCCAGTCGAGCCCGTTCAGGGACCGTCGTGCCTCGTCGTCGGACACCATCAGCGCGGCAAGCGACGGCGTGCACTGGAGATGCGTCACGCCGTGCTGCTCGATGAGCCCGGCTATGTCCTGGCGCGGCTTTTCCTCGGGGATGGGTGACACAAGCCGGCGCAGGGCATCGAGGTGCTCGAAGCTCGCCAACACCTCGTCCGTGCTGACCCCGAAGTCGATGAGGCAGGCTATTTCGTCCACTCCGCTCTCACGGAGCCGGTCCACGAAGGACGCGCACTGCTCCGGTGTACCGAAGAGCCCGCTGCTGTCGTAGTAGCGGTCGAAGGCGTGATCGAGGAGTGCGTCGAGGTCGCCCTCGTCGAAGTCATCGAGTTCGAGCCCGCGCGAGCGCGCGATGGGACGGACGAGATCGACGGACTCGCGGAGGTAGTTCTTGAACGGCTCACGCACCGTCCGCCGGACGAAGTCCTCGTCGTCCGATACGAACGTGTGCAGCATCAGAGTGACATGACCTTCACCGGCGTGTCCGGCCTCGGTCCAGGCCGCACGGTAGACCTCGATCGCCCGCGCCAGGTCCTCGGCCGACTGTCCGAGGAGGTGCGTCAGCAGGTTGGCGCCGATGGCACCGGCACGACGGCACGTCTCCGGATTGCCCGCTGCCGTGATCCAGACCGGAAGGTCCGGCTGTACCGGGCGCGGCAACGTGCGCACCTCGATCTCCTCGCCGGTGCCGGAGGTCGTGCGCACCGCCTCACCGCGCCACAGCCTGCGAACCGTCTCGAGATCGCGGAACATGATCTCCTTGCGGTCGGCGAAGTTCTCGGGAGCGAGGGCGAAGTCGTGCGGCTGCCAGCCGGAGGCGATCGAAAGCCCCACCCGCCCGTTGGACAGGTTGTCGATCACCGCCCAGTCTTCGGCCACCCGGATGGGATGGTGCAGCGGGAGCACCAGGCTTCCGGTACGGATTCCGATCCGACTGGTGCAGGCGGCGAGGGCGGCTGCGGTGATGCCGGGGTTCGGGTAGAGCCCGCCGAATGTGCCGAAGTGGCGTTCCGGAGTCCACACAGCGGCGAAGCCGTGCTCGTCGGCCCAGCGTGCGCCGTCGAGGAGCAGCCGGTACTTGTCGGTCCCGCGCTCACCGGCGTCGCTCGCGAAATAGAACAGGCTGAGGTCGACGGACCGGTCGGGGCCGGCTGTTCGGGCCTCGCTCAGCACCAGCTCCTCACCGGCCAGGACGACCTTGAAGCCACGCGTGAGCGACCACAGCAGTTCGAGAACCGAGATGTCGAAGGTGTAGTGCGTCAGCGCGAGCCAGGTGCCGGGTGTGGAACCGCCGAAGCGGTGGTCCATGGCGGAGAAGAAACCGGCCAGGTTCCGCTGCGCGACCATGACCCCCTTCGGCCGGCCGGTGGACCCCGACGTGTAGATCACGTACGCGCGGTGCTCGGGGCGAACCGTGCGGACGGGCGGGGGCACGTCGGCAGGCGCGGGCGTCCTCGGGTCGACGAGCTCGACGCCCTCCGGGAGCTCCGCCGCACGGATGCCCGGTGCGACCACCAACCCCAGCCGCGCGTCCTCGATCATGTATGCGATCCGGGCCCCGGGAGCCTGAGGGTCCAGCGGGACGTACGCGCCGCCCGCCTTGAGCACGGCGAGCATGGCCACGACCATCTCGACCGAGCGTTCCAGCCAGATGCCGACGAGACCGTCCTCGGCAACGCCCCGGGCCCGCAGGACCCGCGCCAGCCGGTCTGCCTCCCGGTCGAGTTCGCCGTAGGTGAGGGAACGGTTCCCGAACACCAGCGCCGTGGCGTGCGGGTCGGACTGCGCACGTGCCTCGAAGGCGTCGGCCACGAACGGCCCGTCGCCGGGAGCCGCGTAGTCCTGGTTCCACTCCGAAAGGACGAGTTCCCGTTCCGGATCGGTCAGGAGGCCGAACTCGCCGATGCTGGTGTCCGGCTCGCGGACGATCGCGCGGACCAACTCCGTGAAGTGGCCGGCCAGCCGCTCCATCGTCGCCGGGTCGAAAAGGTCGGTGCGGTACTCGATGCGCCCCGCCACTCCCTCGTCGTTCTCGACCAGGTCGACGGTGAGGTCGTACTTCGCGAAGGCACCTGGCAGGGGCAGCGGCGCGATGGCGAGACCGTCCATGTCGAGGCCGTCGCCGGGCGCGGTCTGGTACACGAAGAGCGCCTGGAAGAGCGGGGTGTGCCCGGGGTCACGTGGCGGGTTCAGTGCCTCGACGAGGCGTTCGAAGGGCAGGTCCTGATGTGTCTGCGCGGCGAGCGTCACCTCGCGCACCCGGCCGAGCAGCTCGGAGAACGACGGGGCGCCGGACAGATCGGTCCGGATCACCAGCGTGTTGAAGAAGCAGCCGATGAGGTCCTCGGCCTCGGCCCGCGTCCGGTTCGCGACGGGCGTGCCGACGACGATGTCCTCCTGGCCCGTGTAACGCGACAGCAAGACGTTGAACGCGGCGAGCAAGGCCATGAACATCGTCGACTGCCGTTCGCCGGAGAGGGCGCGCAGCGCGGCCGCGGTGGTGGGGTCGATGGCGAGCGGGACGGTCGCTCCCGCAGTTCCCTGAACGGCGGGCCGAGGACGGTCCGTCGGAAGTTGCAAAAGCGCGGGCAGTCCGCGCAGCTGCTCCGTCCAGTAGTCAAGCTGCGGCTGGATCTCCTCGGCTTCGAGCCGGTGGTTCTGCCAGGAGGCGAAGTCGGCGTATTGGATCGCCAGAGGTTCCAAGGGGGAGGCATGACCCGCGCGGAACACGGCGTACAGCGTCACAACCTCCTTCCACAGAACGGCAGTCGACCAGCCGTCCGAGACGATATGGTGCAGGCACAGGAGCAGGACGTGCTCTTCGGGCGTGACACGCAGGATCTCGGCCCGGAACAGCTCATCGCGTTCGAGGTCGAAGGTGCGCGCGGCGAAGCCCTGCGCCCTGGACAGCACGTCCGGGGCGCAAACGTCCACCACCGGGACGTCGGTGGGAGAGGCCTCACGCACGACCTGCCGGGGAACGCCATTTACCGGGATGAAGTTGGTGCGGAGCGCCTCGTGGCGGCGGACGACCTCGCTCAGCGCCCGAACGAGAGGATCGATCTCCAGGGCGCCACTGATGCTGATGGCCGCGGGGATGTTGTAGGAGGCATTGGCGCCGTCGACCTGTGAGAGCACCCAAAGACGGCGCTGCGCGTACGACAGGGGCAACGGTCCGGTGCGCTCGATCGGCGTGATCGAGTCGTCGCCCCCGGCCTTCCCGACCGTACGTTCCTGGTCGATCAGTCCGGCCAGCTCCGCCACGGTGGGGGCGTCGAACAGACTGCTGACCTGAAGCCCCACTCCGGTCGCCGCCCGTACCCTGGCAACGACACGGGTGGCGCCCAGCGAGTTGCCGCCGAGCGTCTGGAAGAAGTCGTCGTCCACGCCGACCTTCTCGCAGCCGAGGATGTCCTCCCAGAGCCCCGCGAGCAGGGTCTCCGTCTCCGTGCGCGGTGCGACATAGCTCTCCGCCCTGGCCGCGTCGGGCTCCGGCACCGGCAGCGCCCGCCGATCCACCTTCCCGTTGGGGGTCAAGGGCAGTGCCGGCAGGGTGACGATGGCAGCGGGGATCATGTAGTCGGGCAGGTGCGCACGCAGCTGCTCGCCAAGTTCGGCGGTCTGCAGGTGGGCACCACGGCGTGCGACGACGTACGCCGCGAGGTAGGGGTCGGCGCCCTCGGAACGTACGACGGCCACGGCATCGCTGACCCGCTCACTGCGCAGGAGCACCGTCTCGATCTCGCGGAGCTCCACCCGGTGCCCACGGATCTTCACCTGCTGGTCGGCACGTCCCAGGAACACGGTGGCGCCGTCCGGCCGCTGCCGGACCACATCTCCCGTGCGGTACATGACCGCGCCCTGCTCGTCCGAGAAGGGATCGGGTAGGAAACGCTCGGCCGTCGCGCCCGGCCGCCCCCAATAGCCACGTGCGACGCCCCAGCCACCGATGTACAGCTCGCCGGGGGCTCCTTCCAGTACCGGGCGCAGCTCCGCGTCCAGGATGTAGGTGCGGTAGTTCGGCAGGGGACGGCCGATGGGGACGGGGCCGTTCACCTCGTCGGGAGTGGCGAGGGCCAGGGCGCCGACGGCCGTCTCGGTCGGCCCGTAATGGTTGACGATCCGGAGGCCGGGGCGCCGCCTCCGCACCTCCTGGGCCAGGGACGCGGGCAGCTCTTCACCACCGAGCACCAGGCAGGTGGTGGGCAGCAGCTCGGTGCCGTCTTCGGAGTCAAGCAGCGCTGCGAGATGCGAGGGAACGATCTTCAACATGTCGACGGGCTGTTCGCGGAACCGGCGGACGAGGGCCTCGGTCGACAGGACTTCGTCTGGCGCGGCAAGGAAGAGCGACCGGCCGGTGGACAGGGCACCGAACACCGCGGTGTGTCCAAGGTCGGCAGCCGTGGTCGCCAGTGTGCCCAGAACGGCGTCGTCTGGCAGGTCGAGCAGGGGCAGGACGCCTTCGACGTAGGTGCGGATCGCGCGGTGCGGTACGCCGACCGCCTTGGGGCGCCCGGTCGACCCGGAGGTGAAGATGAGGTAGGCAAGGTGCTCCGGCTGTACGGCGACGACGGGCGGTGTGTCCGGCAGTGAGCCGAGCTCCGGGGTGTCGTCCAGGTCGAGCAGCGGTATGCCGTCCGCCCCTTCGAGAGAGGTGAGCCCGCGGTGCGTGACGATCACCGCCGGGCGGGCGTCCTCGATCATCTGCGCGAGGCGGGCGGCCGGCACGGACGGGTCGAGGGGAACGAAGGCGCTCCCCGCCTTGAGCACGGCGAGCAGGGCTGTCACATACTCGACGGAACGCTCGACCACCAACCCGACGGGCACGTCGGGGCCTGCTCCCCGCGCGCGCAGGGCGTGCGCCAAACGGTTCGAGGTCCGCTCGACCTCGGCGTACGTCAGCCGCTCACCCCCGCACACGACGGCGAGGGCGTCGGGCCGGGCGGCGGCCCACCGCTCGAAGCGAGCGTGCACGAGCCGGTCCTCAGCGGGGGGCCGGCTCTCACCGGTGCCGTGCGCCAGAACTCGCGCGGTCTCCTCCCCGTCGGCGAGCCCGAGGCCGCCGACCGACGCCCCCGGATCGGCCACAATCGCGCGGACCACGGAAGCCAGCTGGTCGGCGATCCGCGTCGCCTGCCGTACCGACACCTGCCCGGTGCGGTGGACGATGCTCAGGGCCAACTCGCCCTGTGCGCCGTGCGCCACTTCGAGGTGGAGGGACGAGCCCCCCGGCGGGACGTGGAGCCCCACCATGGCCACACGCAGGTCACCGAGGCGTACGTCTCCCGGCATCTCGGTGCAGGCGAACGAGAAGGGGACCGGCTCGGTGGCCTTGGTCCCGTCGAAGGAGAACTGGTCCGCAGGCGCCTCGGACTGCGTCCTGCCGAGGTCCTTGACGAGGGCCTCGAAGGGCAGAGCCGGGTCCATCACGGTGAGGGTCGGAACAGGGCTCTCGAAGGTCCCGACCACGTGTTCCAGTTCGTCCAGACCACGGGACGTCGGGAGGACCGCGGTCACGATCCGGTCGTCACCGGTGAGCCGCCACAGCAGCACCTGCCAGGCACCAAGCAGCAGCGAGGGCACCGACCGGCGCAGCTGCGAGGCCACCTGCCCCACTGCTGCGGCCTGTGTCCCGTCAAGCGGAACCCGCACCACACCGCAGTCGGCGTCCGTGCCGCTCTCGAAGAGCATGCGCATCTCGCGGGCAGCGGGCAGCTCGCGCTCAAGCCAGGTGTCCATCTGGGCCCGGGCCTCGTTGTCGGCGACCTGTTCGTGCAGCCACTCCGCCGCGTCCAGGTACTGCAGTGACACCTCGTCCTGCGCCTGTCCGCCTAGTGCGGCGGTGAAGTCTTCGAAGACCACCGCGAACGACCGGCGGTCGACGAACATCCCGGAGGCCGTCAGAACAAGGACGGACCGGCCCGAGCCCACCATGAGACGTGCCCGGAGCGGGTCGGCGTACCCCATGGTCTCGGACGGACGATGTGCGTCCTCGTCGGCCGCCCGCCGGACCGCCTCGGCCGCGGCGTCCGCCCCGTCCGGAAGGACATCGTCGATCCAGTCCGGCTCAGCGGCGCCGTCCACCGTCTGGAGGGGCGCTGCCAGGCCGGACACCGGCACCAGCCTGGCCCGCAACGACTCATGCCGTTCCATCACGGCCTGCACCGCGCGCACGACCTCGGACCGCTGCGTCGGCCCTTCCAGAGCGATACGGCACTGTGCGCGTCGCCCGGCAGCATGCGACCACGCATAGGCCTGCTGGGGCGACAGCCGGAAGCCGGCCGTCGGCGTACGTTCAAGATCGGCGTCGTTCATCGTTTTGCGACTCTCCATTGATGTCAGCTGAAAAGACGGGCTTTATCAGCTGTTTTCTGCGATCGATTGCGGAGAGCTCATGTCTCCGAGCGCCACCACGATCTTGCGCGGACCGACGAACGGACGACGAGCGTGGGCGACGAGCATGTTATCGATGACCAGCACATCACCCTCCTGCCACGGGAATGCGAGCGATTCCCGGTCCATCAGTGCCCGGATTTCATCGACCACTGCGTCCTCTATCACCGATCCGTCACCCCAGTAGACGTTGCGCGGCATACCCGCTTCGCCGTAGAGCTCGACCAGTGACTGGCGGGTATCGGAGTCGAGGCAGGAGACATGGTGCAGTGCCAGCTGATTGAAGAAGACCATCTCCCCGGTCCTCGGGTGCGGCAGAACCCCGTCGGCCACCCGCCAGGTCTTCAGGGTGCCGTCGGGGCTCCACTCGAATCCCATTCCGGCCTCGGCACACTTGCGTTCCACCTCGGCCGGGTCGTCTGTGCCGTAGAAACGGGACCAGCTCACGTCAACCGATTCAATGAAGTTCCGGACGTAGCGCAGCTTCCTCTTCTCAAACTGCTCGACCAGCTCCGGGCGAAGGTTGGCGTACACCTTGCGGCAGTCGACAATCGGCGTCTCGCCTCCCTCCTGCGGTGCCACGATGCACGAGAAGAACTGCCGCATGGGCCAGGTGTGCAGGTGCGAGCTCTCGTTGTGGAAGAGGATCGACTGGTCCTCCGGATACGGTGTCGACTTGTAGATCTGGTCGGACTCCCCCTCGCGGGGCAAGTCTCCGTACTCTCGGAAGAGTGTCGGGCAGATCGCGCCCGCGGCCTCCTCGAACTTGGCCACCGAGCTGGAGTGGAAGCCCCGCAGCAGCAGCGCCCCGTGACGGTGGAGATGCGACTCCACGAGGTCCCGGTTCGCCCTGAGCCAGCCGGGCAGGTCAACGCCTTCGCCCGTCGGCTCCAGGACGAGCGGCGTCTCCGGCAGGCCGGGCAGGAAGCCCGTCTTCACCGGATTGATCTCCGTGATCTCCACCGATCGCCGCTTCGCGGTGCGCAGCGACTGGAGCCTCGTAGTCTTGGAATTCTCCACGGTCATGTTCCTCAACCTCACCTCGTCGTCCGTCTCCATTCGCAGCGATCCGATGCGCTCCTCCGGCGTTTCCGCCGCACTCGCCAGAAGCTGGACGAGATGCGCCGACATACGCTCGACGGTGGAGGCGTCGAACAGTTCCGCGTTGTAGATGAACGTTCCTACGATTCCCTGTTCCTGTTCCTCCATGAACAGCGTCAGGTCGAATTTCGTGTGCAACGCGTCAACTTCGATCGTGTGCGCCGCAATTCCGGGCAGCTCCAACGTGACGTTCAGTTTCTGGAGCAGGAAGAGGACCTGGAACAGCGGCGTGTGGCCCGGATTCCGCCCCTGTCGCATTTCGTCGACGAGCGTCAAAAACGGCAGGTCCTGATGCGCGTAGGCATCGACGGACGTGGCCCGCACCCGTTCCAGAAGCTCCGTGAAGGTCGGATTCCCCGCCAGGTCCGTACGCAACACAAGGTTGTTCACGAACATGCCGATCATCTGTTCGAAGACGGCGCGTGTGCGGTTCGCGTTCGTCGTTCCCACGGCGATGTCGGTCGTGCCGGCATGACGTGAAAGGAGCACGTTGAACGAGGCGAGCAACACCATGAACAACGTCGCACCCTCGTTCCGGCCGAGTGCATCGAGCCGCGCCGACAGCTCCGGGGGGACGACAAAGCGGTGTACGGCATTACGGATGTTCTGCCGATCGGGCCGCGGCCGGTCCGTCGGCAGTTCGAGCAGCGGAGGCAGCCCCGCGAGCTTGCGCCTCCAGTACTGGAGCTGCTCGTCGAAGACCTCGCCGTCGAGCCAGCGCCGCTGCCACTGTGCGAAGTCCGCGTACTGGTGGTCCAGCGGCGGCAGCGGGGACCCCTCGCCCCGCGCGAACGACGAATACAGCGTGACCAGCTCATGGACCAGTACGCCGAGCGACCACCCGTCGGACACGATGTGGTGAATGTTGACGAGGAGCACGTGGTCCTCGTCTTCGATCCGCAGCAGCGCCACCCTGATGAGCGGACCGGTCTCCAGGTCGAACACACTGCGCGCATGCTCCTGGGCCAGGTCGTGAATCTCGTCTTCGCGCACCTTGCGGACCGGCAGCTCCACGGTGAAGTCCTCGTGGACCCGCTGCACGGGAGTGCCGTCCACCGAGTGGACGGTGGTGCGCAGCACCTCGTGCCGGCTGATCACCTCGTGGAGGCTCCGCCGCAGGCAGTCGATCTCCAACGCACCGACCAGTCGCACCGCGCCTGGAATGTTGTACGTCGCGCTGGGCCCGTTGAACTGCTCGGCGAGCCAGAGCGACTGCTGGCCGAAGGAGAGCGGCAGCACGTCATCCCGCGACACGCGCAGCAGCGGGACGTCTGCGTGCGGGCCTCCCCGCTTCGCCTCGCGCACCTTCTCCGCGAGCCCGGCGGCCGTCGGCGCGTCGAACAAGGCCTTGACCGCGAGATCCACGGAGAACCTGCGGCGGACACGAGCGATCACCTGTGAGGCGAGGAGCGAGTCACCCCCGAGGCGGTGGAAGTCGTCGTGTGGACCGACGGCTTCCGTTCCGAAAAGCTGCCTGAAGACGGCGAGGAGCTCGGCCTCGACGTCCTCACCAGCCGGTGCTCCCCCCGCCCGGTGGGAACGGCGCAGCGCTCGGCGCTGTTCTGCGCGGGCGGCCGACGTTGCAGCGGGGTGCTCATGGGCCACCACGACGACTCCGGTCCGGCCGAGGGCGCGTTCGACCGAGGACACGTCACCGTTGCCCGTCCAGTGGATCGAGGCATTCCCGGTCCGCTCGGCCTGCGGGCCGGCGAGAGCGTCGAGGAAGCCGCCGACGGCTGCGGATGCCGGCGCGCCCTTCCCTCCGTCGTCCGACGCCTCCGGGGAGATGAACGCGACGTGTCCCACCCCGGCGTAGGCAGCGGCGCCGTCGATGGCGAGTGCAGCCTGAGCCTGGGCGGACACTTCGGCCTTCAGCCCTGCCGGTGTCCACTCGGACGGGGCGCCCCCGGCCGTCGGCTCCACAGTGTGGACGATGCCGTCCACACTGCCGAATCGTGCCCTGGCGAGGGCGATGACCTCGGCGAACTGCTCGGGGGAAGTCAGGTCCGCGGAGGTCACGAGAACCTCTGCCCCATGCCCTTCGAGCTCACGGACCCTGCCGATCAACGTCCGGCGGGCGTCGAGGATCTCCTCGGACCTGCGCGCCTGATACGCGGTGAACTCCGGAGTCGTGATGACCTCCGGCTGCTGCGCGAGCACGAGACCGTAGTCCGTCGAGGCTCGTGCGGCTGCCTTCAGGGGGAACGACACGACGTCCACGAACGGCTGCTGACCCAGAACCCGGTCCCAGGTGTCGAGCGAGATCAGCGGTGAACGCGTCCTGACCTCCTCGTCCTCGAAGAACCACCATCCTTCGGCGAGGCCCCACATCATCTCGACCCAACGCAGCGACACGACGGCCTCGACGAGGCACAGCACGCCGCTCGGGGCGAGCAGCCTGCGCAGGTTCCGCGTCGTCGCGTCGATCCGCGGTGTCGCGTGGACCACGTCGAATCCGATGATGACGTCGAAGGAGTACGGGTCGAGGCCTTGGGCCTCGGGGTCCTTGGAGATGTCGAAGACCTGGCAGTGCATCTCGGCGAACCCGTAGTCGGCGGCCGTCTGCCGGGCCCGCCGGACGAAGGAGCTGCCGAGATCGGTGAACGTGTACCGCACGTCCCGGCCCCGCAGCAGTGGGGCGACGAGGCGGGTCAACTGGCCGTTGCCGCCGCCGACTTCCAGGATCCGGAGCGGACGGCCCCCCGTGCCGTCGGCCAGTCGGGCCAACAGCCGGCCCAGGAGGGACGCGTAGACACCGTAGTTGCTCCCGTCCAGCAACCCGCGGAAGGCGGTCTCCAGCCTCTTCGGGTCGCCGTCGGGGAAGAGCACACCGACGGCGTCTATGTCCCCGCTCAGAGCCGCCGGGTAGTGGCGCACGCAGTGTTCGAGGAACGTGATGGTGTCCTCGAAGCCGGGCAGTTGCTCCAGAGCGGAACGCGTGTCCAAGAAGTCCGCGGCGCCGCGGCCGCGGAGGACCTCTACGTGTTCCCCGTCACTGCGGATGATCCCGTCCTCGCGGAGGACCTCCAGGAAGAAGTCGAGGAACTTGTCGAACTTGGGCAGGATCCGCATCCGGTCGGCGATCTCCGCACGCCGCTGGACGACTCCCGGAGTCAGGTCGACACCTGCAGCGACCAGCGCGTCGTACACGTACCCGCCGCAGAGCCGGTTCAACGTCCGCTCGACGAGGCCCCGGTCCGGTCCCGAGTCCGCCGCGTCCGTCAACTCCTGCTCGATCCGGCCGAGCCACGCGGCCTCGTCACGTACGGGGCCATCGACGGCGCCGCCCAGTCCGGCAGTGGCCTCGGCCAGGGCACGCCCCGGTCCGGTGGAACCGTCGAGCCAGTATGGCCACTCGTCACGGTCGGGTACTGGCCGTCGGCCTACGAGGGTAAGCCGCGACCGGTGCGTTTGCGCGAAGTGACGGGCCAGCCGCGCCGACGCACCGGAAAAGCCGTCGGTCACGATGAGGCTCGCCGCCTCCCGGACGGGGCCAAGCGACGCCTCGGGCAGAGGGCCGTACGTCTCCGTGAAGCGCGCGCCCTCGCGATGGGCGACCACCGCATCGCCCAGCCCTGCCGCGACCTCCATGACGACGCCCGCGGCGGCCGCCGGCAAGTTCGCCCCGATGTCCAGGCAGGCGACGGCGAGTTCCGGGTGGTCGTCCGCAGCGGCCCGGCAGAAGCCGCTCAGCGTGCTCTTGGCGACCGAAGGAACGTCGCCAGGCACCACCGCGTGCAAGCGATCCGACACCACAGCGAGCCGTACGGGGGCGTCGGTCATGCGCCCGGCAAGGGCGTGGACCCATGCCGCCGCCCTGCCCAGACCGTCCCGCTGAACCGCGTCGAAGTCCTCGGCCTCCCCAGTCGCGCAGGTGAGCACCACGGAACCGGGCAGCCGGTCCTGCTCCTCCAGTGCGTCGAGCAGACGGTCGATGTCCTCGGGGCGCGAGGGATCGATCACATAGCCCTCTTCGGATGCGGAGAAGGCAGCACCACTACGGACCGGAACCACGGATTGGTTCGCTTCGACGAGCCGCCGTGTCAGGGCACGCCCGAAATCGTGCTCGTCCACCGCCAGCAGCCACGTGCCCCGCTCCCGGAGTGCGGCGTCCGCGACGGCGCCGTCCAGCGCTGCCGCTCGCCACCCGGGTGCGAAGTGGACCGGCGCCTCCGGGCCCCGACCCGTGACGGGCGGAACGTCACCGGTGTGCGCGACGAGCAGGGACCTGCTCGGATCCGCATCGATCCAGTGGCGCTGTCGCTCGAACGGATAGCCGGGCAGCGGAAGGCGGTGGCGCCGCTGACCCTCCCAGAACGCGTCCCACTCGACGGGGACACCTGCGCAGTACAGGGAGCCAAGGGCCGAGAGCAGAACCTCTCCGTCGGTCCTCGCGTCGCTTCCACCGCGCCCGGAGGTCACGATCCGCAGCGGGTCGACCCCCGTACGGCGCACCATCGGAGCCAGTGTCCGCCCCGGACCCACCTCCAGGAACACGTGCTGGGGGTCCTCGGCGATGGTACGCACGGCATCGGCGAACCGCACGGTGCCACGCATCTGACGCGCCCAGTAGGCGGGATCGCAGATCTCCTCCGGATCGAGGACACGACCTGTCAGACACGACACGACGGGAATGCTCGGCCGGCGGCGTTCGATCTTCGCGACACGGGCCTCGAAGGCCTGGGCCAGGTCGTCGAGCATCGACGAGTGGAACGCGTGCGAGGTGCGCAGACGCCGGAATTCCACGCCCTGCGCCGACAACCGGTGTTCCAGTGCCTCGATCGCCTGGTGAGGGCCGGAGGCCACACACTGCTGCGGGTCGTTGACCGCCGCGAGCGAGCAGTCACCCAGCAGGGGGGCGAGCGAATGCTCGTCGAGGGAGACGGCGAGCATCGCTCCGGGCGGCAGATCGTTCATCGCCCGGGCCCGGTCGACGACCAGGTCCAGCGCGTCCTCCACCCGGAACACCCCGGCCAGCGTCGCGGCGACGTACTCACCGAGGCTGTGCCCGAGCATGACGGACGGTTCCACGCCCCATGCCTGCCACACCCGGGCCATGGCGAGGGAGACGGTGAAGAGCGCCGGCTGGGTGAGCCAGGTCTCGTCGAGCCGCGCACGCTCGCGTTCCTCAGTCGCGAGGGACGGATGGATCACGTCGCGCAGGTCGACGCCGAGCCGCCCCGCGACGTGCTCGGCGCAGCGGTCGACCTCATGGCGGAAGGCGTCCTCACCCTCGTACAGGCCCGCGAGCATGCGCAGCTGCTGCGCGCCCTGCCCCGGGAAGACGAATGCGACCCGCGGCCGGTCCGTCTTCAGCTCCCCGGAGAGCAGGGCGTCGGGCCGGGCCCCTTCGAGCGCGGCGATCGCCTGTGCCGGGTTGCCGCAGACGAACGCCCGGCGATGCCCATAGGCGCGGCGTCCACTGCTCAGGGTGTACGCGAGGTCCGGCAGTGCCGCCTCGCCGGCCTCCTGGAACACCTTCACGAGATCGTGGGCAGCACGTTCCAGCGCTTCGGGAGAGCGGGCGGAGAAAACGATCAGCTGCTCACTGCGCGACTCCCCCGATGCATCCCGTACGGGTGCCTCCTCCAGCACCACGTGAGCATTGGTTCCGCCGATCCCAAACGAACTCACGCCGGCGCGGCGGGGGGTGCCGGAAGCCGGCCAGGGGCGGCGCCGTGTGTTCACGTAGAAGGGACTGCCGTCGAAGTCGATCGCGGGATTCGGGCGCTCGAAATGCAGCGTGGGCGGAAGTTCCGCGTGGCGCAGCGTCTGGACGGCCTTGATCAGACCGCTCACACCCGCGGCCACGTCGAGGTGACCGACGTTGGTCTTGACCGAGCCGATCGCACAGTACTGCTGCTGATCGGTCTTCTCGCGGTACGCCCTGGTCAGGCCGGCGATCTCGATGGGATCGCCGATGACCGTACCCGTCCCGTGAGCCTCTACGTACCCGACTGTCTCGGCGGGGACCTCGGCGAAGGCGAGTGCGTCGGCGATGACGGCAGCCTGACCGGTGGCACTCGGGGCGGTGAATCCCGCCTTGGAAGCTCCGTCGTTGTTCACGGACGAGCCCCGGATGACGGCCCATATGTGGTCACCGTCGGCGCGCGCGTCCTCGAGACGCTTGAGCAGGACGAGGCCCACCCCGCTGCCGAAGACCGTCCCCCCGGCACGCGCGTCGAACGCACGGCAGTGGCCGTCGGGCGAGGCGATCCCGCCCTCGTGGTAGGTGTAGCCGACACCGTCGGGCAGGACCGCACTGGCACCACCGGCGATCGTGAGATCGCAGTCATAGGCCAGCAGGGCCCTGCACGCCTGGTGGACGGCTACGAGAGAGGTCGAACATGCGGTGTCTACACCGATGCTGGGGCCCGTCAGATTGAACTTGTGCGAGATCCGCGTCGGGGCGAAACCCTTGTCGGTGGCGAAGAAGATCCTCTGCATGCCGACCTGTTGGACGATCTCAGGCCGGGTGAGGACATTGTTGACGAGGTACGAAGGGAAACCAACGCCGACGTATACACCGGTGAGCTGTTTCAGGGTGTCCGGGTCGTAGCCCGCGTTGTCGAACAACGCCTGTGTGCACTCCAGCAGCAGCCTGTGCTGGGGGTCGAGGATCGACGCTTCCATCGGTGTGAGACCGAAGAACTCTGCGTCGAAACGGTCCATCTCCTCAAGGATGCTGGCCGCCGGCACATAGTGGGGATCGAGGAGCTGCTCCGACCCGACGCCTGCCGCCCGGAGGTCGTCCGGCGACAGCCTGGAGATCGATTCGACCCCTTCGGCGATGTTGCGCCAGAACTCCTCCGTATCGCCCGCTCCGGGGAAGCGGCCGGCCATCCCGATGATCGCGACGTGTTGACTCTCGTCGCCCAAGTGTTGCTCGCTCACGAACCCTGCCTCCTGCGCTGCCGTTGACGAACGGCAGCCTTCTGCTTGCTTGCCCGCCTCTCGGCACCTGCGGCCAGTGTCGGGACACCGGTCTCTCCACCGGCGCTGATGTGTGCCGCGAGCCCGGCGATCGTCGGGAAGGTGAAGAGGTCGACCAGTTCGACCCGGCCGAGTGCCGCAGCGGTGATACGCGCGTGCACCTTCGCGGCAAGCAGTGAATGGCCACCGACTTCGAAGAAGTTCTCGTGGATGCCAACGCCCTCGCGTTCGAGCAGTTCCTGCCAAATCTCCTGGAGGAACTGCTCGACCTGATTCCGTGGCGCCAGGTACGTGGCCGTTCCGCCGCTCTTGGCCTCCTGCGCCAGCCTGACGAGCGCACCGCGATCGACCTTGCCGTTCAGCGTCAGCGGCAGCCGGTCCTTCACAACGATCCGCGACGGCACCATGTACTCGGGCAGCTTGTTCCGGGCATGAGCGCGCACACCCGACTCGTCGAAGGCCGCCGTACCACGCGCTACGACGAACGCGACGAGGCTCATGTCTCCATCGCGGTCCGGTCGGGCCACCACGGTGCAGCTCGCGACGGCGGGGTGCGAACCGAGCACGGCTTCGATCTCGCCGAACTCGATGCGGAACCCGCGTACCTTCACCTGGTGATCGGCACGGCCCAGGAACTCGAAGCGGCCACCGCCCAGGGGCCGGACGATGTCCCCCGTCCCGTACATCCTGGCACCCGGCAGCTTGCTGAACGGGTCCGGAAGGAATTTCTCGGCGGTCAGGGCGGGTTTGTTCCAATATCCTCGGCCCACTCCGGCCCCCCCGATGAACAGCTCTCCCTGCACGCCGATCGGCACAGGCCTGAGCTGCGCGTCGAGAACGTAGAGCGAGGTGTTCACGAGGGGACCGCCGACCGTTACGCGGCCGTCACTGTCCGCCTCGAGCCGTTGCACCGCCGACCAGACGCAGGTCTCCGTCGGGCCGTACATGTTGAACACACCGGCCAATCCGGCGTCTCGCAGTTGCACGACGAGATCCGGCGGTGACGCGTCCCCTCCGACGAGGAGGGTGCTCAGCGTGCTTCCGGCCGAAGAATCGTTTCCTTGATCGAGGAGCAGAAGGCGCGCGAACGCGGGTGTGCACTGCATGTGCGTGACGCCGTGCCGCGCGACGGCTTCAGAGGGGGTACGGGACGGCCTGGCTGCCGGCTCCGCCAGTGCGCGCTTGACCGTTGCGATGTGGCCGAGTGCCTCGAGCGCCACATGGTCGGGGACACCGAAGTCGATGAGGCAGGCAATCTCGTCCACCCCGGTCGCGGCCAGGTCCCGGACGAAACCGGCGCAGGACTCGGGCGTCCCGAACAGCGCGCTGCTGGTGAAATAGCGCTCGAAAGCGTGCTCGACGATCACTTCGCGATGCCGCACGGGATCGAGGCCGAGCCCCTTCGCGATCCCCTGCATCAGATCGATCGAACTGCGGAGGTAGTTCTTGAAGGGCTCGCTGACCGCCTCGCGGACCACTTCCATGTCAGGGTGAATGAAGGTGTGCAGCATCAGCGTCACAACACCCTCGTCATGCCCGGCTGCGGCTCGCGCCGCACGGTAGACACCGATCTTGCGTGCGAGCTCCTGCACGTTCTGCCCCAGCAGATGCGTCAGGAGGTTCGCACCGGTCTCACCAGCCCTACGGAAGGTCTCGTCGCTGCCGGCCGCCGTAGCCCACACCGGGAGTTCGGGTTGCACAGGCCGAGGGAGCGTACGCACCTCGATGTCCGCACCGACACCGTTCCGGCGGGGGACGCCTTCCCCCCGCCAGAGTCTGCGGACCACGTCGATGTCGTCCCACATCGCCTCCTTGCGCGAGGCGAACCGTTCAGGCGCGAGAACGAAGTCGTTGGGCTGCCAGCCCGAGGCGAACGACAAGCCGACACGCCCGTCGGACAGGTTGTCGACCGCTGCCCATTCCTCCGCCACGCGTAGCGGGTCCTGCAGGGGGAGAACGACGCTTCCAGCACGTATCCCGACCTTCTCGGTCACGGCGGCTACGGCGCCCGCGAGGACTGCGGGGTTCGGGTATGCGCCGCCGAAGGTGTGGAAGTGCCGTTCGGGAACCCATACGGCGCGGAAATCATGGGCATCCGCGAAGCGGGCTCCGTCGAGAAGCAGCCGGTACAGGTCCTTCCCCTTGTGTTCGCCGGAGTCGGCGGCGAAGTAGAACAGGCTGAAGTCCACGGGGCGCTGCTGTGCCTCCACGGCCTGCGGAGCAGACGCCTCTCCCTGGGAGGTCCACAGCCCGGGCTCCAGGATGACCTTGTATCCCCGGCAGAGTGTCCAGAGGAGTTCAAGCACGGATATGTCGAAGCAGACGCTCGTCACTGCGAGCCACACGGGTTGCTCGTCCCCGGACCGGGCTTCGTCCCCCAGCGCCCGGTCGAGACCGGCGAACAGGTTGACGACGTTCCGGCGGGTTACCATCACGCCCTTGGGACGCCCGGTGGAACCCGAGGTGTAGATGACGTAGGCGAGTGCCTCGGCCGTGTTCCCGTGCAAGAGGTCGGGTTCGAGACGCTCAGCCTCGCTCTCAAGAGCGTGCAGGGACAGGACGTCGCCGGCGTAGGAGCCCAGGGCGCGGCGCCCCGGCTCGTCCGCCACGCACAGCGCCACGGCAGCATCCTGAGCCATGTAGGCGATCCGGTCCTGCGGGTACGCGGGATCCAGCGGAACGTGGGCACCGCCGGCCCGCGCGACCGCGAGCAAGGCCACCACGAGGGCAGCCGACCGTTCGATGCACAGACCGACGCGAACTTCGTCCCGTACACCACGCGCGCGGAGTGCTGCGGCGAACCGGCCAACCCTCGCGGCGAGTTCTTCGTACGTCAGCGCCTCGTCGTCACAGACCAGCGCCGTTGCCCGTGGAGTCCGCAGCACCTGCGCGTCGAACTGTTCGAGCCATGTGCGCCGGCCAATGTCGATCTGGGGGCCGCTCGCCTCGTGGAGCAGGGCGCTCTGATCGGCCGGGGACATGGAAGGCAGCGACGAAACGCGCGCGTTCGGACGCGCCGCGATCTCGCCGAGAAGTGCGAGGTACCCGTGCGCGAGGCGTTCTACCGTCGATGCCCCGAACAGGTCGACGTTGTACGTCCATGAACAGACGAACCGCCCACCTGTCTGGTGTACCGACAGCACGATGTCGAACGGCGCACCGCGCTGGCCCGAGGAGGACAGCACCTCTAGCGGCACCGCCTGCCCGGTGGGACGCGTCTGCTGCCAGACGTACATCACCTGGAAGAACGGCGAGCGGCTCGGGTCGCGCAGAGGGCTGAGCCGCTCGACGAGAAGCGGGAAGGGATAGGGGTGGTCGAGGGCCTGCAGGAGTGTCGAGCGCGTCCTGCCGAGGATCTCGGTGAATGTCGGGTCACCCCGCAGATCACCGCGTACGACGACGGGATCGGCGAAGAATCCCACGGTGTCCTGCGTCTGGGGTGCGCGCCGCCCCGCGGCGGGTGTACCCACCACCACGTCGTCCGAGGCACTGTACTTCTGCAGCAGCACCTGGAATGCCGACAGGAAGAGCATGTTCGGCGTCGCGTCGCACTCGCTTACGATCCGGGTGAGCCTTTGCGACAGCGCGGGGTCCACCTCGACGGAGAGACGGGCGCCACGCATGGTCTGGGAAGGCGGCCGCGGACGGTCGAACGGCAGGTTCATCACCGGCAGGCTGCCGCCGAGTTGCTCCCGCCAGTACGCGAGATTGCGTTCCGCTTCGGGCCCGGCGAGCCAGGCGCCCTCGCTCCGCACGTGCTCCACGAACTGCGTCGCGGCGGACCGCGTTCGAGCCTCGCTCCCCGCTGTCCGGACTTGATAGGCGGTCAGCCACTCGTCGACGATCAAGTCGATCGACCAGAGATCCGCAGCGATGTGATGAACGACGAGCACCAGCACGGGCTGCTCGTCGTCCGGACCGGTGCGCACCAGCATCGCCCGGACCGGCAGATCGTGTTCGAGGTCGAAAGGGGAGTCCATGAAGGTCTCCACGACGCTCCCGACCATGTCTTCCGTCGCGGTCTCTTCGGTCAGGATCCGGGGCGGAACCTCACGCGCCGACTGGGTCGGGCCACCCTCCCCCCACGCGTACGTCGTGCGCAGGATCGCGTGCCGCCCCACCACCTCGCGCAGGGCGGCGTCCAGTTCCCCCGCGTCCATGGCGCTCACGGCACCCGCCGCGAAGGCCAGGTTGTAGGCCGCGCTGTCCGGCGTCACGCGCTGGTGGAGAAGAAGGCTCTGCTGGCCGGCGGTGAGCGGGTTCGAGGCGGACGGGTCGCTCCCACGCTCCAGGTGGGCATGCAGCTCGTCCCTACAGCCCCGCACCAGGTCAAGGACCTCGGGCGTCAGTGCGTCGCGTGAGCCCCGGCATTGCAGCCTCCCGTTCTCCAGGAACACCCGCACACCCCGCGCGGCAAGCGAACCGAGCAGCTCGGAGGTGTTGCCAGGCTCCTTCATGTCCTTCCCCCTCCCGACCATCACCCGAGATCAACCTGAATTTCGTCGTCCGCGTCTTGCCTCGCGGAGCGGCTGCGGATGAGCTCCGCGCATTCCTCGACCGTGTGCAGATGAGCGACGTCGGACAAAGTCAGCTCATACCCGCAGCTGTCCCTCAGGTCGGCGAGGACGCGGACCGCCCTGAGGGAATCTCCCCCGAGCTCGAAGAACCGGTCGTGGATCCCCACCTTCTCCACACCGAGGGCTCGCCCCCAGGAATCAGCGACGGCTCGCTCCTCCGCATCGCGTGGTGCGGAGTACGGCCTGCGGGAACGCGTTTCGCGCGTGTACTCGCCCGCGAGATAGGCAGTCCTCACGGCAGATCGCTGGAGCTTTCCGCTCGACGTGCGGCGGATTCCTCCACGCGGCACGAAGACGATTTCGTATACGGCCACCTCATGCTGTTCGCCGATACGATCGCGGATCGTCCCGGCGGTCTCATGGCGGTCCCCATCCGACATCCTCGGGGCTGCCTCCACTGCCAGTACGAGCTGCTCCTCGCCACCTTCGTCGACGGAGAAGGCAACACACCGGCCGCTCCGCCCGGAGGCCGGGTACGCCTCCTCGGCCGTCATCTCCAGGTCATGCGGGTAGTGGTTGCGCCCGCGGAGAATGATGAGGTCCTTCAGACGGCCGGTCACGAACAGTTCCCCAGCCCGTATGAAGCCGAAGTCGCCGGTGCGTAGATAGGGCCCTTCGCCGGTAGGCGCGATGGTGGCCCGGAACGTCGACTCGCTCTCCTCACCGCGATTCCAGTATCCCCGCGCGGCGCTTCCTCCGCTGACCCATATCTCGCCCACCACGCCGTCCGGGCAAGGTATGCACGTCTCCGGGTCGACGATGTCTACACGCTGTTCAGGGTCGGCACTGGATCCGCAGCCCACGACGGTGCGCAGCTTCCCTCCCGAAACCGCGTCGACCGCTCGATTCTTTTCAAGCTCCGCCGCATCCAGTGACACCACTGAGGATCCACCGGAATTCGCAGTGACCACGAGCGTGTTCTCGGCGAGGCCGAACGAAGGATAGAAGGCGTCCCGCCGGAATCCGGCGGGCGCGAATGCCCGGGCGAACCTGTCGAGCGTATCCGCGCGCACCGGCTCTGCCCCTGAGATGGCGACACGCCAGTTCGAAAGGTCGAGCCCCGCGACTTCCTCCGGCGCCGACATCGCCGCCCGTGCACACATCTCATAGGCGAAGTCGGGCGCGGCACTCACGTACGCACCGTAGTGAGACATGGCCCGCACCCAGCGCAAGGGGTCGCGCAGAAAAGCGAGCGGCGTGAAGAGTTGGGAGCGACCCCCGCAGAACAGTGCCATGAGGATTCCGCCGATGAGCCCCATGTCGTGATACGGCGGCAGCCAGAACACCCCGTTCATTCTGCCCTCAATGCCGTATACGTCACGTCCGGCCTGCAGATTCCGCAAGAGGTTCCGGTGCGAGAGCATGACCCCCTTCGGGCGGCCCGTCGAGCCGGACGTGTACTGCAACACGGCGAGGTCGTCAGGCGACGTGCGCGGCGGGACCCAGGAATTCGCGAGGTCTGCGTCCACCGTGGAGGTCACGATCCACTCGATCCCGGATTGCCCGCCCCACGGAGCTCCTCCCGTGGCCGCCAACGTCTCGGGGTCGACCAGCACACAACTCGGCCGGGCATCTTCCGCAATGGCGCGTATGCGTTGCCAGCCGCGGTTCAGACGGGTGTTCTCCGGTGGATACGCAGGAACGGCCACCATGCCGGCGAGCATGCTCGCGTATACACCGACGATGTAATCGATGCCCGGCTGGTTGAGCACGAGAACACGGTCACCGGGCTGGGCAATTCCTTGAATGCGAGCAGCAAGAGCCCGGGCACGCCGGAAGAGCTCCTCATTCGTCAGCGGCCGCTCGTGAGGCGCACCTCCGCCCGAGAACCGGTCAAGGTATGCGTATGTGACGCCCGCGGGCTCTTCTTCCGAGCGCCGCTGCAGCAGTGAATTAAGATCGCTTTCCGCTATCACGGTAGTCTGGACGGCCCTTCTCGATGAAAAGCGGAAATGTGTCGCCGCATTCGAAAGCGGCATATCGGCTCGCGAGCAGTGAGTTCAGGGAGGCCGCCGATATGATGATGGTTACTACCCGGCGCATCAGACATGCACCAAAGTACCGGCCCGTCCGGAATCCAGGACACGGGCGCCATGCACCTGAAACGTCAAACCGTTGACCTTCGTCTCCATTGCCCGGCTTCGCGCCAGGAAATGCGATCCGCAAGATCTCGCGTACCGGCGCCGATCGAATCAGCCGGCGTCCACCGGATCCGTTTGCCCGCGCAGGCTGAGCGGGCGCATATCGGTCCACACCTCGTCGATATGACCCAGACAGTCGCTCTTCAGGCCGGAAAAGCCTGCTGCACGCCACCCGTTCGGAATGGATCGGCCCGTGAACCAGAGGGAGTACTGACCTTCATGGTTCACGACGACTTGATACGTCTTCCCGTCTTCGCTGACGCGATCGTCCTGCACTCTCGTCAACCCCCGTCCCCGTGAGTACACATTCCCTAGCCTGTCGAGTGCGGAACCTTACCGTCTATTGAGTGATCGTCAAATCCCGCTCGACCAGGCTGACATGTCCGCCGCAGTGTCGTCAAGATCGAACTCTGCGTGGCGGATCCGGCATGTTCGGTGAAGCCTGACGATGACCCGCCTGCCGCGATCGGGGGAAGTGAGACGCGCCTTGAGCCTCGCCGATTCGATTGAGGCAGGGCCAGTTGGTTCTCTTCCCTGGGCTCCGCAAGGGATTTACGACAGCCGATCGTGCATCAGAGTGAGGCGGTGGGCTCCATGTCGACCGCCGGGACGCAGTCACCTCACACCTCCCTGCACCTGGTCGGCTATGCGGGGTCGAGCTCGAGCTCGACCCGGCGGCGGGTACTGCCGTTCGATACCGCTCCTGTGACTATAGTGCTTGTGTCTAGACAGTGATCGGGGAGCTGTCACGCCGCCTCAACGGGGGCTGACAGCAGGGGAAGGGGAGCCGTGACTACGCCGCCTCATGACGGCCGGGAGCCGGTACCGGCACTGACCGAAGACATGCTCATCCAGCAGGAGGGGACCAGTGGTGGCGGGTGGTTCCGCAATCCGTTCGCCAAGAAGCGTCCGGTCCGCCCCGCGCCGCCCGGCCCATGGATCGCTGCCACGAATTCGCCGCCCCGCGATGCGCCGACGGAGGAGGGCTCCGCCGAACGGCAGACGCAGGCGCGGCGCCCGCCCAGCGCCCAGTTGCCGGAGCCGGCCCCTGCGGAGACGGACCGCAGGGACGGCAAGAGGGAGCGCCGGTCGGCAGCGCCGAAGGGCAACAGCTGGTTCCACAACCCCTTCGCCAAGGCCAAGCCCAGCAGCGGAGTTGACCGCGGGCAGCTGTCCACGGCTCAGATGTGGGCTGGACCCCGGCGCGGAATCCTGGTGCGCCGAATACTCGGCGTCACGGGCGTCCTGCTCCTGTTGTTCCTCTTCACCAAGATGGGTGGCAAGGCATCCAAAGCCGAGGTTCAAGCCCTGGCGGACCAGCAGGCCTCCTCGGACAAGGGGGATTTCCCCAGGGGTGCGGCATTGATGTGGGCAGCTCCTCTGGTGAAGGCATTCGCGAGCTACGACCCTGCACAGGCTGATGCACGCTCGACGGCTCTGAAGCCGTACGCGATCAACGGCCTCGACGACCGGCTGGGCTGGAACGGCCAGGGGAAGCAGGTGGTCGTCGACATGGTGATGAGCACCGACGTCCAGGTCACGGAAGCCGACAGGGCTGTTGTGCGGGCGACCGTGCAGGTGCAGGACGGTTCCTGGCGCTGCCTCGCCGTGCCGCTGTTCGCCGTGCAGCGCAACGGCTCCTCGGCCTTCGGCCTCACCGCGGCGCCCGTGTACGTGCCGTGCTCCGGACTGACCACGCCCGCGAAAGACGTGACGGCGACGTCGAACGACGCCGCGCTCGCCCAGACCTTCAAATCGGACCTGTTGCCACCGTTCATGGCTGCCTGGATCCAGAGCGACAACGCCAATCTGGCTCGGTACCTGCTCCCCGGGGTGACGTCGTTCGGTCTCGGCGGCGCGTTCACGGGAAGCGGCGGGGGCGGCCGCCCGGTGATCGGCGAAGTGTACGTCCCTGCTGCCGCCAACGGGCAGGATGCCAACAGGCGCACCTTGACCTTCTCCGTGACACTGAAGAGCTCCGCGGACACCAAGGCGGAGCAGACGTCGACCTATCAGGTCGCCATCGCTCATAGCAACGGTCAGTGGTACTTCGCCTCCGACCCCACTCCCGTGCTGAGCGGCGGATCCGTCGGCGGTGACCAACTGCCCAACGTGCAGCCGACGAAGGGATCCGGAGGCCTGTTCTCGCAGGGCCCGACACCATCGCCCGGATCGACCGCAGGCGGCGCAACTACGTCTCCTGCGCCCTCCGGCAGCGGCACAGGTGTGCAACAGCCGCAGGCCAGCGGATCCGCCAAGCCGTAAGAGCGTCTATACATGACGCAAGACGGCCGCCCCCGCAGTAAACCGAGGCCGACCGCCCCCCTTGTGTATATACGATGACCTTGCGCGCTCGGCCACTCCGTCGCGCCAGCCAGAAGAGGACACAGCAACCATGGTGACTCAGACCCTCCAGGCCCTTCCGCCCGGCACACACATGATCCTCGCGGACGTAGGCAGCATCACGACGAAGACCAGCAGCATCGGCAGGGCGGTCCTGGCCGCGACCGTCGTCTTCGCGGTTGTGGCGGCCTTCTTCACCCAGGCCCAGCGCAAGTGGATGGTGGTCATCACCATCCTGCTGATCGGCAGCTTCACCTTCATGATCGTCGACAGCCCGCAGGCCTTGCTCAAGGAGGGCGGCAACTTCATAAAGACGAACCTCTGGGATCCGCTGCTCAGTTCCTGATCCGCTTCCACGGCTCGCGGCGGGAACCACCACAAGGGAGGAGGGGCGATGAGCGACGAAGCCGTCATCTTGCGCGACTACACCGAGGCGTTCAAGGTCAAGAAGGCACTCCGGAAGGTCGGCAAGGCGACCATCCCCATGAAGGAGGGGCTCTTCGTCGATGACATCAAAGTCTTCGCCGCCTCCCTGGTGGTATGGGTGATGACCTACAACATGGTCCTCGCCCCACCGATCAAGGTGATAACGCACGCCTTCGGGAAACAGGCACCAGTCGGCCTCCCCTATCTCTTCATCCTGCTCGTGCCCCCGGTCTTTGCGGTGGCTCTCTCCCGTCGGCCGGTGCGCCACAACCTGGGGATCTTCGGTCTCATCCGGGCGGCGATACGAGACCTGATGGACGACCCGATCCACCGCAAGGGCGTACCCGTTCGGAAAACGAGGGATGTCTCGGCATACCGCATCGTCCTGTGGCGAGCCCGCCCCGAGACACTGCCCGGGCTGGCTCCGAAAACGCCACTACCGAACGGCTACGGGGCGGTGCCCGTGCCGCCCTGGAGCGGCTTCGGGCCGGCGAGGGAGCGCGGGACGAGCGAGGGCACGGCAGGACCGGACGATCAGCCCATCATGGAAGGCGTGTCAGGGTGAACAACGTGGTCTCCCGCCTGGTGCCGGACGGCTACCAGGCACCGTCCCGTATTGGCTACCGCTACCTCGACGACGACATCCTGTTGGACGCCGAAGGTGCCTACACCATGGTCAGCGTACCGACCCGCAGCTGGGAGCTGACGAGCCCGCTCGACAAAAGGGCAGGCCTGGCGCAGGTATACGCCGCGCTGTCCGGCTTGCCCCGCGGCAGTGCTCACCAGACCCGGCTCATCACCACGGACTTCCCGTTCAACGCCGACCTCTGGGCCAAGCGGCTGGACGAGCGGACACAGAGCCAGGGCATTCCGTCCGCGGGCTGGGCTTCCGTCCTCGAGGACACCCGGGTGCGGATCAATGATGCCTCGTGGCCGATCAAGCGCGTGTACCTCGTGGTGCGCCTCGGGGACCGTGCCTCGTACAACGGCACGTGGGGTCGCATCCAGCGCATGTGGGACCAGGTCAAGAAGCCACTCGACCTCGACGACGAGATGCCGCCCCTCGAGGAGATCTCGGTGTGGCACGACGCCGCCCGCGATGTCCGTAACACCCTGGCAGGGTCGCCACTGCGCTGCCAGGCCGTGGGGCGCCAGGAGGCGGAAATGCTCCTGTTGCACCTCACACACCCCGGGCTGCCGGCACCAGACCCCTCGGCCACCCCGCCCAAACGCTACGGGCCGGGGGAACTTCAGGCCCTCTGCGGCGGCGAGATGACCAGGGAGCCGCTCGGACGCATCGGTAAGTACCAGTACAAGGTCCTGCGTCACGAGACCGTCACCGGCACCTCGTACCAGCTATGGTTCGCGCTGTCCCTCGGGCCCGAGGAGGTGACCTTCCCGAACACTCTGTGGCTGCACAGCACCGACGCCCTGCCGTTCCCGGTAGTCCAGTCCATAGGATTCGAGATCCAGGAACTGGCCGACACCCGCAAGGACGCAGACAAGGCCCTGCGTAATGTCGAGGAGCAGTTCTTCAACGACCAAGAGGCTGGTGTCTCCACCGACCTGACGTATCACCAGAAGCGCGAACTGGTGACCCAGATGAAGTACCTCGTCGACCACCACCGCACACCCTTCATCCGCATGCGCGCCTTGTTCGGGATCTCCGCCACGGACCGCGACGAACTGCGTGAGAACGCGCGCGATTTCGTCCGGTCCATGCGCGAAGCGGGCTACACCGTCGACGGTCCGCCGACCCATCAGAAGTTCTTCTTCTACGAATCGCTGCCCGGCGGCCGGCCGATGGACACCGACTACATCCGGCGCGTCCCCCTGGACTACCTGGCTGCGGGCATGCCACACATCTCCCCCTCCATCGGAGACGGCCAGGGGCTCTACCAGGGCTACACAATCGGGGCGGGCGGGCTGCCGGCCGAGCCTGTCTTCGTCGACCACATGCTGTACGCGACCCAGTCGCAGCTGGCCCCCACAGAGGGCGTGCCGGGCGACCCGGGTGGCGGCAAGACCGTCAGCCGCGGTCTCAAGCCGGTATGGGAAGACGCCCTACGTGGCATCACCCAGGTCGTGTGGGACCCGAAGGGCGATTACCTCGTCCTGAAGAAGTACGCGGAAGAGCTGGGCCTCAACCCCGACAAAATCATCTGTGTCAATGTCTACGACGCCGAGCCGGGCATGCTCGACCCCGCCGCGCAGGCTGAGACGCCCCAGGATGCCGCCCAGCTGATGCGCGAGACTCTCCTGCGCATGGTGCCCGACCTGCTGGCGGGCCAGAACGGCAGCGACTTCGGCGACGTGATCCGGCAGGCGGTGGGCGCGGCCGTCACCGAGGGCCGCGGGTCCACCTACCTCATGCGTGTCGTGGAGATCCTCGAAGCCTGGGAGAAGCTCCCGCCGGCACCTCACAACATCAACCAGGAACGCTGCCGACAGTTCTCCGGACCGCCAGGGCGACGGTTCCGCGAGGTGTCCCGAACGAAGCTGGGCCAGCTGGTCTTCGGCCGGGCACCTCGCCCCTTCAAGATTCCCGTCGGCTACACGGTCATTTTCTGCACTCTCGGCCTGCAGATGCCCGATCCGGGCAAGTCGCCCGAGATGATGTCCGAGCGCGAGCTCCTCTCAGACGTGATCGCCGGCTTGATGGCCGACAACACCTGGAACATCATGGCCACGCTCGACCCGGCGATCCCCAAGGCGATCACCTGGGACGAATGGCACACCAGCAAGGACAACCCGCGGGCCCGCACGCTGGTCGACCGGATCAAGCGCCTTGGCCGGTCCCGAAACACTTTCCTGCGGCTGATCTCGCAATCGGCAGGTGATTTCGACTCCAGCTTCGTCACCGGCGTCTGGGCCTTCGGCACGACGTCGAAGGACGAGGCGGCGAAGACCTGCGAGTTCCTCGGGGTCGAACCGAACCAGCAGAACATCGGCACCATCATGTCGTTGGGCGCCGGCCAGAAGGGTGTCTGCGTGTTCAAGGACCGCACAGGAAAGCTGGCCCGCGTCAGGGTCGAGTTCATCCATGACCACGTTCTGGAGATCTTCGACACCAACCCCGAGAAGGACCCGGGAAAGATGACCCGCATCATCGCCGAGATCTTCGGCGAAGAGGCGGCGGGGGCACGACGCGCGATCGAGGCGAAGGGCCACGACTCCGGCGCAGACGGGCCCGGTGCCAACGACGGCGGGGAGGACGATCCCGTTCCGATGGCTGCACTGTTCGGCTACGACGGCTTGACGTCGTAGGTGAGCCGGGCAACCTTGCCGCTGCCCGGCTCGTCGCCCTGGCTGCCCGCGGCCGTGCCCGTGAGCCACTCACCACTGCTGGTCTGCACCTTGAAGGTGAACCTATAGTCCTGACGCTCCCCGTCCGGTTGCCGCTCTGCCCGGACCACCATGAGGGTGGAGGCGATGGTCATGTTGTCCCGGGTGAGGGACTTGAAGAGGGCGTCCTTCTCAACCGCAGTGAGCTTGCCCGGGTAGATTTCGGTCATGCCCTCGTAGTCGCGCCTGTCCCAGCCCGGATCGCCGGTGGTACGGGGTGTGTAGCTGAAAGCGCGGTTCCAGTAAGTCGCGTCGTCCGACATCCAGGTCCGGTAGGTGCCGTCCTGCGGGGTGCGCAGGGCCTCCAGGAGACGTACGACGTGAAGGCGCCAAGGAGCGTTCTCGTACGGGACCGCCGACGGGGAGGGCGGAGCGGAGGCCGGGGCCGTTCCCTGAGAGCCCGGTTCAGCGCGGACACTGTCCTTCGTGCAGCCGGTGAGCAACAACGCGGCCGCCGCGAGGACGATCGCCGCAGCCTGTGATCGCGTAGTCATCCGCACCCTGTCTCCGTCCTCACCGATCAAGATCGTGTCTATACAGTGTGATCCTACGCACACGAGTTCTGCAGTCCAATGCGGCGCATCAACTGGCGTATACCAGACGGAGTATTACCGGCTTCCCCGACTCCCGCGTGGAGAACCGGGCCTCCCCGGCAACCAACGCACCGCCCTTCAACCTGAGCGTGAATCCGAGCGTCGGTTCCTTGCCGGCGCCCGACCCCGAGGAGAGTTCTACCGTCGTCGGAATGGCGAGGCCGTCACGCGAGACGGCACGGAACACCGCTGCGGCATCGGCGGCGGGGAGGACTCTGTGACGCACCCGGGCGGTGCCGTCCGGCCGACCGGCTCCGGGGTCCGTGGCAGAGAGGGGGGTGTAGGTGAACCCGTCCGTCTCCGAGGCAGCACCCGGGAACCAGCTCTCCGCCCCCGTGTGATTCGGGTCCCCGGCCATCGCCAGGAAGGAAACGATCTGCTCACGCCATGCGGCGGCCAGTTCAGGCGAGGGTTCACCCGTACCGCCTGCCACCGGTCCCCCGCTCGAAGTTGAGTGACTCACGGGAGGCACGGGCATCTGCTGCTGGGCGAAGACCAGTCCTCCGGCAACGAACAGCCCGAAGATGCCGAAGACGCAGCCGAAGAGGATCGCCACGGCCTTTCCCCCACGCCTCAGCTCCCTCAGTGCGGCTCCATGCAGGGACGCCTCCCGGAGCCGCCCCACTCGATCGCGGTCCATCCTCTGTCTGCGACCTCCGCCTCATCCAGCCCCGGAATGTGCCCAGTTCGCAGCCGGGGGCACATGCTAACGTGCACAGCGTATATACACAGCAGTTGAAGTCGTAGAACCGGGGGATCCGCATGGCACTCGCCTCGACGCCGGGGGCCCGAACCAGGCTGACGTCCTTCCGTGACGTTCCGGCCTCCAAACGGCCGCGGCCAGGCCGACCGGCGGGACGCCTGCACCGACTCCTGCGCCGGATCGGCACGCTGGTGCTGTTGATGCTGACCACGTTCACGCTGTGGTTCACGATGGCCACGCCGTCGCAAGCCCTCGGAGACGACATCATCTCCATGTGCGGCCCGCTCGACGTGCCCATGCCGGAGAACCGGGCCAAGGGACTCGAGGCATTCTTCGGCCTCAGCAAACCGAATCCGGCGGTTCCGCAGTCAGAACTGGCGACTTACATCCCCGCACCCGATGAGGCCAAGTTCCAGGGGCCAAAGGCCTCGTACCACCGGTACGGGATGTCAGGCGTCAGCTGGCACGTGTTCGGCTGGGAACCCGGCTGCTTCTCGATCAACCGCCACATCAACTTCCTGCCCGACATGATCTTCAACGTGTCGAAGCTCTTCGCTACCTTCACGATGGCACTGCTCGGCTGGTCCTTCGGGACGGACCCCTTCAAGTTCCTGGAAGGACCCATCGGTTCCGTGGCCGGCGCGATGTCGAACATCGCGGCACCCTTCCTGGGGCTGGTCGGCGCCCTGGGCGGAATCTATCTGGGCGTCAAGAACTGGGGACCCCACGGGCGCATTACCGCCGTACTCAAGGGCTTCGGCTGGATGACATTGATCGCGGGGCTGTTCTTCTGGTTCGCGGCCAACCCGACGGCGGCCGGCAGCAAGATAAACACGATCGTGGGCGACGTCACGGCCACCGGTTTCGAATCTCTGGCCAAGCTGCCCACGACCGGTGGGTCCGAGAGCACCGCATTGTGCAACGGCAAGCTGGGGACGGATGCCGCCGGTTGCGTGCAGGACGCCGTATGGGTGCCTCTCGTATACCAGCCATGGTTGTACGGCCAAGTCGGCAACAGCGGGAATGCGGCCGACCGGTGGGGCGCCGAGATGCTGAACGCACAGTTCGTCGGGGTCGACGCCGAAGGCAAGATCGACGAAGACGGCATCAAGGTCATCAGCGGTGTCATCAAATGGAACGGCACGGACGACGAGGTCGGCGGCAACTCGAAATCCGGGAGCCTCGCATGGTCGGGCAATTTCGTCCAGTCAGTGCCCTACCTCAAGCTGTGGGGCAACGGGCTCTGCCGGGAGGGCGGGGACAAGAACTTCCGCCTGTGTTTCGGCGGCAAGGACACCGGGTGGTTCTCGAACGACAAACGCAGGGTCCTGCCCGAGGACGAGTCGGTCATCGCCATCGCGGGCGGCAACGACTTCATGTCGCGCCTCTCCGCAGCCGCCATGAGCGTGATGGGTGGCATGATCATCAATGCGTCCATCTACTTCATCTGCGCAATGCTGCTGGCGGCCAAGCTCGGCGTCTTCGTGTTGATGATCTTCGCCCCCTTCTACCTCCTCCTCGGGATATTCCCCGGCCCCTCCCGTGTAGCCGCGATCAAACTGGGCGAGCTGTTCCTGACCAATCTCTTCAGGCAGGTCGGCTGGGGTCTCGGTCTGGTGATCGTCACCTACATGGACACCCTGATCCTCGCCCCGGGCGGTGAGCAGAACTGGGTACTGAAGATCCTCACCTGCGCCCTGATGACAGCCCTGCTGGGCGTCTACGCCAGGCCGGCGATGCGCGCCCTGTCCGGCATGGCCATGGGGAACAAGGACGCCGGCGACGCGATCGTGGGTGTCGGGGCGGACCTGGCCAAGAAGACGGCGCAGACCACGCTTCAGGTGGGCGCCGCGGTGGCGACCGGCGGTGCGACCGCAGCGATGTCCGCGGGCGCAGCGGTCAAGGGGGCGTCGGCGGCAGCCTCCGCCTCCGGACAGACCTTGTCCACGTCCGAGAAGTTCCAGGCTGCGGGAATGGGTGTGCTCAAGAACGCGCCCAACCTCGGGAAGCGGACGCGTTCCGTGCTGGGCAAGTTCGGCGATGCCAGGGAAGCCGGCAAGGAGACGGTCGACAAGGCCCGGGAGCGCGAGGACCAGGCGCTGACCTCCGAGACCATCGGCAAGAGCACGGCTGCCCGCGAGGGGCTGGTCATGCAGCGCAAGCAGCGTGCACAGGACGTCCCGCACACGGCAGCCCTGGCGGCGATCAAGCATCGTCGCGCCGAGGGGGACGAAGCCGGAGCGGCTGCCATGGAGCGCGAGCATTTCGACGCGCTGCGGGATCCGCGTACAGGTGGGCGACACCCCGACGACCCACTGCACGCCAGCAATCTGCGGCGCAATGCGACCGGAGGGGTCGACCCGGTGCGCAACGTGCGTCCGACCGAGCGGGGCGATGAACTCCTCTCCACCAACGGGATGTCGAAGGAGCAGGCTGCGGGCAACCTGGACCGGGTGCTCTCGATGTACCAGAACCCCGCCAACATCGACCAGAATCACGCGGCAGGCCTCGCACTGCGGAGCCTCGCGGTCCAGGTCGACTCCGGCGGCGAGCACACCGACGTGGCAAGGTTTGTCGCCAGCCAGGCGGTCGCACAGCACGGCGTCCCGGATCGCATCGATGCCGTCGGCTTGCCCTCCGGCAGCCGGGTGAGCAACGAGGTCATCGTGCGGGTGGCCAACGAGATACCGGTCCAGCTCTCACCCGCTGGGATGCAGCCGCAGGGACGCATCGAAGTCCTGAACCGGGTCGAGTCGCTGGCACAGCAGATACCGGTCGCCACGGCGATGTCCACGGCTCTCAACGACCTCCGGGGTGTGCTGGCCAACATGAAGGCCCCCGAGGAGCAGATCACGCAAGCGCTGCAAGCCGTGCAGCGTGCGGCCGGCCGAGACTGAGGGGGTGATCCGGAATGGGATATCGAGGGAGAAAGGTGGCGGCCCTGGCCGTAGCGCTGGTGCTGCTCGGTTTCGTGCTCAACATCGTCGCCGGGAAGACCAGTACGACGACCGCCAAGACCGCCAATGGTGAGCCCGACGCCCCGGCACCGCGCCCCGTCGCCCCGCTCTACGTGCCCCGCTCGGCGGACCTGATCATCGCGCAGTACGGCGGGGCACTCAGCGCTGACGCATCGCCGCAGGACGTCGCAAGGGCGTTCGCGCTCGCCTACTACCAGTACGACCCCTCGAGGAGCACCCCGGAAACCTTCGCGGACGCCCTGCCGCGGTTGGGCGAGACGGCCCGGAAGCGACTCCCGGAACAACTGCCCAAGCACTGGGAGGGGTTCCTGACGAAGGCCCCCCGCACCGGAACGGTCCAGACGACCGCCCGCGACGCCGAGCAGGTACAAGCGGGACTGGAGCGCACGACCGTCGCTGTATCGCTCGTCGACAACCCGGTGCAGGGGCCGAAGCCTGCGGATGGACCGCTGCGCATGGACATCGGCCTGGAGAAGATGGACAAGACGGGGTGGACCGTCACGTCGGTGAACCTGGCATGGGGATGATGTCTGCATGGTGAACAAGAGCAAAGCGGGAGGCGGCAAGGGACGGCATGACACCGCCACCGCTACTACGGGCTCGAAAGCGCGGCCGCGCCTCGGGCCCGCGCCCGGGCCACGGGGCGCCGAACCGTCCTCGCCCGCAGGAGCGGCCGCGCGGCTCGGCAGTATCGCAGGATCTTCAGTCCGGCCGAGTGCGGGGGGCCTGTCCGGGCAGGTGCTTTCGCACCTCAAGGTCGCGTTCGCGTTCCTGATCTGGATCAGCCTGGTTCGCGAGCAGGCGTCGTTGATCGTGGACTGGCGGCTCTACTATTCACAGGCTCTGGTGGCTACCTGCGCGGTGGCCGTCACGAGCGTACTGGTGGTGTATCTGCACCCGCCCAGGACGGCACGCTGGCGCACCGTCTTCTGGGCGTTTCTGGCCTCTTCGGCCGGTGGTGCGCTCGCGTACGCCGCCTTCGGTGGGCGTGCCGGCCTGCTGGGCACTCTGCTCTGCGGGGCTTTCGTTCTCTGGGCCCGTGGTGAGGAGCGAGGGCGCCGCGCCTACCGCAGAGTGCGCATGCGGCGGCGGGCGTCCTGAAGGGAGCCTCGGCGGACCCCGTTCACGCGGGGTATCGGGCCATGATGTCCTTGCCCCGGGGCGTGTCCGGGTCGGGTGACTCCTGCGCCAGGCTGACCAGTTCATCGAGGTTGCTGACGAAGCCGGCGCTGTCGAGCACCACCCGGTCCCGCAATGCCAGCAGGCACGAGGTCCGGTAAGTCGCATCCCAAGAGCGGTCGATGCTGCGCCACACCCGCACGGAGCCCTCCTCCCAGGTAACGCCCCCGACCGTGGGCGGCGCGGGTGCCGACTCAGCGGGTGTCGCAGGCATCGGCTGAACAGTGACGGCACGGGACTCGGTGAAGGTCCGCACCGGCTGCCCGGCTTCAGGAGCCGCCTCGCCCGCCGTCGTGCCGGCCTCCCGCAGCCCCGTACCGCCGATGTGCAGCACCCGCGGCTGTTCGGAACCGTGCGACACGAGGAGTTGTACCCCCTGGCCGACCAACGACCGTGCTCGCTCGAAGATGTCCCGGCCCCACCGCCCAGTGAGTTCCTCGGTCGTGTAGGTCCGCTCGGCGGAGGCGCCGGACGTCGCTTCAGGTACGCGCACCACCAGGCGGGCGTGCGCCTCACCCCCGCTGATGGCCGCGGATGCCAGCACCCCGGCGACGGGGGTACACGTGGACAGTTCGGCCGCCCTCCGGCCCATCGTCCCGCCGGGAGCGGACATCAGCCACAGGTCCACGGCCACCCTGTCGACCTCGGCCAACCATGCCTCGTATTGCCGCTCCCCCACCGGCCCCACCGCCCGCACCGCGAGATCCACCCACGCCACCATGCCCGCGTTGCTGTCGCCGCTCATCGGCCCCCCATTCCTGTGTCAATACACAGTGTACTTCGCGCCAATCCGCTTATCATTGCGGCTAATCACAGTTCCTGACCCTGCGTGAACATCTCCGCAGAGGCGTTGGACATCGAGTCCCAAGGAGTCATATGGCTGCTGATCCCGGTAGTGGTACGGGAGCCGGACTCGCCTCGCACCCGACCGCGCTGACCATCGTCGTGCATGCCGACGGCACGGCCAACGTGGGCGGTGTCCCAGTAAAGTTGGACGGCACCACAGACATCACGGCCGTCCGCGCCGCCGCCATGACGGCCGCCATTTCCCTCGTCGCCCGGATGGGGCGGTCGATCCGGGCCATCGCCCATGACCCTGACGGCTGTTCCTGGCCGTTGGTCATCCATCCGAACGGGCTCGTTGAGGACGGGTCCCGGTCCGGCATCGGCGACGAATCGGCAGCGCCGAGCAACGCAGGCCACGCGGACCCTGGTTCGGCAACACATCGAACGGCGGCTGCACCTCTGGGCAGCACGCTCATCCTGGGAAGGGTCGGCTCGCCCCCCGTCGAGCTCCCTCCACCGCCCGAGCGGCTGCGGAGTCGGCTGGAGCGGATCGGAGAAGCCGCCGGCTCGGGAAACTTCGAAGCGGCCGTCGTCATGGCCGCTGACCTGGAACGCGACGTCGGGTCAGAGTTCGGGAAGGCGCACCCCTACGTACTGCAGGCACGCGCAGTGAGGGCTCACATCAGCGCCCTGGCGCACGACTGGGTACGAGCCGCCGACTCATACCTCGGGATCGCCCAGGCATGGCTGAACGCCGATGGGGCCGCCGGCTCCCAGGTCATGCTGAGCGCCTCCAACGCACACGCCTGCTGGCTGCGTGTCTCCGACTCCGCCGAGGGCGAACGGATCGGGGAAGCGGTCATCCGCCTGTGGCAGAAGGTGCCCGGCGCCGATCGGCAGCTGCAAGCGGCTTGCGCCCGGAAGGGCGAGGGCAGTCGACAACCAGCTTTCAGTTCGTAACGTTTCCGTTCCCAACTGCGACCACTCCGTATCAAGCTTGTGGCAATGGCCCTTCGAACACGCTGCCATGATGGAGCCTCAGTTACACATGAGTGCAGGAGCGACCGAGGTCGTTCCTTGCGTATCTCACGGGGGAGAGTGCATGGAGAGCCAATTTGACACGTCCAGAACAAGTGGTGAGGCGCTCACTCTGGCCGTAAAGGAAAGCGAATGGTCTGCACGGATATCATCAGAACTGGACCCCTCTACACCTTCTCTGCTGCTGTCCCTTCCTCGAGGCCTCTTCGTCGGTCACGACCGGGCGATGTACCGGATGGGCGCCCATTCTGGCCCGACGGTCGAGACTGACGCGGAATACCTGACCGCCGTCTGGGGCTTCACCCGGCTCGGACAGGAAGGGAATCTGACAGAAGTGCACGACGTGCCGCTGATCGACATACGTGTGGTCGAGCGCGGCTTGTCGGTCTACCTGGCGGGATGCCCGTGGCTGGCTCACCGGGGTCCGCTGGACATGCCTGAGGAATGGCTGGGCGGCGCCGACGGAGAGGAATCGTGCCTTCTGGGAATCTGCTTCGGACTCGATCTGGACGCGGCAGACGCCGACGAGTGGTTTCTCCAGGAGGTCGCACATGGGGATGCAGTTCTGGGACAGGTGAGGGCCGTGGGCGCGGGAACAGGATTGATACCGACTCGGTGCGGAAACCCATGAGGTAACGTCTGTACACAAGTATCGTGCGCCCTCTCGGAGATCCAAGTCCGGGGCGCCGAGTGAGAGCTGGAGAAGCTGCCTATGAGCACCTCGGACATTCCTCAGCGCACTCGCCCGCAGCGGCGCCGCATGGTGACCTCGAAGACCTCGATGTCACGGCGGCCCGACGGAGTGGATGAGGCAGAGGCGCTACCGGGCGAGCTGCAACCTCTTGAGTGGACCCCGAGCCGCGGACCCATTACGGAGGAAGAGGCCCTGGGGGTCCTACGCCGTAGGCGGCGGAACGAGCTGAGTCAGGCACCGAAGCGGGAGGGCGCCAAACGCCCTGAGGTGCCGGCGGAGCTGCCGGCGGTTGGCGCCCGGAAGGTTCCGGTCGTCAACCGCTTTCCCGCCCGCTACCTGGCGATCGCCCATGCGCGCGCCGAGGTGGAGGGCACCAACCTGACCGCCATCCTCGAAGAGATGCTGGTCAAGTACGCCACAGGAAAGCCCACCCGACCGCAGACAGTGAGTCGGCGGTTGCTGTCCTTGTACACTCGCGAGGACTAGCCCGACGGCCCGGGCCGCGGCTGGGTGATGAACGTTGGGGGAGAGTACGCGTGTCCAGGAATGGCGTCTTCGGCGTTGTGCCGAGTGCCGAAACCGATGACGATGAGTTGCCACCGGACTTCGCCCGGCAGTTGCCTTCGACGGGAACCCGCCCGTCGGCGGCCGAGTCCGTACCTTCGGCCGAGGTCAACGAGCCGGGCCGGACACCCTCACCGCAGAACGCGCCTGCACCCGCTCCCGTGCAGGCGTACACCCCGGAACCGGCGCCCGTGCTGGCGCCGACTCCGGCGCCAGCACCTGAAGCCGCGCCCTTGCCCGCTCCCGCGCCGGGGGCCGACACATCTCACAGCGGACCCGCTCCCGCCCCCGCGCCGCTGCCTCAGGGCGTGAGCCTCCCGCCCGTCAACCCGTACGCGGGGCACTATCAGCAGCCCACCGCCGCGACCAGCCGCGGAGCCGCGGAGCCCGGACGGCGGCCGGGGCTGCTCCGGCTGGTCGGCCGGGGCAAGGCGTCCGAGCTCGAGCAGCAGCGTCTGGCCCGGCTGCAGGCGCCCGTACCCCACCCGTACCGGATCAGCGTCACGAGCATCAAGGGCGGCGTAGGCAAGACGACCACGTCGGCCATGCTCGGCCTGACGTTCGCCCGATACCGCGAGGACCGGACGATCGTGATGGACGCCAACCCTCATGCCGGCACCCTCGCCGACCGGTTGCTGGGCGAGCGCGTCATGCCGACGGTGCGCGACCTGGTGAGTGCGGAGCAGCGGATGCGCGCAGTGAACGGCAGGGGCTTGACAGAGCCTGCCCAGATCCATCAATACCTCGGCCGCACAGACCGGCTCATGGTGGCGGCCAGCGAACAGAACCCGGACATCAGCGAGTCGTTTGATGAAAACGACTACCGCAGGACCCAGGACATCCTGGCCCGGGCCTTCGACATCATCATCACCGACAGCGGCACGGGGATGAAGCACTCAGGCATGCGCGGCACACTGGCGGTAACGGACCGGCTCATCGTCGTGGCCGCCCCCCGCTTCGATGCCGCACGCCGTGCCGTCAAGACACTGGACGAGGTGTACGCACAGGGATATCCGGAGTTGGTGAAGAACGCCGTCGTGGTGATCACGATGGATACGCCGAAGGCCGTCGGCATCAACTTCGAGACTCTCGTGGAGTACTTCCAGCAGTTGAGCACCACTGTGGTGCAGATCCCATACGACCGGCTGCTCTACGCCGGGGGGACCATCGACTACGACCGGGTGTCCCCCGACACCTGCGGTGCGTACATGGACCTGGCCTCGTTCCTGGCGGACGGCTTCACCAGCGCATCCCACATGCGCTGACGGCCGCCCCGGCGGGGATCCGCCCTCAGCCTCGCACCCGGCTTGTGACCAGCCATTTCCCTTCACGCAGGCGCAATTGGAGGACCATGCCGTTACGGTTGGCGTCACCGCCCCCGTCCCAGACGGTCCTTACCGTGTAGGAGACCTGAACCCAGCGCTCGGAGTCGCCTGCCGGCGCCTCGGGCGGAGTCACTGCGGCCAGCCCTTCGGCGGTGACGCGGACGTTACTCTCCTTCGCCTGCTCGCATTCCCGGTCACACCGGTCCGCGCCCGCGTCCCGAAGGGACTTCAGGTAGGCAGGGTCCGTATACGGCTTGACCTGCTCCAGGTACGCCCGCGGGCCCGGATCTTCCTTCCAGTTCCGCTTGATATAGGCGTACGCGTACGCCTTTGCCACAGCCTCAGGGTCCTTGAAGTCGATGCTTGCGCCGTTACTGGGCTCCAGGGTTCCTGGCGCATCGACCGCAGGCGCTCCAGCAGCCCCAGTGCCGGGCGCGGCAGTCGCCGGGGCGCCCGAGGAGACCCGACCATCCGATGGCTTCTTCGGATGCTGGGCGCAGCCACTCAGGAGCGCCGCGGAAACCGCCGCCACCAGGCACGCCCTCGACAGTCGCTGCGCCACCGCCCGTCCGGTCCTGGTCCCTGCTCGGGGCCTGTTCATATTTCCCTCCGAGGGGCGATCAGGGGCATGCCAGCCGCCTTGGTGTCACCGGAATCCTTGTTGGTCCCGGCGCCTTCCTTGAGGATGCGGGACCCGCCGATCCACTGGTTCATCCAGTAGCTGTTCTTGCTGACCGAGGTCACGATCTCCACATTCTTGCCCGTCCGGGGCGCGTGGATCATCTGGTCGTTGCCCAAGTACATGCCCACGTGGTGGATGCCGCCCACCGTCCCGTCGTCAGACCAGAACATCAGGTCTCCGGGTTTGAGATCGGCATAGTCACTCACCCGGGTACCGGCTTCCCACTGGTTTCCCGTGTAGGGGTACAAGCTGATGCCCACCTGCGCGTAAGCGTGGTGCATCAGCCCCGAGCAGTCGAAGCCCGGAGGCATCGGGGGCGGGCACCGCTCCTCATGGGTGGGGCCCTTCTCGTCACCACCTGCCCAGCAGTAGGGCGTTCCGATCCATCGTGTGGTCGCAGCGATGACCTTGCCCACGTCCCCCTCCAGGCCGACGTTCTCGCACTTGATGTCCTTGGCGCGGCCGACGATCTTTCCTGCCAGGCTCTCCCACTTGTCGTACGCCTCGGGGAAAGCCGACCTCTGGACTTCCTGCGCCGCACGCCCCTTGCCCATCGTCTCCCACTTGTAGTGCAGGAGGCCCGGGGGGTTGGGAGGGGACGGGTGGTTCGGTCCCCCGAAGAAGGCCTTGGCCGAATAGTTCGGATCCATGATCTCGTCGATGCTGCCCCATCCGGCCGAGGGGCGCTGCTGGAAGAGTCCGACGCTGTCACGGTCTCCGCCCCTGAGGTTCTCCAGCTTGCTCTCCTGGAGGGCCGTCATGATGGCGATGATGAGGCCGTCGTCGGATACCTTCGTCTGCTCCCCGACGCGCACGATGACTGCGGCATTCGCCATCTGCTGCTCGTTCACTGTGTGCCATCCATAACCGGGGACCTGTTCCTTCAAGGTCGCGCCTCCGGGGTCGCACACTGTTCCGGGCGGGACGCCTCCGTTGTCTCCGCCACCGCCCCCGGACCCGCCTATGCCGCCGTTGATGCCCGCTGCTACCGCGACGATGGCGCCGGTGCTGGCAAGGAGCAGCCCACCACCGCTGAACAGGAAGGCACCGGCGAGCACGATGGCGATGACCATCTTCTTGTCCACTGGTCGCCCCGCCCCCGATCACAGCGCCCTCCGAGGACACTCGTGTCTATACCTTACGAGTAAGTGTCTATACTTCCAATCGCCTTGGGTCATGATTGGGAAGGGGCCAACACCTTGTCCGAACCGCCGACTTCCGTCCCGCTGGGTCCCCAGAAACCTTCGGCTCACGCCCTCTCCGTCGTCATGCGCGACTACCTCACGTACGGGGAAAGCGGCATGGAAGACCTCAGGGCAGCGGTGAACGCACACCGGCGCAAGCCCGTGATCAGCGCATTCTGCAACGATCTCCGGCAGATCCTGAGAAACGAGGCTCCCGTACCGACGGAAGTCATCAACCGCGAGTTCCGGCGCCGGGCGAAGGAAGAAGCCGCAGAGGGCGAGCAGGACGTTCCGCTGGAGTACGACGACCAGCAAGCGTACGAGGCCCTGGCCGACCTCTGGGACTACCTCGGGCTCAACGCCGACGGCGAGCCGGAAGGCGCAGCCGCGAACGTGAAGTCGGCTGCACAGAAAGCCCGTTCCCAAATTCTGTGGGTCGACGGCGATCCGGTCGAGGCACTGAAGACCTGGATGTCATGGCGCGCTCTCGCCCTCTTCCTCGGCGGGGCCGCGCTCTCCACTGCGAGCTGGGCGGGGTACCACAGGATCGACATCGGCTTCCTGCGCGGGCTCCTCCTCCTTCTGACCATCGTCGGCTTCATCGGAGCAAGCGTCGGAGGCGGCGCGCTCTGGCTACGGCGTGTGCGCTACGTCAATCCGGACGCGTTCCTCCCGAAGGAGCCGAAACCGAAGGAAGACCGTCGCTGAAGGTTTGGAAGCCACTGGTCGTGGGATGCCAGTCTCTGAGGACCAGCCGCTCGCCGACCGGTCGAAACCCTGCCTCTCCTGAGCAGCTACTCCAAGGATGCGATCTTGACAGCCGGAGGGCTGTTAGTGGCGCTCCCCTGGAACGGAGTGGTTCGCCCTACGGAGGCGGCCATGGAAGCGGGTCCCCCGAACATGCCCGTCAGGCCGGGTTGACCGGGAGGACGTCCGGGGAGAGGGCGCCGGCGCGGGCCGTGGCGGAGGTCATGCGGCGGCGGTGGTGGCGGCGGCACAGGACCTCGTAGCCGATCTCCTCCGCCGGGCGGTTGACGTCGCCGACCACCACCTGGGCGCCCTCGACGACCATCTCGCCGCCCACCGTACGGGCGTTGTGGGTGGCGCGGGCCCCGCACCAGCACAGGGCCTCCACCTGGAGCTGCTCCAGGCGGTCCGCCAGCTCGATCAGCCGCTGCGAGCCCGGGAAGAGCTTGGTGCGGAAGTCCGTGGTGATGCCGAAGGCGAAGACGTCCATGTCCAGGTCGTCCACGATCCGGGCCAGCTGGTCGATCTGGTCCGGCGTCAGGAACTGCGCCTCGTCCACGATCACGTAGTCCGCCTTGCCGCCCTTCGAGAGCTGGGCCACCACGTAGGCGTACAGGTCCATGTCCTCCGGCGCCTCGACCGCCTCCGTCACCAGGCCCAGCCGCGAGGACAGCTTGCCCTCGCCCGCCCGGTCGTCCCGCGTGAAGATCACGCCCTGGAGGCCCCGCGCGTCGCGGTTGTGGGCGATCTGGAGAGCCAGAGTGCTCTTTCCGCAGTCCATCGTTCCGGAGAAGAACACCAGCTCGGGCATGGGAAGTACGGGACCTTTCAGGTCGTGGAGGGGCAGGGTGGAGGTGGGCCGGTCAGGTGCGGACTTCGAGCAGGGGGACCAGCTGCTCGGCGGCGGTCATGGAGCCGTGCATGCCGGCGAGCGCCGACTCGTTGGGCTCGTTGCGGGACGCGGTGATCGCGACGTCCGCCTGGGCGGCGGCGATCACGTCGCCGATCCGGCCGAGCACGCGCTCGTCGCACTCCCCCGGCGCCCCGAACCAGCCCAGTTCCAGGGCCTCTTCGCGGCCGGCGACCCAGAAGCGGTCGCCGAGGACCTCGCGCCACACGGTGAGGACGTCGGCCTCGGCGCCGGGTACGGCGTACACGTGCCGGGCCCGGCCCTCGCCGCCGAGGAGGGCCACGCCGGCCCCCAGCTCCCAGTCGTCGTCGAAGTCGATCCGGGAGTCCTCGTCGAAGGGGACGTCGACCATGCCGTGGTCGGCGGTCACGTACAGCGCGGTACGCGGCGGCAGCTGCTCGGCGAGGCGCTGGACGAGCCGGTCGACGTACATGAGCTGGCCGCGCCAGGCGTCGGAGTCCACACCGTGCCGGTGACCGGCCCCGTCGAGCTCGCTGTAGTACGTGTACACGAGCGAGCGCTCACCGGCCGCGAGCTGGATCGCCGCGAGGTCCATGCGTTCCTCGCCGGTCATCCGTCCGTGGAAGGTGCCGCCGCTGAGCGCGACCTTGGTGAGCGGGGTGGTCTTGAAGGCGGGCGAGGACACCTGGGCGGTGTGCACCCCCGCCGCGTCCGCGAGCTGGAAGACGGTCGGGTACGGCTGCCAGGCCTTCGGCGGGGTCCACGGCTGCCAGCGGAGCTGGTTCATCAGCTCGCCGGAGGCCGGGTTGCGCACGGCGTAGCCCGGCAGGCCGTGCCGGGAGGGCGGCAGGCCGGTGCCGACGGAGGCCAGCGAGGTGGCGGTGGTCGCGGGGAAGCCCGCGGTGATCGGGCGGCCGGTGCCGCCGCGCGAGCTCGCGAGGAGGGAGGTGAGGTACGGGGCCTCGTCCGGGTGGGCCTTGATCTGCTCCCAGCCCATGCCGTCGACGAGGAACACGCAGTTCCGGTCGGCCGGGGCCAGCTCGGCGATCCCGGCGGCGAGGCCGGGCACGCCCTGGCCGGCGGCGAGGGTCGGCAGCAGGTCGGCGAGGGAGCCGGTGCCGTACTGCGGGACCGGGGCGCCGGCGAGGTCGAGCAGTTCCGGTTCGTCCTGCCAGTTCGGCGGCGCGGAGTACGGCATCAGCGGGCGGGGCCGGAGGTCGCGGCGGTCGCTTCGGAGAGGGCCTGTGCGAACACCAGGGTCTGGCGCACGGTCTCCGGGCCGTCGCCGGCCTCGCTGACCCGCAGGCTGAGGTCGTCCGCGGTGGAGTTGCCGGTGTAGCCGTGGTCGGCGTCGCAGTTCGCGTCGCCGCAGGCGGCGGGCTCCAGGTCGATGCGCGAGACGGCGCCCCAGCCGATGGTCAGCACGACCTCGCGCGGCAGGGTGCCGGGGGTGTACGACTCCGGGTTGGCGACGACGCGGCTGAGGACCACGGAGGAGATGCTGCTGAGCTTGACCGACTCGGTGGAGGTGGTCGCGTACGGGGAGGGGGACCCGGCGTCGGCGGCCTGCTCGTCGGTGTGGCTGACGATGAAGCGGTTGCCGGTGAGGACCAGCACGGTCACGTGCCGGCGGACCTCGTTGGAGTCGAAGGTGGTCTCCTGGTGGACCAGGTACGACGAGATCGGCTCGCCGCCCACCGCGGCCTCCACCGCCTCGGCCACGAGGGCCGGGTAGTAGCCGCTGCGCTCGATCGCCGCGCGCAGCCCCTGGGTCGTCGTACCGGATTTCGCCATGAGGTCCATCCTAAGGCCCCTCCGGGGTCCCCCTACCTGCCCGGCGCTCAGTAGCTGGGCAGGGTTCGCGGGCCGAGGTCGGTGCGGGCGGGCGGGTGGGCGACGCGGACGGTGGCGCTGAGTGCGGAGAGGCCCTCGGTGGCGACGACCACCGGCTCCAGGGAGACCCCGACGACCTCGGGGTGGTCGTCGACGAGCCGGGACAGCCGGAGCAGGAGTTCTTCGAGGGCCCGGGTGTCGACGGGGTCGCTGCCGCGCCAGCCGAAGAGGAGGGGCGCCGTGCGGATGGAGCGGATCAGCGCGGCCGCGTCGCGGTCGGTGGCGGGGACGAGGCGGTGGGCGGTGTCGCCGAGCAGCTCGGAGGCGACCCCGGCGAGCCCGAAGGAGAGGACGGCTCCCCCGGCGGGGTCGATGACGGAGCGGACGACGGTGTCCACCCCGCGCGGGACCATGGCCTGGACCACGGGGAGGAGCTCGGCGGGCTTGCCGAGGGCGTCGGTCAGCTCCTCGTACGAGCGCCGCAGCTCGGCCTCGGTCGTGAGGTCGAGGCGTACGCCGCCCAGGTCGGCCCGGTGGCGCAGGTGCGGGGCGGTGGTCTTGAGGGCGACGGGGTAGCCGAGGATCCGGGCCGCGCGGGCCGCGGCGTCCGGGGTCGGGGCGGGCAGGACGGGCAGGACGCGGATGCCGTAGCGCGCGAGGAGCTCGCGCCCGTCGGCCTCGTCCAGGGTGGCGACGGACTCCGGGGCCACGTCCGCGAGGAGCGCGGCGAGCTGGGCGGCGGCGCCGGCCTCGTCGATGTCCTCGTACTCGGGGACCTGCCCGGCGTCGGCGTTGGCCCGGCGCCACTGGCCGTAGCGGACGGCTTCGGCGAGGGCCTTCACGGCCCGTTCGGCAGCCGGGTAGGCGGGGATCGGGCCCCTGAGGGCGGGCGGCCCGGCGGGGTCCGGGCCGGAAGCGGCGCCCGCGTCCGGGCCCGCGACGGCCGAGGCCGCCCAGGCGGGGCCGGGCGGGGCGGCGGCGGCCGGGGTGGTGGCGCGGGCGGCGGAGAGCGCCTCGACCAGGGCGCCGAGTTCCACGTGGACGACCGCGACCGGCTTGCCCGGCGTCTCGGCCGCGGCCGCGCGCAGGGCGTCGGCGAGGTCGTCGGCCAGGGCCTGCTCGCTCACCCAGGGGATGGCGGTGACGATGACGGCGTCGTGGTCGGGCGAGGCCAGCGCGGCGGACAGGGCGGCACGGAAGTCGGCCGGGGAGGCGGCCGTGGTCAGGTCGAGCGGGGGCAGCGGGCGCAGCCCCTCCGTCAGGCAGGCGTCGTAGGTGAGGACGCCGAGGGACTCGGAGTTCCCGAGGATGGCCACGCGCGGGCCGGCCGGGAGCGGCTGGCCGGCGAGGAGCAGGCCGACGTCGACCAGTTCCGTGACGGTGTCGACCCGGATGACGCCGGCCTGCCGCAGCAGCTCGGAGACGGTGGCGTCGGTGAGCCGGGTGCCGGGGACGACGTGTCCGGCGGGGGTGTGGCGGCCGCCGCGGGCGACGACCACCGGTTTGACGGCGGAGGTGCGGCGCGCGAGGCGGGTGAACTTGCGCGGGTTGCCGAGGGTTTCCAGGTACATGAGGGCCACGTCGGTGGCCTCGTCCTCGTACCAGTACTGGAGGATGTCGTTGCCGGAGACGTCGGCCCGGTTGCCGGCCGACACGAAGGACGACAGCCCCTCGCCGCGCCGGAGCAGGCCGGAGAGCAGGGCGATGCCGATGGCTCCGGACTGGGTGAACAGGCCGATCCGGCCGCGGGCGGCGGCGGGTCCGGGGGCCAGGGAGGCGTTCAGCTCCACCTCGGGGGCGGTGTTGATCACTCCGAAGGCGTTGGGGCCGATCAGCCGCATCCCGTACGACCGCACCTGGCGCACCAGTTCGCGCTGGCGGGCCAGTCCGGCGGGGCCGCTCTCCCCGTATCCGGCCGAGAGCACGACCAGCCCCTGCACTCCGTGCTCCCCGCAGGCGGCGACGGCGTCCGGGACCCGGCCGGCGGGGACGGCGATCACCGCGAGGTCGACGGGGGCGCCGATGTCGGCGACCGTCCGGTAGGCCCGTACGCCGTCCAGGAGGTCCCCTTCGATGCCGGGGGCGCGGGCCTCGTTGACGGCGTAGAGGTGCCCGTGGAAGCCGCCGTCGCGCAGGTTGCGCAGGACCGCGGCGCCCACGCCGGCGCTGCTGCGGCTGACGCCGATCACCGCGACGGAGCCGGGGGCGAGCAGCCGCTGGACGGAGCGGGCCTCGGCGCGCTGTTCGCGGGCGCGCTGGACGGCGAGGGATTCGGCGGTGGGTTCGAGGTCGAGGGTGAGGTGGACGGAGCCGTCCTCGAAGCTGCGCTTCTGCTGGTAGCCGACGTCCGTGAACACCTTGATCATCTTGGTGTTGGCGGGGAGCACCTCGGCGGCGAAGCGCCGGATGCCGCGCTCCCGGGCCACCGCGCCGATGTGTTCCAGGAGCGCGGAGGCCACGCCGCGGCCCTGGTGGGCGTCCTGGACGAGGAAGGCGACCTCGGCCTCGTCGGCGGGGGCGGAGGCGGGCCGGCCGTCGGGGCCGATCCGGTCGAAGCGGACGGTGCCGATGAACTCCCCGCCGATGGTCGCGGCGAGGCCGACGCGGTCCACGTAGTCGTGGTGCGTGAAGCGGTGCACGTCGCGGTCGGACAGGCGCGGGTACGGCGCGAAGAAGCGGTAGTACTTCGACTCGTCGGAGACCTGTTCGTAGAAGCTGGTGAGCCGTCCGGCGTCCTCGGTGGTGATGGGGCGGATGCGGGCAGTGCCGCCGTCGCGCAGCACGACGTCCGCTTCCCAGTGGGCCGGGTACGAGGGGTCCGACGCGGTGGTCATGGGGTCACCCTAAGGGGCGGACGGGCCCTGCGGAGGGGGTGGGACGAACGTGCGCGGCGAACGCGGCACACCGGGGCGAACCAGTGCAAGCTGGGGAGGGTCGAACGGCGGCGCATCGGGGCCGAAGGTCGGTCCGAGCATTCCGGGTGCCGTGAGAGACTGGTCTAGACAACCGTAAGAACCTGAAGGGCATCACCATGGCAGAGCGCCGCGTCAACGTCGGCTGGGCCGAGGGCCTGCACGCTCGTCCCGCCTCGATCTTCGTCCGTGCGACGACCGCTTCCGGCGTCCCGGTGACCATCGCGAAGGCGGGCGGCGACCCCGTCAACGCCGCTTCCATGCTGGCGGTCCTGGGCCTGGGCGCCCAGGGCGGCGAGGAGATCGTGCTCGCTTCCGACGCCGAGGGCGCGGACGCCGCGCTCGACCGCCTCGCGAAGCTGGTCGCCGAGGGCCTCGAGGAGCTCCCGGAGACCGTCTGACCCTTCGGGTCCGGTGACAAGCCGTACGAACGGCGGAGCCGCAGCCCCCGGTGATCCCGGGGACTGCGGCTCCTTCGTTTTCGTACGGCCGGCACTTCGTACGGCCGGCACTTGCTCGACCGGCCGGGCGAATACCGAAAAGCGGCCGCATGGAAAAGCACGGCCGCACCGGTCCGCCTCAATTGCGTAATTCCATTCGCCCGCACAGGCCGGAATACACGGCACCCGTGAACCGTCCGGCGCCGCGCGAATATCCGGCCACCTTTGTATACGGCTCTTGTTAATGCCGGCCGCTCGACATGTTTACGGCAGGTTGCAGAGTCCTCACCCGCGGCCGATGGGCCTCGGCCGCGCGCGCCGCGTGCTGCGCCGTCAGGGCCCTGGCCCGCTCGGCGTCCCCGCGCGCGACGGCGTCCACGATCCCGCCGTGCTCCGCCCAGGACTCCACGGGGCGCACGGGGGCCTCCACCGCGTACATCCAGGCGATCTTGCGCCGGGTCTGGGTCAGCAGCGAGACCAGCCCCGGGCTGCCGGAGGCCTGGGCGAGCGTCTCGTGGAACCAGGCCCCCAGGTCCCGCAGATCCTCCCCCTGGCCCCTGCGGGCCCGCTCCTGGCCCAGCCGGACCAGTCCGCGCAGCACCTTCAGGTGGGCCTCCGTACGCCGGCGGGCGGCCCTGGAGGCCGCCAGGGGCTCCAGCAGCATCCGCAGCTCCAGGAGGTCGGCGGCCTCCTGTTCGGTCGGCTCCGCGACGCAGGCGCCCGCATGGCGGCGCGTGGTGACGAACCCCTCGGACTCCAGGGTGCGCAGCGCCTCGCGGACCGGGACGCGCGAGACCCCGTAGCGGCGGGCGAGCACCTCCTCGGTGAGCCGGCCGCCCGGCCCGAAGAACCCGGAGACGATATCGTCGCGGATCGCTGTGCATACCGCGTGCGCAGGAATACGCAAGACCGGACCTCCGCGTGATTTCGGCTGCCGGCGCCGTCGCCGGAATCGTGACCGTGCTGCGACTCTATTGCAACACACGATAATTTCCGAGGACGGCCGGAAATCCGAAACAATTCACGCCACGCGGGACACGCCGCGGAACGCGAAGAAGACCCCGGCTCGGTGAGCCGGGGTCTTCTTCGTGGAGCGAGTGCGGGGCCGCGCGGATCCGCGTGGATCAGAGGCGCACGCCGTGGCTGCGCAGGTACGCGACCGGGTCGATGTCCGAGCCGTACTGGGCGCCGGTGCGGGCCTCGAAGTGCAGGTGCACGCCGCTGGAGTTGCCGGTGGAGCCGGCGAGGCCGATCTGCTGGCCCGCGGTCACCTGCTGGCCGGCGGAGACGCTCAGCGCGGACATGTGCCCGTACTGGGTGTAGGTGCCGTCGTTGTGGCGGATGACGACGTTGTTGCCGTACGCGCCGCCGTTGCCGGCCTCGACGACCGTGCCGGCGCCGACCGCGCGGATCGTGGTGCCGAGGGAGGCGTGGAAGTCGATGCCCGTGTGGCTGCCGGAGGACCACATGGCGCCGCCCGCACCGTACGAGGTGCTGACGTAGGAGCCGTCGACGGGCGCGACGTAGGTGTTGAGGCGCTTGCGGGCCTCCTCGCGGGCGGCGCGCTCGGCGGCCTCACGCTCGGACTTCGCCTTGGCCTCCGCGGCCTCGGCGGTGCGCTTGGCCTCTGCGGCGCGCTGCTTGGCGTCGGCGGCGGCCTGCGCCTGGGCGGCGACGGCCTCGGCGTCACGCATCTGGGACGCGGCCTGGGCCTCGATGTCGCCCTGGAGGTCGTCCGCGACGACGACCGGGTTCTGGCCGGTGTCCTCCATGGAGGGGCCCGAGTTGTCAGCGGCGAAGGCGGGGGCCGCCAGGGTGCCGACCACGCCCGTGGTGGCGAGGGCGGCTATGCCGGCGTAGCCGGCGGTCTTGCGGCTCAGACGGCTGGAGCCGCGGTGCTTGCCGGAGCCGGTGGGACGACTGCCAAACGCCATGAAGGGGGTGATCCTTTCCTTCCCTCTCGCCTACCGGGTTAGCTGACGGGTTCGGAGCAGGAAGGTCTCCTACGGGCCTCCTCTTGCGAGGCGGTCCGATTCACCCCAGGGACTGTGGGTCCCCGGCTCCCCAGGCTCGCGCCTGACGGGGACTCGGCGATCACTGTCCGGTGCCGCGGATGCGGCGGGCACAACTGACGAACAGCAGGGCCGACGCTAGGCGGATCATCAGTGGATCGCCAAACAGACGAGCCCAATTGTTGCGTACGCCACACCGCATACGAGCAACCACACCACTAAACGGACAAAAGGGGCTCCGATGGATATTCCATCAGAGCCCCTTGAGAATCGGTCAGTTACCGGTGGAGCGGCGGTCGCCCGCCGCTCGATCCCCGGTCACGCACTGGTCAGTTGGTGACGACGCTCACTGCGCCGATCCCCAGCGCCCGCACGGGCTCCGCGATCTGCGCCGCGTCGCCCACCAGGATCGTGACGAGACGGTCCACCGGGAAGGCGCGCACGACGGCCGAAGTCGCCTCCGCCGTACCGGTTTCGGCCAGCCGCGCGTACAGCCGGGCCTGGTAGTCGTCCGGCAGTTCCTGCTCGACCTGGTCGGCCAGCGTGCCCGCCACGGAGGACGCCGTCTCGAACTTCAGCGGGGCCACGCCCACCAGGTTCTGCACCGCCACGTCCCGCTCGGCGTCGGTCAGGCCGCCCTCCGCGAGGGTGCGCAGCACCTTCCAGAGGTCCTCCAGCGCCGGGCCGGTGTTCGGGGTGTCCACCGAGCCGCTGATGGCGAGCATCGAGGCGCCCTTGCCGTCGGCGGTGGAGCGCAGCACCTGCCCGAAGGCGCGGACGCCGTAGGTGTAGCCCTTCTCCTCGCGCAGCACCTTGTCCAGGCGGGAGGTGAGGGTGCCGCCGAGGCAGTACGTGCCGAGCACCTGCGGGGCCCAGACGATGTCGTGGCGGTCCGGGCCGATCCGGCCGATGAGCAGCTGCGTCTGGACCGCGCCGGGCCGGTCGACGATGACCACGCGGCCGGTGTCGTCGGCGGTCACCGCCGGCACCGGGCGGGGCTCGGCGGTGTCGCCGGTCCAGCCGCCCAGGGTGTCGGCGAGGACGGCGTCCAGGTCGATGCCGGTCAGGTCGCCGACGACCACCGCGGTGGCGGTGGCCGGGCGCACGTGGGCCTCGTAGAAGGCGCGTACGGCCCCGGAGTCGATGCGGGCCACCGTCTCCTCGGTGCCCTGGCGCGGCCGGGACATGCGCAGGGTGGCCGGGAAGAGCTCCTTGGAGAGTTCCTTGGCCGCGCGGCGCTGCGGGTTGGCCAGCTCGTGCGGGATCTCGTCGAGCCGATTGCGCACCAGGCGGTCCACCTCGCTGTCGGCGAAGGCGGGAGCGCGCAGCGCCTCGGCGAGCAGGCCCAGCGCCTTGTGCAGGCGGGAGGCCGGGACCTCCAGGGAGACCCGCAGACCGGGGTGGTCGGCGTGCGCGTCGAGCGTGGCGCCGCAGCGCTCCAGCTCGGCGGCGAACTCCTCGGCGGAGTGCTTGTCGGTGCCCTCCGACAGGGCGCGGGCCATGATGGTGGCCACCCCGTCGAGGCCCTCGGGCTCGGCGTCCAGCGGGGCCACGAGGTTGACCTCGACCGCCACCACCTGCTGGCCCGGACGGTGGCAGCGCAGCACGGTCAGGCCGTTGGGCAGCGCGCCGCGCTCGGGGGCCGGGAAGGCCCACGGCTTGGCCTCGCCGGGCTGCGGCTGCGGGTGGAAGGTCATCGTGACGGCTGCGGTGTCGCTCACTGCTCCGCCCCTTCGTTCTCGTTGCTCTCGTTGCTCTCGTCGGCGTCGGACCCGGCCAGCGGCTCGTAGACCAGGACCGCCCGGTTGTCGGGGCGCAGTCTGGCCGCGGCCACGGCCTGCACCTCCTCGGCGGTGACGTCGAGGACGCGCTGGACGGCGGTCAGCGCCAGCTGCGGGTCGCCGAACAGCACCGCGAAGCGGCACAGTTCGTCGGCGCGGCCGGCCACCGTGCTCAGCCGGTCCAGCCACTCGCGCTCCAGCTGCGCCTGGGCGCGCTCCATCTCCTCGGCGGTGGGGCCCTCGGCGGCGAACCGCGCGAGCTCCTCGTCCACGGCCGCCTCGATGGCGGGCACCTCGACGCCGCTGGAGGTCTTCACGTCCAGCCAGCCCAGCGAGGGCGCGCCGGCGAGGCGCAGCATGCCGAATCCGGCCGCCACGGCGCTCTGGTCGCGGCGTACCAGGCGGTTGTGGAGGCGGGAGGACTCGCCGCCGCCCAGGATGGTCAGCGCCACGTCGGCGGCGTCGCACTCGCGGCTGCCGTCGTGCGGAAGGCGGTAGGCGGCCATCAGCGCGCGCGCCGGGACCTCCTCGACGATCTCCTCGCGGAGCTGGCCGCCCATCACCTCGGGCAGGGAGCCGTCGCGCGGCGGCTGCTTGCCGTCGTGCGAGGGGATGCTGCCGAAGTACTTCTCGACCCAGGCGAGCGTCCGCTCGGGGTCGATGTCGCCGACGACCGACAGGACGGCGTTGTTCGGTGCGTAATAGGTACGGAAGAAGTTGCGCGCGTCCTCCAGGGACGCGGCGTCCAGGTCGGCCATCGAGCCGATCGGGGTGTGGTGGTACGGGTGGCCCTCGGGGTACGCGAGGGCGGTCAGCTTCTCGAACGCGGTCCCGTAGGGGACGTTGTCGTAGCGCTGGCGGCGCTCGTTCTTGACGACGTCGCGCTGGTTCTCCATGGACTCGTCGTCCAGGGCGGCCAGCAGCGATCCCATCCGGTCCGCCTCCAGCCACAGGGCGAGTTCCAGCTGGTGGGCCGGCATGGTCTCGAAGTAATTGGTGCGCTCGAAGCTGGTGGTCCCGTTGAGGGAGCCGCCGGCGCCCTGGACGAGCTCGAAGTGCCCGTTGCCCGGTACGCTCGCCGAACCCTGGAACATCAGGTGCTCGAAAAGGTGAGCCAGGCCGGTCCGCCCCTTGACTTCGTGGCGCGAGCCGACGTCGTACCAGAGGCAGACGGCGGCGACCGGGGTGAGGTGGTCCTCGGACAGCACCACGCGCAGGCCGTTGGCCAGCCGGTGCTCGGTCGCTGTCAGGCCGCCGGAGCCGGCCTGAGCTGTGGCCGTGTGACCCATGGGCATGTGGTCCCTTCGATCGCGATGCAGAGATTTCTGTCAGACCTGCCACTGTATGCAAGCGCGTCGGCCACCGGAGAAGTTCCCGGTTGCCGCCTGCGGACTCCGTCCGGGGGACCCCCGGGGTCGGAGTCGGCATTGTCGGCGCCTCGGGCCACAATGGTCCGCGTCGCCCCTGCCGGACCGCCCGGCCGGTACCCGTACGTCCTGTACATCCCGTACACCCGATTCTTGGTTAAGGAGCCGCGCAGCGATGGCCCGCCGCAGCACGAAGACCCCGCCGCCGGAGGATTTCGAGGAGAAGATCCTCGACATCGACGTCGTCGACGAAATGCAGGGCTCCTTCCTCGAGTACGCGTACTCGGTGATCTACTCCCGTGCCCTGCCGGACGCCCGGGACGGCATGAAGCCGGTGCACCGGCGCATCGTCTACCAGATGAACGAGATGGGCCTGCGCCCCGACCGCGGCTACGTGAAGTGCGCCCGCGTCGTGGGCGAGGTCATGGGCAAGCTCCACCCGCACGGCGACGCGTCGATCTACGACGCGCTCGTGCGCATGGCCCAGCCCTTCTCGATGCGGCTGCCGCTGGTCGACGGCCACGGCAACTTCGGTTCCCTGGGCAACGACGACCCGCCGGCCGCCATGCGTTACACCGAGTGCCGCATGGCCGACGCCACGTCGCTGATGACGGAGTCGATCGACGAGGACACCGTCGACTTCACCGCCAACTACGACGGCCAGGAACGCGAACCGGTCGCGCTGCCCGCGGCCTACCCGAACCTGCTGGTCAACGGCGCCTCGGGAATCGCCGTCGGCATGGCCACCAACATGGCCCCGCACAACCTGGGCGAGGTCATCGCGGCCGCCCGCCACCTGATCCGCTACCCGGAGGCGGACCTGGAAGCGCTGATGCGCTTCGTGCCGGGTCCCGACCTGCCCACGGGCGGCCGGATCGTCGGGCTCTCCGGCATCAAGGACGCCTACGAGAACGGTCGGGGCACCTTCAAGATCCGCGCGACGGTGGCCGTGGAGGACGTCACTCCGCGCCGCAAGGGCCTGGTCGTCACCGAACTGCCCTTCACGGTGGGCCCCGAGAAGGTCATCGCGAAGATCAAGGACCTCGTCGGTTCGAAGAAGCTCCAGGGCATCGCCGACGTCAAGGACCTCACCGACCGCTCGCACGGCCTGCGCCTGGTCATCGAGATCAAGAACGGCTTCCACCCGGAGGCCGTGCTGGAGCAGCTCTACAAGCTGACGCCGATGGAGGAGTCCTTCGGCATCAACAACGTCGCCCTGGTCGACGGACAGCCGCTGACGCTGGGCCTCAAGGAACTGCTGGAGGTCTACCTCGACCACCGCTTCGAGGTCGTCCGCAGGCGCAGCGAGTTCCGCCGCGGCAAGCGGCGCGACCGGCTCCACCTGGTCGAGGGCCTGCTGGTGGCCCTGATCGACATCGACGAGGTCATCCGGCTGATCCGCGAGAGCGACAACTCCGCGCAGGCCAAGGAGCGGCTGATCGAGCACTTCTCGCTCAGCGAGATCCAGACGCAGTACATCCTCGACACCCCGCTGCGCCGGCTGACCCGCTTCGACCGGATCGAGCTGGAGTCCGAGCGCGACCGGCTGACCGGCGAGATCGACGAACTGACCGGCATCCTGGACTCCGACGGCGAGCTGCGCAAGCTCGTCTCCTCCGAACTGGCCGCGGTGGCGAAGAAGTTCGGCACCGAGCGCCGGACGGTGCTGCTGGAGTCGGGGGCCGCGGCCGTCGCGGCGGTCCCGCTGGAGGTCGCGGACGACCCGTGCCGGGTGCTGCTGTCCTCCACCGGCCTGCTGGCCCGTACGGCGAACGGCGACCCGCTCCCCGAGGAGGAGGGCGGCTCCCGCGCGAAGCACGACCTGATCGTCTCCCAGGTCGCGGCGACCGCGCGGGCCGACGTGGGCGTGGTGACCTCGTACGGACGGCTGCTGCGCCTCTCGGTGATCGACCTGCCGCAGCTGCCGGACACCCACGCCGCGCCGAACCTGGCCGGCGGCGCCCCCGTCGCGGAGTTCCTCTCCGGGCTGGAGGCCGACGAGAGCGTGATCTGCCTGCTCACGCTCGACGAGTCCTCCCAGGGCCTGGCCCTGGGCACCGAACAGGGCGTGGTCAAGCGGGTGGTGCCGGACTACCCGGCGAACAAGGACGAGCTGGAGGTCATCACCCTCAAGGAGGGCGACCGGATCGTCGGGGCGGTCGAGCTGCGCACCGGCGAGGAGGACCTCGTCTTCATCACCGACGACGCCCAGCTGCTGCGCTACCCGGCGGGCCAGGTGCGCCCCCAGGGCCGGCCCGCGGGCGGCATGGCGGGCATCAAGCTCTCCGAGAACGCCAAGGTGATCCACTTCTCGGCGGTGGACCCGGGCCGGGACGCCATGGTCTTCACCGTGGCCGGATCGCACGGCACGCTGGACGACTCGGTGCGCTCCGGCAAGCTCACCCCCTTCGACCAGTACCCGCGCAAGGGCCGGGCCACCGGCGGCGTGCGCTGCCAGCGGTTCCTGAAGGGCGAGGACGTCCTCGTACTGGCCTGGGCGGGCGGCGTCCCGGTCCGGGCCGCCGCGGCCAACGGCACTCCGGCCGCGCTGCCGCCCGTGGACCCGCGCCGCGACGGCTCGGGGGCGGCGCTGCCCGCCGTCGTCGAGGCCCTGGCGGGGGGCGTGTTGTAGCACGCGAGGGGCGCGGGGTTCGCGGGCGATGCGGTTGGCGCACCCCGCACCCCGCGCCCCGACTAGTGTTTTCCCCGTACACGCGGGTGGGGGGAGAACACAGCTGATGAGTCGTCGGTCCAGCGGGTTGATCGGGGTCTGGGCCGAGGCCCAGCGGCAGCAGCAACGGACGCAGCTGATCCAGCAGCGCGAGGCGGAACGCCGTCAGCGGGCCTACGAACGGGACGTGGCCCGGGGCCAGCGGGAGCAGCAGGCCGCCTACAAACAGCACCGCGAGGCCGAGGCCCGGCGCCGCACCGAGCGGATCGACGCCGAGGTCGCGGCCCTGCAGGGCATGCTCGCGGCGGGCTGCCGGGCGCCGGCCTTCAGGATGTCCGCCCTGGTCCGCTCCGAGAGGCTGGAGCCGTTCAACCCCGGCACGCTGGCCCAGCCCGTGCCCATGCCGCACCTCCAGCAGTTCCAGCAGCAGAGCGGCGGCTGGAACCTCGGCCCGGGCCGCCGCGCGCAGGCCGAGCGCGAGGCGCACGACCGGTACACGCAGGCCTGGCAGGCCGCGCACGCCGCGGACCAGCAGCGCCTGCGGCAGCTGGCGGCGTACCGGGAGCAGTACGACCGGTGGGCGGCCGGGCAGCTCGCCGAGGTGCGCCGCCACAACAGCGGGCTCACCGAACTGGCCGGGGCGCTGCGCGCGGGCGACGCCGAGGCCGCCGTCGAGTACTTCTCCGCGGCCCTCTACGCCTCCACCGCCTGGCCCGAGGACCTGCCCCGCCAGGTATCGGCGGCCTACGATCCCGCGGCGCGGCAGCTGGTGCTGGACTGGGAACTGCCGCGCTTCGAGGTGGTGCCGGAGGCGAAGTCCGTCCGGTACGTGCCGAGTACCGACCAGGACAAGGAGACGGCCCGGCCGGCCACGCAGCGCCGGGCGATCTACCGGGACCTGCTGGCGCAGTGCGTCCTGCTGGTGCTCCGCGAGCTGTACGCGGCGGACGAGTTCGGCGCGCTGGACTCGGTGGTGGTGAACGGGTTCGTGGACGACCACGATCCGGTGACGGGCCGGGAGGCACAGATCGTACTGGCCACGGTGATGGCCCCGCGTACGGCCTTCTCCGGGCTGCGCCTGGAGCAGGTGAGCGCGGTGGACTGCCTGGTCGACGGTCTGCGCGGGCAGTTGTCGGCGCGGCCCGACCAGCTGACGGCCGTACGGGCGGGCCGCGGGCCGGGCGAGGTCGGCGGGGGCGTGGTCCGGCACGGCGGGCACGGGGAGGGGGGCGAAGGGGAGCCCGACCTCTTCGCGATGGACCCGATCGCCTTCGAGAACCTGGTCGCGGAACTGTTCCGGGCCATGGGCATGGAGGCGGTGACCACGCAGCGGTCGGGAGACGGCGGCGTGGACGTCGAGGCGCTGGACCCGGCGCCGATCCGGGGCGGGCGGATCGTCGTCCAGGTCAAGCGGTACCGCAACACGGTCCCGCCGACGGCGGTGCGGGACCTGTACGGCACGGTGCAGGACGCGGGGGCGAACAAGGGGGTGCTGGTCACCACCTCGTCCTTCGGGCCGGGTTCGTACACCTTTGCCAACGGCAAGCCGCTGGAGTTGGTTCCCGGGGTGGAGCTGGTCGGCCTCCTGCACCGGTACGGGCTGCGGGGACGGCTGGGCGACGGCTCCTCCCCGTCCGTAGCCGTGGCCTCCCCGGGCGTTCCGGCCCCGCGCGCTCCCGAGCCCGAGGCGGTCGCGCCGGACCGCAACGTACTGGGCATGTCCTGGTCGGGCTCCGTCGCGCTGGACGTGTGCGCGCTGGTCTGCGAAGGCGGCCGGGTGCTCAGCGAGGACCACTTCGTGTTCTTCAACAACCCGCGGACCCCGGACGGTTCGGTCCGCTCCCGCCCGCACTTCGCCCCCGACAAGGCCGCCGTCGAGGTCGGCTTCGACGACCTCCCCCAGCGGGCCGACCGGCTGGTGCTGGTCGCCGCGATCGATCCGGAGGTCAATCCGGACGCCGATCTGGCGGGGTTCACCGACGCGCGGATCCGGCTGCTCGGCGCGGCCGGCGAGGAGATCGACCGGCTGGAGGTCTCCGACGGCCGGGCGGGCGAAACCGCCCTGGTCCTGGGTTCCTTCCGGCGCCGCCCGAACGGCGACTGGAAGTTCGTCATCGGCGGCAAGGGCTACCGGGGCGGCCTGGAGGACCTGCTGCGCGAATACGGGGTCGAGGTGGCCTGAGCAACCCCCGGCCGCGAGCTCCGGTCGGACCTCACGGCCGGCGCCGCTCAGCCGTCCGCCGGCCCGCCCTCCGGCTCCCCGGGCCCGCCCTCCGGCTCCTCCGGTCCGCCGCGCGGTACGTACCGCAGCACCCCCCACATGCTCTCCGGGCGGGCGTCCTGCGGGGCTTCCTCGCGGCACGCCTCCAGCTCGCGCAGCAGGCCCGGTCCGTCGATGCCGGAGCCGATCAGGACGAGCCGGGTCCGGCGCGGTTCGCCCCGCGCCCAGGGGCCGGGGACGAACCTCAGGAAGCGGCCGACCGCGTGGACCTCGTAGCGCTCCTCGTGGCCGGGGACGCCGAACCGGACGAAGCCCTTGATCCGGTAGAGGCCGGCCGGGCGGCGGTCGAGGAAGTCGATGAGGCGGCGCGGGGAGAGGCCCTGGTCGGAGGTGAACTCGACGCTCTCGTAGGCCGCGTGCGCGTGCGCGCGGTGGTCGTGACCGCCGTCGTCGGCCTCGGCCAGCAGGTCCTCGAAGGAGAGCTGGCCGCGGGTCTCGGTCCAGGGGCGGCGGTCGAAGAGGAGTTCCGGGTCGATGCGTCCGTGGTCGGCGCCGATGACGGGGGTACCCGGCGCGCAGAGCGCGCCGAGCGCCGTCTCGATCCGGGCCCGTTCGGCGGCGTCGACCCGGTCGGTCTTGTTGAGGACGACCAGGTCGGCGACGGCGAGGTGGCGGTCCGTCTCGGGGTGCCGGGCGCGGGTCGCGTCGAACTCCGCCGCGTCCACGACGTGCACCATCCCGCCGTAGCGGACGGCCGGGTTCTCGTTGGCCATCAGCATCCGGATCATCTCCTGCGGCTCGGCGAGTCCGCTGGCCTCGATGACGATCACGTCGATCCGGTGGGCGGGGGCGGTGAGCTTCTCCAGGTACGCGTCCAGTTCGCTGCCGTCGACGGCGCAGCACAGGCAGCCGCCGCCGAGGGAGACCATCGAGTCGCCGACCTGGCCGGCCACCGACATCGCGTCGATCTCGATCGACCCGAAGTCGTTGACGACGACCCCGATCCGGGTTCCTCCCCGGTTGCCGAGGAGGTGGTTGAGCACGGTGGTCTTGCCGGATCCGAGGAATCCGGCGAGGACGACGACGGGGACGCTCCGCTCGGGCTGCCTGCTGTTCACCCGGCCGATGGTAACGAGGCCGCGTCAGTCCAGGAGCGGCACGGGCTGCGGAGGGGTCGGGCCGGTGTAGCGGGCGGCCGGGCGGATGATCTTCGAGTCGGCGGCCTGTTCGAGGACGTTCGCGCTCCAGCCGACCACGCGCGCGGCGCAGAAGGTCGGGGTGAACATCTCGCGCGGCAGCCCGCACAGCTCCATGACCACTCCCGCGTAGAACTCCACGTTGGTGTGCAGCTCGCGGCCCGGCTTGAGCTCGGCGAGGATCTCCTCCACCTGCCGTTCGACCTCGACGGCGAACTCCACGAGCGGTCCGCCGAACTGCCCGGCGATCTCGCGGAGCATCCGTGAGCGCGGGTCTTCGGTGCGGTAGACGGGGTGTCCGAAGCCCATGATGCGGTCCCCGGCGAGGACCCGTTCGCGGATCCACGGCCCGATGCGGTCGACGGTGCCGATGGCGTCGAGGGTGTCCAGGGCCCGGCTGGGGGCGCCGCCGTGCAGCGGGCCGGAAAGGGCTCCGATCGCGCCGGTGAGGCAGGCGGCGACGTCGGCTCCGGTGGAGGCGATCACGCGGGCGGTGAAGGTGGAGGCGTTGAAGCCGTGGTCGACGGTGGAGATCAGGTACCGCTCGACAGCGCGGGTCCGCACGGGGTCGGGTTCACGCCCGGTCAGCATCCAGAGGTAGTTGGCGGCGTAGGGGAGGTCGTCGCGCGGGTCCACGGGTTGCAGGCCCTGGCCGAGCCGGTGGAGCGCGGTGAGCAGGGTGGGCACCGCGGCGCAGGCGGCGAGGGCGTCGGTGGTGCGGCGTTCCCCGTCGAGGTCGAAGACGGGACGGAAACCGGCGGAGGCTCCGAGGAGCGAGAGCGCGGTGCGCAGTCCGGCGAGCGGTCCGGAGGCGGCGGTGGCGCGGGCGAGCGCGGGGAGGGCCTCGCGGACCTCGGCGGGCAGGTGCCGCAGCGGGGCGATCCGTGCGGTGAAGGCGGCCCGTTCGGCGGCGTCCGCGGGCAGTGCGCCGTGGAACATCAGGTGCCACACGTCCTCGAAGGTGCGGCTCGCGGCGAGCTCGACGGCCGAGTACTGGCGGTAGTGGTAGAAGCCCTCCAGGCCGCGGACGTCACCGAGCCGGGTTTCGGTGACCACGACTCCGGCGAGGCCACGGGGTACTGCGACGGTGGTGTTCATGGATCGACCATCCATGCTTGAATCAATCCTTGTCAATATTGATTGAATCAACATATGTAGGCTGTGCGTCATGACCGAACAGCCAGCCGCCGACGGCACGCGCCGGCTCACCACCCAGGAGGCCGCGCTCGCCCTCGGGGTGAAACCGGCGACCGTGTACGCGTACGTCAGCCGGGGCCAGCTCAGCAGCCGCCGCGACCCCGTCGGCCGCGGCAGCACCTTCGACGCGGGCGAGGTGGACGCGCTGGCCCGGCGCAGCCGGCGCGAGGCGGCGGCTCCCGCCGGGGAACTCTCCGTACGCACCTCGCTCACGCTCATCGAGGCCGACCGGTACTACTTCCGGGGCGTGGACGCCGTCGAGCTGGCGTCCCGGCACCCGTACGAGGAGGTCGCCGAGTGGCTCTGGACCGGCGGCCTGCCGCGCGGGGCCCGCTTCACCGCTCCCCCCGAGGCGCTCGCGGCGGCCCGCCGGTCGGTGGCCGCGCTCCCCGAGCACAGCGGGCCAGTAGACCGGCTGCGGGTGGCCGTGGCGGCCGCCGCGGTGACGGACCCGCTGCGCTTCGACCTGTCGGAGGAGGCCGTACTGGGCTCCGCGCGCTGCCTGGTCCCGACGCTGGCCGGCGCCCTGCCCGCGCTGGGCCCGGCCCCCGGGGACGGCGCCACGGTCGCCCGGGAACTGTGGTCCCGGCTGACCGAGGCGGATCCGGAGCCGCGGGCCCTGGAGGTGCTGGACCTGGCCCTGGCCCTGCTGGCCGACCACGACCTGGCGGCCTCCACCCTGGCCGTACGGGTGGCGGCGTCGGCGCGGGCCCATCCCTACGCGGCGGTCTCGGCGGGGCTCGGCGCGCTGGAGGGGCCGCTGCACGGCGCCGCCGGGCGGCTCGCCCACCGGATGCTGGTGGAGGTGCTGGAGCGGGGCGGGGCGGCGCCGGTGGTGGCGGAGTACCTGCGCGCGGGGCGGCGGGTGCCCGGGCTCGGCCACCGGCTGTACCCGGGCGAGGACCCGCGGGCAAGGGCGCTGTTCGGGCGGCTGGACGGCCTGGCCCAGGCGGGTCCGGCGCTGGACGCGGCGCGGGACGTGGCGGCGGTGATGGCCCGGCACGGGCTGCACCCCAACGTGGACCTCGCGCTGGCGGTGTTCACCGTGTCCTGCGGGATGCGGGCGGAGGCCGGGGAGACGGTGTTCGCGGTGGCCCGGACGGCGGGCTGGATCGCGCACGCCCTGGAGGAGTACCAGGAGCGGCCGCTGCGGATGCGGCCGAGCGGGCAGTACCAGGGCCCCCGCCCACCACAGCCGGTGCCGTGACGGGCGAGCCCTCCGGCCGGGGGCGGTCCGGCGGCGGCGTCAGATCCGCAGCCAGACCGCCGTGTCCTGCGCCGGTACGGGCAGCACCGGAGCCCGGCGCCGCCGAAGCCGGACACGTCCCGGCGCAGCCGCAGGGCGGCGGCGCGGGCCCGGCGGGTGCCCAGCGCCAGGTCGGACGCGAGCGATGTGCGTAGACGAGGGAATTCCGCTCAGGCCGAAGCCGACCTACGGTGCTAGTCATGCGGTTCCTCCCCACCAGCGCTCGGCGCCTCGGGCTGCCCAGACGGGCCGTCTCCCAGATCCTGCTGACCCAGCTGGCCATCGCCGCCGGGGTCCTGGCGCTGGCCACCGGGCTGTTCCTGGCACCGCTCAGCGCCCAGCTGGACGACCAGGCGATGCGCCGCGCCCTGGCCATCGCCCAGAGCGCGGCGGCCGACCCGTCCCTGGCCGCCGACCTCCTGAGGTCCGGCCCCACGGCGGACTCCGCCGTGCAGTCCGCGGCCGAGCGGATCCGACGGGCGACCGGAGCCGAGTACGTGGTCGTCCTCGACCTGGACGGCATCCGGCGCTCCCATCCGAGCACCGACCTGATCGGGCTTCCCGTCTCCACCGACCCCAGCGACGCCCTGGCCGGCCGCGAGGTCATGGAGATCGACGAGGGCACTCTGGGGCGCTCCGCCCGGGGCAAGGTCCCGCTCGTCGCCGCCGACGGGGAGATCGTCGGAGCCGTGTCGGTGGGCATCGCCTACGACAACGTCCGGGACCGGCTGCTCGGAGCCATCCCCGGCCTGCTCGCCTACGCCGGCGGCGCCCTGGCCGCCGGGGCGCTCGCCGCCTACCTGCTGTCCCGCAGGATCCAGCGGCAGACCCGGGACCTGGCTTTCTCCGACATCGCCGGGCTCCTCGCGGAACGCGAGGCGATGCTGCACTCCATCCGGGAAGGCGTCATCGCCCTCGACGGGAACGGCCGGATCCGGCTGGTCAACGACGAGGCCGCCCGGCTGCTCGGACTCACCCCGGACACCGCGCACACCCTCGCCGGCCTCCCCCTGGACGAGGTCCTCGGCTCCGGCCGCACCACCGACGTCCTCTCCGGCCGCGTCACCGGGCGCGACCTCCTCGCCGTCCAGGGTCCCCGGGTCCTGGTGGCCAACCGGATGCCCACCGCGGACGGCGGCGCCGTCGCCACCCTGCGCGACCGCACCGAACTGGAGCACCTCGGCCGCGAGCTGGACTCCACCAAGGGACTGATCGACGCCCTGCGCGCGCAGGACCACGAGCACGCCAACCGCCTGCACACCCTCCTCGGCCTGCTCGAACTGGGCCTGTACGAGGAAGCCGTCGAGTTCGTCACCGAGGTCGTGGGGGTGCACCGCACCACGGCCGAGCAGGTCACCGAACGGGTCCACGACCCCCTGCTGGCGGCCCTGCTGGTGGGCAAGGCCACCGTGGCGGCCGAGCGCGGCGTCCCTCTCCGGCTCGCCCCGACGGCCCTGCTCCCCGACCGGCTGGTGGACCCGGGCGGCCTCGTGACCATCCTCGGCAACCTGGTCGACAACGCCCTGGACGCGGCGGCGGGCTCGCCCGCGCCCCTGATCGAGGTCGACATCCGCGCGGAAGGCCGCACCGCCGTCCTGCGGGTGCGCGACAGCGGCCCTGGCATCCCCGCCGGACGCCGCGAGGAGATCTTCACGGAGGGCTGGTCGACCAAGCAGCCCAGGGCCCACCGCGAGCGCGGTCTGGGCCTCGCCCTCGTACGCCGCCTCGCGGAACGGCAGGGCGGCAGCGCCCGGGCCGGTGAAGCAGCGGACGGAGGGGCGGAGTTCTCCGTCGTACTCCCGGAGGCCCTGCGGTGAACGAGACCCCGATGCACGTATTGGTCGTCGACGACGACGTGCGTGTTGCCCTGATCAACGCGGCGTACGTGGCGAAGGTTCCCGGGTTCCGGGTCGCCGGCCAGGTCCATTCGGCGTCCGAGGCACTGGAGTTCCTCGCCGCCCACCGGGTGGACCTGGTCCTCCTCGACCACTACCTCCCCGACGGGAACGGCCTCGACCTGGTCCGCCGTCTGCGCCAGCTCGGCCACCACACCGACGTGATCATGGTCACGGCCGCCCGCGACCTGGCCACCGTGCAGGCGGCCATGCGCCTCGGCGCCCTCCAGTACCTGGTCAAGCCCTTCACCTTCGCCGGCCTGCGCGGCAAGCTCGAGGCCTACGCCACCCTCCACCGCTCCCTCGCCGCCGGCGGCGAGGCCGAACAGGCCGAGGTCGACCGGATCTTCGGCGCGCTCGCCGCGGCCGGCACCCCGAACGAACTGCCCAAGGGCCACTCCCCCACCACCGCGGAACTGGTCCGCCAGGTCCTGCGCGCCGCCGAGGGCCCCCTCTCGACGCAGCAGGTCGCCGACCGCGCGGGCATCAGCCGGCAGACCGCCCAGCGCTACCTGAAGCTGCTGGACCGCGCCGGCCGCGTCACCCTCGCCCTGCGCTACGGCGAGACCGGCCGCCCGGAGCACCGCTACGCCTGGCTGCCGCCCGGCGGGGCCTGAGCGGGCTCATACCGCCCCGGCACCCGTCAGCGAGCGGACCTCGGTCTGGGCGTGCTTGCGCTCGTCCGGCTCCTCACCGGAGGTGACCGTGCCCAGCCAGCCCGCCAGGAAGCCCAGCGGAATCGAGACGAGCCCCGGATTCTGCAGCGGGAAGTACTGGAAGTCGACGCCGGGGAAGAGGGATTCGGGACTCCCGGAGACCACCGGCGACAGCGCCACCAGCAGGACCGCCGGGACCAGCCCCCCGTACACCGACCAGACGGCCCCCCGCGTGGTGAACCCGCGCCAGAAGAGCGAGTACAGCAGCACCGGCAGGTTCGCCGAGGCGGCCACCGCGAAGGCCAGCCCCACCAGGAACGCCACGTTCAGGTCCTGGGCGAGCAGCCCGAGGCCGATCGCCACCGCACCGATCCCCACGGCCGCCAGCCGCGCCACCGTCACCTCGCTGCGCTGCCGGGCGTGCCGGCGCTTGAGGGAGGCGTAGAGGTCGTGCGCGACGGAAGCCGACGAGGCCAGGGTGATCCCGGCGACCACGGCGAGGATGGTGGCGAAGGCGATGGCCGCCACGAAGGCGAACAGCACCGCGCCCCCGGTGGACCCGGCGCCCCCGCCGAGGAAGGCGGCCAGCAGCGGGACGGCCGTGTTCCCCGAGGCGTTCGAGGCCCGCACCTCGTCCGGCCCCACCAGCGCGGCCGCACCGAAGCCGAGCACGATGGTCATCAGGTAGAAGCCGCCGATCAGGCCGATCGCCCACACCACCGACCGGCGGGCCGCCCGCGCGGTGGGGACGGTGTAGAAGCGCGACAGGATGTGCGGCAGCCCCGCCGTCCCGAGGACCAGGGCGAGGCCCAGGCTCATGAAGTCGAAGCGGGAGGTCCAGTCGCCCCCGTACTTGAGCCCGGGGGCCAGGAAGCGGCTGCCGTGCCCGCTGCGGTCGGCGGCGGTCGTGAGCAGCTGGTCGAAGTTCCCGTGGAAGCGCAGCAGCACGAGGACGGTCAGGGTCACCGCCCCGCCCATCAGCAGCACGGCCTTCACGATCTGGATCCAGGTGGTGGCCCTCATGCCGCCGAAGGTCACGTAGACCACCATCAGCGCGCCGACCCCGACCACGGTCAGGGTCCTGGCCCCGGGGCCGGAGTCCGCGAGCAGCAGGCCCACGAGGCTGCCCGCGCCGACCATCTGGGCGACCAGGTAGAGCACCGAGACCACGACCGAGGAGGTCCCGGCGGCGATCCGCACGGGCCGCTCGGCCATCCTGGCCGCGACCACGTCGGCGAGCGTGAAGCGCCCGCAGTTGCGGACCAGTTCGGCGACCAGGAAGAGGACCACCAGCCAGGCGACGAGGAAGCCGACCGAGTACAGCAGGCCGTCGTAGCCGAAGAGGGCGATCAGCCCGGAGATCCCCAGGAAGGACGCGGCGGACATGTAGTCGCCGGCGATGGCGAAACCGTTCTCCAGTGGGGAGAACAGCCGCCCTCCGGCGTAGAACTCCTCGGCCGAGCCGTGCCGGTTGCGGCTGACCCAGGTGGTGATGCCGAGGGTGACGGCGATGAACGCGCTGAACAGGATCAGCGCCAGCGTCTGGTGTTCGGTGGTCACCGGCCCTCCCCCCGGGCCCGGATCCGCTCCTGGTCGCGCTCCTGCTCGAACACCGTCCAGCGCAGGTCGAGCGCGGCCCGGTCCCGCCGCAGCCGCGCGTGCCGGGCGTAGGCCCAGGTCAGCAGGAAGGTGCTGAGGAACTGGCCGAGGCCCGCCAGCAGGGCCACGTTGACGGCGCCCGCCACGGGCCGGGCCATCAGCCCGGGCGCCGCCGTGGCCGCGATCACGTAGGCGACGTACCAGAGGAAGAAGGCGGCGGTCGCGGGGACGACGAACCTTCGGTAGCGGCTGCGGACCTCCTGGAAGGCGGCGCTGCGCTGCACTTCCAGGTAGATGTCGGATGCACCGGGCGCGGGACCGCCCGTCGGGGCCTGGCGCGGCGGGACCGTTTCCTCAACCTCGCCCCAGCCCACGGCCAGCGCGTCGTACCAGGGGTCGTCCAGCCGGATCGTTCCGGCATCGCGACCATCGTGCTTGTCCACCGAACTCTCCTTGTCCGCTGCCGCATTGGCCGCGTGCCCACAAGGATGTGCGGAATGAACGGTTTCCGGACTGGTGTCCCGGTGCTCTTCACTCCTTCAGGTGATGGAGTGAAGAGCACCGGTGTGCCGTGGAGCCGGAGGGTGTCCGCGTGTCAGGCGTCGATGCGCGAGCGGTCCAGGGTCGCCGCCGAGCTGGTGATGAACTCCTTGCGCGGGGCGACCTCGTTGCCCATGAGCAGGTCGAAGACCTGCTCGGCCGAGTCGAGGTCGCCGATGTTGATCCGGCGCAGCGTGCGGAACCGGGGATCCATGGTGGTCTCCGCGAGCTGGTCGGCGTCCATCTCGCCGAGGCCCTTGTAGCGCTGGATGGCGTCCTTGTACCGGATGTTCTTGCGCTGGTACTCCAGGAGGGTCTGGCGCAGCTCGTTGTCCGAATACGTGTAGACGTACTTGTCCTGGCCCTTCTTCGGCTGGACGAGCTCGATCCGGTGCAGGGGCGGCACGGCGGCGAAGACCCGGCCCGCCTCGACCATCGGCCGCATGTACCGCTGGAAGAGCGTGAGCAGCAGGCAGCGGATGTGCGCGCCGTCCACATCGGCGTCGACGAGCAGGACGATCTTGCCGTAGCGGGCCGCGTCCAGGTCGAAGGTGCGGCCCGACCCGGCTCCTATGACCTGGATGATCGCGCCGCACTCGGTGTTCTTGAGCATGTCCGAGACCGACGACTTCTGGACGTTGAGGATCTTGCCGCGGATCGGCAGCAGCGCCTGGAACTCGGAGTTCCGGGCGAGCTTGGCCGTGCCGAGGGCCGAGTCCCCCTCGACGATGAAGAGCTCGCTGCGGTCCACGTCGTCGCTGCGGCAGTCGGCCAGCTTGGCCGGCAGCGAGGAGGACTCCAGCGCGGTCTTGCGGCGCTGCGCCTCCTTGTGCTGGCGGGCCGCGATCCGGGTCCGGGCGGCCGCGACGATCTTCTCCATCACGGCGCGGGCCTGCTGCTTGTCGTCGCGCTTGGTCGAGGTCAGGAAGGCCTTGAGCTCCTTGGCGACGACGGCGGCGACGATCCGGGTGGCCGCCGAGGTGCCGAGCACCTCCTTGGTCTGGCCCTCGAACTGCGGCTCGGCGAGGCGGACGGTGACGACGGCCGTCATGCCCTCCATCGCGTCGTCCTTGACCACGTCGTCCTCGGCTACGCGCAGCAGCTTCGCCGAGCGCAGGACCTCGTTCACGGTCTTGGCGACCGAGCGCTCGAAGCCGGACACGTGGGTGCCGCCCTTGGGGGTGGCGATGATGTTGACGAAGGACTTGACGTTGGTCTCGTACCCCGTGCCCCAGCGCAGCGCGATGTCCACGCCCAGCTCACGGGTGACCTCGGTGGGGGTCATGTGGCCGCGGTCGTCCAGGACCGGGACGGTTTCCTTGAAGGTGCCCGTGCCGGTCAGGCGCAGGACGTCGCACACGCCCTTGTCCTGGGACAGGTACTCGCAGAACTCGCTGATCCCCCCGTCGAAGCGGAAGGTCTCCTCGGTCTTGCCGGCGCCGTCGATGGCGCGCTCGTCGCGGACGACGAGGGTCAGGCCGGGCACGAGGAAGGCGGTCTGGCGGGCGCGCTGGTAGAGCGTCTCCAGGTTGAGCCGGGCGTCCTTGAGGAAGATCTGGCGGTCGGCCCAGTAGCGGACCCGGGTCCCGGTCTTGCCCTTGGCGATCCGCTTGGCCTTGCGCAGGCCGTTGGCGGGGTCGAAGGGGCTGTCGGGGCCCTGCTCGGTGAACATGCCCGGGACGCCGCGGCGGAAGCTGATCGCGTGCGTCGAGCTGCCCCGGTCGACCTCGACGTCGAGGCGGGCCGACAGGGCGTTGACGACGGAGGCGCCGACGCCGTGCAGGCCGCCGGAGGCCGCGTACGAGCCCCCGCCGAACTTGCCGCCGGCGTGCAGCTTGGTCATGACGACCTCGACCCCGGAGAGGCCGGTCTTGGGCTCCACGTCGACGGGGATGCCGCGGCCGTTGTCCCGGACCTCGACCGAGCCGTCCTCGTGGAGGATCACCTCGATGTGGTCGCAGTACCCGCCCAGGGCCTCATCGACGGAATTGTCGATGATCTCCCAGAGGCAGTGCATCAGGCCTCGACTGTCGGTGGAGCCGATATACATGCCGGGGCGCTTGCGAACGGCCTCGAGGCCTTCGAGGACGAGCAGGTGCCGCGCGGTGTAGTTGGAACCGTCCCGGTCTGCTCCGGACAGCAGCGCGCTGGAAGGCACGGACGTGTCGGCGGTCACGCAGTTCGCTCCTCGCTGAATTTCTTTTCTGGCCCGGTCGGGCGCAGGGGTGGCTCGGGTGCCGGTCAGAGGGTACCGAGGCCTGGTAGAGCCGATGCAACGCCACCCTCGTGGGTTCCTCAGCCTAGTCCAGATCCGCACTGCTGTTCGATCCCCCGGGAGGGTGAAGCAAACATCACGTTCCCTTCCGCGCATGAACCATTTAGGGTTCGGGCACGTCCTCATGCACAACCGGCACTCACGCCGGCGAGGACGGAACTGCTACAAGCGAACGACTGACAACGCGAAACCGTAAAGCAACGCAATACGGCTCCTTCGCCGCCAACCGGCAACAGCCGGCCAGCTTCGGAAGGAAGTTTCGAGGAAAAGCCGCGAGCGGGAACGTTTTCGGCCTGGTTGGATGTTGACCCTGGTACGACAGCTCGTCGAGCTAGAGAAGAGGCGACGTGACTACTGTTCTGACACCCGCGACCCCGCTGACGGCCGCTGACCGATGCGACCGCTGCGGCGCCCAGGCATATCTGCGCGTCGTCCTCCTGAGCGGTGGTGAACTGCTCTTCTGCGCCCACCACGGGCGTAAGTTCGAGCCGGAACTCAAGAAGATCGCCGCGGAAATACAGGATGAGACCGAGCGGCTCACGTCCGCTCCGGCGGCCGCTGCCGCCGATACCGAGGACCGCTGACACAGGCCTGCACCTCGCATCCGACGAGCAAGGACCGGCCAGGCCGGTCGACGGGCGGCATCTCTGAGACCCAGAGATGCCGCCCGTCCTCATGCCCGGACACTTCCTCATGCCCGGACACTTCCTCCCGCCCTCCGGGCGCGCCGCTCGGCCCACGTCACCCCGCGTAAGGCCGTGAGGGGTGCCTGAGGGCCCTCCCGCCCCTCCCGGGGTGTCCTTACACCCCGCGCCGCCGCGCGCCGCTCTCGGGGCCGCTCACGAACGCGGCCAGAGGGGCGATCCGGGTGTAGACGCCCGGGCTGTCCGCGCGACCGCAGCCGCGCCCCCAGGACACCAGCCCGATGAGCCGCCCCTGGGCCACCAGCGGCCCGCCGCTGTCTCCCTGACAGGCGTCCTTGCCCCCGCCGGAAGCGCCCGCGCACACCATGGAGTCGGCCCGGTACTGTCCGTCCCGGTCCCCGGGGTACGCCCGCCGGCAGGTCTCGTCGTCCAGCACCGTGACCGTGGCCGCCCGGAGCCCGTACGCGTAGTCACCGAAGCCGCTCGTGTCCCCCCAGCCGTACACGGTCGCCTCGGTACCGGCGGCGTAGGCGGGGTCACCCGCCCCGGCCATGGGGAGCACGTGATCGGCGGGAAGGGCCTCGGCCAGCTCCAGTACGGCGAGGTCCCCGGCGTTGCTCGCCGCGTCGTAGTCCGGGTTCACCCGGGCCGCGCTCACCGCGACCTCCCGGCCGTCGGCGGTGCGCAGCTCCGTACGCCCCGTGATGACACGGAAGTCGGCGACCGATTCGACGGGACCGCCCAGCACCTGGCTCCCGAGGCAGTGGGCAGCCGTCACCACCGTGGTCGGTGCGACGACGACGCCCCCGCAGAACTGTCCGTCGCGGGTACCCCCGAACCGGTCACGGCTGGCGAGGGCCACCACCCAGGGGTTGTCGCCCGAGGTCACGGGCTTCCCACCTATGACCACGCTGTCCGCGACCGCCCGGGGCGCCTGGGTGAGCGGTGCGGCGGCCGCTCCCGCCACCAGCGTCAGCGCGCCCGCCAGGGCGCGGGCAAAGGGACGACGCATGAGGCCTCCTGACTCTGAGTGTGTATGACTCCACCCAGAGTGGGTTGCCCGGTGGCCGTGCGCACCCGCGCGGCCACCGGCGTACGCCCCTGCGGTCCGGTCCGGTCAGTCCAGGTAGTCGCGCAGCACCTGGGAGCGGGAGGGGTGGCGCAGCTTCGACATGGTCTTGGACTCGATCTGCCGGATGCGCTCGCGGGTCACCCCGTAGACCTTGCCGATCTCGTCGAGGGTCTTCGGCTGGCCGTCGGTGAGGCCGAAGCGCATCGAGACCACGCCGGCCTCGCGCTCGCTGAGCGTGTCCAGGACCGAGTGGAGCTGCTCCTGCAGGAGCGTGAAGCTCACGGCGTCGGCCGGTACGACCGCCTCGGAGTCCTCGATGAGGTCACCGAACTCGCTGTCGCCGTCCTCGCCGAGCGGCGTGTGCAGGGAGATCGGCTCGCGGCCGTACTTCTGGACCTCGATGACCTTCTCCGGGGTCATGTCGAGTTCCTTGGCCAGCTCCTCCGGGGTGGGCTCGCGGCCCAGGTCCTGGAGCATCTGGCGCTGCACGCGGGCGAGCTTGTTGATCACTTCGACCATGTGCACCGGGATGCGGATGGTGCGGGCCTGGTCGGCCATGGCGCGGGTGATCGCCTGGCGGATCCACCACGTGGCGTAGGTGGAGAACTTGTAGCCCTTGGTGTAGTCGAACTTCTCGACCGCGCGGATCAGACCCAGGTTGCCCTCCTGGATCAGGTCCAGGAAGAGCATGCCGCGGCCGGTGTAGCGCTTGGCGAGGGAGACCACGAGGCGGAGGTTGGCCTCCAGCAGGTGGTTCTTGGCGCGGCGGCCGTCCTCGGCGATGATCTCCAGCTCGCGCTTGAGCTTGGGCGCCAGCTTGTCGGAGTTCGCGAGCTTGTCCTCGGCGAACAGGCCCGCCTCGATGCGCTTGGCGAGCTCGACCTCCTGCTCGGCGTTGAGGAGGGGGACCTTGCCGATCTGCTTGAGGTAGTCCTTGACGGGGTCGGCGGTGGCGCCGGCGACGACGACCTGCTGGGCGGGGGCGTCGTCCTCGTCGTCGGAGATGACGAAGCCCTTGTTCTCGCCGCCCTCCTCCTCTTCGTCGGCCTCGGCCTTCACGGCGTCGGGCCCCTCCTCCGAGGTGTCCCCTTCGCCCTCGTCGGAGTCCTTCTTGGCCGCGGTCTTCTTCGCCGCCGTCTTCTTGGCGGCGGTCTTCTTCGCGGGTGCGGCCTTCTTGGCCGCCGTCTTCTTCGCCGCCGCCTTCTTCACGGCGGGCTCGGTTCCGGGCTCCGCCGCGAGGGCGTCGGCGGCGTTGTCCGTCGCCCCGGCCCCGGCCGGAGCGGCGTCGTCGGCCGCGGTCCCGGCGGCGGCCGTCGTCTTCGCCGCGACGGTCTTGGTCGCCGTCCGCTTCGCGGGGCTCTTCGCCGGCACGCTCTTGCGGGTGGTGCGCTTGGGCGACTCCGCGGCACTGACCATCAGCGTCACACCCTCTTCCTCGAGGATCTGGTTGAGGCTGCGCAGAACATTCTTCCACTGGGTCGCGGGAATCTGGTCAGCCTCGAAGGCCCGACGCACGTCATCGCCGGCGATCTGCCCCTCGGCCTTGCCCCGCTCGATGAGCGCCATCACAGACTCGGAATCGGCGATCTCCGGCGGGAGCGTACGGGATGTGCTGGCCGACACGAACAACCTCTCGGAACGATGGGAACGGCTTCCGACCCCGGTCTGGTGCTGGACCGGAGCCGACGACCACCGACTGGGGATGGGCCGGGGGCGCGGGCAGGGGCCGGGAGCTGCACAGCACCCCAAGGGCTGCTGTCTTCCCTCCGTCGGCCATCACCTCTTACGTCATCGCGTGACGTCGCGGAGCGTTACGCCCAATCTTCGTGGCCAGGGTCACACCGGGTTCCCGCCGGCGCCGTTCGTACGGTCACACAGGCCCGTCCGGGGGCTTCGAACGACCCCGGACGCCGGTGTCGCCGGACCCGAACCGGGCCCGGCGACAGGTGCTGCACCCCCGCGCCCCCGCGCGTCGGCGCGTCAGTGCTCGCGCGGGGCGGGGACCACGCGCTCGACCTCCGGATGCACCGTCAGGAGCTGACGCATGGAGTTCTCCGCTCCCATGGCGTCACCGGCCGCGAGGGCCTCGACCATCCGTGCGTGGTGCGCCACGCAGGTCTCGCTCGGACGGTCGCAGGCGGTGACGGGGCTGCCGGAGACCTGGAGGGCGGCGGAGACGATGCCGGAGAGGTGTTCCAGCATGCGGTTGCCGGCGACCTGGATCAGCAGGGCGTGGAACTCGTTGTCGGCGCGCCCGAAGGTGATCACGTCCCCCTGCCCGAGGGCGTGGCCCATGATCTCGACCATGTCGGCGAGGCGCTGCTGGACGTCGGGACGCCCGTGACCCGCGGCGAGGCGGGCGGCGAGCGGTTCGATGGTCAGGCGGAGCTCGCCGAGCTCGCGGCGCTGGTCGTCGCGCTGGGGGCCGAAGGCGCGCCATTCGATGATGTCCGGGTCGAGCAGGTTCCAGTCGGCGACGGGACGGACCCGGGTGCCCACGTTCGGACGGGCGCTGACGAGGCCCTTGGCCTCCAGGACCCGCAGGGATTCGCGGACGACGGTGCGGGAGACCTCGAAACGCTGGCCGATCTCCTCGGGTACCAGCGGGCGGTCCGCGCCGAGATCACCGGAAACGATCATCTGGCCGAGCTGCTGGACGAGTTGGCCGTGCAGTCCGCGGCCGCGGCTGCCCGCGGCCCGGCGGCCGACACGGCTCAACTCGACGTCGGCGCCGTCCCAGTGGGGAGGTCCGACCCGGTCTGACCCGGAGGCCTCCGGGTAGGGGTAGCGGTCGAGTTCGCCCGGGCCGGCGAGGCCGGTGTCGGCATGGCGGGCGGCGGTCATCATGGTGTGCGCAAGGGTACTCACGAATCCTTTGTCGGCCGTGCCTCCATCACCCTTGAGGTCTTTGGTGAAAAGCACACGAAAGGGTGATCGGTGCCACCTACGCAATTGACGACTTATCGGAAAGAACCGGGCTTTTTGCGGGGAGTTGCGGTCCGCTTCACGTGATTTCGCGTGATCCGGTCTCCCGCGGTCCCCCGGGAGTCTTCTCCCGCACCGGAACGATCACCAACGGACGCGGGAGCGCAGTCCTGTGAACCCATAGGCGCACAACAGGACCATCAGTGACAACAGCAGCGCGGTGCCGACGGGTTGGGCCATCACCCGAAGGGCTCCCAGCACGAGCCGGTCGGTCTCCGGGGGCCACTGCGCCCAGGACAGGCTCCGCAGCCGCGAGCCGATTCCGTTCATCGGGTACGCGGACGGCCCGTCCAGGGCCTTGCGCAGGAGCGGTACGACCATCACGGGTACGGCGAACACGGCGGCGAGGCCCGCCGTGGCGGACCGGAACACTCCGGAGGCGAGCACCCCGGCCCAGGCGCAGCCGACGAGCAGGCCCGCCCAACTCGCGGCCGGGGCGACCCATTCCGCGGGTGAGTGCAGGGGGGCGGCCCCGAAGACGAGGCGCAGGGCCGCCGCGTCGGCGGCGACGGCGAGGGCTCCGAACAGCAGCGCGAGGGCGCCGCACACCCCGAGTTTGGCGGTGAGCAGGCCCATCCGGCGCGGCACGGTGCCGCGGTCCGCGGCGAGTGCCGGGAAGCGGTACTCCTCGCCGAACGCCAGGGCGCCGAGCAGTCCCGCGCCGACCGCGGCGGGGGGCAGCGGGAGCAGCTCGGGCCAGGCCGCGAGCAGTCGGCCCTGCGGGGTGTGGCCCGCCCGCGCCAGTACGAGGGAGATGAGTACGGAGGCGGCGAGGACGGCGGCGGCCGTCAGGACGGGGGTCGCGGTGCCGAAGACCCGGCGCAGCTCGTAGCGCAGCGGCCGCAGCGGTCCGCCGACGCGGCGCACCGTGGAGACGGGCCGCCCCGCACTCGCCTGGCGACGCGGTGCCGCGCTTCCTGCGTCCCCGGCCTCCCGGCTCCGGCCTTCCAGGCCCCAGCACTCGGGGTTCACGGCTTCCGAGTCCCGGTCCTGCGGGCCCGGAGCCGGCGCCCCCCACGCCTCGGGTACCGCGCCGGGGTCGGACGGGGTGTCGCCCGTCCCCTCCGTACGGGCCTCGGAGCGCGGGCCGGGGTGGGGGTGGGGGCCGGTGCCGACATCAGGGGCGGTGTCGGGGCGGACGCCGGCGGCGCTCTGGAAGCCGGTGCCGGTGCGGGCGGCCTGGACGCCGACTTCGAGCCGGACCTCGGAGCGGGCCTCGGAGCGTAGTTCGGAGTGGAGTTCGGAGCGGGCCTGGATGGCGGGCCGGGTGCGGGCCTGCGGGACGGGCGGAACCGGCGTTCCGGCATCACCGTGGTCTCCGCCGTCGCGGGCGTCGCCGGTCTGCCCGGTCTCGTCGGCGAGCTGGTGGACCAGTACGCCGTGACGGAAGGCGGCCTCGCCGATCTCCGCGCAGTTGCTGCCGTACACCGAGAGGCGGCTGCCGCTCTCCGCGACGATCTCCACCGCACGCTGGGCAGCTCTGGCTTCGCGGGTCAGCACGTCGGCCAGTCTTGCCGCGTGCGGGGTGCGCACGGCGACGCGCGGCCGCAGGCGGGTGCGGGCGAAGTCGGTGGCGTCCTGGTCGGCGACGAGCCGGCCCGACGCGATCGAGACGACCCGGTCGGCGTTGACGGCGGCTTCCTTGGCGTCGTCGGTGGTGAACAGCACCGCGCCGCCGAGGGAGGCGTGGCCGCGCAGCATCCCGTGCAGCCAGCCGCGTTCCTTCGCGGAGAGTCCGTTGCCGGGCTCGTCGAGGAGGAGGGTGCAGGGGTCGGCGAGCAGGGCGGCGGCCAGCCCCACCCGGCGTTCCATGCCGAGGGAGAGCGAGCCGAGCCGCTCGTCGCGCAAGCCGGCGATGCCGACGACCTCCATCATCGTGTCGGCCCGGGAGGCCGCCACACCGGCGGCGGCGCACAGCATGCGCAGCTGGTTGCGGACGGTCCGCGCGGGGTGGCCGGGGACGTCGCCGAGGAGCACGCCGACCTCACGGCCGGGATGCGGGATCCGGTGGAGCGGGCGGCCCCGGAAGTACGTGACTCCGCGACCCGGTTCGAGTTCGAGCATGAGCCGCAGCGCGGTGGTCTTGCCCGAGCCCGGATCGCCGAGGAGCGCGGTCACGCACCCCGGGCGGGCCTCGAAGGTGAGGCCGTCCACGATGGGCGGGAGTTGTCGACGGGGTGTGCTGGTGAGTCCGATGGCCTGGAGCATCGCTTCTCTCGCGGGGTGTGAGACCGCTCTGCGGCAGTGTGAGTACCGCAAGCAAGATAACGCGATATGTCCGATTTTCTACGCAACCGGTCCGTCGCGGCGCCGATGTCGCAGCCGGTTGCTCAGACTTCGGGACGCAGCATGGGCGGGTTGAGCAGGGTCGCTCCGCCGGCCCGGAACAGCTGGGCGGGCCTGCCGCCCTGACGGGTCGTGGTTCCCCCGGCGGGCACCAGGAACCCGGGGGTCCCGGTGACCTTGCGGTGGAAGTTCCGCGGGTCGAGAGCCACGCCCCACACCGCCTCGTACACCCGGCGCAGCTCGCCGACGGTGAACTCGGGCGGGCAGAAGGCCGTCGCCAGGGAGGAGTATTCGATCTTCGACCGGGCCCGTTCCACCCCGTCGGCGAGGATCGTCGCGTGGTCGAAGGCGAGTCCGGCGGAAGCCTGGTCGGGCGCCTCGAGGAGTTCCCCGACCGGTGCCCAGCGGGCGCTGTTGGCATCACCGCCCGCACGCGGGGCGGGCAGGTCGGGGGCCAGCACCAGGTGCGCCACGCTGACCACCCGCATGCGCGGGTCGCGCTGGGGGTCTCCGTAGGTGGCGAGCTGTTCGAGGTGCGCCCCGTTGCCCACCTCCGGGGCCGCCGGGTCGTGGGCACACAGGCCCGTCTCCTCGGAGAGCTCGCGGGCCGCGGCGCCCGCCAGGTCCTCGTCCTCGCGGACGAAGCCGCCGGGCAGGGCCCAGCGCCCCTGGAACGGCTGCTCACCCCGTCGCACCACGAGCGCGCAGAGCGCGTGGCGCCGTACGGTGAGCACGACCAGGTCGACGGTGACGGCGAAGGGCGGAAAGGCCGACGGGTCGTAGGGCGACATGCCGCGATCATAGTCGTCTGCCTGACGATAAACAGAGCTTTGGTGATCCCGGAGACCGTGATCTGGAACCCAGCGCGGATCTTCCCGATCACACGGCGCCGGCCGGCGCTCGGGACCGGCCTCGCCACGGCGCCCGCCACCCGGACTTCCCGGTCGGCGCCCCACCCCCGCCGGTCCCGATCCAACCCGCTGGGTCGACGCGGTGAAGGGGTCTGACGAGGCGACGTCCGGAACTTCGCCGCAGGAGCACCGGAACCCGCTGACCGGGCAGGACTTCGGCGGAACGGCTCAGCCTCCGAGTTGGAGCGCATCGGCGGCCTCCTCCACCATGCCGACGCCGAGCCGGCTGATCCGGACGGTGAACGGCTCCCCGGCCACGCGCAGGCCCGAGAGGCGCAGGGCGCCGAGCGGGGCGCCGGCCGAGGGTGCCACCGCGACCGTCGCCTCCGGGGCGTCCGGCCGGATCCCGGCCAGAGCCGTCAGCGCGTGGATCCCGGCGGCCGCCGCCACGGCCGCGGGCCGGCAGGCGGCCGGATGCGGGAGCGGGGCGCTGCCGGCGGTGCGCTGCTCGGCGGCGTACATCTCCGGCAGCCGGTACCCGAACGTCTCCGCCGCGTCCAGCAGGCCGCGGAGCAGACCGGCGGCCTCCTTCTCGAAGCCCGCGTGGACGAGGCCGGCGACCGCGACCGCGCTCTCGTGAGCCCTGACGGCACCCGACCGGTGGCCGAACGGGTTGTGGCCCGGCTCGCGGGCGGCCATGCTCCGCAGCCCCCACCCGGAGTCCATCGCGGGGGCACCGAGGAGCCGGGCCAGCTGTTCGGTACGGACCGGGTCCAGCAGGCCGGGCGCGAGCCGGCCGCCGCCCAGCAACCCGGTGTCCAGCAGGTGCGCGGCGGCCCCCGTCAGCCGGGGCAGTGGCCGCCCGTCGGGGTGCAGGGCCGCGGCGGGGCGGCCCCCGTCCGGTCCGTCGATCCAGAAGCCGGCCCGGAACCTCTTCCTCAGCTCGGCCGCCCATTCCCGCCACTCCCCCGCTCCGGGCCGCCCGCACCCGTCCAGCAGGTCGGCGCCGAGCAGCGCGGCCCGGTGGGCGTGGGCCTGGGTTTCGAGGCGCCGTGGCCCCGGGTCGGGATCGGCCAGGAAGCCGTTCTCACCGAGGGCCCCGCGCAGCCAGTCCAGGCATCGTTCCGCATGCGGGAGCAGCCGGGCCGCCTCCTCCTCTGGGAGCCCCCACCGCCGTGCCTCGGCGAGCAGGACCGGGAAGCCGAGGGTGGCTTCCGTGCCGGTGCATCCCGGCGGCAGCTGCGGTCCGGCCGCGCGCAGCGGACCGGGGATCTTCCCCGCATCGGGGCCGCGCCCGGCGGTCTGGCTCCGGGCCAGCGTGCGCAGGGTGGCGGCGGCCAGCCCGGTGCCGAGCGGCAGCGCCATCCGCGCGGCCCACAGCGACTCCGCCGGGGCCAGTCCGAGCCGCCACGGCACTCCTGCCGCGGCGAAGGCGTCGCAGGGTGTCGCGGGGTCCCGCAGGAGCAGTGCGCCCAGGTCGTCGAGGCTGGTCCGGAACCAGATGTCGGCCCTCGGGTCGTCGCCCTCGGCGCGGGCTGCGGAGAGGGGGTTCGCGACCTGTCCGGCGGGGGCCCGGCCGGTGCGGTCGCGCGTGGTCCGCAGTTCGATGGCGCGGGACTCGCCGGGCGCCAGTTCGAGTTGCCAGCGCAGCAGTCCGGCCGAGGCGAGGGCGTCGTCGGGAGCCGGGTCGGCGGTGGTGACGGCCCGGGCCTCGCCGCTGCTCCAGCGGAGCCCGGCGGCGTGGACGGCGGCGGGCAGTTCGGGCCCCGGTCTGCCCGCGGCTACCGCGGCCAGTTCTGCCAGGTCGGTGCCGAGGGAGACCTCGACGGCGAGGCGCATCGGGCGGGCGGCGAAGCTGCGCAGGGTGATCCGCTCGGTCCCGTCGGCGTGCCGGACGCGTTCGACGCCGACGTCGGGATCGGGGCCCGGCTCGACGCCGGTGCGGACGGTGGCGGTGAAGGCAGCCCGGTCGGCGCCGAGGCTGCGCCCCTGGACGGCGACCGGGTCCCGGCCCGCGACGCGGAGCACGCACCGGGACAGCAGGCGGCGCCCGGCTCGGTAGATCCCGTCGATCCCCCGCCCGGTGAGCTGGCCGTGCTCGGGGGAAATGGCCAGGCAGGGTGCGGAGACGCAGATGACGGCTCCGTGCACGGGTGGCAGGTCGGCCCTGCGCGCGGGCGGCACCCCGGGTCCCGCCGTGCCGGGCCGCGCCGGACCGGCTCCCGGCGCCTCCACGGTGCCGGAGTGCCCGCCGCTACTCCCCGCTGTACCCCGGGTCCCGGCGGTGCCCGGGACTTCGCCTCCTCCCCCGGCGGCGGCTCCTGCCTGACGTTCCGCAGGGCCGGACGGCGAGGCGGCACCGGCGGGCGGGTCCCCGGCGCGGCCCGGGGCGGAGACCGCTGTGTCCCCGACGGGCCACGGAACGGAGGGCCCTGCCGCGACCGTCCCACGTTCCGCAGGACCCGGCACCGGGGCTGGGCCGGCGGGCGGGCTCCCGGCGCGGCCCGGGGCGGGGTCGGGGAGTCGGCCGCCGGGCCGGCCCGCGGGGGTTCCCGGGGGGTGGGCCGGTGGTGCGGGCGGGGGTCCGGAGGGATCGGTTTCGGGTACGGGGGGAGCCATGTGCCGCCTTGTCTGCGCTCCGGCCGGTTCGGCTGGGCGGCAGCTCGGCCGGGCCCCCACCGCCCTCCAGGGGAACGCCCTGGCCCCCGCCCGGGTCACGGGCCCCGGTGGTGACTGCCCCCGCAGGGCGGGACGGCATGGGCGGAACGCCGCACCCACCACGTCCCGGAGCCGCTGGACGGTGCTGCCTCGGCACGGGTCCCGGCGGGCGCTCACTGCCCGCTCCCCTCGGGGCGGCGGGACTCGGGGCGGTAGGACTCGGTGCCGTGGGCTTCGGTGCGACGGGCTTCGGAGGTGCGGGATTCGATGCTGTGGCCGTCGTGGGCGTCGTCGGGCGAGAACGCGGGACCAGCGGTTCCCTGAGATGCAGGACCAGCGGACCCAGGCTGGCGAGCGTCTGGTCCGCCGGACCCCGGGCCGCGGGATTCCGGGCGCCGTCGGCCGCTCCGACGCCCTGGCGGGCGTGTGGTGGCGGCGGCCCGCTTCCGGCGGGGTTCGCGGCGCCTGCGTTCCTCCCTCAGGCACTCCCGCAGCCCTTCCGGGTCGATGCCCTCGTTGCAGGCGTGGTGGAGCAGCTGGGCGAAGCGGTACTCGGAGTCTGCCCGCAGCGCCATCCCGAGGGCGATCCGAGCCGTCGGCTCGTCCCCGCTGGACCAGGAAACCCAGCCCGCGAGGGTGAGCGGGGCCGCCGCGTGCTCTCCGTAGGCCCCGACGCAACGCCGTGCCAGAGCCCGCCACAGCCGCAGGGCCGGAGCGGCCTCGTCGTCCTCCATCCACTCGGCGGCGATGTCGCGGATCTCGCGGTCCTGGAGGCCGATGATCACGGCGGCGGCCTCGTCGTGGCCGAGCAGGGCGTCGTCGCGGCCGTCGGCCCCGGCTCCCCCTTCGGCGGGCGGGGCGAGGGCCAGGCGCCGCAGCAGGGTCCTTGCCAGACTGATGGTCTCGGCACCGACCTCCTCACGAGTGGCGCCGTCGAGGATCTTCGGCACCAGGGCGATGGCCGCCCGCTCCAGGGCGTCCTCCTGGTCGGCGGCCAGCGGCCCGCGCAGGGGGGCGAGCCGGTTCTCGATCTCCCGCAGGGAGCCCCGCACCTGGAGCCCGGCGAAGGTCGCGGCCGCTGCCATCACGGAAGTGCCGGGCGGGGCCAGCGGATTGCCTTCGGCCGGGCAGCAGTCGGCGTCGTGACAGGTGTAGGACCAGTAGCGGCCGCCGGAGAGGCACAGGGCCTCCAGTACGGGGACGTCGAGTTCCCCGCAGGCGGTCCGCAGCCGCTGAGCGAGGGGCCGGAGCCTGGTCATCACCCGCTGGCCGCTCTCCCCGCCCTGCGGGTCCCGGCAGAGGAAGACCACGATGCCGTCGGGCTTGGCACCGCGCCGTTCGCTGCCGCGGACCAGGCATTCGGCGACCTGCCGGGCGGTTTCCTCCCATTCGCCGGGCGCCGCCGGGATCCCGACGCGGAGCCGGCCGCCGAAGCGTCCTCCCTCGCCGTGTACGGCGACCATGACGAGGGAGTCGGTCGGGTGGAAGCCGAGCATGTAGGGCAGCGCGTCGGCCAGTTCGGCCGGGCTGCGCAGGGTGATCTGGGGTTCGGTCGGGGACCCGGACGGGCTGAGGGAGGGCCGGCCGGCCGGGCTGGTTGATTCGTGGTTCGTCGTCATGCGTCGACGGTCCCGTGCCTGGTCCGATCCGGAAACCCCTGTGGATAACTCGTCCAGCTTTCAATATCCACAGGTCGGGTGCGGTGATGGCGCGATGTCAGGGGGATCGGGTTCCATGGAGCCATGAACACAGATCCCAGGCCCCCGGCCCGCCACGCACTCGAAGCCTGCCCACCCCATGACCACCGGAAGACGAACGACGGACTCCGTGCCGGACCCTACCTCAGGGGCGCCCGGACGAAGGGGACTTGCCCAGCACGGTCACCGCGAGGGCGGCCGCCGCGAGCCCGCCGCCCCACCACATCACCGCCATGACCCCGGCGCCGTCCGCCGCCAGCGCGCCGGCCAACGCACCCAGGGCGATCGCCCCGTTGAAGACGCCGACGAACAAGGAGGACGCGGCCTCGCGCGCCCCGGGCGCCGAAGCCAGCAGCCATGCCTGGGTGCTGACGGACACCCCTCCGTAGGACAGCCCCCACACCGCGAGGAGCACACCAGCGGTCAGGACGGAGCCGCCGAGCACCGGTACCAACGCGATCGTGGACGCCAGCACCGCACTGATCACCAGCAAGGTGGAACGCGGGGAGCGGGCGGCGCCCGCACCGGCCGCGAAGTTGCCCGCCACGCCAGCGACTCCGTACACCAGCAGCAGTGTCCCGATCGTGCCGGCGCGCACCCCGGAGACCTCCTCCAGCACGGGGCGCACGTACGTGTAGGCGGCGAAGTGACCGGTGACCAGCAGGGCCACCACGGCCAGCCCCGTCCGCACCCGCGCGTCGCCGCACAGCCTCACCACACCACCGAGCCGTACCTCTTCCTCGGCGGGCAGTCGCGGCAGCAGGACCGCCAGGCCGACCAGCACCACCAGCCCCAGCACGCCCGCCGCCGCGAACGCGGCCCGCCAGCCAACCAGTTCACCTACGTACGCACCGGCCGGGACCCCGAGCACCGACGCCACCGCGATCCCGCTGAAGATCAGGGAGGTCGCGGAGCCGACCGACCTCGACGGGGCCAGCCGCACCGCCAGCCCCGCCGCGATCGCCCAGACACCGCCCATACCGATACCGACCAGCACCCGGGCCGCCACCATCACCGCGAAGTCCGGCGTCCACGCGGCGAGCAGGTTGCCGGCCGTCAGGAGGCCCATGAGCGCACACAGCACCGTTCGCCGATCGAACCGCCCCAACAGCGGTGTCAGGATCGGCGCCGACACCGCGCCCACCAGGCCGGTGACGGTCAGGGTCAGTCCGGCGGCGCCGTCGGTCACCTCCAGCGCGTCCCCGATGGGAGTCAGCAGCCCCACGGGCAGCATCTCAGACGTCACCACCGTGAAGGTCGCACCCGCGACCGCCACGACGCCCGGCCAGCCGCGGGCCGCCGGTCGCTCGCGCATCCCGCCGATGTCAGCGGTTTCCTCTGTCTGTGCCATGCGGCCAGCCAACCCGCCCCGCTCCGGGGGAACAACGGCGGATCTCTCATCCTTCGATGAGCGGGACTACTCGATCCGCCGCACTGGTGCGCTGTCGGCGGCGGTGCGCAAGAGAACGCCATGAAGGGACCGGCATGAGCGGTGTGGAGATACGCGAGCTGGAGGCGTTCCTCGTCCTCTCCGAGGAGTTGCACTTCGGCAGGGCGGGCGAGCGGCTGTACGTCTCCCAGAGCCGGGTCAGTCAGCTCCTGCGGTCGTTGGAGACCCGCATCGGCGCTCCCCTCCTCGAACGCACCAGCCGCCGGGTGGGCCTGACCCCGCTGGGGGAGAGCTTCCTCGCGGGTCTGCGCCCCGCGTACGACGCCCTGCGCGCCACCGTGGAAGACGCCCGCGCCGCCGCGCGGGGAACGGGCGGGGTGCTGCGCATCGGATTCCAGGGCGCCGTCGACGACCACCTGAGCCGGGCGATCGCCCGGTTCGGGGACCGGTATCCCGACTGCGCGATCGGCATCGTCGAGATCCCGCTCTCCGACCCGTTCGGTCCGCTGCGCCGCCAGGAGGTGGACTGCGCGGCGGTGCTGCTGCCGGTCGCCGAGGACGACCTCGCCCTCGGGCCGGTCTTCTCCCGGCATCCGCAGACCCTCGCGGTGTCCGTCCGGCATCCGTTCGCCGCCCGGGAGTCGCTGTCCGCCGAGGAGCTCGCCGACTGCCGTCTCATCCGGATCGACGGCGACGCCCCCGACTACTGGCGGCACGCCCAGGCCCCCCGCAGGACCCCGGGCGGCCTCCCCGTGCCGGCCGGGCCCGGCGTCAACACGCTCCAGGAAGGACTGAGCCTGGCCGCCGGAGACCGGGGCGCGATGCTGCTGTGCCGGTCCACGGCCGGCTACCACGCGAGCCGCGACTCCCTGGCCTTCGTCCCGGTACGGGGCCTGCCCGACTCCGAGCTGGGCCTCGTCCGCCCCCGCCTGAGGCCTTCCGCGCAGGCGCAGGCCTTCGCCCTGGCGGTCGCCGAGACGGCCGGACCGGCGGCCTGAGCCCGCACCGCACCCGGCACCACGACCCGGCCCGGCCACACGCCCGGCACCATGCCCCGGCGGCCCCGGCCGCGCAGCCCCGCCCCTCACCCCGCCCGCAGCCCGCAGCCCGCAGCCCGCAAGGAAGCCGCGCAGGGATCAGGCGGCCGAGGCCAGGACCAGCGGAAGGACCTGTTCGGCGCCCGCCTGCCGGAGCAGCCGGGCGGCGACCGCGAGGGTCCACCCGGATTCGGTGGAGTCGTCCACTAGCAGGACGGGGCCGGGAGCGGCCGCCAGGGCGGCCGCCAGGTCCTCGGGGACGGCAAAGGCGCCGGAGAGCGCCCTGAGGCGCTGGGCGGAGTTGCTGCGGCGCGCCGCGTGCGCGCCGTCCGGTCCGGTGTACGTCAGGCTGCCCAGGAAGGGGAGCCGGCCGATGGCCGCGATGCCCTGGGCGAGGGAGCCCACCAGCTGAGGACGGGTCAGGGAGGGTACGGCGACGACTCCCACCGGCCGGGCGGTGGCATCGGACACGTTCGGCGCCCAGCCGCCCGGGGAACGCGCCCAGTCGGCGAGGACGGCGACCGCGGCCTGCAGGACGTCGTCGGGGACGGGTCCGTCGGGTGCGTTGTCGGCGAGGAGCGGGCGCAGCCGGTTGCCCCAGCCGATGTCGGAGAGCCGCCCCAGGGCGCGCCCGGCGGAGCACTGCTCCTTGACCGGGATGCGGCCCTTGAGGTTGATGCCCAGTGCGGGCATCCCCGTCGGCCACATCCGGCGCGGCTCGACCTCCACCCCGGGGCGGTCCAGTTCCTTCGCCGCGCCCGTCAGGATCTCGGCCGAAACGGTGGAATCGGCCCAGGTGCCCGCGCAGTTGTCGCAGCGGCCGCACGGGGCGGCGCCCTCGTCGTCGAGCTGCCGGCGCAGGAACTCCATCCGGCACCCGGTCGTCGTCACGTAGTCGCGCATGGCCTGCTGCTCGGCGGCCCGCTGGCGGGCGACCCAGGCGTACCGCTCGGAGTCGTAGGCCCACGGCTCGCCGGTGGAGGACCAGCCGCCCTTCACCCGCTTGACCGCCCCGTCCACGTCGAGGACCTTGAGCATGGTTTCCAGCCGGGTGCGGCGCAGGTCGACCGCGGCCTCCAGGGCGGGCACGGACACCGGCCGTCCGGCGTCGGCGAGGGCCGCCAGGGTCTGGCGGACCTGGGCCTCGGGCGGGAAGGCGGTGTCGGCGAAGTAGCGCCAGATCGCCTCGTCCTCCTTGCCCGGCAGCAGCAGCACGTCGGCGTGCTCGACCCCGCGGCCCGCGCGGCCCACCTGCTGGTAGTAGGCGATCGGCGAGGACGGCGAACCGAGGTGGATCACGAAGCCCAGGTCGGGCTTGTCGAAGCCCATGCCCAGGGCCGAGGTCGCGACCAGCGCCTTGACCCGGTTCTCCTGGAGGTCGATCTCGGCCTGGAGCCGGTCGGCGTTCTCCGTGCGCCCCGTGTAGGAGGCCACGTTGAAGCCGCGCTGGCGCAGGAAGGCGGTGGCCTCCTCGGCGGCGGCGACGGTGAGGGTGTAGATGATCCCGGATCCCTGCAGTTCTTCGAGGTGCTGGGCGAGCCAGCCCAGCCGGTGCGCGGCGTCCGGCAGCCGGACCACGCCCAGGCGCAGGCTCTCCCGCTCCAGCGGGCCGCGCAGTACCAGAGCCTCGCCCGCGCCGGTGCCCAGTTGCTCCGCGACGTCGGCGGTGACCCGCGCGTTGGCGGTCGCGGTGGTGGCCAGCACCGGTACGCCGGGGGCGAGCTCGGCGAGCATCGCCCGCAGCCGCCGGTAGTCGGGGCGGAAGTCGTGTCCCCAGTCGGAGATGCAGTGCGCCTCGTCGACGACGAGGAGGCCGGTCGTGGCCGCGAGCTTGGGGAGCACCTGCTCGCGGAAGTCCACGGAGTTGAGGCGTTCCGGACTGACGAGGAGGACGTCGGTCTCGCCGCGCTCCACCTCGTCGTAGATGGTGTCCCACTCCTCCGGGTTGGCGGAGTTGATGGTGCGCGCCTGGATGCCGGCCCGCGCGGCCGCCTCGACCTGGTTGCGCATGAGGGCCAGCAGCGGCGAGATGATCACGGTGGGGCCGGAGCCGCGGCGGCGCAGCAGAGCGGTCGCGACGAAGTACACCGCCGACTTGCCCCAGCCGGTGCGCTGTACGACCAGGGCCCGCCTGCGCTCCTCCACCAGGGCGGACACCGCCTGCCACTGGTCCTCGCGAAGCCGCGCCGAACCCCCCGGGGCACCGACGAGCTCAGCGAGGATGGCATCGGCTTCAGTGCGGAGCTCCAGGTTGTCCATCCCCCCATGCAACCCGATGGCACGGACAATGGGCCAACTCACCCAGCGTCACGTACCGCCCACGCACCGGCGGGCCGACCTGCGCCGGGGCCTCCAGCGGGCCTCTGCCGCGCCCCCGGCGGAGGCAGCGAACATGACGGAGGCCTCGGGGGTGGCACCCTCCACGACGACCGCGCGACCGGATGACCCCGCCACCGCGCGAGAGCCCGGCCGTTCCGGCGGACGGGTACCGAGGACGCGTTCGCGCTGGTGCTCGCGCTCCGGCCGCACCGAATGCGTCATCTACGGCGCGACGGGGCAAGGATATGAACGGCATACCGGCGAATTCCGGTCGGCGGCCGCAAATGCTCATTGCCCCACCCTCGCGGGCCACGCGAGAATCGGAGTGCTCCCGCTCGGCTCGTCGGCACTCTCCAGGGCCGTGCTGTGGCGCGCCCGCATCCCAGCCGTGCCCGTTCACGGGCGTGTACCCGAAGGGAGGACCGTGACCTTCGGATTCGCCTCGCCCTCGACCACGTCCCTGACAACGGCCACCGGCGGCGCCAGCCGGCACGGCAGACTGCTCGAACCCTCCGAGTGGACGGCGGCGGGGGTCCCCCTGCTGCGCAATCCGCGCGAGCTGGTCGACGGGCTCCACTCCCGGCACAGCCCCGTGCCCGACACCGCGGTGATCGCCGTCCTCGGTCCCGAGGACCGGCTCGTCGCGAGCGCCTCCTTCGTCCAGCGGTCGGCCTCAGCCGACGGCTGGGAGTACCGCAACGCCCTGTTGTCGCGGCTGCGCCGGGTCCTCCCGCACGACCTGCGGCGGCGGACCCCGGTACGGACGGCGGTGCTGTTGTACTGCCGGGACGGCGACGAGCGGTGGACCGAGGAGGACGGGGCCTGGATGTGGGGGCTGCGGGACGCCTGCACCCTGCACGGGCTGCGCTGCGGGGCGTACATCACGCTGACGCACGGCGGCTGGCAGGTGCTCGGGGAGGGCCGCGGCGGGCGGCGGCCCAGCTCGGACTCCCGGCCGGAGCGGCTCGGCTCCACGATGGGTGAGCTCACGCCGCTGCCGCTCCGCACGGGCGGCGGCGCGACCGAGGCCCTGCGGCGCACCGCAGCCCGCTGAGCCCCGCGACCGCGTACGACGCGCACCGCGCGCGGAGCCCCGTACGACCGGGCCCCGTGGGGTGCGCGTGCTCGCGCGGACGGGCACGGCACCACCCCGGCGCCACTCAACGGTGCCGTGTCACACGAGCTACACGGCATCACGGAACGGCCCTCACGGCCGCACTCCCGCGGACGGGTGTACAGCAGTCCGGGCTCCGGGCTTCAGCGGGGCCGGCACCCGGCCCGCCCCGCCCCTCGCCCGTGCGGGATACGGGGCGTCAGACGCCCGCACCCAGCACGGAGTTGATCTGCTGTACGTCGCCGCACACGATCAGCAGCGCACCGGCACGCGCGAGCGCGACCGGCAGTGCGGTGGCGACCGTTCCGGCCGGTCCGCCGTTGGCCGCGAAGACCACGACGGGACGGCCCGCGGCACGCTGCACCTGCGCCGCGTCCGCGTAGAAGACGTCGTCCCCGGCCTCGTGCTGGGCCCAGTAGGAGGCCTCGCCGAAGGACAGCTCGTGAGCGGCCCACGGGTGCGGGTCGCCGGTCGTGAGGACCAGGATGTCGCCGGGCGCGCGCCCGGTGTCGAGCAGCAGGTCCACGGCCTCGTCGGCCGCGTCCAGCGCACCCTCGGCGGAGGCCGGGATCAGCTGGACCTGCGGCACCGCCGCGGAGACGGACGGGGCGGCGGGGGCTGCGGAAGCGGGTCCGGGGGCGGCCTGCGCCGCGCGCTGCGCGGGCGGGGCGGGCCGGACGGGACCGGGGCGTCCGGGCCGGGGTACGGCGGCGGGACGCGGACCAGGTACGGGGCGGGGGGTCTGCGCGGTGCGGCCGGCGGCCGGCGTGACGCGGGGACCCTGGGCACTCTCGTGAATCTGAGGCTCCTCGATGGCGGGGGTGAGAGGCATGAGTTGATATCTATCAAACACCGGTACGAAACGTACCGGTGGGTGGCACGTGGGTGCGATCAGAAATCGAAGCCGAGTTGGCCTCCGTCTTCCAAAGCCGCCGCCTCCTCGCTGCGGCGCACCTTCTTGAGGTGCCGCCACCGGGGCAGCGCGTCGAGGTACGACCACGAGAGCCGGTGGTACGCGGTGGGACCCCGCTCCTCGAGCGCGGCCCGGTGCATGGGCGACGGATAGCCTGCGTTGGCGGCGAAGGCGAAGTCCGCTGTTCCATCACCCTGTTCGCCGAGTTCGGCCATCATCCGGTCGCGCCGGACCTTGGCGATCACCGAGGCCGCGGCGACGGCGACGCAGGACTGGTCGCCCTTGATCACCGTACGGACCTGCCAGGGTGCGCCGAGGTAGTCGTGCTTGCCGTCGAGGATGACCGCGTCGGGCCGCACCGGGAGGGCCTCCAGGGCGCGCACGGCCGCGAGCCGCAGCGCGGCGGTCATCCCGAGCTCGTCGATCTCCTCGGGGGAGGCGTGCCCGAGGGCGTGGGCGGTGACCCAGTCCTCCAGGACGTCGAGCAGCGCGTCGCGTCGTCTGGGGGTGAGCAGTTTGGAGTCGGTGAGCCCCGCGGGCGGCCGGCGCAGACCGGTGATCGCCGCGCAGACGGTGACGGGACCGGCCCAGGCCCCTCGTCCGACCTCGTCGACCCCGGCGATGATCTTGGCGCCGGTGGTTGCACGGAGGGAGCGCTCGACGGTGTGGGTGGGTGCTTCGTACGGCATGGCGCCAGCAAGGTTACGCCGCTCGGGGCCGCCTGCACACCCCGGCCTGCGGCAAGCCGTCTCCGGCTCGCCGCGGGCCGGCGGCCGCAGCCTGCGGACGCTCCCCGTCCGCTGCCCTTCGCCGGGCCGCCCGGGCGGGGCCGATGCTGGCCTCAGGCGGCGTCCGCCCGGACCATCGGCACCATCACCCGGTCGATCATGTCCCCGATCTCCTGGTCCTTCCATTCGCTTCCGCACACCTTGCTGCGGTACATCAGCATCGCCGGAATCACGTCGACCACCAGCGGGTCCACCGCGTCCGGCCGGACGTCACCGCGCTCGATCCCCCGGCGCAGAAGCGCTCGGATCAGGTGGTGGGCGGGTTCGTGGACGCCGTTCCAGATCACCGCACGGAACCGGTCCGCATGGGCATGGTCGCATTCGTGAAGCACCGCACGCAGCGCTTCCCCGGCCTGCGAATGCATGACGTCCCGCATCCGTACGCACAGCCGGAAGAGGTCGTCGCGGACCGCGCCCTGGTCCGGGACCTCCCCGAGCGGCGGCAGCCCGGCGCGCAGCACCTCGGCCACGAGATCCGCCTTGGAGGGCCACCGCCGGTAGAGCGCGGCCTTGCCGGTGCGCGCGCCGGCCGCGACGCCCTCCATCGTGAGCGCGTTCCACCCGACGGTGCTCAGCTGCTCCAGGGCCGCGTCCAGGATCGCCCGTTCGAGTTCCGGCCCGCGCCTGCGCCCCGGCGCCGCCCCCGCCGACCAGCGCGAACCCGTCATACCCCGCTACCTCCGACCCGCACGTGCGTCAGACGCACACATTTTCAGCCGTAGGGAACGCTTGCGTTCCCTACGAGCGGGCTCCTACCTTGGTCCCGCAGTGAACGTATGCGTTCACTATTTCACTATGGGGGGATCCACAGTGACAAGCACTCAACTCGCCACGTCCCGAATACCCGGAGCGGCCCGCCGGCCCGGGCGCCCGGGTGTCGCCCTCGCCGTCATCGCCGCCTGCCAGCTCATGGTCGTCCTCGACGCGACGATCGTGAACATCGCCCTCCCCCACATCCAGACCGCCCTCTCCTTCTCCACCACCGACCTGTCGTGGGTGCTCAGCGCCTACACCCTCACCTTCGGTGGCCTGCTGCTGCTCGGCGGCCGGGCCGGTGACATCCTCGGCCGGCGCCGTGTCTTCCTGACCGGGATCCTGCTGTTCACCGCGGCCTCGCTCCTCGGCGGATTCGCCCAGGAACCCTGGCAGTTGCTCGCCGCCCGTGCGCTCCAGGGGGTCGGCGGCGCGATCGCCTCGCCGACCTCGCTCGCCCTCATCACCACGACCTTCGCCGAGGGCCCCGAGCGCAACCGCGCCTTCGGGGTGTTCGCCGCGGTCTCGGCGGGCGGCGGCGCGATCGGCCTGCTGACCGGCGGCATGCTCACCGAATGGCTGGACTGGCGCTGGGTCCTGTTCGTCAACGTGCCGATCGGCGTCCTGATCGCCGTCCTCACGCCGCTGTACATCACCGAGTCCGAACGTCATCCCGGCCGTTTCGACGTCGCCGGGGCGCTCACGTCCACCGGCGGCATGGCGGCGCTCGTCTACGGGTTCATCCGCGCCTCCGAGGACGGCTGGCGCGACCCCCTCACCATCGGGTCGTTCGCCGCCGCGGTCGTCCTGCTCGGCCTGTTCGTCCTGATCGAGTCCCGGGCCGCGGAACCGATCATCCCGCTGCGGATGTTCGCCGACCGCAACCGCGCAGGCACCTACCTGATCATGCTGGGGCTGGCCGCCGCCATGTTCGGGATGTTCTTCTTCATCGTCCAGTTCGTGCAGAACGTGCTGGGCTTCTCCCCGATCGAGGCCGGGCTCGGCTTCCTGCCCGTGACCGTCGCCATCGTCACCGCCGCCGGACTCTCGCAGCGCTTCCTGCCGCGCTTCGGACCGAAGCCGTTCATGGTCGTCGGATCCGCCCTCACCGGCTCCGGCCTGGCCTGGCTGACCCTCATCCGGACCGACAGCTCCTACCTCTCCGGCGTGCTCGGCCCGATGCTCCTGTTCGGCTTCGGCATGGGCCTCAACTTCGTGACCCTCACCCTCACCGCCGTCTCGGGAGTGGCCCCGCACGAAGCGGGCGCGGCGTCCGGACTGCTCAACGCCAGCCAGCAGGTCGGCGGCTCGCTCGGGCTGTCCATCCTGGTCACGGTCTTCGGCACGGCGGCCCGCGGCGAGGCGGAGCAGCAGGTGCCCGACTTCCTGGCCCGGGCCGACCCCGCCCAGCTGGCCGCGTTCCGCGAGACCGGCGCGCTGGCCGACCCCTGGGGCGACCTCGTCCTGACCCAGGGGATCTCCATCGCCTTCACCGCCGCCGTCGCGATGGCGGGGCTGGCCCTGGCCAGCGCACTGCTGGTCATCCGGGTCCGCAAGAGCGACCTGGAGGCCCTCGGCGGGACCGCCGCCAAGGCCGGTCCGGTGGCCTGAGCAGGGCACGTCGTACGGCCCCGGGCAAGGGTGCCCGTACGAAGCCCCGGGCGCGGGAACTACCCCGCGCCCGGGGCCTTCGTACTACCCGCCCACCCGGCCCGGGCCGCCGGACGGGGCTGCTAGGCGGCTTCCCGCGGAAGCCAGGCCGGGAGTTCCTCGGTGCGTGCCAGCCAGGCCTGCGGCAGCACTTCCCCGCCGCGCGCGCCGAGCACGCCCCCGACGATCGCGCAGGTGGTGTCGACGTCCCCGCCGACCTGCGCGGTGGTCCAGAAGGCCTTCTCGTAGTCGTCCAGCGACCGGGCGGCCGACCACAGGGCGAACGGCACCGTGTCGTGGGCGCTCGTGCGGCGCCCGCAGCCCAGTACCGCCGCGACCGTGGTCGCGTCGCCGTAGTCCAGCATGTCCCGTGCCCGGCGCACCCCGGCGCCGACCGCACTGCGCGGGACCAGCGCGATGACCCCGTCCAGCAGCTCGGCGGGCGTCGGCCGGCCCGCCGGGGAGGCCGCCAGCGCGGCCGCGGCGGCGACGGCCATCGCCCCGCACACCGCCTCGCGGTGCTGGTGGGTGGTGTAGGCGGAGATCTCCGCCTGGTGGGTGGCCTGCTCGGGGTCGTCCGCGTACCAGGCGCCGAGCGGAGCGATCCGCATCGCCGCGCCGTTGCCCCACGAGCCCTGCCCGTTGAAGAGCTCGGCGGCCAGCGTGCGCCAGTCCTCGCCTTCCCGGACCAGCCTCAGCATGCGGTTCACGGCGGGGCCGTAGCCGCGGTCGAAATCGTGGTGGGCGGCGAAGGAACTCGCCAGCGCGTCCTGGTCGATGCGGCCGTGCCGGGCGAGCACGGCCACCACCGAGCAGGCCATCTCGGTGTCGTCGGTCCACTGCCACGGCTCGCTGCCGGCCGGCAGCTCGCGCCGCTTGAGCAGCGGATAGTTCACGGGGACGAAGTACTGGGAGCCCAGGGCGTCCCCCAGGGCCAGCCCTCTGAGGCTGGACACGGCGCGTGCGTAGCGCGTTTCGGGAGCGGAATCAGCGGTCATCGCGCGTCACTCTAGCCGTCCAGGTCATAAGGCTCGGGTGTGGTCCACCGCTCAAACGGGCGGTCCATCCGGTACCGGCCGTCCGGGCCGAGGAGCAGCACCCGGTATTCGCCGTTGCCGGGGTTGGACAGGGCCTCGAACTCGGATACCGACCAGTGGAACCAGCGCATGCAGAACAGCCGCATCGTCAGCCCGTGCGTCACCAGGAGCACGTTCTCGGGGTGGTCCGGGGCCTCGAAGCTGCGGTAGAGGCTCTCCAGGAAGGACCCGACGCGGTCGTACACGTCCGCGCCGGACTCCCCCTGGGCGAACCGGTAGAAGAAGTGCCCGTAGGCGTCCCGGTAGGCCTTCTGCAGGCGTACGTCGTCCCGGTCCTGCCAGTTGCCCCAGTCCTGTTCGCGCAGGCGCGGCTCCTCGCGCATCCGCACCCGCGTCGGGTCCAGCCGCAGCTCCCGGAAGGTCTGCAGGGTCCGGCGGTAGGGGGAGACGTACGCGCTGATGTGTTCGTCGCCGAAGAGCGCGCGCAGTCCGGCGCCGGCCTCGGCGGCCTGTTCGCGGCCCCTTCGGGTCAGGCGCAGGGCGTGGTCGGGTTCCCGCTCGTACACCGTGTCATCGGCGTTCCCCTCCGATTCCCCGTGCCGGACAAGGACGATGCGCCGTGGTCGTACCATCCCACGACCTTATTCGGCCACCGACGGCCCCGCCGACCGGGCGCGCCGTCCCGCCCGCCCCGGGCCGGTGATCGTCGGACGGTCATACCGTCCAGGCGGGTTCGAGGTCCACGACGTCGCCGGTGAGCGCCTCGACGTCGGCCTCCGTCTGGGCGCGCAGCGAGAGGCGTTCCACCCGCTCCTGCCGGTACTTGCCGTGCTCGGCCGCCGCCCGCCACATCGACAGCACCAGGAACTCCCGGCCGGGGGCCTCGCCGAACAGGCCCCGGACCATTCCGGGCGAGCCGGCCATGGCCGGGTTCCACACCTTCTCCTGCATGAGGGTGAAGTGCTCCTCGCGCCCCTCCCGGACCCGGGTGTGTGCGACCCGGACCACGTCGGCGTCGCTGAAGCGGGGCTGGAAGCCGGTCTTCACGTCGAAGCGGTGGTCGAAGAGCGTGACCCTCGCGTCGGTGAAGGTGCCGTTCTGGGAGGCTGCCAGCCGGTCGTGCGAACGGGCCATGAAGGAGTCGTAGAAGGCACGGCTCTCCCAGAACGCGAAGACGTGCGCGACCCCCTGCCGGCCCCGGCTCCAGCCGCCGCCCTGCCCCCGGAATCCGGGTTCGCCGGGCAGCCCCGCCCATTTTCGCTGCCCGCGCTCGAACCCGCGTCGGTCCGTCACCGTGCAGCGAATCCACTTGACCAGCACCGCGCCATCGTACGGGCCGGGCGGGGCCCGGGTCAGTCCCCGGAGCGGTGGATCCGCACCAGTTCCGCCGCGTCCCGATCGGACAGCCGGAGCCCGAACTCCCGGTCGAGGAGGTCGATCAGCTCCTCCGGCGCGACGTTCTCCCGCTCGGTCCGACCGTCGGGGTACAGGCGGGTGAGCTCGCTGCCCACGAGGGTCTGCCGCACGGCGTCGCCCGGGAGCTGGACGAGGATCCGCCCGACGAACGAGGAGAGGGGGTGAGTGGAGCTGTAGTGGTTCAGCACCACGTAGTCGACGGGGTGGTAGCGCTGCGGGGAGAAGGCGTACAGGTCCCTCCAGGCCCCTGCGCGCAGGGCGCTCAGGACGAGGATGCCGTCCTCCTCCTCGCGGACGCGGAACGTCCACGCCCCCTGGCGGATCTCGCGGCCGGGCCGTGCGAGCGGGACGGGCTCGCGCGGGCCCTGGTAGCCGAAGCCCGCGTCGCAGAGCCACGGTTCACCGTCGACGGTGACGACGAGGACCGCGTGGGTGACCGCGAGCAGGCTGTCGCCCCGGGTGCGGTTGCGGGCTCCGCGCCCGGAGACCTCGAAGCCGATCCGCTCCAGGGCAGCGGCCAGCAGCGAGTTCTGCTCGTAGCAGTAACCGCCGCGGCGGTCGTGCACGAGCTTGTCCTCCAGGGCTTTGACGTCCAGCGCGACGGGGCGGCCGAGCAGGACGTCCAGGCTCTCGAAGACGATGGAGGCGGTGTGGGCCCGGTGCACTGCGTACAACGTCTCCAGGTCCGGCCGGAGTTCCCGGACTCCGGTCCTGCTTCCGGCCCCTGCCCCGTCACCGGTCCCGTCTTCTTCCGGGCCCCCGGCCCGCAGCCCGATCCGCGTCAGGTACGCGTCCAGGTCCAGCTCGTCACCGTTCCACATGGTTCCTCACTCCCCCGTCGTGAAAATCCCGGGCCCGCGGTCGGGCGCGCCCCGCACAATGATCGCCATGACCGCCTTGCACACCAACCCGCTCTTCGCCCGGCTCGCCACGGCCGAGCGGATCCTCGTCGCCGGGGCGGGCGGGGGCTTCGACATCTACTCGGGTCTGCCGATCGCCCTCTCCCTCCTGCACCAGGGCAAGGAGGTCCACCTGGCGAACCTCTCCTTCAGCGCCCTGGCGGGCCTCCCCACCACGGACTGGCTCGCTCCGGACGTCGCCGTCGTCACCCCGGACTCCGCACCCCACCAGTCCTACTTCCCGGAGCGCACCCTGGCCCAGTGGCTCGCCCTGCACCGCTACCCCTCCACCGTCCACGCCTTCCCGCAGGTCGGGGTGCAGCCGCTGCGCGCCGCCTACCGGGCGCTGATCGACCGCCACGACATCGACGCGGTGGTGCTGGTGGACGGGGGCACGGACATCCTGATGCGGGGTGACGAAGCCGGCCTGGGCACCCCGGAGGAGGACCTGACCAGCGTCGCCGCGCTGGCCGCGCTGGACGACGTACCGCACCGGCTGGTCGTGTCGGTCGGCTTCGGGGTGGACGCGTACCACGGGGTGAGCCACGCCCTCGTACTGGAGAACATCGCGGCGCTGGAACGGGACGGGGCGTACCTCGGGGCGTTCTCGATACCCCGCGCCACGCGCGAGGGCGCGCTGTTCCTCGATGCGGTGGCCCACGCCCAGGACCACACTCCGGACCGTCCGAGCATCGTGGCCGGCTCGGTCGCGGCAGCGGTGCGCGGTTCCTTCGGCGACGTCCGTTTCACCAGCCGCACCCAGGGCAGCGAGCTCTTCGTCAACCCGCTGATGTCCCTGTGCTTCGCCTTCGACCTGCCGGGGCTGGCGGCCCGTTGCCTCTACCTGGACCGGATCGAGGACACCCACCTCTTGCGGCAGGTCCACTCCCGGATCGCGGAATTCCGGGAGGAGCTGGTCACCCGCCCCTCCCGCCCCATCCCCCACTGAGCCCGGAGGGTGTCAGCCGGCCGTCCGGCCCGGAAAACGCCGAGGGCGGTGGAGCCGGGTCACCGGCTCCACCGCCCTCGCGGGCCGGCCGGGGCGTGCCCCGGCCGGCGTCGTACGTCAGCTGCAACCGCTGGTCGAGCCGCAGCCCTCGCAGATGTAGCAGGAGCCGGCGCGCTGCATCTTCGTACCGCAGGAGAAGCAGAGCGGGGCGTCGGCGGAGACGCCGAGCTGCATCTCGACCAGTTCGGCGTTGCTGTGCGCCGTCTTCGGAGCCGGGACCGGGGCGACCGCCACCGGCTTCGGGGCTGCCGGAACGGCCGCGACCGGCGCCGACTGGGCGAGCGTCTCGGTGTCCAGCTGCTCGTCGTCGAGCGGCTCGTACGAGCCGGTGTCGAGGTGGCGCTGACGCTCCTCGGCGGAGTGGATGCCGAGGGCGGAGCGGGTCTCGAACGGCAGGAAGTCGAGCGCCACGCGGCGGAAGATGTAGTCGACGATCGACTGCGCCATCCGCACGTCCGGGTCGTCCGTCATGCCGGCCGGCTCGAAGCGCATGTTCGTGAACTTCGCGACGTACGTCTCCAGCGGGACGCCGTACTGCAGACCCACCGAGACGGCGATGGAGAAGGCGTCCATCATGCCCGCGAGGGTGGAACCCTGCTTGGACATCTTCAGGAAGACCTCGCCCAGACCGTCGTCCGGGTAGGAGTTCGCCGTCATGTAGCCCTCGGCGCCACCGACGGTGAAGGAGGTGGTGATGCCCGGGCGGCCCTTCGGCAGGCGCTTGCGGACGGGGCGGTACTCGATGACCTTCTCGACCGCCGCGCGGATGGTCTCCTCGGCCTTCTCGGTGACCTCGGCCTTCTCCTCTTCCTTCTTCTTCGCGGAGAGGGGCTGGCCGACCTTGCAGTTGTCGCGGTAGATCGCGAGCGCCTTGACGCCCAGCTTCCACGCCTCGAAGTAGATCTCCTCGATCTCCTCGACGGTCGCCGTCTCCGGCATGTTGACCGTCTTCGAGATCGCGCCGGAGATCCAGGGCTGGATCGCGGCCATCATGCGCACGTGACCCATCGCCGAGATGGAACGCTCGCCCATGGCGCAGTCGAACACCGAGTAGTGCTCGGGCTTCAGGCCCGGGGCGTCGACGACCACACCGTGCTCGGCGATGTGGGAGACGATCGCCTCGATCTGCTCTTCCTGGTATCCCATGCGGCGCAGGGCCTGCGGGACGGTGCCGTTGACGATCTGCATCGAGCCGCCGCCGACGAGCTTCTTGAACTTGACCAGGGCCAGGTCCGGCTCGACACCGGTGGTGTCGCAGGACATCGCGAGACCGATGGTGCCGGTCGGCGCGAGGACGGAGGCCTGGGAGTTGCGGAAGCCGTTCTTCTCGCCGAGGCGCAGGACGTCCTGCCAGGCCTCGGTCGCCGCGGCCCAGATGACGTTGTCGAGGTCCTCGGTGCGGGGCGCGACGGCGTTGGCGTCGGCGTGCTGCTTCATGACGCGCTTGTGCGAGTCGGCGTTGCGGGCGTAGCCGTCGTACGGGCCGACGATGGCGGCCAGCTCGGCGGAGCGCTTGTACGCGGTACCGGTCATCAGCGAGGTGATCGAGGCGGCGAGGGTGCGGCCGCCGTCCGAGTCGTACGCGTGGCCGGTCGCCATCAGCAGGGCGCCGAGGTTGGCGTAGCCGATGCCGAGCTGGCGGAAGGCGCGGGTGTTCTCGCCGATCTTCTGCGTCGGGAAGTCCGCGAAGCAGATGGAGATGTCCATCGCGGTGATGACGAGCTCGACGACCTTGGCGAAGCGCTCGGCGTCGAAGGACTGGTTGCCCTTGCCGTCGTCGTTCAGGAACTTCATCAGGTTCAGCGAGGCGAGGTTGCAGGACGTGTTGTCCAGGTGCATGTACTCGCTGCACGGGTTGGACGCGGTGATGCGGCCGGATTCGGGGCAGGTGTGCCAGTTGTTGATCACACCGTCGTACTGGATGCCCGGGTCGGCGCAGGCCCACGCGGCCTCGGCGAGCTTGCGGAAGAGCGCCTTGGCGTCGACCTTCTCGATGACCTCGCCGGTCATGCGGGCGCGCAGGCCGAACTCGGTGCCGTTCTCGACGGCCGTCATGAACTCGTCGTTCACGCGGACGGAGTTGTTGGCGTTCTGGTACTGGACGGACGTGATGTCGTCGCCGCCCAGGTCCATGTCGAAGCCCGCGTCGCGCAGGGCGCGGATCTTCTCCTCTTCCTTCACCTTGGTGGCGATGAAGTCCTCGACGTCCGGGTGGTCCACGTCCAGGACGACCATCTTGGCCGCGCGGCGGGTGGCGCCGCCCGACTTGATCGTTCCTGCGGACGCGTCGGCACCGCGCATGAAGGAGACGGGGCCTGAGGCGTTGCCGCCGGAGGAGAGGAGCTCCTTGGAGGAGCGGATGCGGGAGAGGTTCAGGCCGGCGCCGGAGCCGCCCTTGAAGATCATGCCCTCTTCCTTGTACCAGTCGAGGATCGACTCCATGGAGTCGTCGACGGCGAGGATGAAGCAGGCGGAGACCTGCTGCGGCTGGGGCGTGCCGACGTTGAACCAGACCGGCGAGTTGAAGCTGAAGATCTGGTGCAGGAGCGCGTACGTCAGCTCGTGCTCGAAGATCTCCGCGTCGGCGGGAGAGGCGAAGTAGTCGTGGTCCTCGCCGGCCTTCGTGTAGGTCTTCACGATCCGGTCGATGAGCTGCTTCAGACCGGTCTCGCGCTGCGGGGTGCCGACCGCGCCGCGGAAGTACTTGCTGGTGACGATGTTGACCGCGTTCACCGACCAGAAGTCGGGGAACTCGACGCCACGCTGCTCGAAGTTCACCGAGCCGTCGCGCCAGTTGGTCATGACGACGTCACGGAGCTCCCAGCTCACCTCGTCGTACGGGTGCACGCCCGGGGTGGTGTGGATGCGCTCGATACGCAGGCCGCTCTTGGCAGCCTTGGTCCCCTTGGTGCGGGAACCTCGCGCCGAGCCGCTCGCCGTCTCAGTCATGCCGCTTCCTCCCATATGCGGGCAAAAACGCCCTAAAGTGCCAGCGTTATTCCGCGGGCACGGTGCTGTGTGTCTTGTATCTACGAATCTCGCCCAGCCGGCCGGCCGGGCCGCGCCGAGGTGCGGCCTGTCCGGTCAGTCGGCGGCGGAGGCGGGCACGGGGACGACCGGGGGGGTCCCTCCGGGCTCGCACTCGTGGGGAGGCCGGGGCTCGCGGAGTTCCGCGATGGCGGCCTCGAAGTCTTCAAGGGTGTCGAACGCTCGGTAAACGGATGCGAACCGCAGGTACGCGACGAGGTCGAGCTCCTGCAAGGGGCCGAGTATGGCCAGACCCACGTCGTGGGTGGTCAGCTCGGCGCTGCCGGTGGCGCGCACCGCCTCCTCGACCCGCTGGCCGAGCTTGGCGAGGGCGTCCTCGGTGACCGGTCGCCCCTGGCACGCCTTGCGGACGCCAGAGATGACCTTGGTACGGCTGAAGGGTTCGGTGACCCCGCTGCGCTTGATCACCATCAGCGAGGCCGTCTCCACCGTCGTGAAGCGACGGGAGCAGTCGGGGCACTGACGGCGCCTGCGGATCGACGTTCCGTCGTCCGTGGTGCGACTGTCCACGACCCGGCTGTCGGGGTGCCTGCAGAAGGGGCAGTGCATGGTTCCCTCACCCTTCATCTGGCACGACTGAATCACCCCACGGAGCCCCTGAACGACAGGGACGGGTCTCTGCCGGGGGCTCGTGAAGCAGCCACAAGCATATGCGATGCCGGAGACCCTGACCGACCCGGGGACCACAACTTCTGGGTGGCAGCGCTCATCCAACCACTAGATCTTGGGTTGTGATGGATTTACACCGCTCCGCGTGTCGCGGTGTCCGGCAGGCGGATACAGGCCTTTCCGGTGCCACACTGGGCCTCGACCCACCCGGCCGCGGCCGCACCGGAAACGGTACCGTAAGGAGGGGAGGCGGAGCCGAACCCGCGTTCGGTCCGCACGGCCGAGGAGGCCCCGCTCCGGTCCGGCTATACACCCGTCGATCTAACCCAGGTGGACGATCCTCGATTTTTCACTCGAACGTGTGTTTGGCGCAACCTTTCGAAAGCAACTACCGTTGTCCAGCTAGGGAGAACATTTCGAGAGGGGCCGACGTGACCACCACCGCAGACAGTGCCACCATCACTGCCCAGAACCGCTCCCAGAGCCGACTCGAGCCGGTGCATGCCATGAACGACGCAAGCCTGAACCCGGAGGCGGAGCCCGCGCGCCCCGCACGCTCGCTGCCAGGGCGGCCTCCAGGCATCCGCGCCGACAGCTCCGGGCTCACGGACCGGCAGCGGAGGGTCATCGAGGTCATCCGGGACTCGGTGCAGCGCCGCGGTTACCCGCCGTCGATGCGCGAGATCGGCCAGGCGGTCGGCCTCTCCAGCACCTCGTCGGTGGCGCACCAGCTGATGGCCCTGGAGCGCAAGGGCTTCCTGCGCCGCGACCCGCACCGGCCCCGGGCCTACGAGGTACGGGGCTCGGACCAGCCCAGCTCGCAGCCCACCGACACCACTGGCAAGCCCGCCGCGTCCTACGTTCCCCTGGTTGGCCGGATCGCGGCCGGCGGCCCGATCCTCGCCGAGGAGTCGGTCGAGGACGTCTTCCCGCTCCCCCGCCAGCTGGTGGGAGACGGCGAGCTCTTCGTCCTCAAGGTCGTGGGCGACTCCATGATCGAGGCGGCCATCTGCGACGGCGACTGGGTCACCGTCCGTCGTCAGCCCGTCGCGGAGAACGGCGACATCGTCGCCGCGATGCTGGACGGCGAAGCCACCGTCAAGCGCTTCAAGCGGGAGGACGGCCACGTGTGGCTGCTCCCCCACAACGCCGCCTACCAGCCCATTCCCGGTGACGAGGCCACCATCCTCGGCAAGGTCGTCGCCGTCCTGCGCCGGGTCTGACCCCGCCGCCCCTCAGCCAGCTCCGGGACCCACTGCGCCGGTCCCGGAGCTGTTGTGTGTCCCGGGTCTACTTGCCGTTGGCCTGAGCCGTGGCGTCGATCGCCGCCAGGGAGCGGCGGACCTGGTTGCGGTCCGTGGTGTACCAGAAGTCGGGCAGCGTGGCCCGCAGGAAGGTCCCGTAGCGGGCCGTGGCCAGCCGGGGGTCCAGTACGGCGACGACACCCCGGTCGCCTGAGGCGCGGACGAGCCGGCCGGCGCCCTGGGCCATCAGCAGCGCCGCGTGCGTGGCGGCGACGGCCATGAATCCGTTGCCTCCGTGCTCCTCGACCGACTTCTGTCGCGCGCTCATCAGCGGGTCGTCGGGGCGCGGGAAGGGGATCCGGTCCATGATCACGAGCTGGCAGCTGGGTCCGGGCACGTCCACGCCCTGCCAGAGGGACAGCGTCCCGAACAGGCAGGTCTTCGGGTCGGCCGCGAAGGTCTTGATCAGCTCGCCGAGGGTCTCCTCGCCCTGGAGCAGGATCGGGTTGTCGAGCCGGCCCCGCAGTTCCTCGGCGGCCGCCTTCGCGCCCCGCATGGAGGAGAAGAGGCCGAGGGTGCGGCCGCCGGCCGCCTCGATCAGTTCGGCGAGCTCGTCCATCATGTCGCCGCGGGTGCCTTCCCGGCCCGGCGTGGCCAGGTGCTTGGCGACGTAGAGGATGCCCTGCTTGGGGTAGTCGAACGGGGAGCCGACGTCCAGGCCCTGCCAGACCGGTACGCCCTCCCCTTCGACTCCTTCCGCGGCGAGGCCGAGTGAGGCCGCGACGCCGTTGAAGTCGCCGCCCAGCTTGAGGGTCGCCGAGGTGAGGACCACCGAGCGGTCCTCGAAGAGCTTCTCGCGCAGCAGCCCCGACACGGACAGCGGGGCGACGCGCAGGGTGGCGCCGAAGCGGTCGTGGCGCTCGTACCAGACGACGTCGTACTCGGACCCGGTCATGATCCGCTCCGCCACCGTGTGCACGCTCTCCACGGCGGCCAGGGCCTGCTTGCGGACGGCGTCCTCGTCGTGGACCGACTTGTCCCGGGTGGCGCCGATCGCGGAGATCACGTTGCGCGCGGCGTCCCGCAGGGCCATCAGCGCGTACCCGAGGTCCTCGGGGACCTCCTCCAGGCGGCCGGGGAGCGCCAGCTCCATGACCCGCTCGAAGGACTCGGACGCGGTCTGGAGCGAATCGGCGCTCTTCTCGTCGACCAGCTTGGCCGCGCGCTTCACGGCCCGGTTCACCTGGCCGGGGGTGAGCTCGCCGGTGGCGACGCCGGTGACGCGGGAGACCAGTTCGTGGGCCTCGTCGACGATCAGCACCTCGTGCTGCGGGAGCACCGGCGCGCCCTCGATGGCGTCGATGGCGAGCAGCGCGTGGTTGGTGACGACCACGTCGGCGAGTTTGGCCCGCTCGCGGGCCGCCTCCGCGAAGCATTCGGCCCCGTAGGCGCATTTGGTCGCGCCCAGGCACTCCCGGGAGGAGACCGAGATCTGACTCCAGGCCTTGTCGGAGACGCCCGGGGTGAGGTCGTCGCGGTCACCGGTCTCGGTCTCGTCCGCCCAGTCGCGCAGGCGGATCAGGTCCTTGCCGAGCTTGCTCGTGGGGGCGGCCGCCTCGAACTGGTCGAAGAGGCCCTCTTCCTCGTCCTGCGGGGCGCCTTCGTGCAGGCGGTGCAGACAGAGGTAGTTGGACCGGCCCTTGAGCATGGCGAACTGCGGGCGGCGGCGCAGCTGCGGGTGCAGCGCCTCCACGGTGCGCGGCAGGTCACGCTCGACGAGCTGGCGCTGGAGTGCCAGCGTCGCCGTCGCCACGACCACGCGCTCGCCGTGCGCGAGGGCCGGCACCAGGTAGCCGAGGGACTTGCCGGTGCCGGTGCCGGCCTGGATCAGCCGGTGGGAATTGTCGTCGATCGCTTCGGCGACGGCTTCGGCCATGGCCACCTGGCCGGGGCGCTCCGTGCCGCCGACGGCGGTGACGGCGGCGTGCAGCAGGTCGGGGAGGGAGGGCTTCGTCATAGCACTGCCAACCCTACGGGGCGCCACCGACAGCGGCCGCATCGATCGGGGATCACGGGCGGTACAAGGGGTTGGGCACCGTGCCGTGGCTGACCGCGTGCGGCCGGTCCGGGCGGTCTCGGTAGCCGTCCTCGTGCAGCCGGTTCCGGTTGAGGCAGAGTCGGTCGATCCGCTCGGTGAGCAGGTCGAACTGTTCGTGGCGGTCCTTGTCCTCGGGGAAGCGTGCCTGGTGGCGGAGGATTTCCGCCCGTACGAGGGACCAGAAGTCACCCTCGGGGACGGTGAGCCTGTCCTCGCAGATCGCCGCCAGGTAGCGGAAGACGCCGATGAACAGTCCGGAGTGGATGAACTGGGTGAGGAAGGCGGGCGGCTCGGTGAGCAGGGCGCCGCGGACCTCGTCGGGCATGGAGTCGTGCTCGGGGAGGGGTGCGCTGCTGATGTTGATGTCGTCCACGAAGTCCTTGACCGCGAGCCGGACGGGCACGTCGTGCTCGTCGAAGATCACGATCGTGTTCTCGCCGTGCGGGGAGAAGACGGTTCCGTAGCGGTACAGGAAGTGGAGGAGCGGGGGCAGGAGGGTGGCGAAGAGCCGTTGCAGCCAGGCCTTGGGGGTGAGGCCGGAGCGGGCGACGAGCTCGGCGGTGAAGGAGCGGCCGCGCGGGTCGGTGTGGAGGAGCGAGGCCAGGGTGCGGGCGCGCTCGCCGGGGGCGAGGCGGCCGGTCAGGGGCTCGCGCCAGATCGCCCCGAGGAGTTCCTTGTACTGGTAGGGAACCTCGGGGAGCTGGTCGTAGACGGGGTGGCGGACGGTGACGGAGGCGACCTCGCCGAGCAGGATCACGCGGCATTCGTCACGGAGGAAGGGGTCGGCGTCGCGGAGCGAGTGGATCCAGGCGGTGACGGCGGGGGCCGCGAGGGTGAGGTCGTTGGGGAGGCCGCGCCAGACCATGGTGTTGAAGACGGACAGCGGGAGTTTCACGCTGTGGCGGTCGGGGTGGGTGATGTTGAGGAAGGTGCGGATCGACTGCTGCGGGAGCCGTACGTCGGGGTCCGCGGGCAGCGGGACGAGGAGGTCCGAGGCGAGGGCCGGGGCGAAGAGCGGGAGCACGACCTCGTCCCACTGCCAGGGGTGGACCGGAAGGTAGAGGTAGTGGAGCGGGTCGAGTCCCCGGTCGCGCAGGACCTGGTCGAAGGCGGCCCGGGTGACGGGGTCGAGTTCGGCCGAGTAGAGGCGCGCGGGGTCTTCGAGGCCGGCGGTCCCGCGGTACTCGGCGAGGGAGGTGCGGGCGGCGAGCCACGGCAGGCGCTGTGGGGTGCGGGCCTCGGGGGCCCAGGCGGCGGCGTCGGACGCGGACCATCCGACACGGCCCTTGTTGAGGACGAGCCAGGGGTGGCCGGTCTGGTGGCCTTCGAGCGCGGCGTAGTCGAGGTCGGCGAGGACGTCGGCGGTGAGCGCGTGGTGGTCGAGGCGGGCGTCGGCGGCGAGGGTGGCGCTGAGCTCGCGGATCAGGTGCCCGAGGGTGGAGCCGTCGAGGCGCAGGTGGGTGCGGGCGCGGACCAGGAACGCGTACGGGTCCCCGAAGGCGACGGGCGGCTGCCGGGAGGGGGGCGGCGGGGTGAGGGTGATGGTGTCCGGGCTGACCTGCCAGCTGCCGTAGGCCCGGCGGCGGGCGCGGAAGCCGAGGCTGCTGCCGTCGTCGAGGGTCAGCGACCAGGCGTCACCGGCGGACGCGGAGGCCGGGAGGGGGCTGACGATCTCCTCGTACGCGAACTCGCCGAGCATCTTCGCCAGCAGCCGCCTGGACGCGAAGTCCCAGGTCGGACGGTTGAGTTCGGGTGGGGTGCGGGGGTGCTCGGGCGAGGGCGGCAGGGCGGGCTCCGCGGAGTCGGGGGCGGCGGGAAAAATCGGCACGGGACTCCTCGATGATCGGGAACTTTGCTGCGTCGCGCAGAGTTTTCGAAGGGAGAGGCGTTGCTGGACGGAAGTGGTCGGGGACCGCGGGGCGGCTATCAGAGGAGATTGCGCAGCGCTCGGTCCCGGATCATCAGGGCGGCGCGCTTGTCGGGGAGGTCGATTTCCGCGGCGTAGCGGAAGCCGGCGGTCAGGAAGGCCGAGACCGAGGGGGTGTTGGTGATGGCGGGTTCGGCGATGACGCGTGTGCACCGGGGACGGTTGTCGAGGACGAGGTCGGCAACCGTGCGCAGCAAGGTGGTGCCCAGACCCCGGCCGCGGTTCGCGCCGTCTCCGATGAGCAGGTGGATACCCGTGTCGTGGGGGCGCGCCGCGTAGTGGCGGGCCACCGGGTCGAGATCGGCCCGGTAGATCTCCCAGTAGCTCATCGGCGTGCCGTCGAGGAGGCCGATGCAGGGGGTGCTGCGGCCGTCGCCGTCGAGTTGTGCCCGCAGGTGCGCGGCGGTCACGGTGGAGGGTCCGGCGAGCTCCCAGTAGTCCGCCACCTCGGGGTCGTTCATCCAGCCGGTGAGGAGTTCCAGGTCCCGCCCCGGGCGCACGGTTTCGAGGCGGAAGGTGCCGGCCCGGGTGGCGACGGCGCCCCAGCCGGCCGGGGAGTCGAGGAGTTCGGCCTCGGCGAGCAGGGGCAGCAGTTCGACGGCGAGCCGGCGGCCGGCGGGCGGGGTCTGTACGACGAGGGAACCGGCGGGGGTGTCGGTGGAGGGCATCGGGCTCTTCTCCGGGTCGGTGGGGAGCACGTCAGTCGTGGAGGGGGTTGGTGATGGTGACGTAGACGGACTGGGTGTCCACGGGGCCGACGAGCTCGTCGAGGCCGCCCAGGCGGGTGAGCAGGTTGGCCTTGCAGCGGAGGGTGGGTGAGTCGAGCAGCTGGGAAGGGAGCGGGCCGAGGTGCGCCGCCTTGCCGAGGAAGCGGCGGAACGCGGCGAGGAGGACGCGTTCGTCGGCGAGCCGCTGGGCTCCGAAGGCCCCGATGAGGCCGAGCACGTTGTTGATGCCGAGGTAGTAGGCGAAGCGTTCGTCGGTGACGGCGTCGGCCACGAAGGTGTCGCTGGTACCGCCGATTCCGGGGAGCCGTTGTTCCAGCTCCGCGCGGCGGGAGTCGCGGAAGTAGTAGCCCTGGTTGTCGCGGAAGCGGCCGCCCACGGGCCAGCCGGCCGGGTCGAGGAGCACCAGGGTGTTCTGCTGATGCGCTTCGAGGGCGATGCCGGCGAGCGCGTCGAAGGTGAGGACCGGCAGGACGACGTGGTCGAGGTAGCGCAGGAACCACTCGGCGGATACGGCGGAGGTGGAGCGTCCGGTGGCGGCGGCGAGCCCGGTGACGATTTCGGAGAGCCGGGAACGCATGGTGGTCCGGCCGGGCCACGGGCGGGGAGCGGTGAGCGCGGCGATGCAGACGGCGTCGTCGTCGGGACGGAAGGGGTTGTGTCGCAGGAGGACGTCGAGTCCTGGGACGGGGGTGCCGTCCGGGGCGTCGACGGCGACCCAGGCCGGGTCGCGGACGATGTCGAAGCGCGGGTGGGCGGCTTGCCAGTGCTCGGCGAGGCCGGTGCGCAGCAGCCGGTGGACTTCGACACCGCGGTGGAGTTCCTTGCGGAGGTTCTCGCGGCGGGAGTTGGTGATGCGCAGGCCCAGGGAGAGCTTGAGCATCGCGGGGGCGCCGGGGCGGTGGACGGTCCGGACGGAGGAGGTGGGGTACCAGGGTGCGCCGTGCGGGCCGAGGTCGGTGAGGAGTCCGGCGTCGCGGAGGGCGGCGACGGTCGGGCGCTGGAGCAGGTCGTGGGCCTGCCAGGGGTGCAGGGGCAGGGGGGTGGTTCCGGAGGGCAGCGGGAGGTCGGGGGCGAGGCGGCCGAGGAGCCGGGCGGCGGAGACCGGGCGGCCGCGTTCGGTCCAGGCGGAGTCGGTGGCGAGGACGGTGGGTGCGAGGGCGAACCAGTGCAGGGGGAAGGAGCCGTGGAGTTCGGGTGAGTAGCGGCGTACGTCGGCCTCTGAGAGTCCTTCGCGGCTCTTCGGGTCCGGCTGGAGGGGGTGACCGAGGAGGAGGGACTGCTCGGCTGTGAGGAAGCGGTCTCCTCCGATGGGGGTGGGGGCGGTGGGGCGTTGGCGCCGGTCGGCGATGAACTCGGTGGTGCGGCGTACCGAGTCGGCGACCCGGCCGACCAGATCGACGCCGGCGCGGCCGGTGCCCTCCCGGGCGATCAGGGCGGCGAGGGTGACGGCGTCCAGGGCGGGGGCGGTCGCGGGAGCGCCCTCGATCCGGGCGGGGGCGAAGCGGTGCCAGCCTGCCGGGGACCAGTACCGGACGGGGACGAGCAGGGTGGCGCCGGATGCGGGAAGGGGGATCCGGAGCAGGGTGCCGGCTGGGCCGTCGGGGCGGCCGATGCCGCTCTCGCGGACCCAGCACCGCAGGAGGTTCTCCACCGTCGCGGCCTCGGCGGCGATGGTGGGGTCGGCGTGGTCCAACAGGTCGGGCAGCGCCGCCGGTTCGGGCCCGAGCGGGCCGTGCCGGCCGACCCGGTGCCGGAGGACGCCGTCCATCTGCCTCGGCACGCCGACCGTGCGGGCCGGTTCCGGGGCCGGAGTGGGGGTGGGGGCCGGGGTGGGCGTGGGCGTGGCGGGGGTGATCGCCTCGCCGCGTGCTGCGCGGGGTTCGGTGTGGGGGGCGGCACCCGTGGGCTCCGCCGAGCGGGGGCCGGCCCCTGCCGACGGGCCGCTCCCTGCGGGGGGTGCGGGCGCCGGGGACGGTGACAACGGCGGCGGCGACGTCGGGCGGGCCCACGGGTCCCCGTCCGGCGAGGCGTCCCCGGCGGGGTGCGCCGGAAGCGGCGGCGTCGCGCCCGCCCATGGGGTCCCCACGGGCGACGGCCCGGGCGGCCCGGCCCACGGGGCGCCCGCCGTGGGGGTCCCGGCCGGTGGGTTCTCCACCTGGGGGTTCTCCGCCTGCGGAGTACCCCCGGACGGCAGAGTCCCCGCTGCCGTCACCCCGGCCGCCGGAATCCCGACCGACGGGGGGCTGGCCGACGGGGTGCCGGTCGACGGAGTCCCGGTCGACGGGATGCCGTCACCTGGGGTGCCTGCCAATAGGGTGCCGGCGGACGAGACCTCCGCCTCCGGAGTCCCGGCCGACGAGCTCCGGGCCTGCGGGGCTCCCGCCGACGGCGCCCCGGCCTGCGAGGTTCCTGCGGATGGTTCCAGTCCGGACGGATCCCCGACTGGTGCGGTAACAGCTCCCTGGGTCCCGGCGGATGAGGCCCCGGTAGGCAAGGCCCCCGCATGTGAAGGTCCGGCCGACGGGGCCCCGGCAGTCGGGAACTCAGCCCGAGGAGGTCCGGCCGGATGGGATGCGGCCTGCGGGGACCCGGTGGACAGGACCCCGGCGGACCGCGTCCCTGCGTCCGGGGTTGTGATCTGTGGGGTCCCCGCCAGGGGCGGCTCGACCGGCTGGGGGCCTGCCAATGGGGCCCCCTCAGACGATGATTCGGCCCGGATCCCGGCCTGCTGGGGTTCGGCGGACAGGCTCCCGGCCGATGGCGCCCCTGCCGTGGGGGGCGCGACCTGTGGGGTCCCCCCGATCGGGGGCTCGGGCCGCTGGGAGGCAGCCTGTGGGGTGGATGCGGTCGGCTGGGGCCAGGCGTTGAGGGACGGGGCGGCCGCGGGGGTGAGCGGGGGGCGCTCGTGCGGGGCCCCAGGGCCTGGCAGAGCCTCCTCGCGCGAAGCCCGGGCGGTGTCCGTCGGTCCGGCTCCCTCCGTGTGGGTTCGTGCCGTGGCCGGGGCATGCGACGGACCAGGTTCCCTGGAACGGAGCGGAGCCGGCTCCGAAGCCCGGACCACCTCGTGGGGCGGGGCGGGCATCGGGTCCGGAGCGTCCGATCGCAGCGGGGCGGACCCGGGGTCCGGAACCTCCAAGTGCAGCGGGACGGACGCCCAGACCAGGTCCTCCGGCTGGAGCGGGCCGGACACCGGGACCGAAGCCTCCGCGTGCAGCGGCGCGGGCCCCCGGACCGGTACGTCCGAGTACGACGGGGAGCGCGTCGGCACGGGGTCCTCTGCCTGAGCCGGGGTGCGCGTCGGGACCCGGGGCTCCGCGGGGAGCAGGGTGGACACCGGGACGGGGGCCTCTGGGTGGAGCGGGATTCGCGTCGAGCCCGGGGACTCCGGGTGGAGCGGCCCGGACCCCGGGACCCGGACGTCCGAGTACAACGAGGCGCGCATAGGCGCCGGGGACTCTGCCTGAGCCGGGGTCGACGTCGGGACCCGGGACTCTGCGGAGAGCGGGGTCGACATCGGGGCCGGGGACTCGGCGCGGAGCGGGGTCGACGTCGGGCCCAGGGCCTCCGAAGGGAGCGGGGTCCGCGCCGGGGTCGGGGACTCTGCGGAAAGCGGGGTCGACATCGGGGTCGGGGCCTCGGCGCGGAGCGGGGTCGACGTCGGGCCCAGGGCCTCCGAGTGGAGCGGGGTGCGCATCGGGGCCGGGGACTCCGAATGGAGCCGGGTCGACGTCGGGCCCAGGGGCTCCGAGTGGAGCGGGGTCCGCACCGGGGTCGGGGGCTCCGCGGGGAGCCGGGGCCTCGTCGGGGGCGGGGTTGTCGGCTGGGGCGGGGATTCGGGGTGAGGGGGGTGGGGGGTGGGGAGGGAGGGGGACGGGTCGGGCATCGGGGTCCTTCGCGTGCGGGTCAGTGGGGCCGGCGGGCCGCGGCGGGGACGGCGTCGGCCAGGCGGTCCAGGACGGCCGTCGCCTGTTCGTCGGTCAGGGTCAGCGGGGGCAGCAGGCGGACGACGCTGGAGTGGCGGCCGCCGAGTTCGACGATCAGGCCGCGGTCCAGGCACGCCTGGCGGACGGCGGCGGCGAGGTCGGGGGCGGCGGCTCCCGTTTCGGGGTCGACGAGTTCGACGCCGATCATCAGCCCGCGTCCCCGGACGTCCCCGACGCACGGCTGGTCGTCGGCGAGGCCGCGCAGCGCGGTCAGCATCCGTGCGCCCAGGACGGCCGCGCGTTCGGCGAGGCCGTTGCGGCGGACGTGGGCCAGGGTGGCGGTGCCCGCGGCCATGGCCAGCTGGTTGCCCCGGAAGGTGCCGGCGTGGGCGCCGGGCGCCCAGACGTCCAGTTCGGCCCGGTAGACGATGACGGCGAGCGGCAGGCTCCCGCCGATGGCCTTGGACAGGACCATCACGTCGGGGACCACTCCGGCGTGGTCGACGCCCCAGTAGGCGCCGGTGCGGCCCACCCCGGTCTGGACCTCGTCGGCGATCAGCGGGATGCCCCGGGCCGCGGTGATCTCCCGCATCCGGCGCAGCCAGGCGTCCGGGGCCGGGTGGACCCCGCCCTCCCCCTGGACGGGCTCGACGATCATGCCGGCGGGGGCGGGAACCCCGCCCTTGGGGTCGTCGAGGAGGTACTCGGTCCAGTGGGCGGCGATCCGTTCGCCCTCGGGGCCGCCGACGCCGAAGGGGCAGCGGTGGTCCTGCGGGAACGGCAGCCGGGTCACCCGTACGTCGGTGGCGTGCCCGGAGGCGTCCAGGGATCCGGCGGTCATGCCGTGGTAGGCCCCGGTGAAGGCGAGCAGCCCGGTGCGGCCGGTGGCGGCGCGGACGAGTTTCAGCGCCGCTTCCACGGCGTCGGTCCCGGCGGGGCCGCAGAACTGGATGCGGGCGTCGGCGGCCAGCCCGGCCGGCAGGTTCGCGAAGAGCTCGGTGGTGAAGGCGTCCTTGACCGGGGTCGCCAGGTCGAGGACGTGCAGCGGTGCCCCGGAGTCGAGGACGCCGCGGATGGCTTCGAGGACCACGGGGTGGTTGTGCCCGAGGGCGAGGGTGCCCGCGCCGGAGAGGCAGTCGAGGTAGCGCCGCCCGTCGGCGCCCTCGATGGTGAGTCCGCGGGCGCGCACCGGGACGATGGGCAGGGAGCGCGCGTACGTACGGGCGGCGGATTCCCTGAGGGCTTGTCTGCGGAGGATGCCTTCCGCGACGACGGGGCCCCTGCTTCCCTGGGTCGGCACGGGGGCCGCTGCTGCGGCCGGCTCGGTCAAGGCCACGACTGTCGGTCCTCCCGCACGGTTTCCCTTCCGGATTGCGTCTCGAACATGAACGCTGTCGCACCATCCCCCGTACGTACCAACGACGGTGGGGGCGACGGATCACGGGTGGACGGAAGATCCTTGGCCGCGATCGGACAAGTCCGGGACGGTGGACGGGCGGGAGTGAGGAAGGAAGGAGGAAGGAGGAAAGGGGCCAGCAAAAGAGGGGAGGGAGGGAGAACCCGGGCGAAACCCGGACGGGAGACGGCGGAAGCGCGGGCGTGAGGCGGGCGGGCGCCCGGCGGCAGGGAGGAACCGCGGACCCGGCAACGGCCGTCCCTAGGGGCGGCGGCATAGTGGGGGGCTGCACGGCACCCGTTCGACTCCGCTTCAACACCTCGAAACTCCAGGGGGACTGACGACATGCGACCGAACCGACCGGTCACCGCGATCCTGTGCGCGGCCGCGCTCGCGCTGACCGCCGCGGCCTGCGGACCCGGTGACGGTGAGGCCGGCGGCGACGCCAAGCCGACCGTCGCCGGGAACCTTCCGTCCGGCGCCACGGACGGGATCAAGATCCCGGACGAGCTCAAGGACAAGCTCAAGGAGCACGGCTTCGACCTGGAGAAGTGGAAGGGGGGTGAGTGGAAGAACTGGAAGAAGGAGGACTGGCTCCGCGAGGCGGGCGACTACATCAACCCGATCATCGAGGGGCTGTGGGACCCGGACCGGATGCGTGACGCGGAGCAGCCGCAGCGTCCCGCCGTGGATCCGGACGCCGGCAAGGACCAGGGCGTCACGGACCCGACCCCGGCGCCGGTGACGGCCAAGCCGGCGGCGGTGCCGTACCACTCGACCGTTCCGGCGTCGGGGAAGGTCTTCTTCGACGGACCCGAGGGTTCGATGGTGTGCTCGGCGACCGTGGTGAAGGACCCCGCCCACCCGGGCAAGTCCAACATGGTCTGGACCGCGGGCCACTGTGTGCACGCGGGTAAGGCCGGCGGCTGGTACCGCAACATCGCCTTCGTGCCGTCGTACAACAACGCGGGCAAGCCGGCGGCCGAGCTCAAGGGCGCGCCGCGCGAGCAGGTGGCTCCGTACGGCGTGTGGTGGAGCGACTGGGCGCAGACCTCGGACCAGTGGATCGCGACGGGCGGTCCGACGGGCGGTGCGGGTGCCCCGTACGACTTCGCGGTGCTGCACGTGACGCCGGAGAAGGGCGGCGGCAAGTCGCTGGAGGAGACGGTCGGTACGGCGCTGCCGGTGGAGTTCGCGGCTCCCGCGGTGCCGAAGGTCGCGAGCATCACGGCGACGGGTTACCCGGCGGCGGCTCCGTTCGACGGGCAGAAGGCGTTCCAGTGCGCGGACAAGCCGGGGCGTCTGTCGCTGAAGGCGGCGGACCCGGTGATGTACCGGATCGGCTGCACGATGACGGGTGGTTCCTCGGGCGGTGGCTGGATCGCCGCGGGCAGCGACGGCAAGCCTGCGCTGGTGTCGAACACGTCGATCGGTCCGGCCAAGGCCGGCTGGCTGGCGGGTCCGCGGCTGGGACCTGAGGCCAAGGGGATCTTCGACGCGGTGAGCGGCAAGTTCAAGTAGGACGGCCTCAAGCAGGACGGCCTCAAGCAGGGCGGCTGCAGGTAGGCCGGCTTCAAAGCAGGACGGCCTCAAGCAGGACGTGCGGCAAAGCAGGACGGCCGGGCCGGGCGCCGGAGCGCGCGGCCCGGCCGGACGGAGCCGCCGTACGGACGGCGGACACGACGGAGGGCCCCCGCGGGAGCGGGGGCCCTCCGTCGTGCGTGCGCTCCGTTACCGCTTGGCGGGAACGTACGGCGCCAGGTCGGCGGCCAGTTCCTGGTGGACGCGGGCCTTGAGCAGGGTGCCCTCCGGGGTGTGCTCCTCGGAGATGACCTCGCCCTCGGCGTGCGCCTTGGCGATGAGCGAGCCGCGGGTGTACGGCACCAGGGCCTCGATCTCGACCTCGGGCCGGGGCAGCTCGGCGTCGATGAGCGCGAGGAGTTCCTCGATGCCCATCCCGGTGCGGGCCGAGACGGCGATGGAGTGCCGCTCGATGCGCAGCAGGCGCTGCAGGACGAGCGGGTCGGCCGCGTCCGCCTTGTTGATCACGACGATCTCGGGCACGTTGACGGCGCCGACCTCGCGGATGACCTCGCGGACCGCCGCCAGCTGCTCCTCCGGCGCCGGGTGCGAGCCGTCCACGATGTGCAGGATGAGGTCGGAGTCGCCGACCTCCTCCATCGTGGAGCGGAACGCCTCGACGAGGTGGTGGGGCAGGTGCCGGACGAAGCCGACCGTGTCGGCCAGGGTGTAGACCCGGCCGGACGGGGTTTCGGCGCGGCGGACGGTCGGGTCGAGGGTGGCGAACAGTGCGTTCTCCACCAGTACGCCCGCGCCGGTGAGGCGGTTGAGGAGCGAGGACTTGCCGGCGTTGGTGTAGCCGGCGATGGCGACCGAGGGCACCTTGTTGCGGCGTCGTTCCTGCCGCTGGATGTCGCGGCCGGTCTTCATCTCGGCGAGTTCCCGGCGCATCTTCGCCATCTTCTCGCGGATGCGGCGCCGGTCCGTTTCGATCTTGGTTTCACCGGGGCCTCGGGTGGCCATGCCGCCACCGCCGCCGCCACCCATCTGGCGGGACAGCGACTGACCCCAGCCGCGCAGTCGCGGCAGCATGTACTGCATCTGCGCGAGTGCGACCTGCGCCTTGCCCTCTCGGGACTTGGCGTGCTGGGCGAAGATGTCGAGGATCAGAGCGGTACGGTCGACGACCTTGACCTTGACGACGTCTTCGAGGGCGATGAGCTGGCCGGGGCTGAGCTCGCCGTCGCAGACGACGGTGTCGGCCCCGCTCTCCAGCACGATGTCGCGCAGTTCGCGGGCCTTGCCGGAACCGATGAAGGTGGCCGGGTCGGGCTTGTCGCGGCGCTGCATCACGCCGTCGAGCACGAGGGCGCCCGCCGTCTCGGCGAGGGCGGCGAGCTCCGCGAGGGAGTTCTCCGCGTCCTGCACCGTGCCGGAGGTCCAGACACCGACGAGGACCACGCGCTCCAGGCGGAGCTGGCGGTACTCGACCTCGGTGACGTCCTCGAGTTCGGTGGAGAGTCCGGCCACGCGGCGCAGGGCCGCGCGCTCGGAGCGGTCGAGCTGGTCGCCGTCCCGCTCTCCGTCGATCTCGTGGCTCCAGGCGACGTCCTCTTCCATCAGGGCATCGGCCCGAAGGCTCTCGGTGAAGCTCTGCGGGTCCCGCACGTTCTGCGCGTCCCGCGGGTCCTGGGAAGGGGAAGAAGAGGAGGTCATTGGATCCTTACGTCGATTCGAATGCGTCGCGCCGGCTGCGGCCGGAGCCGGTTGCCGGGGCCTGTCCGGCGAAGCCCGGCCCGGTTATGGCCAAAGGTACCGCCGCGCGTGACATCACACTGTCACGTGCAACGCGTCACCCCGTCCGGTGATTCCCCGGGAGGGGGTTCCCTGACGGCCTCGTCGATGGTGACATGCCCGTTCCTCGCCCGTCATACCGTTTTCCCGCCGGCCGATGCCGGGCCGCTCCATTCCGGGTGCCCCGGCATGGGCGGGGTCTTCGCCCCGTAGAGCCACGGCTCCAGGAAGGCCCCGAGGTCCCGTCCGGCTTCCTGCGAGGCCAGGCGTACGAAGTCCGCCGTGCCCGCCACCCCGTCCTTGTGCTCGGCGACCCAGCGGCGCTCGACGCGGTCGAAGGCCGCCGTGCCGATCTCCTGCCGCAGCGCGTAGAGGATCAGCGCGGCGCCGTCGTAGACCACCGGGCGGAACAGTCCGATCTTCTCGCCGGGCCCGGAGGCCTTCGGTGCGGCCGGGGGGCCGCCCGCCGCCCGCCACTGGTCGGAGCGCTGGTACGCCTCGCGCATGCGCCGCTCCAGGGAGTACTTGCCCAGCCCGTCCGCGTACAGGGCCTCGTACCAGGTCGCGTGGCCCTCGTTGAGCCACAGGTCGGACCAGGTGCGCGGGCTCACGCTGTCGCCGAACCACTGGTGGGCGAGCTCGTGGACCATGACGGCCTCGACGTACCACTCGGGGTAGCCCGCCCCCGTGAAGAGCCCGTGCTCGAAGAGGGAGAGGGTCTGCGTCTCCAGCTCGAAGCCGGTGGTGGCCCGGGCGATCAGCACCCCGTAGTTCTCGAAGGGGTAGCGGCCGACCCGCTCCTCCATCCACGCGACGTGCCCGGGGGTCTTCTTCAGCCAGGGCTCCAGCTTCTCCCGGTCGACGGCGGGCACCACGTCGCGCAGCGGCAGCCCGTGCGGACCGGTGCGGTGGACGACGGCGGACCGGCCGACGGACACCTGGGCCAGTTCGGTGGCCATCGGGTGCAGGGTCCGGTACGTCCACTGCGTGGCACCTCCGGCCCGGGCAGTGGGGAGGGCTCCCGGAACCCCGTTGGCGACGGCCGTGAGGCCGGCCGGGGCGGTGATCCGGAACGTGAACCAGGCCTTGTCGGCGGGGTGGTCGTTGCAGGGGAAGACGCGGTGGGCGGCGTCGGCCTGGTTGGCCATGGCCAGGCCGTCCTCGGTGGGGACCCAGCCGCCGTCGGCGCGCCCGCGCGGGTCGCTGGTGTGCCGGACGGTGATGCGCAGCGGAACGCTCGCCGCGACCGCGTGCGCGGGCGTCAGTACGAGGTCCTCCCCGACGCTCTCGAACCGCGCCGGTTCCCCGTTGACCTCGGCGGACGCCACCGTGCCGTGGGTGAAGTCGAGGTTGATCCGCTCCAGCGGCTCCAGGCTGCGGGCTTCGATGACGGTGACCGCGTCCAGGGGGCTGCGATTGTCCTTGTACGTGAAGGACAGGTCGTAGGAGAGGACGTCGTACCCGGGGTTGCCGAGCTCCGGGAACAGCCGGTCGCCGATGCCCAGCGGCTTCGGCGGGGGCAGCACGGCGGCGACGAGGGTGAGGGAGGCCGCGGCGAGCAGGGCGGCGCGCAGGCGCGGGGAGGTGAGCTGCATCCACCACCGCTTACCAGCGGCTGGCGCGGGCCCGCGCGCGACGCGCGACGCGACCACCCGAACGAGGCTCTCCGGCCACGGACCGGCCTATGCGCGCCCCCACCGCGCTCCCCCTGCGCCCCCGCTCCCCCACGGCCCCGGCCCCGACCCCGGCCCGTCCGGCCGCCCGACCGGCAAGGCCCCCTACGCGCGGCGCACGTCGTAGACGCCCGGTACGTCGCGCATGGCGCGCATCAGGGCGGGCAGTCCCGCCGCGTCGGGCAGTTGCAGCGTGTACGTGTGGCGGACCCGCTGTTCGACGGGCGGTTCCACGGTCGCGGAGACCACCTCGACGCCCTCGCGGGCGATCGCCTCGGTGAGGTCGGCCAGCAGGTGCGGGCGGCCGAACGATTCGGCGCGGAGCGTGACGCGGCAGTCCGCCGTGGCCCGCCAGTGCACGGCGACGGACGTTCGGCCCACGGACCGCATCTGGTCCACGGCCGGGCACTGGACGCGGTGCACGGTGACGGCCCCGCCGCGTACGAGGAACCCGGCGACGGCGTCCGGCGGTACCGGGGTGCAGCAGCCGGCGAGGCGCACGGTGGCGTCGGGCAGGTCGGCGACGGCGTTGCCCCCGCCGCCGCGCGCCCCGATCACGGAGAGCGGTGCGCGGGGGGCGGCGGTGGCGGGGCCGGCCCCGTCCGGGTGGGACTGGAGCCAGCTGCTGATGGCGATCCGGGCGGCGGGGGTCTTGGCGTGGTCCAGCCAGTCGGCGGCGGGCCCGGAGGAGGCGTCCTGGGCGAGCAGCAGCTGGACGGTGTCCCCGTCGGAGAGGGGGGAGGACAGGGAGGTGAGGCGCCCGTTGACGCGGGCGCCGATACAGCCGTGGGCCGCCTCGCCGTGCTGGGCGTAGGCGGCGTCGATACAGCTGGCCCCTGCGGGCAGGCTGATGGTGCCGGAGGCGCTGCCGTCCTCGCGGAAGACGGTGATCTCGCGGTCCTGGGCGAGTTCGGCGCGCAGGACGGTCCAGAACGTGTCGGGGTCGGGCGCGGACTGCTGCCAGTCGAGCAGCCGGGACAGCCAGCCGGGCCGGGTGGGGTCGACGCGTTCCTCGTCGCAGTCGGCGGGCTCTCCGGTGGCGTAGGGATTGCCGAGGGCGACCACGCCGGCTTCGGCGACGCGGTGCATCTGCCGGGTGCGGACGATGACTTCGGCGACGTAGCCCTCGGGGACGGCGACGGCGGTGTGCAGGGACTGGTAGAGGTTGAACTTCGGTACGGCCACGAAGTCCTTGAACTCCGAGACGACGGGCGTGAAGCAGGTGTGGAGTTCCCCCAGCACGGCGTAGCAGTCGGCGTTCTCGGCGACGAGGACGAGGATGCGGCCGAAGTCGGAGCCGCGCAGTTCGCCGCGTCCCCGCGCGATCCGGTGGACGGAGACGAAGTGCCGCGGCCGGACGAGCACCTCGGCGGTGATGCCGGCCTCGCGCAGGACGGCGCGTACGGAGTCCGCGATGGCGGGGAGCGGGTCGGCCTCGCCGGCGTGGGCGGCGATGAGGGAGCGCGTGTGCTCGTACTCCTCGGGGTGCAGGATCGCGAAGACGAGGTCTTCCAGTTCGGTCTTCAGGGCCTGGACGCCGAGCCGTTCGGCGAGGGGGATCAGGACGTCGCGGGTCACCTTCGCGATGCGTTCCTGTTTCTCGGGGCGCATCACGCCGAGGGTGCGCATGTTGTGCAGCCGGTCGGCGAGTTTGATGGACATGACGCGGACGTCGTTGCCGGTGGCGACGAGCATCTTGCGGAAGGTCTCGGGTTCGGCGGCGGCGCCGTAGTCGATCTTCTCGACCTTGGTGACGCCGTCGACGATGAAGCAGACCTCGTCGCCGAACTCCTCGCGGACCTGATCGAGGGTCACGTCCGTGTCCTCGACGGTGTCGTGGAGGAGGGAGGCCGTCAAGGTCGTCGTCTCGGCGCCGAGTTCGGCGAGGATGAGGGTGACGGCGAGCGGATGTGTGATGTACGGCTCACCGCTCTTGCGCATCTGACCGCGGTGGGAGGTCTCCGCGAGCAGGTAGGCCCGCCGCAGAACGGACAGATCGGCGTCCGGATGGTGGGCGCGGTGGGCTTCTGCTACGTGTCCGATCGCGTCCGGGAGCCGGTCGCGGGACGTGGGACCGAGCAGGGCCGCCCGGCCGAGCCGCCGCAGATCGAGCCGCGTCCGGCCCCGTCTGCGCAGCTCAGGACGCACTTCGGCATGTGCTTCGGGGTTCGTGGCCTCTGCACTCATGGGCACCTCCGGCGGCTTCGACCGGCGGTGGCGGGCATGGGGTGAGCCCTCAGGGCCGGTGCCTGATGTTACCGACCCCACCACGTGGCGCAGTCCACCTCTCGCTCAGCGTGAAACGGATCACCCATGCGAGGGAATCTTCAGGCGAAAGCCGTTTCGCTGAGCCAGGTGGGTTCGAACTCGCCGGAGGCGACGATGACGGCGGGTCCGGTCATGTCGATCCGCCCGTCGGGGTGCTCGGTGATGACGAGGGTGCCGCCGGGCAGGTCGACGGTGTAGCCGACCGGTTCGCCGGTGAGGGCGGGGTCGGCGCCGTCGCGCCGGATGGCGGCCACGGCGACGGCGCAGGCACCGGTGCCGCAGGAGCGGGTCTCGCCGGAGCCGCGCTCGTGGACGCGCATGGCCACGTGGCGGGGGCCGCGGTCGACGACGAACTCGACGTTGACCCCGGTGGGGTACGCGTCGGCGGGGCTGAAGGGCGGGGCCGTGTACAGGGTCCCGGCGTCGTCGAGACTGTCGACGAAGGCCACGGCGTGCGGGTTGCCCATGTTCACGTTCCGCGCGGGCCAGGAGCGGTCGCCGACCGAGACGGTGACCTCGCCCTCGGGGAGGGTCGCGCGGCCCATGGAGACGGTGACGTCGCCGGTCTTGTCGAGGTGGACCTGCTTGACGCCGCCACGGGTGGCGACGGCGAGGTCGCCGGGCTCGACGTGGCCGGCGTGGTGCAGGTAGCGGGCGAAGACGCGTACGCCGTTGCCGCACATCTCGGCGACCGAGCCGTCGCTGTTGCGGTAGTCCATGAACCACTCGGCCTCGTCGGCCAGGTGCGCGGCGTCGGGGTGGGCGGCGGACCGCACCACGTGGAGCACACCGTCGGCCCCGATGCCGGCCCGGCGGTCGCACAGGGCGACGACGGCGGATGCGGGCAGCTCGATGGCGTTGTCCGGGTCCGGGACGATCACGAAGTCGTTCTCGGTGCCGTGACCCTTGAGGAAGGAGAGGGTGGTGTGCGTCACCGGGCCATCGTACCGAGGCGGCGGCGCAGGCGTCGGGCGGGATCAGCGCGGCGTCAGCCCGTACGACACGAGCTGGTGCCGTGACCGGAAAGGTCCACCGGGTCGCGACGCCCGGCACGGCACTAGCGGAGCCGGGCCACCCGGTACACGGCGAGTGCCACGACGGCCAGCGCGACCAGCGCGTACAGCGCGGCCATCCGCCAGTCGGGGCGGCGGCCGCTCCCGCGCGGCGGGAGCCCGGGCCAGGAGTAGCCCACGCGGCGGGCGGCCATCATGCCCCAGCCGCCGGCGCAGCAGCAGATGAGGAAGCCGAGCATGGCGACCACGGCTCCGCCGTCGCCGAACTCGAAGGCGAGGGGGAAGGCGAACATCAGGGACCCGGAGGCGGCCAGGATCACGATGGGGGCGATCTGCCAGATCCGCAGGCGCCGCTGCGGGCGCAGCTCGACCTCGAACTCGGGGGCGGAGGCGGCCTCCGCACCGGGCTCCGGGGCGTCGGGGCCGTCGGTGGTCAGCCGTGCGGGGTCGGCGGGCAGGCCGAGCCCGTCGGGGGTGTCCGGTCCGCCCGGCGCGTCCGGACCGGGGCTGTCGCCGGTCCGCCCGGGCCCGCTGTGAAGCATCGGGTCCGCTTCCCGCCTGATGTCGTCCCGCCCGGTGTCACGAGGGCCGGCCTCCATAGCCACGCGCCCTCCCCACTCGGACTTCGTACGTCGCTGTTCAGAAGTTTGATGATGGCACGGTCCCGGGCCCCGGACGGGCTCGCGGGGCGTCCCGATGCCATCACGTGATCAGGCTGTGACCGCTCGTTCGACCAACGACTGCGCGAGTCCGGGGAGTTCCCGGCGGTCCGCGGCGGCGCCGCTGAGCCAGTGCACGCGGGGGTCGCGGCGGAACCACGAGTCCTGGCGGCGGGCGAAGCGCTTGGTGGCCCGTACGGTCTCGGCGCGGGCCTCGTCCTCGGTGCACCCTCCCGCGAGGGCGGTGAGGACCTGTTGGTAGCCCAGCGCGCGGGAAGCGGTGATTCCGTCACGCAGGCCGCGGGCCTCCAGGGTGCGGACCTCGTCGACCAGGCCCGCCTCCCACATCCGGTCGACGCGCAGCGCGATGCGCTCGTCGAGTTCCGGGCGGGCGACGTCCACGCCGATCTGCACGGTGTCGTAGACCGAGTCGTGGCCGGGCAGGTTCGCGGTGAAGGGCCGGCCGGTGATCTCGATGACCTCCAGGGCCCGGACGATCCGGCGGCCGTTGCTGGGCAGGATCGCGTGGGCGGCGGCCGGGTCCAGCGCGGCGAGGCGGGCGTGGAGGGCTCCGGGGCCGCGGAGGGTCGCCTCCTCCTCCAGCCGGGCCCGGACCTCGGGGTCGGTGCCCGGGAACTCCATGGCGTCGAGGGCGCCGCGCACGTACAGCCCGGAGCCGCCGACGAGGACGGGGGTGCGGCCCTCGGCGAGCAGGGCGTCGATCGCGGCGCGGGCGAGGCGCTGGTACTCGGCGACGCTGGCGGTCTCCGTGACGTCCCAGATGTCGAGGAGGTGGTGCGGGACGCCGCCGCGTTCCTCGGTCGTCAGCTTGGCGGTGCCGATGTCCATCCCCCGGTACAGCTGCATGGAGTCGGCGTTGACGACTTCGCCGTCGAAATGGCGGGCCAGGGCGACGCCCAGGTCGGACTTTCCGGCCGCGGTGGGACCGACGACGGCGATGACCCGCGGGGCGGGGGCTGCTTTCCTCACCGACACAGTCTCGCAGCCCCCGGTCAAGGCACGGCCATGTACCCGATCGAGTTACGTGACGGGCCGCCGGCGGGGTCGTTGCCCCCCAAGAGGTTCCGGCCCGGCGCACGCCTTGTGTGCGCCGGGTGGAGGCCGGTTCGGCCGGGGCGGAACTTCACTCCCACGAGTAACGTTATAGGAGCAGACATGGGCGTTTTCAGCCGGTTTTTTGGCCGTAAGGACGAGGTAGCGACCGAGACGGTCGCGGCCGAGGCCGAGACGGCGGAGACGCCGGCGGCTGAGACCGAGCCGGCCGGACGGGCCGCGGAGGCCGAGCCGGCGGCCGGGGCTCCGGCGGCGGAAGCCGTGGAGATCCCGAAGCAGCAGTCGGTGGAGGCGGCCGCGGACAGCGAGGCCGGCGAGGGCGCCCGTACGTAACCGCTCACCACTGGAAGGTGGCCCATGGGCCTGCTCGACAACCTCAAGGCCAAGCTCGCTCCGGCGAAGGACAAGGTCGGCGACCTCGCGCAGCAGCACGAGGGCAGGATCGGCGAGGGTCTGGACAAGGTGGCGAAGGCCGTCGACTCCAAGACCAAGGGCAAGTACAGCGGCCAGATCACGAGCGGCACGGGCAAGGCGAAGGACGCGCTGGGCAAGATCGCGCACAAGGACGCTCCCGGCGGGCCGACGCCGCCGGCGGCTTCCTGACGCGGTCGCGGAAGGGGCGCGGGACCGGGACGGTCCCGCGCCCCTTCCGCGTGCCGGTCGGCGCTCCGGGTCAGGACCAGGCGGCGACGAAGTAGCCGACCCCGTACGGGGCGTCCTCGTAGAGCAGGCGGCCGTCGAGGCCCGCGGTTTCGGCGGCGCCCGCGAGGACCTGCCAGGGGGCCCGGCCGGCGGCCTGGAGCTCGTGGGCGAGCCCGGCGTCGAGGGCGGAGAGGGCGGCGGTGTCGGCGGCGCCGAGGGCCCGGGCGGCGGCCGCGTCGAAGGCGGCGGCGCGCTCGTCGAGGTAGCCGGGGGCCTTCAGGGTCCGGCAGGCGCTGCCGTCCCCCATGACGAGCAGCGCGACGCGTCCGTCCCGTGCGGCGAGTTCCCGCCCGGCTTCCAGGCAGTGCTCCGGTTCCAGCAGTCCGGCGACGCCCAGCCCCTCCACGGGGGCGGCGCCCCAGCGGGCGTGCCCGAGCAGCCAGGCGCCCACGGTGAGGGAGGGCGGCAGCAGGCGGGGACCCTCGTCGCCTTCTCCGAGCGTGACGTCGGCCGCGACGCCGAAGCCGCGGAAGGTGCCCCGGGAGCCCTGGGGGTAGGGCCCGAGGTGGTCCTGGTCGGCGGCCCCGACGACGACCAGGAGGTCGGGCCGGGAGGCGGCGAGCACGGCCAGCGCGTCCGAGCAGGCGGTACGGGCCCCGCCCAGTTCGGCGGCGGCCCCCGCGGCGACCTCCGGCACGAGGAGCGGCGGGGCGGGGCAGACGGCGGCGGCTACGAGCATGATCCGCAGCCTAGGCCATCCCCTCCGGATCCCGCCGGTGAAGCCCCGACCGCCGGCACTGGGTCGTCTGACGGTCAGTCGATCGCGCAGCCCGAGGTGGCGACGGGCAGCGGGGCCGGGACTCCGAGGGTCGGGATGCCCAGCATCACGCCGGCCGGCCGGTCCGGGGCCGCGTTGCGCTTCTCCCAGGCGTCGCCGGCGCGGGTGCGGCGCACGGCGCGGGTCGGGCCCTCGGCCAGGAGGTGGTGCGGGGCGGCGTAGGTGACGTCCACGGTCACCACGTCGCCGGGACGGACGTCCTCGTCCGGCTTCGTGAAGTGCACGAGGCGGTTGTCGGGGGCGCGGCCGGACAGGCGGTGCGTGGCACCGTCCTTGCGGCCCTCGCCCTCGGCGACCATGACCTCCAGGGTGCGGCCGACCTGCTTCTTGTTCTCCTCCCAGGAGATCTCCTCCTGGAGGGCGACCAGACGCATGTAGCGCTCCTGGACGACCTCCTTGGGGATCTGCCCGTCCATGTCGGCCGCGGGGGTGCCGGGGCGCTTTGAGTACTGGAAGGTGAAGGCGTTCGCGAAGCGGGCCTCGCGGACGGTGTGCATCGTCTGCTGGAAGTCCTCCTCCGTCTCACCGGGGAAGCCCACGATGATGTCGGTGGAGATCGCGGCGTGCGGGATCGCGGCGCGGACCTTCTCGATGATGCCGAGGAAACGCTCCTGCCGGTACGACCGGCGCATCGCCTTGAGGATCGGGTCGGAACCGGACTGCAGGGGCATGTGCAGCTGCGGCATCACGTTCGGGGTCTCGGCCATGGCCGCGATCACGTCGTCGGTGAAGTCGCGCGGGTGCGGGGAGGTGAAGCGGACCCGCTCCAGGCCCTCGATCTGCCCGCAGGCGCGCAGCAGCTTGCTGAAGGCCTCGCGGTCGCCCAGGTCGGAGCCGTAGGCGTTGACGTTCTGGCCGAGCAGGGTGATCTCGGAGACGCCCTCGGCGACGAGCGCCTCGACCTCGGCGAGGATGTCGCCGGGACGGCGGTCCTCCTCCTTGCCGCGCAGCGCCGGGACGATGCAGAAGGTGCAGGTGTTGTTGCAGCCGACGGAGATCGACACCCAGGCGGCGTACGCGGACTCGCGGCGGGTCGGGAGCGTGGAGGGGAAGGCCTCCAGCGACTCGGCGATCTCGATCTGCGCCTCCTCCTGGACGCGGGCGCGCTCCAGGAGGACGGGCAGCTTGCCGATGTTGTGCGTACCGAAGACGACGTCGACCCAGGGGGCCCTCTTGACGATCGTGTCGCGGTCCTTCTGCGCGAGGCAGCCGCCGACGGCGATCTGCATGCCGGGGCGCTTCGTCTTCATCGGGGCGAGCCGGCCGAGGTTGCCGTACAGCTTGTTGTCGGCGTTCTCCCGGACCGCGCAGGTGTTGAAGACGACCACGTCGGCGTCGCCGTCGCAGCCCTCGGGCGCCCGCGTGTAGCCGGCGCCCTCCAGCAGACCGGAAAGCCGCTCGGAGTCGTGCACGTTCATCTGGCACCCGTAGGTGCGTACCTCGTACGTCTTCAAAACAGCAGCCTCGCCCTCGACACTCACCCCACAAGGGTAAGGGTTGGTCCCGGGCCCCGGGCGCGGTCTCGGTCGCCGTCCCCGCGGGGCACCGGGGGCGGGCGGCTCCGCCGTGACAGGACGGCGGCCGGGTGGCAGGATCGCCGGCATGCCCCTCCTCCCGACCCGTCCCGGCCGGCGCCGCGCCCTACAGGGCCTGGTGGCGGTACTGGCCGTGCTCGGGGCGCTGCTGTGGTGGCTGCGGCCCTTCGGCGATTCGGAACTGAAGGGGGACCTCACCTTCAGCTCGGGCGTCCGTAGCGGCGTCTACCACCGCTACGGCCAGCTGCTGGAGCAGGCCCTCGCGCAGAACATGCCCGGGGTGCGGGTCCGGCTGGAGACCAGTGAGGGCTCGCAGCAGAACCTGAGCCGGGTGGCTTCGGGCCAGGCCGACTTCACGGTGGCGACGGCGGACGCGGTGTCCAAGTACCGCCTCGACGGGAAGCCGGGCGCGGAGCGGCTGCGCGGCTGCGCACGGCTCTACGACGACTACGTGCAGCTGGTGGTGCCCGCCGGGTCCTCGGTGCAGTCGGCCCGTGACCTGCGGGGCAAGCGGGTGGCGATCGGCCAGGACGGCTCCGGGGTGCGGTTGATCTCGGAGCGGCTGCTGACCGCGGCCAAGCTGAACCCGGCGCGGGACATCACCCCGGTCGCCATAGGGATCGACACCATGCCGGCGGAGCTGGAGGCGGGCCGGATCGACGCCTTCTTCTGGTCGGGCGGGCTGCCGACGACCGCGGTGCGGGAGCTGTCGGAGCGGTTCGAGATCCGGCTGGTGCAGCTCGGCGACCTGGTGGAGCAGCTCCAGGCCGGCGGGAGCCCGGCGCGGTACTACCGGGCGGCGGTGATGCCGCAGGACGCGTACGCGCGGGCCCGCAACACGTCGGCGGTGGCGACGGTGGCCGTGCCGAACCTGCTGGTGACCCGGGAGGACACCAGCGCGCAGCTGACGGAGCAGTTCACGCGGACGGTGATCCTCAGCCGAGACCGGATCGGGCACCAGGTGCACGCCGCCCAGCTGGTGGACCTGCGGACGGCGATCTACACGGACCCGCTGGACCTGCACGAGGGGGCCCGCCGGTACTACCGGTCGGTGAAGCCGTAGCCCGTCGGGTGACCGTCAGGCGGCGGGCAGCATCATCGCCGCCGCGGCCGCGCCGATCAGGCCCGCGTGGGTGCCGAGGGTGGCCGGGACGACCTGGAGGCCCGCCACGAAGCCCAGGGTCGCGTACGAGGCCAGGTGGCGGCGGACCGGCGCGAAGAGGGTGTCCCCGGCGGCGGCGACCCCGCCCCCGATGACGGCGATGTCGGTCTCGACGAGCGTGGCGGTGGCCGCGATGGCGGCGGCGAGGGCCCGGCCGGCGCGGTCGAAGGCGGCCAGCGCGACGGGGTCGCCCGCCGCGGCGGAGGCCGCGACCCCGGCGGCGGTCGGGTCGGGGCCGGTCCAGCCCTGGGCGAGGGCCCAGCGGGCGATGGCGGTGCCCGAGGCGAGGGATTCGACGCAGCCGTGACCGCCGCAGACGCAGCGCTCTCCGTCGAAGGCGACGCTGATGTGGCCGATGTGGCCCGCGTTGCCGGTGGGGCCGGGGTGGAGCTGGTTGTTCAGGACCAGGCCGCCGCCCACGCCGGTCGAGACGACCATGCACAGGGCGTTCGCGTGCCCCCGGGCCGCGCCCAGCCAGTGCTCCGCCGCCGTCATGGCCACGCCGTCGCCGGCCAGGACGGTCGGGACGCGGGCCCCGCGCGCCTCCAGCTCGGCGGCGACGCGGGCCTGCACGGGGAAGTCCCGCCAGGCGCCGATGTTGACCGGGCTCACGGTGCCCCGGGAGGTGTCCACGGGCCCCGCGCTGCCGATGCCGCAGCGGACGGCCTGCGGCCACAGGGGGGCTGCGGACAGTTCGGCGATGACCTCCGCGACCGCCGCCATCACCGCCTCGGCTTCCCCGCCGCGCGGGGTCGGGCGTCGGGTGGCCGCCGTCATGGTGCCGTCGGGCTGGACCAGCGCGCCGGCGATCTTGGTGCCGCCGATGTCGATCGCCACGCTCGGACCGGTGGCCGCGGCGGCCGCGCGGGGCGCGGGGAAGGCAGAGGTGGGAGTGGTCACGGCGGCGCTCCTGGAAGGGGTCGGTTCTCAGTATGCGGCCGTGGGCGGGGCCGTACTCTCGCGGGGTTCGAGCCGGGGCAGCTCGCTCTCCCGGGCCCGGGGGGCGGCTCCGGCGAGGACGGCGAGGAGTTCCTCGGCGGCCAGCCGGCCGAATCCGGCGGTGTCGCGGACGAGCGCGGTGAGCCGGGGGTGGGTGACCCGGCACAGGGCGGAGTCGTCCCAGGCGACGATGGAGAGCCGGCCGGGCACGGCGATGCCGAGCTCGGCGGCGACGGCGCTGCCGGCCACCGCCATCACGTCGTTGTCGTAGACGAGCGCCGTCGGCGGCTCCGGCTGGGCGAGGACCCGGCGGGTGGCGGCCGCGCCCTCGGTGTCGGAGTAGTCGGTGGTCACCGAGCTCACCCGGCCCTCCTCGAAGCCGAGGCGCTGGGCCTCGGCGTCCAGGGAGGCGATGCGGCGGGCGGTGTGGGCGAGTCCGGGCAGGCCGGCGACGTGGGTGATCCGGCGGTGGCCCAGGGCGTGCAGGTGGTCCAGGACCTCGGCCATGGCCCGGGCGTCGTCGGCCCAGACGGAGGAGGGGCCGGGCTCCCCACTGCCGCCGATCATGACGGCGGGCAGGCCGAGCGAGGCGAGGAGTTCCGGGCGCGGGTCGCGCGTACGGGGGTCGACGACGAGGACCCCGTCGACGCGCCGCTCCGCCCACCAGCGGCGGTAGACGGCGCATTCGGCGTCGATGTCCTCCACCACCTGGAAGAGCAGGGCGGTGCGGTCGGCCGCGAGCACCTCCTGGATGCCGGAGACGAGTTGAAGGAAGAACGACTCGACGCCGAGGGTGTGCGCGGGGCGGGCCAGGACCAGTCCGACGGCTCCGGAGCGTTCCCCGGACAGGGCGCGGGCGGCGCTGTTGGGCTGCCAGCCGAGTTCCTCGGCGACCTGCCGGACCCGGGCGCGCGTGCTGTCGGACACCCCGGGCCGGTCGTTGAGCGCGAAGGAGACGGCGCTCTCCGACACCCCGGCGCGGCGGGCGATGTCCTTGATGGTGGGTCTGCGGGCCATGCCTGCCTCATCCCTCGGTGACGTGGACTGCGATGGGCGGACCGTACGCGATCCCGCCCCGGCGGGCCGCCCTCCAGGTGCCGCCGACGAGGGCGCGCGGTTCGGCGCGGCCCTGCGACCGGGGTGACCGAAATTCCGCTGTCCATTTCGCCCTGCTTTCCGGGATGACATCCGGCCTCCGGCCTGATCGACACGGCCAACTAAACCGCATTAGCGCGATCACCGTCGAGGCGTGCAGCCCGCCTGTCAACGGGACTGAAGCGCATAAGTGCCGCAGCCGGAGAATCCGTGTGGATGAATATGGAGGCCCTGTTGACTTTCCCCCGTCCGGGCGGCAGCTTGTGGCATCCGGTGAATTCCCCTGAACTCCAGGACGTTTCATGCCGCACGCCCCGCGCACGCTCCGCTTCGGCGCGAATTACACCCCGACCCGGGGGTGGTTCCACCACTGGCTGGACTTCGACCTCGACGAGGTCAGAGCCGATCTCGACTCGGTCGCCGGGCTCGGCCTGGACCACGTCCGGGTGTTCCCGCTGTGGCCGCTGTTCCAGCCGAACCGCACCCTGATCCGGCCGCGCGCCGTCGAGCAGCTGGTCGCGCTCGCCGACGCCGCGGCCGAGCGCGGGCTCGACGTCGCCGTGGACGGGCTCCAGGGGCACCTGTCGAGCTTCGACTTCCTGCCCGCCTGGACGGGGACCTGGCACCGGCGCAACCTCTTCGGGGATCCGGACGTGATGGCCGGGCAGGCGGAGTACCTGCGCACACTGGCCGCCGCCCTCGCCGGCCGGCCGAACTTCCTCGGCATGACGGTCGGCAACGAGGTCAACCAGTTCGCCGGGGAGCCGCACCCCGACCCCGACCGCATCACCGCCGCCGGGGCGCAGCGCTGGCTGGAGCGGATGCTGGCCGCCTGCGAGGAGGGCGCCCCGGGCGGGTTCCACCTGCACGCCGAGTACGACGCCGCCTGGTACCAGGACGGGCACCCCTTCACCCCCGCCCAGGCGGCCCGCCTCGGCCGGGCCACCGCCGTGCACTCGTGGGTGTTCAACGGCACCGCGCAGCGCCACGGCCCCACCGGGACGGCGACCGAGCACCACGCCGCCTACCTGATCGAGCTGTCCAAGGCGTGGGCGCTGGACCCGCACCGCCCGGTGTGGCTCCAGGAGGTCGGTGCGCCCGCCCCGCTGATCCGGCCCGAGGACGCCGCCCGCTTCGCCGAGGCCACCGTGGCGAACGCCCTGGACTGCCCGGACCTGTGGGGGGTGACCTGGTGGTGCTCGCACGACGTGTCCCGGGACCTCGCGGACTTCCCGGAACTGGAGTACGGGCTCGGCCTGCTCACCAACGACCGCCGGACCAAGCCCGCCGGCGCCGCCGTCGCCCGGATCGCCGAGCGGTGGCGGGGCCGTGAGCACCGCCCGGCGCCCCGGTCCACGGCCCTCGTCCTGGACGCCGGCGGGGTGCCGGACGCCCCGCGGCGTTCGGTGTGCGCCCCGGGCGGCGCGTTCTTCGAGGCCTGGGCCGCGCTGACGGCCCAGGGGGTGCGCCCCACGGCCGTCCTGGCGGAACGCGCCGGGGATCCGGCCCACCTGTCCGCGCGCGGCATCACCGAGGTGCTGCGCGTGCCCGACGTCACCTGACCGCCCCACGTGAGGAGACCCGCATGTCCGAGACCGCCCCGGACGCAGCGTCCCGTACGTCCCCGGCATCCGGCGGGGGCCCGCCCGGCGGCACCGCTCCGGGCACCCCCGCACCGGGCACCGCCGGGCGGCCGGCCCGGCGTACGGTGCTGGCCGCCGGGGCCGGCGCCGCCGTGCTGCTAACCGCGCCCGGCCCGGCGCGGGCGGCCCCTCCGGCCCCGACGCAGGCCCCGACCCCCATTCCCGCGCCCCCGCCCGGGGGCCTGGCCCCGTACGCCTCCTACTGGTTCCCCGACTCCCTGCCCCCGGGCGAGCCCGGCGCCGGGATCGTGTGGCGCTCGCTGAAGGCGTGGACCCCGGAGTCCGACCCCGACCTGGCCCACAACGCGGCGACCGTCCCGCTGGCCCCGCGCTTCACCCCCGTGCCCCCGCACCGTGACGCCCGCGCGGGCCAGGCCCGCATCGCCTCGCTGGTCTCGTTCGGGCCCACGGCGGGGAACCCCTCCCAGGGGTCGGCGACCGCCGACTCGTACGCCCTCACGCACTGGGCGTACATCGACGAGCTGGTCTTCTGGGGCGGCTCCGCCGGCGAGGGCATCGTCCTCGCGCCGAACGCGCCGGTGACCGACGCCGCCCACCGCAACGGCGTCCGGGTCCTCGGCAACGTGTTCCTGCCGCCCGTCGCCTACGGCGGCGACCTGCGGTGGACGCGCGACCTGGTCCAGCGCGACCCCCTCGGCCGTTTCCCGCTGGCGGAGAAACTCGTCCAAGTCGCCCTGACCCACGGGTTCGACGGCTGGTTCGTCAACGCCGAGACCGACGGCGGCGACAGCGCGCTGGCGTCCCGGACGCGGGAGTTCCTGCGCGCCCTGCGGGCGGCGGGCGCACCGCACGGACTGCGCATCACCTGGTACGACGCCATGAACATCACCGGGAGCGTCGGCTGGCAGGGCGCCCTCAACGCGCTCAACCAGGAGTTCTTCGAGGACCGGGCGGGGAAGGTCGCGGACACCCTGTTCGTGGACTTCCGCTGGACGCAGGAGACCCTCGCCGCCTCCGGGGCCCTCGCCGACCGGCTGGGCCGCTCCCGCCACGAACTGTGGGCGGCCGTGGACGTGGAGTCCAACGGCCGCCACTCACAGGTCCGTTGGGACGCGATCATCCCGCGCGACCGCGACCACGTCGTCAGTTACGGCTTCTACCGGCCCGAGTGGACCCGCAACCACCTCACCGACCGCTCCCCCGGCGCCTTCCACCTCTCCGACGACCTGTTCTGGACCGGCGAGTCCCTCGACCCGGCCAGACCCGCCCCCGGATCCGGCTGGCGGGCCCCCGCCACGGCCGTCGCCGACCGGTCCACCGTCACCGGGCTGCCCTTCGCCTGCTCCTTCAACACCGGGCACGGGCTGCGCTGGTACGAGGACGGCGAGGTGTCCGGCGAGACCCCGTGGAGCCACCTCGCCCTCCAGGACCGGCTGCCGGGCCGCCGCTGGGTGGTGGACACCGCCGGCGAACGCCCCACCGTCGCGCTGGACTTCGCGGACGCCTGGCGCGGCGGCTCCAGCCTCCTCGTGTCGGGCCGGCTCACCGCCCCCGCCGCCGTAGGGCTGCACGTGACCCGGCTCCCGCTGACCCGCACCACCGTCGCCGAGCTGGTCCACCGCACCGGGGCCGGCCCGGTCTCCGTCGAGGTCGGGGTCGCCACGCGCGAGCCGGCCGCTCCCGGCGCCCCCGTCCCGTACACGTGGCTGCGCGCGGCGGCGCCGGCCGCCGGCCGGGGCTGGCGGACCACCCGCGTCCCCCTCGCGGCGCTGGCCGGGAGTACCGCGTACGCCCTGGCCGTACGGATCACCCCGGGCGGGAAGGAGCCGGTGTCCTGGCGGCTCGGGGCCATGTCGGTACGCGACACCGCCCGCACCCGGCGCCCGGCCCCGCCCGCCCACCTGAAGGTGACGGCCTCGGTCCGCCGGGGTGACGAGGCCGAGCTGCGCCTGGCGTGGGACCGGGCAGCCGGGCCGGTCCGCCACTACGAGCTCCACCGCCTCCTCCCCGACGGCACCCGCCGCTTCCTCGGCGGCACCTGCGCCGCCGCCCTCCACGTCCCCCGGGTCACCCGCGCCGGGCGGGAGCGGGCGGCGGTCTTCGAGCTGCGGTCGGTCGGGGAGACGTACACGGCCTCGGCGCCCGCCCGCACGGAGCTCGCCTGGTAGGGCGCCGCGGGAGGGGTCAGGGGTTGTGCGGGTCGGTGCGCGGCACGGCGACCGTGACGCGCAGCCCGTGCGGCGGGTTCGTCTCGTAGGAGAGGGTCCCGCCGCCCCCGGCGAGCAGGGCGCGGGAGATGGACAGGCCGAGCCCGGAGCCCTTGACGTTCTGGTGGCGGCCGCTGCGCCAGAAGCGGTCGCCGACGCGCAGCAGCTCCTCGTCGGTCAGGCCGGGCCCCCGGTCGGCGACGACGACGAGCGCGCTGCGCCCGGCGGCGGAGACGGAGACCTCGACCTCTTCCCCGTCCGGGGTGAACTTCAGGGCGTTGTCGATGACGGCGTCGAGCGCGCTGGACAGGGCGATGGGGTCGGCCCAGCCGGTGACGGCGGACCGGCCCGTCTCGGTGAGCCGTACGCCCTTCTCCTCGGCGTAGGGCCGCCAGGCGGCGACCCGCTCGGCGGTGAGCGCCCCGATGTCGGTGAGGCTGATCTCGGCGGAGGCGTGTTCGGCCAGCGCCAGGTCCAGCAGGTCGTCGAGGACCTGGGTCAGGCGTTTGCCCTCGGTGCGCACGGAGGCGATCTCCTCGTTGCCCTCGGGCAGTTCGAGGGCGAGGAGCTCGATGCGCAGGAGCAGCGCGGCGAGGGGGTTGCGCAGCTGGTGGGAGGCGTCGGCGACGAACGCCCGCTGCTGCTCCAGTACCTCTTCCACGTTGTCGGCCATCTCGTTGAACGAGCGGGCGAGGCGCTGGAGTTCCGGGGGGCCGCCGGCGGCCGCGACGCGGGAGTTCATCCGGCCGGTGGCGATGCCGTGCGCGGCGGCGTCCAGGGTCCGCACGGGCTTGAGGACCCAGCTGGTGAGCCGCAGGGCCGCGCCGAAGGCGAGCAGCATGGCGGCGGCGAGACCGGCCGCGATGTACAGCCAGCCCCGCAGGATCCGGCCGCGCATCTGTTCGGTGGGCGATTCGGTGACGACGACGGCGACCACGTCCCCGTCGAGGACGACCGGGGAGGCGACGAGCAGTTTGCCCTTGGTCTGCCAGGGCCACACCTGCGGCGGATCGTGGCTGCGCCGGCCGGCGAGCGCCTCTTCGAAGGCCTGGCGGCCCTCGCGGGTGTCGGGGAGCTCCCACCAGCCGGGGGCGCGGGCCATGGCGTTGTCGTCGCGGCTGAAGATGCCCACGCGGATGCCGTAGAGCTCCTGGTAGCGGGCGAGTTCCTGCTGGAGGGTCTCGCGGCGTTCGTCCGCGCCGGTGGAGCCGGAGCCCTCGGCGTCGATGACGAACTGGGCGAGGGCGGCGAAGCGGGCGCTGTCGTCGATGCGGTCGACGATCACGTTCTGCTGCTGCCCGGCGGCCAGGCTCACGGCGAGGGGGAAACCGAGCGCGAGCAGTACGCCCGCCATGAGGACGACGAGGAGCGGGAGCAGGCGGGTGCGCACGGCGGGACCCCCGCTAGGGCGCGGCCGGGGTGACGAGCCGGTAGCCCACCCCGCGGACGGTCTCGACGAGGGCGGGCAGGCCCAGCTTGGAGCGCAGCGAGGCGACGTGGACTTCGAGGGTGCGGCCCGTGCCCTCCCAGCTGGTGCGCCAGACCTCGCTGATGATCTGCTCGCGGCGGAAGACGACGCCGGGCCGCTGCGCGAGCAGGGCCAGCAGGTCGAACTCCTTGCGGGTGAGCGGTACGTCGACGCCGTTCACGCTGACCCGGCGGGTGGGCAGCTCGATGGCGACGGGGCCGAGCCGGACCACGGCCGGGGCCCCGGTCCCGGTGGCGGCGGCCTCTTCGGAGGCGCCGGTGCGCCGGGCGACGGCGTGGATCCGGGCGAGGAGCTCGCCGGTGTCGTAGGGCTTGGTGACGTAGTCGTCGGCGCCCATGTTCAGGCCGTGGATGCGGGAGCGGACGTCGGCCCGCGCCGTCACCATGATCACCGGGGTGGCGGTGCGCTTGCGGATCTTCCCGCAGACCTCGTAGCCGTCCTGGTCGGGGAGGCCGAGGTCGAGCAGGATCACCCCGTAGGGAGAGGCGCCGGCGGGCGCACCGGCCGGCAGCAGCGCCTGGAGGGCCTCCTCGCCGTTGCGGGCGTGCGTCACCCGGAAGCCGTGCCGGGCGAGGATCGCGGACAGGGCGGCGGCGACGTGGTCGTCGTCCTCTACGAGCAGCAGCCTCATGTGGCGTCCCCCTTTCCTGTTCACGACGTCCGGACGAAGAATGGCCCAACACGGGCCACCATGCATCCACGCCCATGAAGAGTCCCACGTCAAGGGGGTTCCGGTCCGGCGAGTCTTCCGTTATGCACCCGGTACGCGTACGGATCGCCCAGGGTGGGGCTCACGCACGGAGCGTATCCGGGCGAGGCCGTATCGTTATGCTCAATTCTCCCTCAGATGTGATGACGCTGTGCGCGCCTCGTCACTACTGTCCTCCCAACCGACGGAGGACGGAGCAAGAAGCCGATGAGCGGAGTATCAGTGACCAAGGACGTGCAGGACGCGGCCGGTGCCGCGGACGGCCTGGTCGTACTGAGCAACGTCAACAAGCACTTCGGCGCGCTGCACGTGCTTCAGGACGTTGATCTGAGCATTGCCCGCGGTGAAGTCGTCGTGGTGATCGGTCCCTCGGGATCGGGCAAGTCCACGCTGTGCCGGACCATCAACCGGCTGGAGACGATCGACTCGGGCACCATCACGCTCGACGGGAAGCCGCTGCCGGCCGAGGGCAAGGAACTCGCCCGGCTGCGCGCCGACGTGGGCATGGTGTTCCAGTCGTTCAACCTGTTCGCGCACAAGACCGTGCTGCAGAACGTCATGCTGGGTCAGATCAAGGTCCGCAAGACGGACCAGGCGGCCGCCCGCGAGAAGGCGCAGTCGCTGCTGGACCGGGTGGGTGTCGGCTCGCAGGCCGACAAGTACCCGGCGCAGCTGTCCGGAGGCCAGCAGCAGCGCGTGGCGATCGCCAGGGCGCTGGCGATGGAACCGAAGGTCATGCTGTTCGACGAGCCGACCTCGGCCCTCGACCCGGAAATGATCAACGAGGTGCTGGAAGTCATGCAGCAGCTCGCCCGGGAGGGAATGACGATGGTCGTCGTCACGCACGAGATGGGCTTCGCCCGCTCGGCCGCGAACCGGGTCGTCTTCATGGCCGACGGAAAGATCGTCGAAGAGGCCACGCCCGAGCAGTTCTTCAGCAACCCGCGCAGCGACCGCGCCAAGGACTTCCTGTCGAAGATCCTGCACCACTGACGGTTCTCGTCTGGTAGTGATCCGTTCGACGGAGCACACATCTCGCTCGTCGCTCAACCACGTCTCACCCGAGGGAAGTTCACCATGAAGATCTCCAAGGTCGGTGCGGCCGCGGCCGTCGCCGTCGCGCTCGCCATGACTGCGACCGCCTGTGGCGGCGGCAGCGACAAGGGCTCCAGTGACGCCGGTCCGTCCGGTGGCGGCGGCAAGGACAAGGTCGTCATCGGCATCAAGTTCGACCAGCCGGGCGTGGGCCTGAAGACCCCGGACGGCAAGTACACGGGCTTCGACGTCGACGTGGCGACCTACGTGGCCAAGGAACTCGGCTACCAGCCCGACCAGATCGAGTTCAAGCAGGCCATCAGCGCCGAGCGCGAGAACCTCATCTCGAACGGCGACGTGAAGTTCATCGTCGCCAGCTACTCGATCAACGACAAGCGCAAGGAGCGGGTGGACTTCGCGGGTCCGTACCTCCTCGCCCACCAGGACCTGCTGGTCCGCGCCGACGACACCAGCATCACCAAGCCCGAGGACCTGAACAAGAAGAAGCTCTGCTCGGTCACCGGCTCCACCTCCGCGCAGAACGTCAAGACCAAGCTGGCCCCCGAGGCCGACCTCAAGGAGTCCGCGGGCTACTCCGAGTGCCTCACCGGCCTGGAGAGCAAGTCGATCGACGCGCTGACCACGGACAACTCGATCCTGGCCGGCTACGCCGCGCAGGAGAAGAACAAGGGCAAGTTCAAGCTCGTCGGGCTGAGCATGAGCAACGAGAACTACGGCATCGGTCTGAAGAAGGGCGACAAGGACCTCCAGACCAAGATCAACGCCGCGCTGAAGAAGATGGTCTCGGACGGTTCCTGGGAAGCGGCCGTAAAGAAGAACTTCGGCCCCGCCAACTACAAGAACGAGCCTGCCCCGCAGATCACCGAAGGCAGCTGATTCCCCGGTGAGGGGCGTCGCCGCCCGCCTGCCGCGGGCGGCGGCGCCCCTCACCGGCCACTCTGGGGAGAGCGCAGGGCAACGTGTTCGACTTTCTTGATTCCGGGCAGTACGACGTGCTCGGAGCCTTCTGGGTGACGGTTCAGCTCACCCTCTATTCGGCGGTCGGCTCCCTCATATGGGGAACCGTCCTGGCCGGGATGCGGGTCAGCCCGGTCCCGCTGATGCGCGGCTTCGGCACCACGTACGTCAACGTGGTCCGCAACACCCCGCTGACCCTGCTGATCATCGCCTGCTCGCTGGGCCTCAGCGAGACCCTGGGTATCTCACTGGGCGGCGAGACGTTCAAGGAGACCGGCTTCCGGCTCGCGGTCCTCGGACTCTCGGCCTACACCGGCACCTTCGTCTGCGAGGCGCTGCGATCGGGCATCAACACCGTGCCCGTGGGCCAGGCGGAGGCCGCACGTGCACTGGGCCTGAGCTTCTTCCAGGTGCTCACGCTGATCGTGCTCCCCCAGGCCTTCCGGGCGGTCATCGCGCCGCTCACCAACGTACTGATCGCACTCACCAAGAACACCACGGTGGCTGCGGCCATCGGCGTGGCCGAAGCGGCCCTGCTGATGAAGACCATGGTCGAGAACGAGGCCCAGGCGCTGTTCGCCGTGTTCGGCATCTTCGCCCTCGGTTTCGTCCTGCTGACCCTGCCCACCGGCCTGCTGCTGGGCTGGGTGGCCAAGCGAGTGGCGGTGAAGCGATGACCTCCGTGCTGTACGACGCCCCGGGCCCGAAGGCGAAGTCCCGGAACTGGATCTACACCGTCGTCTTCGTCGTCCTGCTCGGCCTCGCCGTGTGGTGGGCGCTGGGCCTCATGTCGGAGAAGGGCCAGCTCGACGCCGAGAAGTGGTCCCCCTTCGTCACCGACAGCCAGGTCTGGACCACGTTCCTGATCCCGGGCCTGCTGGAGACCCTCAAGGCCGGCGCGATCGCCGTGGTGATCGCACTGCCCCTGGGCGCCCTGCTCGGCATCGGCCGGCTGTCCGACCACGCCTGGGTGCGCGTCCCCGTCGGCGCGTTCGTCGAATTCTTCCGCGCCATCCCGGTGCTGATGCTGATGATCTTCGGCTCGGCCTTCTTCGTCCAGTTCACGCCGGTCTCCTCCGACATCCGCCCGCTGTACGCGGTCGTCGCCGGCCTGGTGCTGTACAACGCCTCGGTCATCGCCGAGATCGTCCGGGCGGGCGTGCAGTCCCTGCCCCGGGGCCAGACCGACGCTGCCAAGGCGATCGGCATGCGCAAGGGCCAGACCATGGTCCACGTGCTGATCCCCCAGGCCGTCACCGCGATGCTGCCGGCCCTGGTCAGCCAGCTCGTGGTGATCCTCAAGGACACGGCCCTCGGCGGCACCCTGCTCGGCCTGACCGAGCTCCTGTCGACGGCCCGGCAGATCTCCGCGAACTACAGCAACACCATCGCGACCTTCGTGGTGATCGCGCTGATCTACATCGCCGTGAACTTCGCCCTCACCAGCTTCGCCTCCTGGCTGGAGAGCCGCCAGCGCAAGTCCACGAAGGGCACCGGCGCGGTGGTCGGTGTCGCCGACGTCGGCGACATGGCCACGGGCAGGGCCATGTGACCCCGACCCCACCCGGGGTCTGACGTAGGGTCAGTCATAGTGCGTAGCCCGTGTGGTGCGGCGGAACTCTTCCGCCGCACCACACGGCGTTCCGGACAGGTGTCACTTGACGCAGGCACCTCCAGTGGGTTGCATACGTTCTGTGATCACATACCGGACATCGGGAGCCGCGCCATGGACCCGGTGATCGTCGTCGGCGCGGGACCCGTCGGGCTGTCCCTGTCCCTCGCCCTGGCCGGCCACGGCGTGCCCAGCGTCCTCCTCGACGAAGGGCCCGGCAAGGACGAACCCCGGCCCGCCCGTTCCGTCGTACTGCACGCCGACACGGCGGCCATGGCGCACCGGCTGGGCTGTACGACGCTGCGCGACGAGGGGGCGCACTTCGCGGCCTGGCGCACCCTGAGGCGCCGTCAGGAAGCGCAGCGGATCACCTTCGAGGACCGGCCCGCCCCCCTGCACCTGCCGCAGCACGCCCTCGCCCGCGGGCTGCGCGACGCCGCCACCGCGCACCCGCTCGTCCAGCTGGTCACCGACTGCAAGCTGGACTCCCTGGAGCAGGACGGCCGCGGGGTCACCGCGCACACCCGGGGCTCCGAGACCACCTGGTGGCGCGGCAGCCACCTCGTCGGCTGCGACGGCGCCCGCTCCACCGTGCGCAAGCTCCTCGGCATCCGCTTCCCCGGCCGGACCGCCGTCGAGCGGTACGCCGTGGCCGCGCTGCGCGCCGAACTGCCGTGGCCCGGCGAGGCGTTGCTGCACCGCAGCCCGCCGGCCGGCCCCGAGGAGGTCACCGCCCGGCCGCTGCCCGACGGCGTCTGGCGCCTCGACTGGCTGCTGCCGGCCCGCGGGGACCTCGTCACGCCGGACGCGCTCGTCACCCTGATCCGGGACACCCTGGCGGGCTGGTGCGGCGGCAGTACTCCCCCGTACGACCTGATCGACACCGGGGTGCACACCCTGCACCACCGCCTCGCCCGGCGCTGGCGCGACGGCCGGGCCTTCCTCGCCGGGGACGCCGCGCACCTGCTGGGCGCGCTCGGCACCCAAGGGGTCGAGGAGGGGCTGCGCGACGCCGAGAACCTGGCCTGGAAGCTGGCGCTGGCCTGGCACCAGGGTGCCTCCGAGGCCCTGCTCGACAGCTACGAGGAGGAACGGCGCACCGCCGTCGCGGCCCGGCTGCGCGCCGCCGACCAGGCCATGCCCGCCCTGCGCGGCGGGGGCGGCCTGCGCACCCTGGTCCCGGGGTCGGCGCGTTCCGCGCAGACCCTGCTGACCGACGGCCACCTCGGCCGGGGGCCGCTGGGCGGGGAGCCGGTGTACGCCCCGCCGGTGGCCGTGCGCGAGGTCCCGACGGCGACCGAGCCGGGCGGGCCCGTGGCGAACGTCCCCGTCACCGCCCCCGACGGCGCCACCGTGCCGCTGCGCGACCTGCTCGGCCGGGGCCGGCTGCTGGTGCTCCTCGTCGCCCCGGGCACCGGGGTCTGGGACCGGCGGCACTGGGTGGGCGCCGGGCTGATGCCCCGGCTGGCGGCGGCGGTGAGCGCGCTGCCGGTACGGGCCGAGCTGCTGGTCGCGGACGCCTACCCGGGAGCCCCCGCCCACACCGTGCTCCTCGTACGGCCCGACGGGCACCTGGCGGCCACCTTCGCGGGGGTCCGCCCGGCGGAGCTGTACGAGGCCGCCGACGCCGTGCGCGGGGGCGCCCCGGCGCACGGGGAAGCCGCCTCCACCACGCCTACAGCCGTGATCGATTGACCGTTCTCGGCACCTCGTGGTTCACTCGCGGACATGACCGGCAACGACGTACGCCTGTGGCGGAGGGTTCACATGGACCTGCTCCGCTACGCGGGCTGCGTGTGTCGCCCTTCCTGCTGATTCGCCTTCCCTCCGCGCGCCCCGTGCCCTTCCGGGCCCGCGCGCACCTTCGCGAACTCCCAGGACGGTCATCACCCCATGTCTGCCCCGACGCACGCGCCTGCGCCCACGCACGCCCCCGCGCCCTCCGCCGCGCCGACCGCGGCGGAACTCCTCGCCTTCGCCCGGCGCACCGCCGCCGACCCCGCGGTCGTCGACTCCCTGCCCCTCGATCCGCAGGGCCGCACCTGGATCCGCCTGGAGGGACCGGGCGGCAGTGAGGCCTGGCTGATCGGGTGGCCGCCGGGCACCGGCACCGGCTGGCACGACCACGCCGAGTCGCGCGGCGCGTTCGCCACCGCGCGGGGCGCGCTCACCGAACACTCCCTGGCCGTACGCCTCCCCTCCGAGGGCTGGCAGAGCCTGGTGCTGGCCGACGGCGTGGACCGCACCCGCACCCTGGAAGCCGGGACCGGCCGCGCCTTCGGCGAGCACCACGTGCACGAGGTGCTCAACGAGTCCGCCGCGGAGCACGCCGTCTCCGTCCACGCGTACTACCCGCCGCTGCCGCTGATCCGCCGGTACAGCCGCAGCGGCCCGGTCCTCACCCTGGAGCAGGTCGAGCGTCCGGCGGACTGGCAGTGAGCGCCCCCGTCGGCATCGACGAGCTCCTGGAGCGGATCCGCGAGGGCTACACCCGTGTCGACGCGCGGGCCGCCCACGAGGCCGCCGGGGCCGGGGGCCTGCTGGTGGACATCCGCTACCAGGCGCTGCGCGAACGGGACGGACTGATCCCGGGGGCGGTGGTCATCGAGCGCAACGAGCTGGAGTGGCGCCTCGACCCGCGGGGCTCCCACCGCATCCCGCAGGCCACGGACCACGACCTCCGGGTGATCGTGATCTGCAACGAGGGCTACGCCTCCTCCCTCGCCGCGGTCTCCCTGCACGCGCTGGGCCTGCACCGGGCGACCGACCTGACGGGCGGCTTCCAGGCCTGGAAGTCGGCCGGGCTGCCGGTCTCGCCCGCCTGACGCGCCCCCGCGCCGCCGGGGCCGGGTCCACACCGTGGACCCCGCCCCGCGGCCGGTTCCCCGTACCCTCCCGGAGGGCTACGACTTCGCCCTGGTCGCGTCCATCGGCGGCACCCGCAGGGCGACCCGTCCCGGCACGCCGGTGGCGGCCAGGGCGATCAGACCGGCCACCCCGACGACGACCCCGTACGCCGGGCCCCGCAGCACCGGGCCGAACGACCCGGTCATGCCCACGCTGAAGCGGTGAGGACCGCCAGCGCGATCCCGGAGCCGAGCACCACCCCGGTCAGCAGGACGGCGAGGGCCTCCGTACGGATCATCCGCAGCACCTGGCGCCTGGTCTTGCCCTTCTTCTCCGTGACCGTGGTCCGGTGGACGTTCTGGTCCGCGGAGACGACGACCGGCGCGGCCGCGTACCACTCGGTGGCGATCCTGCCTCGCAGTCCGGTCTCCAGGAACGTGCCGCAGGCGGTGATCAGGGCCGCGGCGCACATGAGGGCGACGAAGGCGCCGAGGAAACCCGCTTTGCGGTACCGGACGGTCCGGAGGGCGTAACGCAGCATCATGCGGGCAACTCTGCCGCCGGGCCCGGTACCTGGCATGGGAGCACTCCGGCGTCCCCGACCGGGGGCTACCCCACCCCGGTCCCCCGGCTCGGACGCCCGGCCCGGGCCCCGGGCCCGCGCCTCAGCCCGCCGGGTACCCCAGGTCGTCGGCGTCGTCGCCCTCCGCCTCCAGGGCGCGGCGGACCACCCGCAGGGCCATGCCCTCGGGGTATCCCTTGCGGGCGAGCATCCCCGCGAGGCGGCGGATCCGCTTGTCCCGGTCCAGGCCCCGGGTCGCGCGGAGCTTGCGCTCCACGAGTTCCCGGGCCGTGTGTTCCTCCTGGTCGGAGTCCAGCTGTTCCAGCGCCTCCTGCACGAGGGTGGTGTGCACCCCCTTGGTCCGCAGTTCCTGCGCGAGCGCCCGGCGGGCCAGGCCGCGGCCGCGGTGCCGGGACTCGACCCAGGCCCCGGCGAAGGCCGCGTCGTCGATCAGGCCGACCTCCTCGTACCGGGAGAGGACCTCCTGAGCCACCTCCTCGGGGATGCCCCGCTTCTCCAGGGCGTCCGCGAGCTGCTTCCGGGTACGCGGCATCCCGGTGAGCAGGCGCAGGCAGATCGCCCGCGCCTGCTCCTCGGGAGTCTGGGGCGGCAGTTCCTGGCGGCCTTCACGGCCGCCCGTACCACCCCGTTCCTGCTCCCGCACGGGTCAGCTCTTGGCGACGGCGGCCTTGGCCGTCGTCTTCGCCTTCGATGCCGGGGCGGGCACGGCCGCGGCGCCGTCCGCCGGTGCGGCGGCCGTCTCGTCGGCGGCCGCGGCGTCCTTGCGCACGCCCACGCCCAGCTTCTCCTTGATCTTCCGCTCGATCTCGTTGGCGAGGTCGGGGTTGTCCTTCAGGAAGTTGCGGGCGTTCTCCTTGCCCTGGCCGAGCTGGTCGCCCTCGTACGTGTACCAGGCGCCGGCCTTGCGCACGAAGCCGTGCTCGACGCCCATGTCGATCAGGCCGCCCTCGCGGCTGATGCCCTGGCCGTAGAGGATGTCGAACTCGGCCTGCTTGAAGGGCGGCGCGACCTTGTTCTTGACGACCTTGACGCGGGTGCGGTTGCCGACCGCGTCCGTGCCGTCCTTGAGGGTCTCGATCCGGCGGATGTCCAGACGCACGGAGGCGTAGAACTTCAGCGCGCGGCCACCGGTGGTGGTCTCGGGCGAGCCGAACATCACGCCGATCTTCTCGCGGAGCTGGTTGATGAAGATCGCGGTGGTCTTGGACTGGTTGAGCGCACCGGTGATCTTGCGCAGGGCCTGGCTCATCAGACGGGCCTGGAGACCCACGTGAGAGTCGCCCATCTCGCCCTCGATCTCCGCGCGCGGCACGAGCGCCGCCACGGAGTCGATGACGATCAGGTCGAGGGCGCCGGAGCGGACCAGCATGTCCACGATTTCGAGCGCCTGCTCGCCGGTGTCCGGCTGGGAGAGGATGAGGTTGTCGGTGTCGACGCCGAGGGCCTTCGCGTACTCGGGGTCGAGCGCGTGCTCGGCGTCCACGAAGGCGACGGTGCCGCCGGCCTTCTGCGCGTTGGCCACGGCGTGCAGGGTCAGGGTGGTCTTACCGGAGGACTCCGGTCCGTACACCTCGATCACGCGGCCGCGGGGCAGCCCGCCGACGCCGAGGGCGATGTCCAGCGCGGTCGACCCGGTGGGGATGACCTCGATGGGGTCGTTCGGCTTGTCGCCGAGGCGCATGACCGCACCCTTGCCGAATTGCCGTTCAATCTGTGCGAGCGCGGCGTCGAGAGCCTTCTCGCGGTCGGTGCCTGCCATGGGTTCCACCCGGTTTGCTTGAGTCGATCGCTTCACGCCATTGACGCTAACGCCTGCCACTGACAATGCGCTCCCACACCCGGCGGGGCTGTGGATAACCCATCCATCAGAATGGATGTTCGAATTCCGTGTCAAGCGCACCACGCCGCGCTCGCGGCGCACGCGTCCCGCCCCGTTCCGGGGGACACAGCATGACATCCACCACGTTTCGCATCGGCGGGGATCCGGGGGCGCACGCCCGCCCCCGGTCCCCCTACAGCGGCGCGGTGGCGTCCGCCGCGAACGGGCCGCCGTGACCGGGGACGATGAGGTCGGCCGCGGCCAGGACGCGGAGCCGGGACGAGCGCAGGAGCCCGTGGTCCGGGGCCACCGGGTCCTCGACGGGGCCGTTGGGGCGCCACCACAGGTCGCCCACGAAGGCGACGACGCCCTCGCCCGTGCCCGCCAGCAGCGTGATGTCCTCGCGGCTGTGGCCCGGGGTGCGGATCAGCCGCAGCGACGGGGTGAGCTCGTGGCCCTCCGCGTCGCGGTCGGTCCACTGGTCGTGCCGGTAGACCGCCTTGTGGTCGTGGACGCGGGCCTCGCCGAAGAGGCCGACGTTCATGGTGTTGTCCGGGTGGTGGTGGCTGAGCACGACGTCGGTGATGTCGTCGGGACCGAGCCCCAGGTCCGCGAGGGGGCCGAGGATCCGGTCGCGGCCGGCCACCATGCCCGGGTCGACGATGACGTGGCGGTCCCCGTCGTGGACGTAGGAGACGGTGGCGGCGACCCCGGGCCCCGTGGAGAGGGTGTAGCCGGTGGTCAGGATGGTGTACGTGGCGCTACGGGCCAGCGGTGCGTCTGTCATGCACACCATGATCCCGGTGGGCCCGGGCCTCCACGAGTGGCAGCGTTGCCAGTGATCGCGGGAATCGTGCCACACCCGCGGCGGGCCTGCGATACTGCCCGCGTGCCGCCCTTCGAGACCGTCGCCGCGTACGTACCACCCGGAGTCGGCATGCTCGCCGTCGGCATCGTGGCCGAGGTGTTCGGCCCGCACGGGGAGGGGTTCCCCGGCTTCGACTTCGCCCTGTGCGCCGACCGCCCGGGGCCCGTACCCACCGATCTCGGCGTACCGCTCTCGGTGGCGCACGGCCTGGACCGGCTGGCCGCCGCCGATCTGGTGATCGCCCTGCCGGGGGCCGGATTCCGTACGCCGCCCGGGCCGGCCGTGCTCGACGCGCTGGCGGCGGCCCACGAGCGGGGCGCCCTGGTCGCGGCCCACTGCGTGGGCACGTTCGCGCTCGCCGCCGCCGGGCTCCTCGACGGCCTGCGGGCCACCACCCACTGGCGGTTCGCCGGACTGCTGGCGGGCCGGCATCCGGAGGTGACCGTCGACCCCGACGCCCTGTACGTCGACGAGGGGCGGATCGTCACGGGCGCGGGCGCCGCGGCCGGCTTCGACCTGTGCCTGCACCTGCTGCGGCGGGAGCACGGCGCCGCGACCGCCAACGCCGTCGCCCGGGACATGGTGCTGCCCTCGCACCGTGACGGCGGCCAGGCCCAGTACCTGGCCGCCCCTGTCCCCGGGGACGGCCACGACGAGCGGCTCGCCGAGGTCCTCGCGTGGGCGCGGGAGAACCTCCACGAGCCGCTCCCCGTCGCGGAACTGGCCCGGCGCGCCGTGATGAGCAAGCGCTCCTTCGCCCGCCGCTTCGCCGCCGCGACCGGCACCACCCCGCACGCCTGGCTGCGGAGCCTGCGGCTGAGCGCCGCCGAGGAACTGCTGGAGACCACGGACCTGCCCGTCGAGGAGGTCGCCCGCCGGGTCGGGTACGGGAGCGCGGCCGTCCTGCGCGAACAGTTCGTGCGCCGCCGGGGAGTTCCGCCGCGCTCCTACCGGCGTTCCTTCAGCCGCACTCCCTGAGGGAGGGTCACGGCTTCGGCAGGGCGCAGCCCGGCCGGTTCAGGTCGATCTGGTTGCCCGCGCCGATGCAGGGCACCAGGGTGTAGGTCTGCTGGGCGTAGTTGATGCCCCGGCGGACCGTCACGTTCCCGCTCTGGTCCACTTCGCAGGGGTTGTTGTCCGTGCAGCGCCCGCCGTCCTCGTTGCCGGTGTTGTTGACGGCGACGACCTTGCCCGTGGCGGTGTCGATCACGGGCGAGCCGGAGGTGCCGCCGATGGTGTTGCAGGACGAGGTGTAGCGGACCGAGTCCTTCCAGGTCCAGGCCCCCTCCTTGAGGCGGTACGCGAACCCGTCGACGTTGCAGCTGTAGGTCCGCTTCCAGTACCCGGACACCACCTTGATCGCCGAGCCCTGCGCCGGGCGGGCGTCGTCGAGGGTGAGCGCGGAGATGCCGTACCGGCTCTGGATCTGCGCGTACGTGGTGGTCAGTTGGTACAGGGAGACGTCCGTGTCGGTCATCGTCCCGTACGCGATCTTCCCGGCGCGGAGCGTCGCGACCTTGGAGCCGGACGCGTTGAGCAGGGAGAACGAGCGGGAGGAGGAGCGGTTCACGAGGACCTCGCCGGCGGCGGGGAAACCGGTCTCCAGGCAGTGCCCGTTGGAGAGGACGAGTGCGGGGTCGTCGGGCAGGGAGGCGGGGGTGCGCACGACGGAGCCGGAGCAGTTGCTGAGCGCGACCGTGCCCGCGTAGGTGACCGCGACGGCCCGCCCGGGCGCGGCCCGTTCCGTGTCCTGCGCCGAGGCCGCGGCGGGTGTCGCCGCCGCTCCGGCCAGGAGGACGGAGAGCAGGGCGGCGGCGAGAGGCTTGTTCATGTGGGGGTTCCCCTCTGATGACGATGCGACCGAAGATCCTTCGGTGGTGCTTGTCATGTGCATTGTCATTGCCTCGGGAGCCAACCCACAAGAGGGCGTGGCGCGTTGCGGAATCTGACGGTCCGCAAGGCGCCGGCGCCCCTCGCACCCCTACCTGCCCAACCCCCCACGAGCCGGACGGCGGTGCCCATAGCGGTGCACTTGGACCACCGCCCCAACCTGCCCCGAGAGCAACCCCGCCCGGCCGGTACCCTGCGGTGCCCCCGACGACGGGGGACGTGAATTTCCGCTCAGGAGGACCCATGGCCATCAAGAAGGCCACGATCCAGCAGCAGGTGGCAGAAGCCCTCGCAGAGGCCAACCCCGCCGACCGGCCCATCGTCACGATCCAGGCCGTCGCCGGCCCGAGCGTGTGGCTGATGAGCATGCTCGGCCTCATCGGCCAGGCGTTCCTCACCTACTACTTCGTCACCGTGACGGAGCAGGCCGTGGTGCTCCACCGGGCCAGCCGGATGAGCAACCGGCCGCAGGAGATCGTCTTCGCGATACCGCCGAACGAGGCCGTCGGCGCCGTCAGCGACGTCAAGCGCAACGCCATCTGGAGCTCCTTCCGCCTCCAGCTCCCCGGCCAGGCCACCCCGACGCGCATGAACGTGCACCGCACGTGGCGCAACGAGATGGACCAGCTGCTCGGCCTCCTGACGGGTCAGAGCCAGCCCGCCGCCCAGTAACGCGGGCCACCGACTGACAACCACGGGTTGACACCCTTCGGGGTGTCAACCTAGGGTTGCCTCCATGACGAACCCTCCCGTGGAACCCGTTCGCATGACCAACCCGGTACGCCTCGACGACCTCATCGAGGCCATCAAGAAGGTCCACACCGACACCCTGGAGCAGCTCAGCGGCGCCGTCGTCGTCGCCGAGTCCCTCGGTGACGTGGCCGACCACCTGATCGGCCACTTCGTGGACCAGGCCCGCCGCTCCGGCGCCTCCTGGACCGACATCGGCCGCAGCATGGGCGTCACCCGCCAGGCCGCCCAGAAGCGTTTCGTCCCCAAGGCGGACAAGGAGGGCGAGCCCGGCCTCGACCCCAACGAGGGCTTCGGCCGCTTCACCCCCCGCGCCCGCAACGTCGTCGTGACCGCCCAGAACGAGGCCCGCGCCGCCGGCAACACCGAGATCCGCACCGAGCACCTGCTCCTCGGCCTGCTGTCCGAGCCCGACGGCCTCGCGGTCCACGCGCTCACCGCCCAGGGGATCGCGGCGGACGACGTGCGCACCGCGGCGACCGCCACCCTGCCCCCGGCCGCGGACTCCGTCCCCGACCTCGTCCCCTTCGACGCCTCCTCGAAGAAGGCCCTGGAGCTCACCTTCCGCGAGGCCCTGCGCCTCGGCCACAACTACGTCGGCACCGAGCACGTCCTGCTCGCGCTCCTGGAACTGGAGCACGGCACCGGTCCGCTCAGCGGCCTCGGCGTGAGCAAGGACGCCGTCGAGTCCTGGGTCACCGACGCCTTGGCAGCCGTACTCGCCGCCCCGGACGAGAACGGGCGGTAGACGCGTCCGCGTGCTCCGTCAGCGCGTACCGCTTCACGTACGCGCCGAGGAACGCCTGCAGCGTGGCGACGGCCGGGATCGCGATGAGCGCACCGACCGCGCCCAGCAGGGCGGTCCCCGCGACGACCGACCCGAAGGCCACCGCCGGATGGATGTCGACGGTCTTCGAGGTCAGCTTGGGCTGGAGGACGTAGTTCTCGAACTGCTGGTAGACCACCACGAACCCGAGTACGTACAGCGCGTACCAGGGGTTGACCGTGAAGGCGATCAGCATCGGCAGCGCGCCCGCCAGGTAGGTGCCGATGGTGGGGATGAACTGGGAGACCAGCCCCACCCACACCGCCAGGGCGGGCGCGTACGGGATGTCGAGGAACACGAACAGCACGTAGTGCGCGACCCCGGAGATCAGCGCCATCAGCCCGCGCGAGTACAGGTAGCCGCCCGTCTTGGCGACGGCGATCTCCCAGGCGCGCAGCACCTCCCCCTGCTTGGCGGGCGGCAGTACGGAGCACAGCGCGCGCCGCAGCCGCGGGCCGTCGGCGGCGAAGTAGAAGGAGAACAGCCCGACCGTCAGGAGACGGAAGAGCCCGCCGATCACCGTCGTGGACACGTCGAGCACTCCGCTCGCGCTGTTCTGCACGTACTTCTGGAGCCAGTCGGAGTGCAGCAGGCTGTCCTGGATCTCCAGCCGGGACAGCTCGGTGTGGAAGGTGTCGTTGATCGACTTGATCACCGAGTCGAGGTAGCGCGGGAAGCCCTCCACCATGGCGACGATCTGCCCCGCGAGCATCGAGCCGAGCAGGGCGAGGAAGCCCGCGGAGAAGACGAACACCCCGAGGAACACCAGGAAGGTGGCGAGCCCGCGGCGCATGCCGCGCGCCGCCATCCTGGCCACGGCCGGTTCGACCGCGAGCGCGAGGAAGAACGCGATCAGGACGTTGACCAGCAGCCCGATCAGCTGGTGGAAGGCCCAGCTGCCCAGCTGGAAACAAGCCACGAGCGCCAGGACGAGGACCACCGCGCGCGGCAGCCAGCGCGGCATCCGCGCGTCCGCACCCGCCGGTGCGGCGGGCGGACCGCCCGGGCCGCCCGGGTCGGCCGGCCAGGGCCGCGCGCCGGGGTCACCGGGCGTCCCGCCGGCCGGCGCGCCCGTCACGGGCGCCGCCTCGGGGGCGTCTGCGGGCTGGTCGGTCGTCTCGTCTGTGGCTGCCACGCCGCCAAGTCTGGCCCACCGGCCACCCGTACGACGAAGCGGCGGCCCGGCGGCGCCCCGTCAGCGCAGCGCGGCGGGCACGTCCATGGCCGAACACACCGCGCGCCACACGTCCTTGGCCTCCCAGCCCGCGTCGAGCGCCTGGTGGACGGTGCGCCCGCCCAGTTCCGTCATGACGTGGTCCCGTGCGAAGGAGTCCGCGTAGCCGGCACCGAAGTGCTCGGCCATCCGCTCCCAGAAAATCGTCAACCGCATGCCTCCAGTATCCCGCTCCGGAGAGTGCACCCGCCCCGTTCGTGCCCTGCGGCCGCGCCCCCGCGCCCTACGGTGTCACGCATGCCTGGAGACGAAGCTTCCACGCCGGCCCCGTCGGGCCCATCGGCCCCACAGGCCGCACGAGCCCCGCAGAGCCCGTCCGCGGCTCAGGCCCCACAAGCCCCGCAGACACAGCTGACCGGGGGGACCGGGGGGACGGAGCGGATCCAGCCCTCCCCGCAGACGCCGCTGGCCCGCGCCGAGCAGTTCATCTGGCTCACGGCCCGGGTCCTGGAGCAGCGGCGGTTCGCCTTCCACTTCCTCGGCGGGGAGGCCGACCCGGTGGACGCCGCCCTCGGCGCGTACCTGGGCGGTGACGGCGGCTACGGGCACGGCCTCGACCCCGATCTGCGCGGCCCCCTGAGCCAGCCGCTGCACACCGCGCACGCCCTGCGGATCCTCGACGGCCTCGGCCGCTGCGCGGGACAGCGCATCGAGCGGCTCTGCCGCCACCTGACCCGGGTCTCCACCCCGGACGGGGCGCTCCCGCTGGTCTTCCCGGCGCCGCGCGACTACCCCGCCGCGCCCTACCATCCGGTGCGCGACGATCCGCCGGGCGAGCTGCTGACCACGGGGCCGGTCGTCGGGCTGCTGCACCGCAACCGGATCTGGCACGCCTGGCTGTTCCGGGCCACGGACTTCTGCTGGGACCGGGTCGAGACCCTGCGCCACTCGCACCCGTACGAGGTCCAGAGCGCGGTGGCCTTCCTGGACGGCGCGCCCGACCGGGCCCGGGCGGCGGCCGCCGCGGACCGGCTGGGCCGGCTGGTGCGCGAGCAGCGGCTGGTGGTGCTGGACCCGGCCCGGCGCGCGGAGTACCCGCTCGCGGCCGGGTACGCGCCGGACGAGCGGCTGTTCCCGTACGACTACGCGCGGCGCCCGGAGTCGCTGGCCCGGAGCTGGTTCACGGACGAGGAGATGCGGCGCTCGCTGGACTTCCTCGCCGCGCTGCAGCGGCCGGACGGTGGCTGGCCGGTGCTGCGCCGGGCCTGGGCGCCGGGCAGCTCACTGGAGCGGCGGCCGATCGCCACCCTGGAGGCCCTGCTGACGCTGCGGGCGTACGGCCGGCCGGTCGCCGGGGTCAGCCTCCCAGGGCCCGCACGCCCGCGGTGACCGCGACGGCGGCGCCGACCACGACGAGGAAGGGGGCGCGCAGCAGCAGCGCGGCTCCGGCGGCGGCCAGCCCGGCGGCCCGGGCGTCGAGGACGAGCTCGTGCCCGGTGCTGAAGGTCTGCTGGGCGGTGAGCGCGGCCAGCAGCGCGACCGGCAGCAGTGCGGCGAGCCGGCGCACCAGGGGCTTCTCCAGCGCCCCGGCGGGGACGAGCAGTCCGGCGAGCTTGACGGCGTAGCAGCCGACGACGGTGATCCCGATGGCGATCCAGACGTTCACGAGCGGCGTCCCTTCAGCCACAGTACGGCGGGGGCGGCCAGCGCCGCGATCAGTACCGGCACCCCGGAGGGCAGGATGGGCAGGAAGCCCAGTCCGAGCACGACGGCGAGCGCGGCGACGGCCCGCTCGGTGCCCGTCTTCAGCATCGGCGCGAGGAGGGCGAGGAACACGGCGGGCCCGGCGGCGTCCAGCCCCCACGCGGCGGTGTCCCCGATGGCCTCGGCGCCCAGCGCCCCGAGGAAGGTGGTGAGGTTCCACAGGAGGTACAGGGTGAGCCCGGTGACGGTGAAGCCGAGCCGCGCCGACTTCCGGTCGGGCTGGGCCAGCGCGACGGCGGTGGTCTCGTCGATCACCCAGTGCGCGGCGAACGGGCGCACGGCGCGGGGCAGCGCGAGGAGCTGCGACAGCCGCAGCCCGTAGAAGGCGTTGCGGGTCCCGAGGAAGAAGGCCCCGGCGGCCGCGGTGAAGGGGTTGCCGCCCGCGGCCAGGGCTCCGACCAGTGCGAACTGCGAGGCGCCGGTGAAGACGAGCAGGCTCAGCACGCAGGCCTGGAGCAGGCTGATCCCGGCTCCGGCGGCGGTCACCCCGAACGCGAACCCGGACAGGCCGACGGCCACTCCGACCCCGAGCGCGTCCCGTACGACGGCCGCGCGCGGGCGTCCGTCGTCGACCCCCTCGGGGGTCTCCTGCATCACCATCCGATGTTCTCCCACGCCCCGAAGGTACGCAGGCCGGAGCGGGCCGGTCTTGTACGTTCTTGCACGTCCGGCCCGGTCCGGCCGCCCGCTATCCGGGGGCCCGCTCCCGCCGGTACGCGCCCGGCGTGACCCCCACGATGCGGGTGAAGTGCCGGTTCAGGTGCGGCTGGTCGGTGAAGCCCACGGCGACGGCCGCCTCCGCCGGCGCCGTCCCCGCGTCCAGGAGCAGGCGCGCCCGCCGGACGCGGGCGTCGGTCAGCCAGGTGTGGGGCGGCATGCCGAAGCGGGCGCGGAAGGCCCGCAGCAGGGCGAAGGGGCTGGTGCCCAGCTCTGCCGCGAGCTGCTCCAGCGACGGGGGCCCCGCCATCCGCTCCTCCAGGACGGCCCGGGCCCGCTCGGCGTCGGCGGCGCCCGCCCGGCGCGGCGTACGGGCGGGCAGCGGGCCCGCGTGCCGGGTGAGCATGCGGGCCACGACGCCGCGCAGGAGGGTGTCGGCGGCCAGGGCGTTGCCCTCCTCGGCGGCCCGGTGGACCTCGGTGATCGCCCGCGAGCCCGGGAGGTCGGCGACCAGGTCGGCGGTGAAGCCGGGGGTTCCGCGCAGGGCGCCGATCTCGGCGGCGACGTCGGTGATCAGGCCGCGGGAGGGGTAGAGGGTGGCGTACGCCCAGCCTTCGGGGACCCCGGCCCGCGCGGTGTGCGCGACCTCGGGGTTGATCAGTACGACGCTGCCCGGGCCGGCCCGCAGGGTGCCGCCGGGCAGGCCGATCTCCTCGATGCCCCCGGTGACGGCGGCGATCACGTAGCCGTCGTGGGCGTGGCGGGGGAAGGTGTGGCGCACGTAGTGGGCGCGCAGCAGGTCCAGCCCGGGCAGTTCCGCGTACTGCCAGTGCCGCGCCCACTCCCCGCGTCCCTCGTCCGACCCCATCTCCCCATTTTGCGCCCGGGCGGGCCGGGGCGTTCTCGCAGGTCCGGCCGTATGTCAGTGCCGGGGTGCACGATGGGGGCATGTCCGGCTCCGCGCTCGCCTCGTTCTCGCCCGCGACCCGCTCCTGGTTCACGGGTGCCTTCCGTACGCCCACCGCCGCGCAGGAAGGTGCCTGGCGGGCGATCGGGGAGGGGTCGGACGTGCTGGTGGTGGCGCCCACCGGCTCCGGCAAGACCCTGGCCGCCTTCCTCGCCGCCCTCGACCAGCTGGCCTCGACACCGCCGCCCGCCGAGCCGAAGAAGCGCTGCCGCGTCCTGTACGTGTCCCCGCTGAAGGCCCTCGCCGTCGACGTCGAGCGGAACCTGCGCAGCCCGCTGACCGGGATCCGGCAGGAGTCGGCCCGCCTCGGCCTGCCCGAGCCGGAGATCCGCGTGGGGATCCGGTCGGGGGACACCCCGCCGGCCGAACGGCGGGCGCTGGCCACCCGGCCACCGGACATCCTGATCACCACGCCCGAGTCCCTGTTCCTGATGCTGACCTCGGCGGCCCGCGAGGCCCTGGCCGGCATCGAGACGGTGATCCTGGACGAGGTGCACGCCGTCGCCGGGACCAAGCGGGGCGCCCACCTGGCCCTGTCCCTGGAGCGGCTGGACGAGCTGCTGCCGCGCCCCGCGCGCCGCATCGGGCTGTCGGCGACGGTCCGGCCGGTGGAGGAGGTGGCCCGGTACCTCGCGCCGCGCGGCCGGGTGGAGATCGTGCAGCCGCCGTCCGACAAGGAGTTCGACCTGTCGGTGGTCGTACCGGTGCAGGACATGGGCGAGCTGGGCGGCTCCCCCGCCACGGACGGCAAGGAGGGCGGCGACAAACCGTCGATCTGGCCGCATGTGGAGGAGCGGATCGCGGACCTCGTGCAGGCCCACCGCTCGACGATCGTGTTCGCCAACTCCCGCCGCCTCGCGGAGCGGCTCTGCAACCGGCTCAACGAGATCGCCCACGAGCGGGCGACCGGCGAGCCCCTGCCGGAAGGCGCTCCCCCGGCCGAGGTCATGGCCCAGTCGGGGGCGGCCCGCGGTGCCCCGCCGCTGCTGGCCCGCGCGCACCACGGCTCGGTGTCCAAGGAGCAGCGGGCGCTGGTCGAGGAGGACCTGAAGGCGGGCCGGCTGCCCGCCGTGGTCGCCACCTCCAGCCTCGAACTGGGCATCGACATGGGCGCGGTGGACCTGGTGGTCCAGGTGGAGTCACCGCCCTCGGTGGCCTCCGGGCTCCAGCGCGTCGGCCGCGCCGGCCACCAGGTGGGCGCGGTCTCCACGGGCGTGGTCTTCCCCAAGTACCGGGGCGACCTGGTGCAGGCCGCCGTGGTGACGGAGCGGATGCGCACCGGCTCCATCGAGGCCCTGCGGATCCCCTCCAACCCGCTCGACGTCCTCGCGCAGCAGCTCGTCGCGATGACCGCGATGGACACCTGGCAGCTGGACGACCTGCTGGCCCTGGTGCGGCGGGCGGCGCCGTTCGCCGCGCTGCCCGAGTCCGCGTTCACGGCGGTGCTGGACATGCTGGCGGGCCGCTACCCGTCGGACGCGTTCGCCGAGCTGAGACCCCGCGTGGTGTGGGACCGGGTGGCGGGGACGATCACGGGCCGGCCCGGGGCCCAGCGCCTGGCGGTCACCTCCGGCGGCACCATCCCCGACCGGGGCCTGTTCGGGGTCTTCCTCGCGGGCAGCGCCGCGTCCGAGGGGAAGGGCCGGAAGGGCGGCGGCCGGGTCGGGGAGCTCGACGAGGAGATGGTCTACGAGTCCCGCGTGGGCGACGTGTTCACCCTGGGCACCACCTCCTGGCGCATCGAGGACATCACCCGCGACCAGGTCCTGGTCACCCCCGCGCCGGGCGTGCCGGGCCGGCTGCCGTTCTGGAAAGGCGACCAGCTGGGCCGCCCCCTCGAACTGGGCCGTGCGGTCGGCGCGTTCCTGCGCGAGCTCGGCGCCCTGAGCGACGAGGACGCCCGGCTGCGGCTGCTGGCGGCCGGCCTGGACGCCTGGGCCGCGGAGAACGTCCTCGCGTACCTCGCCGAACAGCGCGAGGCCTGCGGCCACGTACCGGACGACCGGACCATCGTCGTCGAACGCTTCCGCGACGAACTGGGCGACTGGCGGGTCGTGGTCCACTCCCCCTTCGGCGCCCAGGTGCACGCCCCGTGGGCGCTGGCCCTCGGCGCCCGCCTCGCCGAGAAGTACGGCATGGACGCCCAGGTGATGCACGCCGACGACGGCATCGTGCTGCGCCTGCCGGACGCCGACCTGCTGTCCATGGACCTCCTCGACCACGACCCGGCGCACACCGGCTCCTTCGGGTTCGACGACGACCAGCCCCCGCTGGGCGCCGCCGACGTCGCCTTCGACCAGGGCGAGATCAACGGGATCGTCACCGACCAGGTCGGCGGATCCGCCCTGTTCGCCTCCCGCTTCCGCGAGTGCGCGGCCCGCGCGCTGCTGCTGCCGCGCCGCAGTCCGGGCAAGCGCACCCCCCTGTGGCAGCAGCGTCAGCGCGCCTCGCAACTGCTCCAGGTCGCCTCGGAGTTCGGCTCCTTCCCGATCGTGCTGGAAGCCGTGCGCGAATGCCTCCAGGACGTGTTCGACGTACCGGGCCTGACCGAGCTGATGGGTGACATCGAGGCCCGCCGCGTGCGCATGGTGGAGGTGACCACCCCCGAGCCCTCCCCCTTCGCCCGTTCCCTCCTGTTCGGGTACGTCGCCCAGTTCCTCTACGAGGGCGACTCGCCGCTGGCCGAACGCAGGGCGGCGGCGCTGTCGCTGGACTCCCGGCTGCTGGCCGAGCTGCTCGGCCAGGCGGAGCTGCGCGAGCTGCTGGACGCGCGGGTACTGGAGGAACTGGAGGCGGAGCTCCAGTGGCTGACGCCGGACCGGCGGGCCAAGGACGCCGAGTCGGTGGCCGACCTGCTGCGCCTGCTGGGCCCCCTGACCGACGCCGAACTGGCCGAACGCGGCGCGGAACCGGCCTGGGCCCGCGAACTCGGCGCCGCCCGCCGCGCGGTGTGCGTACGCATCGCGGGCGCGGACCACTGGGCGGCGATCGAGGACGCGGGCCGGCTGCGGGACGCCCTGGGCACCGCCCTCCCCGTCGGGGTCCCCGAGGCCTTCACGGAACCGGTCAAGGACCCCCTCGGCGACCTCCTCGCCCGGTACGCCCGCACCCACGGCCCCTTCACCACCGCCACCGTCGCGGCCCGGCTGGGTCTGGGCACGGCGGTGACCGACGGCGCCCTGCACCGGCTCGCGGCGGCGGGCCGGCTGGTCCAGGGCGAGTTCCATCCGGCGGGCATCGGCCAGGAGTGGTGCGACGCGACCGTGCTGCGCCGGCTGCGCCGCCGCTCCCTCGCGGCGCTCCGCCAGGAACTGGAACCGGTCCCGCCCACCTCGCTGGCCACCTTCCTCCCCCAGTGGCAGCACCTGGGCGGGGCCCTGCGCGGCATCGACGGCCTCGCCCGCGCCGTCGAGCAGCTGCAGGGGGCCTCGGTCCCGGCCTCGGCGCTGGAGCGGCTGATCCTGCCCTCCCGCGTCACCGGGTACTCCCCCACCCTGCTCGACGAGCTCACCACGACCGGGGAGGTGGTCTGGGCCGGCGCGGGAGCCCTGCCCGGCAAGGACGGCTGGGTTTCCCTCTACCTGGCGGACGCGGCTCCGCTCCTGCTCCCCGCACCGCACCCGCTGGAACTCGGCGAGCTCCACCAGGCCGTCCTCGACGCCCTCTCGGGGGGCTACGGCCTCTTCTTCCGCCAGCTCGGCCAGTCCGTCCGGGCCCGCCACCCCGAGGCCTCCGACCCGGAGCTCGCCGCGGCCGTCTGGGACCTGGCCTGGTCGGGCCGGCTCACGAACGACACCCTGGCCCCGCTGCGCGCCCTGCTCGGCTCCGGCCGGACGGCCGGCGCGACCGCGCACCGGGCCCGCCGCACCGTCCCGCGCGGCCGCTACGGCACGCTCGGCGCCACCGTCTCCCGTACGGGCCCGCCGACGGTCTCGGGCCGCTGGTCGCTGCTGCCCGCGGCCGCCCCCGACCCGACCCACCGGGCCCACGCCCTGGCCCGCACCCTGCTGGACCGGCACGGGGTCGTCACCCGGGGCGCGGTGGCGGCGGAGGGCGTCGAGGGCGGCTTCAGCGCGGTCTACCGTGTCCTGTCCGCGTTCGAGGACAGCGGCCAGGCCCGCCGGGGGTACGTGGTGGAGGGGCTGGGCGCGGCCCAGTTCGCGATGGACGGAGCCGTGGACCGGCTCCGGGCCGCCGAGCGCACCCCGCCCCCGCTGGCGGCGGTGGTCCTGGCCGCCGCCGATCCGGCGAACGCGTACGGGGCGGCCCTGCCCTGGCCCGAGCCGCCGGCCGGCGCCACGCACAAGCCGGGCCGCAAGGCGGGTTCCCTGGTGGTCCTGGTCGACGGGGAGCTCGTCCTGTACCTGGAGCGCGGCGGCAAGACCCTGCTGGCGTGGCCCGAGGCCGGTGACCCGCGGCTCGCGGCGGCCACGGCGGCGCTGGTGGCGGCGTCCCGCGCGGGCACCCTTCCGGCGCTCACGGTGGAGCGCGTCAATGCCGCACCCGCCCTGACCTCCCTCCTGGGCCGGGACCTGGAAACGGCCGGCTTCCACGCCACCCCGAGGGGGCTGCGCCTGCGCACCTGAGGACTCGGTCCGGTCTCGACTGTGCCGCCCATGTTCTGGCCATGTCACGAAACTGCTGCCGACCGCCGCTGAGCTGGCACGGGCACTTATCCGTGCTTTATCAAGATGATCACAGCACCGCACGGGCGGTGCACCGTCATGGGGGACATGAACAGTGAGCACCATCAGCATGCGCGGAACCACCCTGGGCGCGGTCGGTCTGGCGGTCGCCGGCACCCTGGCCCTGACCGGCTGCAAGAACGGCAACGAGGAGCTTCCCGCGGCGCAGCCGAGCGCTCCGGCCGCCCAGTCCTCGCAGCCGTCCGAGCCCTCGGCCCAGCCCAGCACCCCGAGCGCCCCGAGCTCCTCGGCCGCCGCCGGCGACGCCCCCGCCCCGGGAGCGAACGGCACGGCCAAGTCGGGCCAGGTCTTCAAGATCGGCGAGGCCGCGCAGGTCCCGTTCAACTACGGCAGCACCAAGGGCGGCCAGATCGCCATCACCGTCACCGCGATCGAGCAGGGCAACCCGGCCGACCTGGAACCGCTGAAGCTCGGCGACAAGGTGAAGGGGATGATCCCCTACTACGTCCGCTACTCGGTCAAGAACACCGGCACGGTCGACCTGTCGCACACCTCCGTGGGCCACATCAAGGGCCTGCTCGCGGACGGCAGCGAGGCGCAGGGCGTGTCGATCATCGGCAAGTTCGAGAAGTGCCCGAACGAGTCCCTGCCGAAGGGCTTCACCAACGGCCAGACGCAGACCAGCTGCGCCCTGGCCCTCGCCCCGTCGGCCCAGACGAAGGTCACCGCCGCCCAGTACTGGGGCGAGCCCTACAACATCCTGAGCAAGAACAAGGAACTCGTCTGGAAGTAGGCACCACGCCTCACGGAAACCCCCTGCGCGGCCCTGCGCCCCAGGGGGTTCCCGCGTCCGCCCACCTCCCCGCCACCCACCCGCACCGCGCCCGGTCCCCGGCCCCCGCCCGGCGGAACCCACGGCCCCGAAGAACACCTCAGTCCGGCCGGCCCACCCACGCGAATCGGCATGCGCCCGCCGGCCTGCACCACGCACCCCACCCGCCCCGGCAGCCGACCCCGCGGCAGCCGACCCGCGCGACAATGGCCCCATGCCCGAAGGAGACAGCGTCCACCGCGCGGCGAGCCGCCTCCACGCCGCCCTCGCCGGGAAGCCGCTGACCGTCAGCGACCTGCGCGTGCCCCGCTTCGCCACCGCCGACCTCACCGGCCGCACCACCCTGGACGTCACCCCGCGCGGCAAGCACCTCCTCACCCGCCTCGAAGGCGGCCTCACCCTGCACAGCCACCTCCGCATGGACGGCGCCTGGCACGTCTTCGCCCCCGGCGAGAAGTGGCGCGGCGGCCCCGCGTACGAGATCCGCGCGGTCCTCGGCACCGCCGACGCCACCGCCGTGGGCTACCGCCTGCCCGTCCTGGAACTGCTCCGCACCGCCGACGAGGACCGCGTCGTGGGCCACCTCGGCCCGGACCTCCTCGGTCCCGGCTGGGACGCCGCCGTCGCCGCCGCCAACCTCCTGGCGGACCCCGCCCGCCCCCTGGGCGAGGCCCTGCTCGACCAGCGCAACCTGGCGGGCATCGGCAACATCTACAAGGCCGAGCTCTGCTTCCTGGCCCAGGTCAGTCCCTGGACCCCGGTCGGCGCGCTCCCCGACCCCGAGACCACCCTCCCCCGCCTCGCGGCCGCCGCGCACCGCCTGCTGGCCGCCAACACCGGGGAGCACGGACGCCGCAGCACCACCGGCAGCCGCCTCCGGGGCCGGGAGCTGTTCGTCTACGGCCGCGCCCGCCGCCCCTGCCTGCGCTGCGGCACGCCCGTCCGCGAGGCCCCGCAGGACGACCGCCCCACGTACTGGTGCCCCCGCTGCCAGCCCGGACCCGCCCCGTCCGCCGGGGCCCGTCCACGGCCGCACGCCCCCACTGGTTGACGCCCCGTCAGATCCACTCGTACGGTCCCTGCATGCCCACACCCGCCATCGCGCACGACCTCACCGGCCGCACCGCCTTCGTCACGGGGGCCGCCAGCGGCATCGGCCGCGCCACCGCCGTGCTCCTCGCCCGGGCGGGCGCGGCCGTGCACTGCGCGGACCGCGACGCGCACGGCCTCGCCGCGACGACGGCCCTGATAGCCGCGGCCGGCGGATGCGCCCGTGCGCACCCCCTCGACGTCACCGACCGCGCCGCCCTGCGGGCCGCCGTCACCGCGGCCGGGCCGCTCGACGTCGTCGCCGCGATCGCCGGGGTCATGCACACCAGCAGCGTCCTGGAGACCACCGACGAGGACCTCGACCGGGTCCTGGACGTCAATTTCAAGGGCGTCCTGCGCACCTGCCAGGAGGGCGTCCGGGCCATGATCGCCGCCGGCCGGCCCGGGTCGGTGATCACCATGGCCTCCGGGGCCGTGGACGCGGCCCAGCCCGGGCTCCTCTGCTACAGCGCGGCCAAGGCGGCCGTGGTCCAGCTGACGAAGACCCTCGCCACCGAGAGCGGCCCGCACGGCATCCGCGTCAACGCCGTCGCCCCCGGCTGGATCCGCACCCCCATGACCGGCCGGCACAGCGCCGAGGTCCTGGAGCGGACCGAGGCGGCGATGGTGCGGATGTCCCCGCTCGGCCGGGTCGGCGAGCCCGAGGACATCGCCCAGGCCGTGCTCTACCTGGCCTGCGACGCCTCGTCCTTCATGACGGGCCAGATCCTTCGCCCGAACGGTGGAGTGTCGATGCCCTGGTAGCCCCGGCGGCGGCCCCCGCCGTCCGGTCCCGCCTCGGTACCGGACCGCGCGCGCAGTGCACCGGCAGCAGCCCCAGCCCCCAGCCGCCCACCGCCACCGCGCCCTCCACGGGCCCGGACTCGGACGGCGCCAGCGCCAGCCGCAGGACGGCCCACCACCACAGCACGCCCATCGCCAGGGCGAGGGGTATGAGCAACCGCCGCACGGCCACCTCCCAGCGGGCCGGGTCCCGGACGGGCCCATCCTCCCGCACCGCCCCGCCGCCCGCACCCAGAACACCCCGTCACGGACCCCACCGCCACGCCCCCCGAACGGCAAGGAGCCCCGGCCGGTGCTTCACGCACCACCCGGGGCTCCCGCCACGCTCACATGCTGTACAGGCTCAAGCGGCTACGACGTTCACCGCTTCCACGGGTGCCTTGATGGTCACCCGCTCCGGGCCCGTGACCGAGGCCACGGAGACGGAATTGAGCATCGGGCGCACCGGTGCCGGCACCGGTTCGCTTGCAGCTGCCGACTGCGCAAGCTCGGCCAGCGACAGCTCGTCGCTGACTTCGCGCATCAGCTCGGACATCCGTACGTCCAGCGCGTCGCAGATCGCGGAGAGCAGCTCGGAGGATGCCTCCTTCTGCCCCCGCTCCACCTCGGAGAGATAGCCGAGCGAAACTCGGGCGGACGAGGAGACTTCGCGCAGAGTACGGCCCTGGCGCTGGCGCTGCCGACGCAGCACGTCACCCAGCAGGCGACGGAGCAGAATCATCGGTGGCTCCCTCCTCTGACCGTGTAGCCGTAACCTTCACGCCCCACCGTACCGCCTCGCGCCGCGGCCGTGCGGGGAGCGATGTCGTGTTCACTCAGGGCTGCAAACATCAAATCCCCCCGTTCTGTTCCGTATCCTGCCCCCGCAGATTCTCGCGGAGTTCGCTCGAGAGGAGTTCGAGCACTGTCCGTGCACTCTCCCTACGAATTTCCTCACGGGAGCCGTTCAACCGCAGCCGGGCCGTTTTCCTGCCCCCCGGACCCGCCACGGCGATGAAGACGGTGCCCACGGGCTGCCCGTCCTGAGGGTCCGGACCGGCCACTCCGGTGGTCGCGATCCCCCACGAAGCGCCCAGGACGCGCCGTACCCCGTCGGCCATCTCCTGCGCGACCTGCGCGTTAACCGCGCCTTCGGCCGCGAGCAGCCCCGCGTCCACTCCGAGGAGCAGATGTTTGAGTTCCGTGGCGTAGGCCGTGACCGAGCCGCGGAAGGAGCGGGAGGCGCCGGGCACCGCCGTGAGCTCGGCGGCCACCATCCCTCCGGTCAGGGACTCGGCGACGGCGACCGTCTGGTCACTCTCCGCGAGCAGCCGCAGTACGTCCTCGGCCACACCGGCGGTGCCTTCCGCCGCGCGCGCGGCCTCCGGCACGTCCCCCGCCCCGTTCGTCACTTCGAGGCCCGCTCCGCGGCCAGTCCAGCGCGGCGCAGGACGACGGCCTGCCGGATGTAATCCAAACCGGTGACGACGGTCAGCACGACGGCGACCGCCATCACCCAGAACCGCAGGGTCGCCAGCGGCCCGGTGAGCGCGAGGACGTACATCCCCACGGCCGTGCCCTGGGCGAGGGTCTTCAGCTTGCCGCCGCGGCTCGCCGGGATCACTCCGTAGCGGATGACCCAGAAACGCATGAGCGTGATCCCGAGTTCCCGTCCGAGGATCACCCCGGTCACCCACCAGGGCAGGTCACCGAGCCAGGAGAGACAGATGAGCGCCGAGCCCATGATCGCCTTGTCGGCGATGGGGTCGGCGATCTTCCCGAAGTCCGTGACCAGGTTGTAGGTCCGTGCGAGGTGGCCGTCGAAGATGTCCGTGATCATGGCGACCGCGAAGGCCGCCCACGCCCAGGCCCGCCAGACGGGGTCGTATCCCCCGTCGGCGAGCAGCAGCATGACGAATCCCGGCACGAGGACGAGCCGGATCATCGTCAGGATGTTGGCGATGTTCCACAGGCTGGCCTGGTTGACGGCCGCAGTCCCGAGCTTGGTGCCGGGCGCGGGCCGGCGGCCGGTCCCGCCCGCCGCCGATGCCGGGACTCCGGTCATCCGGCCGCCTCCTCAAATTCCATGCCCAGGGGCTCGGCCACCAGGTCGACGCCGAGGGTGCCGACCACCTTTGCCGTGACGATACGCCCGGGGACCAGGCCCGTGCCGTCGGTGAAGACGACCTGGCCGTCGGTCTCGGGAGCCTGGTGGGCGGCGCGCCCGTAGGCGCCCTCGCCCTCCTCGGCCTCGTCCAGCGGCACGACCGTCTCGACGAGCACCTCCAGGGTCTCCCCGATCCGCTCCTCCGCGCGCTGCGAGGTGAGCTCCTCGGCGAGCCGCTGCATGTGCGCGAGCCGCTCGGCGATGGTCTCCTCGTCCAGCTTGCCGTCGTACGTGACGGCCTCGGTGCCGTCCTCGTCGGAGTAGCCGAAGACGCCGATGGCGTCGAGGCGGGCGTGGGTGAGGAAACGCTCCAGCTCGGCGAAGTCCGACTCCTTCTCGCCGGGGAAGCCGACGATGAAGTTGGACCGGACGCCGGCCTGCGGGGCCTTGGAGCGGATGGTGTCCAGCAGCTCCAGGAAGCGGTCGGTGTCCCCGAAGCGGCGCATGGCGCGCAGCACGTCGGGGGCCGAGTGCTGGAAGGACAGGTCGAAGTACGGGACGACCTTGGGGGTCGAGGTCAGTACCTCGATCAGGCCGGGCCGCATCTCGGCGGGCTGGAGGTAGCTGACGCGGACGCGCTCGATGCCGTCGACGGCGGCGAGCTCCGGCAGCAGGGTCTCCAGCAGCCGGATGTCGCCGAGGTCCTTGCCGTAGGACGTGTTGTTCTCGGAGACCAGCATGATCTCCTTGACGCCCTGCTCGGCGAGCCAGCGCGTCTCGCCCAGCACGTCGCTGGGGCGGCGGGAGATGAAGGAGCCGCGGAAGGACGGGATGGCGCAGAAGGAGCAGCGGCGGTCGCAGCCGGAGGCCAGCTTGACCGAGGCGACGGGGCTCTTGTCGAGCCGGCGGCGCAGGGGTGCGCGCGGTCCGGAGGCGGGGGCGAGCCCCTCGGGCAGGTCGGCGGGCGCCTCGGCGACCGGCTCCTGCGCGTGGCCGGGCAGGGCCACCTCGGCTTCCTGACGGGCGGCCGGGCTGATCGGCAGCAGCTTGCGCCGGTCGCGCGGGGTGTGGGAGGCGTGGATGCCGCCGTTCAGAATGGTCTGGAGGCGGTCGGAGATGTCGGCGTAGTCGTCGAAACCGAGGACTCCGTCGGCCTCGGGGAGCGCTTCGGCGAGTTCCTTGCCGTAGCGCTCGGCCATACAGCCGACGGCGACGACGGCCTGGGTCTTGCCGTGATCCTTGAGATCGTTGGCTTCCAGCAGGGCGTCTACGGAGTCCTTCTTGGCGGCTTCGACGAAGCCGCAGGTGTTGACGACGGCTACGTCCGCGTCGGCGGCGTCCTCGACGAGCTCCCAGCCATCCGCCGCCAAGCGGCCTGCGAGCTCCTCCGAGTCCACCTCGTTACGGGCGCAGCCAAGAGTGACAAGGGCGACGGTACGGCGTTCGGGCATGGACTCAAGACTACTTCGTCCCGGCGCCGGCCCCCGCCTCACGTCCCGGCACGAGAAGATCCCCGGGGCCGGCGGCGGATGCCGCGCGACGTCCCGGGGATCTGGAATTTCCTATTCCGTGCTGGTCAGCCCGCCTGGGCCTCGTCCTGGGGCGGGTCGTTCTTGGTGTAGGTGAGACGTGCGACCTGCCCCGGCTGGAAGCTCTCCTTGATCTCCTTGCCGTTCACGAACAGGTTCACGGCTCCGGCGTCCCCGAGCACGAGGTCGATGGACTCCTTGTCCGTGAAGGTCTTCGACTCGCCCTGCGCGAGGGTTCCGTCGAACAGCAGTCGCCCGCTGTGGTCCTTCGCGGAGATCCAGCTCTGACCGTCGCTGGCCGTGAGGACCACGGTGACGAGGTCCTTGGGGGCCGCGGCGATGGCGCTGTCGGACGGCTCCGGCTTGGGTGCCTGCGGGGTCTGCTGGGGCTGTGCGGCGGGCTTGCCCGCCGGCTGCTTGGGTGCGGGCTTGGGGGAGGCGGAACCTTCCGCCACCGGACGCTTGCTCTGGGCGTCACCGCCGCTGAAGGCGGTGAAGCCGACGAAGCCGATCACGGCGACGATGGCGGCGACCATGGCGGCGGTCCAGTTGGGCCGCTGCCGTTCGGGGCGGATGCGCTCGGCTTCGAACATCGGCGCGGCGGGGGTGGGTGCCGGCCGGCCGCCGTGGGCCGCGTCGTAGCTCTCGACCAGGGGTGCCGGATCGATGTGCACGGCGCGGGCCAGGGTACGGATGTGACCGCGGGCGTAGACGTCGCCGCCGCACCGCGTGAAGTCGTCCTCTTCGATCGCGTGCACGATCGGGATGCGCACACGGGTGGTGGAACTGACCTCGTCGACGGTGAGCCCGGCGGCGATCCGGGCCTTCTTGAGGGCCGTCCCGATGGACGGTCCTTCGACGGAACGTTCGACGATGCGGTCCTCGGACCGGTCGTCGGTCGAAGGCCGCTCTTCTTCGGGGGAGTTGGCGTTGCCGATGGACACGAGGGCGCCTTTCGAGCGTGTAGCCACCTGCTGGATTACCAGTCTAGGGGGGTGACGAAAGGGTGGGGCAACCGGAGGGTCCTCTTCCTACGCCATCCGAATGGCTTCGGGAGGACCCACCGCTGTCTCCTCAACTTGACGCACGCCCAAGGGAAACGGTTGCCCGCCGATCCCATACGGTCGAGTGAGCCGGACGGGCGGCGTTCCGGGCGCTCCCGGTCACGGGACTAGGCGGGGTCTTCGCCCCGGATCACGGCGAGGACCCCGTCCAGTTCGTCGGGTTTGAGGAGCACGTCCCTGGCCTTCGAGCCCTCGCTCGGGCCGACGATCCCCCGCGACTCCATCAGGTCCATGAGCCGGCCGGCCTTGGCGAAGCCGACCCGCAGCTTGCGCTGGAGCATCGAGGTGGAGCCGAACTGGGTGGAGACCACCAGCTCCGCGGCCTGGCACAGCAGGTCCAGGTCGTCGCCGATCTCCTCGTCGATCTCCTTCTTCTGCTTCTGCCCGACCGTGACGTCGTCCCGGAAGACGGGCGCCATCTGGTCCTTGCAGTGCTGCACGATCCCGTGGATCTCGTCCTCGGTGACGAAGGCGCCCTGGAGGCGGACCGGCTTGTTCGCGCCCATCGGCAGGAACAGTCCGTCACCCTTGCCGATCAGCTTCTCCGCGCCCGGCTGGTCCAGGATGACCCGGCTGTCGGCGAGGGAGGAGGTGGCGAAGGCGAGCCGCGAGGGCACGTTGGCCTTGATCAGGCCGGTCACCACGTCCACGGAGGGCCGCTGGGTGGCGAGCACGAGGTGGATGCCGGCCGCGCGGGCCAACTGGGTGATGCGGACGATGGAGTCCTCGACGTCGCGCGGGGCCACCATCATCAGGTCGGCGAGCTCGTCGACGATCACCAGCAGGTACGGGTACGGGCTGAGCTCCCGCTCGCTGCCAGGCGGCAGCTGGATCTTGCCGTCCCGGATCGCCTGGTTGAAGTCGTCGATGTGCCGGAAGCCGAAGGCGGCCAGGTCGTCGTAGCGCAGGTCCATCTCGCGCACGACCCACTGGAGGGCCTCGGCGGCCCGCTTGGGGTTGGTGATGATCGGCGTGATCAGGTGCGGGATGCCCTCGTACGCGGTCAGCTCCACCCGCTTGGGGTCGACGAGCACCATCCGGACGTCCTCCGGGGTGGCCCGGACCATGACCGAGGTGATCAGGCAGTTGATGCAGGAGGACTTGCCGGAGCCCGTCGCGCCCGCGACGAGCACGTGCGGCATCTTGGCGAGGTTGGCCATGACGTAGCCGCCCTCGACGTCCTTGCCGAGCGCCACCAGCATCGGGTGGTCGTCCTCGGCGGCGTCCGCGAGGCGCAGGACGTCGCCCAGGTTGACCATCTCCCGGTCGGTGTTCGGGATCTCGATGCCGACCGCCGACTTGCCCGGGATCGGGCTGATGATCCGTACGTCCGGGGAGGCCACGGCGTAGGCGATGTTCTTCGCGAGCGCCGTGATCCGCTCGACCTTCACGGCGGCGCCGAGCGTCACCTCGTAGCGGGTGACCGTCGGCCCCCGGGTGAAGCCCGTGACCTGCGCGTCGACCTTGAACTCGGTGAAGACGTTCGTCAGCGAGGCCACCACCGCGTCGTTCGCGGCGCTGCGGGTCTTGCCGGGCCCGCCGCGTTCCAGCAGGTCCAGGGAGGGCAGGGCGTACGTGATGTCCCCGCGCAGCTGGAGCTGCTCGGCGCGCGGCGGCAGCGGCTGGGCCTCGGGCGGGGCCTTCGTCAGGTCCGGCACCGACAGCGTCCCGGAGGCCGCGGCGGTGCGCTCGTGCGGCGGGTCCCCGGCTGCCGGCGCCGCCGGGGCGGCGGGAGCCTGCTCCCGGGCGGGCGGCACCGGTGCGGTGACCTCGACGCCCGCGCGCTCGGTGGTGATGCCGTGGGTGAGGTCGGCGACGACCGGCGAGGGCGGCAGTCCCCCGTAGACGACCCCGTCCAGCGCGGCGGCGGCCGCCGCGGCCACGTCGACGGCGTCCATCTCCCGCTCCCCCGGCCGGGCGGTGCTCCGCCGCGGCCGGCGCCGCCGGGCCAGCGCTGCCTCCTCGGCGGACCCCGCCGGATCCGCCGGCTCCCCGGCGCGGGCCTGCCACTGCTCGGGATCGTGCCGGTCCTGGCGGCCCGCGCCCTCCGGCTCCCCGTACCCCTCGTCGTACTCGTTCGGCGCGATGACGCCCAGCCGGATGCCGAGGCGGCGCAGCCGCTGCGGGATCGCGTTGACCGGGGTCGCGGTGACCACCAGCAGCCCGAAGACGGTGAGCAGCACCAGCATGGGGACGGCCAGCGGCGCGCCCATGGTGAAGATGAGCGGCTTCGAGGCGGCCCAGCCGACGAGCCCGCCCGCGTTCTGCATGGCGGTGGTGCCCTCGTCCCGGCCGGGCGCCCCGCAGGCGATGTGCACGAGCCCGAGCACGCCGACGACGAGGGCGGACAGGCCGACGCCGATGCGCCCGTTGGCATCGGTCTGTTCCGGATGGCGGATGAAACGTACCGCCATGACGCCGAGCAGGATCGGGACGAGCAGGTCCAGGCGTCCGAAGGCGCCGGTGACCAGCATCGTGACGAGGTCCCCGACGGGCCCGCTCAGGTTCGACCAGGTCCCGGCGGCCACGATCAGCGCCAGGGCGAGCAGCAGCAGCGCCACCCCGTCCTTGCGGTGGGCCGGATCGAGGTTCTTGGCACCCCGGCCGACCCCGCGGAAGACGGCTCCGACCGCGTGCGCGAGACCGAGCCAGCAGGCGCGCACCAGCCGCACCACGCCCCCGGTCGGGGACGGAGCGGGCTTGGCGGCGACCTTCTTCACCGGGGCGCGCCGGGCCGCCGCGGCCTTCTTCGCGGGGGGCTTGCCCGCGGGAGCCGACTTCTTCGCCGGCGCCGTCGTCCGGCCGGTGCGGCCCTTCGCGGTGCCCGCGCTGCTCTGGGAACCCTTGCCGGACGTACGTGAGGCCATGGGGGCGAGGTTACCGGTGCGCGCGCCGGTGGACACGCGTGCCCACCCCTTCACCCGTTCGTGTCGCCCGTTCTGTACGTGCTTTGACGCCCCGGCAGACCTGACAGGTCCCCACTCCGCCCGCCGGAGGCGCAGGTTCCGCGCAACGGTGCGCCGAGCCGCGCACGAGGCACGGCAGGCGGCCGCCCCGTACGGGACGGGGCGGCTCACCCGCGGCGGCGGCTCAGCCCTGCGCGGGAAGGACGGCGGTCGGCCCGCCGGTGCCCGGCTCCAGCGCGTCGAGCGCGCGCCGCAGTCCGGTGAGCTTGCGTTCCAGATGGGCGGCGGTGGCCACGACCGCGGCATCGGCCGAGTCCTCGCCGAGCTGCTTGGTCAGCGCCTCCGCCTGCTCCTCGACCGCCGCGAGCCGCGCGGAGAGCTCGGCCAGCAGGCCCGCGGTCTCCTTGCTGCCGTCCGCGCCGTTGGAGCCGCCGCCTTCCAGCTGGAGCCGCAGCAGCGCCGCCTGTTCCCGCAGTTGGCAGTTCTTCGTGTAGAGCTCCACGAACACCGAGACCTTGGCGCGCAGCACCCACGGGTCGAACGGCTTCGAGATGTAGTCCACCGCGCCCGCCGCGTAACCGCGGAAGGTGTGGTGCGGACCGTGGTTGATCGCGGTGAGGAAGATGATCGGGATGTCCCGGGTCCGCTCCCGCCGCTTGATGTGCGCGGCGGTTTCGAATCCGTCCATGCCCGGCATCTGGACATCCAGCAGGATGACCGCGAAATCGTCCGTCAGCAGCGCCTTGAGCGCTTCCTCCCCCGACGACGCCCTGACCAGTGTCTGATCGAGCGCGGAGAGGATGGCCTCCAGCGCCAGCAGATTCTCCGGCCGGTCGTCGACCAGGAGGATCTTGGCCTTCTGCACCATGCCTCCTCCTCGCCCCGGCATGGGGCCTCCCCGGCTCCAGGCTCCGGCCTGTGTGCCGGGCCCCGCCCCAGAGAACGGCATCCGTGCGCCGTCCGTCCTTGTGCCGGTCATCGTAGCCCCAGTCCCGAGATCGCCACACCCTGTCACCAGGATGTCACTGTGCACGAAGCGGAAACGTGATGGGAGGGCAGAAGGTTCCCCCTCCGCCCCCGCTCACCGCGCGACCACCATCCGGTCGGTGATCAGCTTTCGCGCATGTGCTGCTCCATGACCGACAGTAGGTAGTCGGGTTCCACCGGCTTGGTGACGTAGTCGGACGCACCGGAGTCGATGGCCTTCTCCCGGTCGCCCTTCATCGCCTTCGCCGTCAGCGCGATGATCGGAAGACCCGCGAACTGCGGCATCCTCCGGATCGCCGACGTCGTCGCGTACCCGTCCATCTCCGGCATCATGATGTCCATCAGGACGAGCGCCACGTCGTCGTGCTGCTCCAGGACCTCGATGCCCTCCCGCCCGTTCTCGGCGTAGAGCACCGCCAGCCCGTGCTGTTCCAGCACGCTGGTCAGCGCGAACACGTTGCGCACGTCGTCGTCCACGATGAGCACCCGCTCACCGTGGAAATCGTACGTCCGCGGCGCGGCCGGCAGCGGCTCCTCCACGTCCCACGCGCCCGCGTCCGCCTGCCCCGGCACCTCGCCGCGCGACAGGGTGTCCGGCTGCTGCTTGCGGCGCCGCCGGAACAGCGCCGACGACCCCTGGCCGGCCGGCTCGGCCGCGGGCAACGCCGCCCGCACCGGCCCGGCGGCCACGGGCGCCGGCGGGTGCTCCACCGGCTCGGGCCGCGTCTCCTCGGCCGCCCTGCGGTACTCGGCGCGCGCGCCGCCGGGCGTGGGCGGCGCGTACCCCTGCGGGGGCAGCTCGCTCGGGTGCAGCGGCAGGTACAGCGTGAAGGTCGAACCGCGGCCGGGCTCACTGGCGGCGTGGATCTCCCCGCCCAGCAGCCGGGCGATCTCCCGGCTGATGGACAGCCCGAGTCCGGTGCCCCCGTACTTGCGGCTGGTGGTGCCGTCGGCCTGCTTGAACGCCTCGAAGATCACCAGCATCTTGCTCGCCGCAATCCCGATGCCGGTGTCGGTCACCGAGAAGGCGATGAGGTCCGCGTCCGCCTCGCGCAGCGACCCGGCTTCCAGCAACTGCTCCCGGATCGCGGTCGGCACGTCGCCGCCGGCCGGCCGGATGACCAGCTCCACGGCCCCGGAGTCGGTGAACTTCACCGCGTTCGACAGCAGGTTGCGCAGGACCTGGAGGAGCCGCTGCTCGTCGGTGTGCAGGGTCGCCGGCAGCTCCGGGGACACCCGTACCGAGAAGTCCAGGCCCTTCTCCGCGGTCAGCGGCCTGAACGTGGCCTCGACGTAGTCCACGAGCTGGACCAGCGCGATCCGCGTCGGCGAGACGTCCATCTTGCCCGCCTCGACCTTCGACAGGTCGAGGATGTCGTTGATGAGCTGGAGCAGGTCCGAACCCGCCCCGTGGATCGTCTCGGCGAACTCCACCTGCTTCGGCGAGAGGTTCTCGTCCGCGTTGTCGGCGAGCAGCTTGGCCAGGATCAGCAGCGAGTTGAGCGGCGTCCGCAGCTCGTGGGACATGTTCGCCAGGAACTCGCTCTTGTAGCGCATCGAGACCGCGAGCTGCTCGGCGCGCTCCTCCAGGACCTGCCGGGCCTCCTCGATCTCGGTGTTCTTCACCTCGATGTCCCGGTTCTGCTGGGCCAGCAGCTCGGCCTTCTCCTCCAGTTCCGCGTTCGCGGCCTGGAGGGCCTTCTGCCGGTTCTCCAGCTCGTCGGAGCGCTCCCGCAGCTGTTCGGTCATCTCCTGCGACTGCTTGAGCAGCATCTCCGTCTTGGAGTTGACGGAGATGGTGTTGACGCTCGTACCGATCATCTCGGCGATCTGGCTGAGGAAGTCCTTCTGGATCTGCGTGAAGGGCTGGAAGCCCGCCAGCTCGATGACCCCGAGCACCTTCCCCTCGAACAGCACCGGCAGCACGATCACGTGCGCCGGCGGTGCCTCACCGAGCCCGGAGGAGATCTTGAGGTAGCCCGGCGGGGTGTTCTCGACGAGGATCGTCCGCTTCTCCTCGGCGACCGTCCCGATCAGCCCCTCACCCGGACGGAACGCGATCGGCATCTGACCGCCCGCGTACGCGTAACTCCCGCGCATCCGCAGCTCGTACGAACCCTCCGCGCCGCCGTCCGTCCCGATCTCGGTGGACCCGCCGGTCGGCAGCGCCAGGAAGAAGGCACCGTGCTGCGCGGAGACCACCGGGGTCAGCTCGCTCATGATGAGCGAGGCCACGTCGTCCAGCTCCCGGCGGCCCTGCATGAGGGCCGAGATCCGGGCGAGGTTGCCCTTGAGCCAGTCCTGCTCCTTGTTGGCCAGGGTGGTGTCCCGCAGGTTGACGATCATCGTGTTGATGTTGTCCTGGAGCACCTGGATCTCGCCCGCCGCGTCCACGTCGACCTTCAGGCTCAGGTCGCCGCGGGTCACCGCGGTGGCCACGGCCGCGATCGCGCGCACCTGCCGGGTGAGGTTCCCGGCCATCTCGTTCACGGATTCGGTGAGGTCCCGCCAGGTGCCGTCGACGTCGCGCACCCGCGCCTGGCCGCCCAGGATGCCCTCGGTGCCCACCTCGCGCGCGACCCGCGTCACCTGGTCGGCGAACGACGACAGCTGGTCGACCATCGTGTTGATCGTGGTCTTGAGCTCCAGGATCTCGCCGCGCGCGTCGATGTCGATCTTCTTGGTCATGTCGCCCTTGGCGATGGCCGTCGTGACCATGGCGATCTGCCGCACCTGCCCGGTGAGGTTGGAGGCCATGAAGTTCACCGAGTCGGTGAGGTCCTTCCAGGTCCCCGACACCCCCGGCACGTGCGCCTGACCGCCGAGACGGCCCTCCGTACCCACCTCGCGGGCCACGCGCGTGACCTCGTCCGCGAACGAGGACAGGGTCTTCACCATCGTGTTCACGGTGTCGGCGAGCTGCGCGACCTCGCCGCGCGCCTCGACGGTGACCTTCTTCGTCAGGTCACCGTTGGCGACCGCCGCCGAGACCTGCGCGATCCCGCGCACCTGGGCCGTCAGGTTCCCCGCCATGGTGTTGACGTTGTCGCTGAGGTCCTTCCAGATGCCGGTCACCCCGCGCACCCGCGCCTGACCGCCGAGGATGCCCTCGGTGCCCACCTCGCGGGCGACCCGCGTCACCTGCTCCGCGAAGGAGGACAGCTGGTCGACCATCGTGTTCACGGTCGTGACGAGTTCGAGGATCTCGCCCTTCGCGTCGACGGTGATCTTCTTCGAGAGGTCGCCCATGGCCACCGCCGTGGTCACCTCGGCGATGTTGCGCACCTGCGACGTCAGGTTGTTGGCCATGAAGTTGACGGACTGGGTGAGGTCCTTCCAGGTCCCGGAGACCCCCTTCACCTCCGCCTGGCCGCCGAGGATGCCCTCCGTACCCACCTCGCGGGCGACCCTCGTCACCTGCTCGGCGAAGTTCGAGAGCTGGTCGACCATCGTGTTGAGGGTGTTCTTCAGCTCCAGGATCTCGCCCCGGGCGTCCACGTCGATCTTCTGCGACAGGTCACCGCGGGCCACCGCCGTCGCGACCTGCGCGATGTTGCGGACCTGCGAGGTCAGGTTCCCGGCCATGCCGTTCACCGAATCGGTCAGATCGCGCCAGACACCGGCCACCCCGGGCACCTGCGCCTGACCGCCGAGCCGGCCCTCCGTACCCACGTCCCGGGCCACCCGGGTCACCTGCTCGGCGAAGGCCGAGAGCTGGTCGACCATCGTGTTGATGGTGTTCTTCAGCTCCAGGATCTCGCCCCGGGCGTCCACGTCGATCTTCTGCGACAGGTCACCGCGGGCCACCGCCGTCGTCACCTGGGCGATCTGCCGCACCTGTGACGTCAGGTTCCCGGCCATGAAGTTGACCGAGTCCGTGAGTTCCTTCCAGGTTCCGGAAACCCCCTCGACCCGCGCCTGGCCGCCCAGGCGTCCCTCCGTACCCACGTCCCGCGCCATCCGCGTGACCTGGTCCGCGAAGGACGACAGCTGGTCCACCATGGTGTTCACGGTGTTCTTCAGCTGGAGCATCTCACCGGAGACGTCCACGGTGACCTTCTGCGACAGGTCGCCGTTCGCCACGGCCGTCGTCACCTGCGCGATGTTGCGGACCTGCCCGGTCAGGTTGCGGAAGGCGGTGTTCACCGAATCGGTGAGGTCCTTCCACGTCCCCGCCGCACCTGGCACCTGCGCCTGACCGCCGAGCTCACCCTCGACACCGACCTCACGCGCCACTCGCGTCACTTCGGCACCGAAGGACTGGAGCTGGTCGACCATCGTGTTGACGGTGTTCTTCAACTCCAGCATCTCGCCGGCCACGTCCACGGTGACCTTCTGCGACAGATCGCCGTTCGCCACGGCCGTCGTCACCTGCGCGATGTCCCGCACCTGCGTCGTCAGGTTCCGGAAGACCGTGTTCACCGAATCGGTGAGGTCCTTCCACGTCCCCGCCGCACCCGGCACCTGCGCCTGACCGCCGAGGAGACCCTTGGCCCCGACCTCGCTGGCCACGCGCGTGACCTCGTCCGCGAAGGTGCGCAGGGTTTCGGTCATCTGGTTGATCGTTTCGGCCAGCTGCGCGACCTCGCCGCGCGCGCTGACCCGCACCTTCTGCGACAGGTCGCCGTTCGCGACGGCCGTCGTGACCTGCGCGATCCCGCGCACCTGCGCCGTCAGGTTGCCGGCCATGGTGTTGACCGAGTCCGTCAGGTCCTTCCACACGCCCGCGACCCCGGGCACCTTGGCCTGACCGCCGAGCTCACCCTCCGTACCCACCTCGCGGGCCACGCGAGTCACCTCGGAGGAGAACGACGACAGCTGGTCCACCATCGTGTTCACGGTGTTCTTCAGCTGGAGCATCTCGCCGGCCACGTGCACCGTGACCTTGCGCGACAGATCGCCCTTGGCCACCGCCGTCGTGACGAGAGCGATGTCACGCACCTGGGCGGTGAGCCGGTACGCCATGGTGTTGACGGAGTCGGTCAGGTCCTTCCAAGAACCGGACATTCCGCGCACCTGCGCCTGACCGCCCAGCTTGCCCTCGGTACCCACCTCCAGCGCCACGCGCGTCACCTCGTCGGTGAACGCGGACAGCTGGTCGACCAGGTTGTTGACCGTACGCCCGACCTTGAGGAACTCCCCGCGCAACGGATGCCCGGCGCCCTCCGCCGCCTGCGTGCGCAGGTCCATCCGCTGGTCCAGATCACCCTCGGCGACCGCCGAGAGCACCCGGCCCACTTCGGACACCGGCCGGGCCAGATCGTCCACGAGCTGGTTCGAGGCGTCGATCGCGGCCGCCCAGGAGCCCTCGCAGGCACCGGTTTCCAGCCGTTCGCTCAACTTGCCCTCACGGCCCACCATCCGCCGGACCCGGGACAGCTCTCCGGTCAGGTGGAGGTTGCGGTCGGCGACCTCGTTGTAGACGGCGGCGACCTCCGCCATCACGCCTTCGCCGGACACCGTCAGCCGCTTGCGGAAGTTCCCGTCACGCATCGACACCAGTGCCGTGAGCAGCCGGTTCAGAGCGGCGGTATCGACCTCCGTCGTCCCGCCGCGCCGGGACCGTCCCCCCTTGGGGCGCGTTCCCGTACGCCGCACCGCTGCTCCAGACTCCACCGTGTCCCTCCCGAAAGGGTCGACCACTGTTCCACCGGACATCCGACTATCCAAAATCCGGCTCTCCAAGCCTGCCCAGTGTTTCACCCCGGCCGAACCCGGCCATAACACTCCGGCACCATCGCACACCGGCCGTACCCTGCGGGTGGAATCCCCCACGACGGCATCCTGGCGACCGCGAAGGTAAGTAACCTGGCATCCGATGTCCAACCGCGTCGAAGGAGACTTGTGATCACGGCACGGGCGGCTGCCAGTTTCGATCCACAGGGGCGCTCGGTCGCCGGTGCCCGCGCGTTCGTCCGCGACACCCTCCAGGGCTGGGGATTCGCGGACATCGTCGACGACGCCGTGGTCCTCACCAGCGAGCTCGTCACGAACGCCGTGGTCCACGCCGGAACCCGGGCCGAGGTCCTGTGCCTGCGCGCCGAGGACGGCGTACGCGTCGAGGTCGCCGACCGGTATCCGGAGCGCGAACTCCCGCTCGCCCATCCCGGCGAGCGCCCCTACGCCGACCCCGACCGCGAGAGCGGGCGCGGCCTGATGCTCTGCGCCGCCCTCGCCACCCGCTGGGGCGTCGAGTACACGGCCACCCAAAAACACGTGTGGTTCCGCCTGGACCTGCCGGACCGTCCGGTCGGTACCCGCTCCGCGGGGCCCGTCGTACCGGACCAGTTCCTGCCGCTGACCGACAGCCGGGTCCGCGTCGCCGTGCTCCAGATCGACGCCGCCGACGCCGTCTCCGGCTGGAACGACGACGCCGAGCACATCTTCGGCCACCCCGCCGAGAAGGCCCTCGGCCGCCCGCTCGCCGAACTCGCCGCCTGGCCCCAGACCCCAGGCACCGGCACCGGCATCGCGGAGGCCCTGCGCCTGTCCCGCTGGGAGGGCAGCTACGGCATCCGCGGCGCCGACGGCCGCGTCATCCCCGTTTACGCGTCCCACCTGCGGGTACGCGACGCCCACGGGGAGCCGTCGATCGTCTGCCTCCTCGTCCACGACGACGAGCGCGCCCTCCTCCAGACCCCGGTGCGGGTCCCCGCCGACGGGGGCCAGCCCGGCGACAGCCGGCCGGTGGACCCCTTCGAGGTGTTCATCGGCTCGCCCGCCCCCGACGATCTGGAGAGCCTGCTCCAGCGCACGGTGGAACGCGCCCGCGACATGCTCGACGCCGACGCCGCGTTCCTGCTGCTCGCCACGGACGACGAGACGGAGCTGGAGGTCCGCGCGACCACCGGCCTGCCCTCGACCCGCCAGCGCTTCGCCCGCGTGCCCGTCGAGGCCGGCACCAACCGCTACGGTTCCGCCCGCATGCCCGCCGTCCACGACGACCTCGCCGCCGTCCCCGGAGCCGTACCGCTCCTGGAGTCCACCGGCATGCGGTCCGTGATCACCGTCCCCCTCAAGGTCGAAGGCCGCCTCACCGGCTCCCTCGGCGTCGCCACGGAGAACCCCGGCCGCTACACCAACGAGGAGGCCCTGCGCCTCCAGTTCGCCGCCGACCGCATCGCCCTCGCCGTCGAGTCCGCCCGGCTCGGCGAGCTGGAACGCCTGCGCCGCGGCTCCCTTTCCTTTCTCGTCGAGGCCTCCGACCTGCTGGCGGGCACCCTCGACCGGGACCAGACCCTGGCCCTCATGGCCCAGATGACCGTCCCGACCCTCGCCACCTGGTGCGCCGTCTACACGATCGCCGACCAGGCCTCGGACCCTTACCTCGCCTACGTGCTGCACGAGGACGAGGAACGCATCGACGGTCTCAAGGCCCTGCTGTCGCGGGTCAGTCCGCCCGAGCCGGTCCGCGAGGCCGGCGCCCGCCCGTGGGCGGCCGCGGCCACCGCTGTCGGCGGCGATTCGGTCGTCCTGCCCCTCCTGGCGCGCAACCGGGTCATCGGCATGCTCACCCTGGGCAAGCCGCGCGAGGAGCACTTCCGCCAGGAGATCCTCGAACTGGCCGACGACCTGTCCCGCCGGGCGGCCCTGGCCCTCGACAACGCCCGCCTCTACTCGGAGCGCACGGCGATCAGCCGTTCCCTCCAGCGCAGCCTCCTGCCGCCCGGTTCCCCGGCCATCCCGGGCATGGAGGTCGAGGTCATCTACCGCGCCGCCGGCGAGGGCAACGAGGTGGGCGGCGACTTCTACGACGTCTTCCCGATCCGCGACGGCGCGTACGGCTTCGCCATCGGCGACGTCTGCGGTACGGGCCCCGAGGCGGCCGCGGTCACCGGCCTCGCCCGGCACGCCCTGCGCCTGCTGGCCCGCGAGGGCCTCGGCGGCCCGGCGGTCCTGGAGCGCCTCAACGCGGCGATCCTCGACGAGGGCGCCCGCAGCCGGTTCCTCACCCTCCTGTACGGCGAGCTGCACCCGCAGCCCGACGGCGGCGCCCTGATGAAGGTCGTCTGCGCCGGCCACCCGCTCCCGCTGCGCCTGCGCCCGGACGGCGAGGTCACCTCCGCCGCCGAACCGCAGCCCCTGCTGGGTGTCATCGAGGACCTGGACCTGTACGAACAGACCCTCACCCTGGACCCGGGCGACGTCCTCCTCTGTGTCACGGACGGGGTGACGGAACGCCGCGAGGGCAGCCGCATGCTGGGCGACGACGGCCTCGCCGAGGTACTGACGACGTGTACGGGCCTCACGGCCGGCGCGGTCGCCTCCCGTGTGCTGCGCGCGGTGGAACGCTTCGCCGCGGAACCCGCCTCGGACGACATGGCCATTCTGGCCTTCCGCGTACCCCAGCAGCGCGAAGGCTCCTGAGGGGCCCGCGGGCACAGCCGGCGGTGGGGCGGATCCTCCCGGACTCGGGAAGTCCGGTCGGCGAGATCCGCCCCATCCGGTTCCGGAAACGGTCCTGGAACGCAAAAAGGCCCCCGCCAAGAGGCGGGGGCCTTTTTGTCTTCATCAGAGCCCTTTAACGGAATCGAACCGTTGACCTTCTCCTTACCATGGAGACGCTCTACCGACTGAGCTAAAAGGGCGGGTTGTTCGGCGGCGTCCTACTCTCCCACAGGGTCCCCCCTGCAGTACCATCGGCGCTGAAAGGCTTAGCTTCCGGGTTCGGAATGTAACCGGGCGT
>NZ_JBWKGY010000017.1:0-59676 GCF_056433525.1 Streptomyces sp. NPDC044704
TGCACGAGTTCCCACTCAGCGTCCGACAGTTCATGGCGACGTATCACCCAACCATGATCCACAACGCAAGATCACTTTGACGACAGGCCCTAGCCCCGACTTCGGGCCTCGGGCCCCGGCCTCGCGCGCGTCCCTGCGCCGGTCCCGGGGCGGGCCGGGGCGAGGAGCCGCGCGCGGAATCCATCTCCCCCGCCGGGGCGAGGGACGGCCCGCCAGAGCCCGACCCACTGCGGGGGCTGTGCCCTCGGGCCCGGCCCCGGCTTCGAGCCCCGGCTTCGAGCCTCGGCCCCGGCCTCGGGCCTAGCCCCGACTTCGGGCCTCGGGCCCCGGCCTCGCTCGTGTCCCTGCGCCGGTCCCGGGGCGGGCCGGGGCGAGGAGCCGCGCGCGGATCCCGCCTCCCCGCGGGGGCGGGGGATGCCCCGCCAGAGCCCGACCCACTGCGGGGGTCATGCCCGCCGGCCTCGGGCCCGGCTTCAGGCCTCGGGCCCGGCTTCAGGCCTCGGGCCCGGCCCCGGATTCGGGCTCCCGCCTCGGCCCCGGCTCCGGCCTCGGGCCTGGACCCCACCTCGGGCCGGTCCCGGCTCCGGCCTCCGGCCTGGACGCGGCCTCGGGCTCCGGCTGTGGTGCCGGCCTTGGGCCTTGGGCCTTGGGCCTTGGTCCCGGGGCCGGGACCAGGGGGCGGGGTTCTGGGTGGTGTGACCCGGGCGGGCGTGTGGGCTGATTTCGGATTCGTTCATCGGGGTAGGGGCTGGAAATGGCTGATCAGGAACTGACCTGGCGAGGTGCGGTCGCGCGGTGGGACCGGCAGTTGTTCGACGCGGTGGCCCGCCGGCACTGGCCCGGTGCCGACCGGGTGCTGCCGCGCCTCGGGCGGGCCGCGAACCACGGCGTGCTCTGGGGCGGCACCGCCGTGGCGATCTCCGTGCTCGGTTCCAACCGGGCCCGCAGGGCCGCGCTGCGCGGAGCCGCCTCGCTCGCGCTGGCCTCGGCGACCATCAACACCGTCGGCAAGTGGTCGGTCCGCCGCCCCCGGCCGATGCTGGACGGCGTGCCCGCCGTGCGGCAGCTGCACACGCAGCCGCAGACCACCTCCTTCCCGTCCGGGCACTCGGCGTCGGCCTTCGCGTTCACCGCCGGACTGGCACTGGAGTCCCCCGGGTGGGGGGCCGCGCTGGCACCCGTCGCCGCGTCGGTGGCGTTCTCCCGCGTGTACACGGGGGTGCACTACCCGTCCGACGTGGTGGCGGGTGCGGCGCTCGGGGTGGCGGCGGGGTTCGTCGTACGGCGGCTCGCACGGGACGCCCAGGAGGCCAGGGTGATGCCGGGTGACGAGCGCACCGCGCCCGGAGCGCCCGCGTTGCCCGACGGCGACGGGCTGACGGTGGTGGTGAACACCGGGTCGGGTTCGGCGGCGGAGGCAGGCCTCGACATCCTGCGGGAGCGGCTGCCGAAGGCGGAGCTGGTGGAGTGCGCGAGTGGCGACCTGGTGACCGAGCTGGCCGCGGCGGCGTCCCGGGCCACCGTGCTCGGGGTGTGCGGCGGCGACGGCACGATCAACGCCGCCGCGACCGCCGCGCTGCGCGCCGGGGTGCCGCTCGCGGTGTTCCCGGGAGGCACGCTCAACCACTTCGCGCTGGACCTCGGCCTCGCCGGGCCCGTGGACACCTGCCGGGCCGTCGCGGCGGGCCACGCGGTCCGCGTCGGCGTCGGCCGGTTCACCCCCGGCCCACGCCGGCCCACCCCCGCCCCCGACACCACAGACGTCCCCGACCCCGACACCGGCGAGCCCACCGGCACCCGCGCCGACCTCCGGTCCGCCCCGGCCCCGGCAACCTCTGACTCAGCCCCCGGCGCGGGCCGCGCACCGCAGGCCGGACCGGCTGCCGTGGCCGGATACGGGCCCGGCGGCAGTGACGACTCCGGGTACTTCCTGAACAACTTCAGCATCGGGGCCTACCCCGAGCTGCTGCGGCACCGGCTGCATTGGGGGCCGCGGATCGGCGGCGGGCCGGCCGCGCTGCTGGCCGCCTGGCGGGTGGTGCGTGCCGAGCGGCCCGTGCGGCTCCGGCTGGCCGGGCGTCCCCGGAGCGTGTGGCTGCTCTTCGCGGGCAACGGCACCTACCAGGGGACCGGCCCGACGCCCCGTCGCCGAGCCACCCTCGGGGAGGGCCTGCTCGACCTGCGGCTCGTCCACGGCGGAGGCCGCCCAGGACCCCGCCTCCTCGCGGCCGCCTTCACCGGTCCGCTGACCCGTTCCCCCGTCCACGTGGCCACCAAGCTCCGCAGCCTGCGCGTCTCGGACGTCCCGGAAGGCACTCCGCTCGCCTACGACGGGGAGTACGCCCAGGCGCCCACCGCGTTCGTCCTCGACGCGCTGCCGGACGCCCTCACCGTCTACCGTCCCCGCTGAACCAGCCACCCCCGCACCGCCAGACCCGGAGGCCGGCCCCGTCGGCAGCGCCCCATCCCCTGGGCCGCTGCCCACAGCCCACCCCACCCGCCGACAGGCCCGGCCCGGCCCCGGCCCCGGCCCGGCCCGGCCCCCGGTCCCGTACACGTCCCCAGTCCCCGGCACCGTCCCCGGCTCTGACTCGGCCCCGGCCCGGCCCGGGTCCCGGTTCCCGGCTCAGCTTCAGGCTCCGGCTCGGGCCCGGCCCGACTCCGGCCTCGGCTCGGGCTTCCGCCCGGTTCCGGTCCCCGGCTCAGCTTCCCGCTCCGGTCCGGGCTCGGTCCGGCCCCGGCTCCGGTATTGGGTTCCCCTCCGGCCGTGGCTCGGTCCGGGCCCTGTCCCGGTGCCTGGCTTCGGCTCGGGCCCCCGCTCGGTCCCCGACCCCGGTCCCAGCTCCGGTCCCGATTCCCGGCTCAGCTTCAGGCTCCGGCTCCGGCTCCGACTCGGGCTCGGGCCCGGCCCGGCTCCGGCCTCGGCTCGGGCTTCTGCCCGTTCCCGTTTCCGTTCCCGTTCCCGGGCTCGGCTTCCGGCTCCGGTCCGGCCTCGGCTCCGGCCTGAGTCCCCCTCCGGCTGCGGCTCGGTCCCGGTCCTGTCCCGGCGCCCGGCTTCGGCTCGGGCTGCCGCGCGGTCCCCGGTCCCGGCCCCGGCCCGACTCCGGCTTCGGCTTGGGCTCGCTCGGTCCCTGGTCCCGGTTCCCGGCTCAGCTTCCAGCTCCGGCGCGGGCTCGGGCCCGGCCCGGCTCCGGCCTCGGCTCGGGCTTCCGCCCGATCCCGGTCCCCGGCTCAGGTCGCGGCTCCGGTCCGGGCTCGGCTCCGGTCCTGGGTTCCCCCCGGCTGTGGCTCGGTCCGGGTCCTGTCCCGGTGCCCGACTCCGGGCCGGGGGCGGGGGCTGACGCGCGGTCCCCCGGTCCGGACCGGCGCCCCGGCCCTCCGCCCCCGCCCCCGGCCCGGAGGCAGGGTCAGTTCGGAGTGGGGGTCGGTGGGGGGGCTCGGGGCACGCCCAGGTCGGTGCGGATCGTGCCGCGCATCGTCGTCCACTGCTCGTTCGCGCGCAGCAGGCCGGTCTGGATCTCCTCGAAGGAACCGTCCGGCGCGGGGTTCCCTTCCTCCAGCCGCATGACCCGGTCGTACAGGTATGCGAAGGTCTGCGACATCGAGTCCAGCTCCGCCAGCACCGCGTCGGAGGCGTGCATCGTGTGCCGGGCCTCCTCCAGGGCCGCCCGCCGTTCCGGGGTGACCTCGCCCTTGTGCACCAGCCACAGGTGGTTCATGAGCTCGACGCGGAACCGGCGGTATCCGGAGTTCGCCGCCACGTAGCAGTCGCGGCGCTTCTCCAACGCGGCGACCTGCTGCTCGCGCCCCACTGGGTCTCGGCCAGCCGTTCCTGCCGCTCGCCCTGTTCCGCCTGGACGCGGGCCACGAGCCGCTGCGTCAGCAGAGGGGCGAACAGGGTGCCGCCGACCCCGATGACGGCGATGGCGAGCGGGATGAGGGAGCTGCTGTTCAGCGGGGCCTCCGGTGCTGTCGGCGCCGTGCGGCGCACCAGCATCCTGCCCCCCCGCCGGGCCGCCGGCCAGGGCCTTTCCCGTCGTCGGGGCCCGCCGTCACGGGCCGCCCGCCCCGCGCCGGCCCCGCGTCCCCGGTCGCCCTGTGACGGCCCGGGAGCAGGGGCCCTGACCATACGGGTTTCCCCCGGGGGATGGACGTACGGCAAGATGGGGTGTATCTGCCCACCATCGATCTGCCGGACGGTTTCTCTTGGCTGAGTTCATTTACACCATGCGCAAGACGCGCAAGGCGCACGGCGACAAGGTGATTCTTGACGACGTCTTCCTGAACTTCCTGCCCGGCGCGAAGATCGGTGTGGTCGGCCCCAACGGCGCCGGTAAGTCCACCGTTCTGAAGATCATGGCGGGCATCGAGCACCCCTCCAACGGTGAGGCGTACCTGTCTCCCGGCTACTCCGTCGGCATCCTCATGCAGGAGCCCAAGCTCGACGAGTCCAAGACCGTCCTGGAGAACGTCGAGGACGGCGTCTCGGAGATCAAGGGCAAGCTCAACCGGTTCAACGCGATCGCCGAGGAAATGGCGACGAACTACACCGACGAGCTGATGGAGGAGATGGGCAAGCTCCAGGACGACCTGGACCACGCCAACGCGTGGGACCTCGACGCCCAGCTGGAGCAGGCCATGGACGCGCTGGGCTGCCCGCCCGGCGACTGGCCGGTCACCACCCTCTCCGGTGGTGAGAAGCGCCGCGTGGCCCTCTGCAAGCTGCTGCTGGAAGCCCCCGACCTGCTGCTCCTCGACGAGCCCACCAACCACCTCGACGCCGAGTCCGTGAACTGGCTGGAGCAGCACCTGGCCCAGTACAAGGGCGCCGTCGTGGCCGTCACCCACGACCGGTACTTCCTCGACAACGTCGCCGAGTGGATCCTGGAGCTCGACCGCGGCCGCGCCCACCCGTACGAGGGCAACTACTCCACCTACCTGGAGAAGAAGGCCGAGCGCCTCAAGGTCGAGGGCAAGAAGGACGAGAAGCGCGCCAAGCGCCTCAAGGAAGAGCTGGAGTGGGTCCGCTCCAACGCCAAGGGCCGCCAGGCGAAGTCCAAGGCCCGTCTCGCTCGCTACGAGGAGATGGCGGCCGAGGCCGACAAGATGCGCAAGCTCGACTTCGAGGAGATCCAGATCCCGCCGGGCCCGCGTCTGGGCTCGATCGTGGTCGAGGTCAACAACCTCTCCAAGGCGTTCGGTGACAAGGTCCTCATCGACGACCTGTCCTTCACGCTGCCGCGCAACGGCATCGTCGGCATCATCGGCCCGAACGGCGCGGGCAAGACCACGCTGTTCAAGATGATCCAGGGCCTGGAGAAGCCGGACTCGGGCGAGATCAAGGTCGGCGAGACCGTCAAGATCTCGTACGTGGACCAGGGCCGCGCCAACATCGACCCCAAGAAGAGCCTCTGGGCGGTCGTGTCGGACGAGCTGGACTACATCAACGTCGGCCAGGTCGAGATGCCGTCCCGCGCGTACGTCAGCGCGTTCGGCTTCAAGGGCCCGGACCAGCAGAAGCCGGCCGGCGTGCTCTCCGGCGGTGAGCGCAACCGCCTGAACCTCGCGCTCACCCTCAAGCAGGGCGGCAACCTGCTGCTCCTCGACGAACCCACCAACGACCTCGACGTCGAAACCCTGGGCTCGCTCGAGAACGCGCTGCTGGAGTTCCCCGGTGCGGCCGTGGTCGTCTCCCACGACCGCTGGTTCCTGGACCGGGTCGCGACGCACATCCTCGCCTACGAGGGCGAGTCGAAGTGGTTCTGGTTCGAGGGCAACTTCGAGTCCTACGAGAAGAACAAGGTCGAGCGGCTCGGCCCGGACGCCACCCGTCCGCACCGCGCCACCTACAAGAAGCTCACCCGGGGCTAGGCCGAGACCATGGCCAGACACCACTACAGGTGCCCCCTCCGCTGGGCGGACATGGATGCCTTCGGGCACGTCAACAACGTCGTCTTCCTCCGTTACCTGGAGGAGGCGCGGATCGACTTCATGTTCCGCCTGGCACCGGGGGAGGGCAGCGATTCCTTCACGGGCGGATCCGTCGTGGCCCGCCACGAGATCGACTACAAGCTGCCCCTGGTGCACCGGCACGAGCCGGTGCTCATCGAGTCCTGGGTGACCCGCATCGGCGCCGCATCCCTGACCATCCGCTACGAGGTCAAGGACGAGGCGACCGCGGACGCGCCCGAGACGGTCTACGTCCGGGCCGAGACCGTGGTCGTGCCCTACAACCTCGCCGAGGGGCGGCCCCGCCGCATCACGGCCGAGGAGCGGCGCTTCCTGGAGGAGTACCTCGACCAGCCCGTGGCCCCCGAAGGGCGCCTCGCGGCATGACCGGCCAGCTGCGCTTCGCCGATCCCGGGGAGGCGGCGGACCTCGCCGCCTTCCTGGGCCGGCTGGTGCACTACGACCGCGCCGCCGCGGTCCGCCTGCAGGCGCGGGCGGGCGGCGGCGCGCTCGCCGTGTTCGGACGGCCGCCGTCCTTCGACGTCCTCGCCGTCCGTACGGTGCGTCTCGCCGAGCCCCTCGCGACGCCGCTCGACGTGACCGTGTCCGCCGGCGAGCTGCTGGAGGCCGTCGACGAGACCACCGCCGGCGTCGTCGTGCCCGGGCCGGTCACCGGGCCCCCCTGGGCCGGAGTGCTGCCGCCCCGCGGCGGCTGGCAGCCGGTGGCGGGACTGCCTTCCCCCGAAGCGGTGCGCGCCTGCGTGGCCGCGGCCGTCGCCGAGTTCCGGGCCCGGGACGAGGCCCTGCCCGCGCAGCACCGGACCCGCTCCGAGCGGGACCGCATCGGCCGCGAGATCTGGTCGCGCACCCTGGGCGACACCGAACTCCCGCTGCGCGCCGTGCACGCCGCGCAGTCCCTGGGCTTCCTGCGGCCCGTACGGTCCCCCGTGCCCGCCGCGACCACCACCGGCGCGCCGCAGGCCATCGCGGTCCCCGCCCCCGTGGCGCTGTTCGCCTCCGGAGGGTGGCTGCGCCTCAGCACCCCGTACGGGTCCGTCGCCATGCGGCGCCCCGGGCGGACCGGCGGCCTGGGCGCCCTCCAGGTACGGCCGGTCTGACCCCCGGCCCGGCGGCTACGCCGAGTTGATCATCGAGGCGGCCGCGTAGGTCAGGTACCGCCACAGCTGCGCCTCGTGCTCCGGCGCGAAGCCCATCTCGTCCACGGCGACCCGCATGTGCTTCAGCCATGCGTCGTGCGCGGCCGCGTCCACCCGGAACGGCGCGTGCCGCATCCGCAGGCGGGGGTGCCCGCGGTTCTCGCTGTAGGTGCCCGGGCCGCCCCAGTACTGCATCAGGAACAGCGCGAACCGCTCCTCGGCGGGCCCGAGGTCCTCCTCCGGGTACATCGGGCGCAGCAGCGGGTCCTCCGCGACTCCCTGGTAGAAGCGGTGCACCAGCCGGCGGAACGTGTCCTCGCCGCCCACCAGCTCGTAGAAGGTCTGCGCCTGGACCGTGCTCTGCGGATCGTCATTCACCCGACCATCGTCTCAGACACCCGGACGGAGGACCCCGGTCCTGGTCCCACCCCCGGGCCGCCCCCGCGCGGTCGCACGCCGGGGCGGCCCGCAGCACAGTGGAGTCATGGGCACGGGCGGCACGGGCGCACACACCTCACGCGGCTCCCACGGGTCACCGGGCGAGGGGGCACGGGACCTGCGGGACACCGCGCACGCCGCCCAGGTGCGGGAGCTGACGGCAGCCGGGGCGCTGCCGGACCCGGCCTGGCGGGCGGCCTTCGGCGCGGTGCCCCGGCACCTGTTCGTGCCCTGGTTCTGGACCGGCCGCGGTGCCGGGCACGAGCGGCTGTGGGGCGAGGACCCCGATCCGGAACAGCGGGCCCGGTGGCTGCGCGGCGTGTACACCGACGCCCCGCTCGCGACCCGGCTGCGCGACGGGGAGCTGGTCTCCTCCAGCAGCCAGCCCTCCCTGATGGCGAAGATGCTGGACGCGCTGGACGTGCGCGACGGCGACAACGTGCTGGAGATCGGCGCGGGCACCGGCTACAACGCCGCCCTGCTCTGCCACCGGCTCGGCGAGGACCTGGTCACCACGGTGGACCTCGACGAGGAGATCACCGAGTCGGCGCGGGCCCACCTCGCGCTGCTCGGCTACCGTCCGGCCGTCGTCACCGGCGACGGCGCGCGCGGCTGCCCCTCCCGGGCCCCCTTCGACCGGATCCTGGTGACCTGCACCCTGCCGTTGGTCCCGGACGCCTGGCTCGCCCAGTGCCGGCCGGGAGCACGGATCCTGGCCCCCCTGTCGACGGGACTGATCGCGCTCACCGTCCGCGACGCCCGGTTCGCCGAGGGCCGCTTCCTGCACACCTCGGCCTACTTCGTCCCCCTGCGCGGGGCCACGGCGGCGCTCACCCCCGCCGGGACGACCGGGCCGCTGCACGGGGTCCCGTACGAGCTGGTGGAGAACGAGCGCTTCCAGTTCCTGCTCGTGCTGACCGCGGGCGTCCTGCACCCCCGCGAGGCCCTGGACCTGTGGCGCAGGGAGGGCCGCCCGCCGCGCGAGCGGTTCGGGGTCACCGTCACGACCGAGGGGCAGTGGTCGTGGCTCGACGACCCCCAGGGCCCGTACGTGTGGCCCCTGGGGGAACCGGTCAGGCCTTAGGCCGTCCCTTCCGGACCCTTCCGGTCACGGCACTAGCCGCGGCGGATGGTGATGGTGGTCCAGGCCCCCACGTGGACGCGGTCGCCGTCGGAGAGCGGGACCGGCACGTAGGGCTGGATCGGCTCCTCGCCGCCGTTGATGGTGGTGCCGTTGGTGGAGTTCTGGTCGACGACCGCCCAGCTGAGGTCGGGCTGCTGGACGAGCACGGCGTGCTGGTGGGAGACGCCCGGGTCCTCCGGCGGCACCGAGAGGTCGATGTCCGGGGACTCGCCCGTCGACGCGCGCCGGCGGCCGATGGTGATCTGGCCGCCGGAGAGCGGCAGGTGCTGCTCGGGGGAGTACGCGGGCAGGTTGAGCCCCGCCGCCTCCGGGCCGCTGCGCTGCATCATCGCCATGAAGTACGAGCGGTCGGGGCCGACCGTCGCAGACCAGGACACCGAGGCGTTCTGCGGCGGGAAGGGCGGCTGCTGTTGCTGGTGCTGCTGCTGGTACTCGTGGTGCTGCTGGACGGGCTGCTGCTGGTACTCCTGCGGCGGCGGAGGCTGCTGCTGGTAGTGCTGCTGCTGGTACTCCTGCTGGTATTCCTGCTGGACGGGCTGCTGCGCCGACTGGCCCTGGCCCGCGCCCTGGCCCTGCTGCTGCTCGTGCGAGGGCGGCGGCAGCAGCCAGTCGTCCTCGCGCTGGAGCGGTTCGGCGGGCCGGTTGACCCGGGACGGCCGCGATCCCTGGTACTCGAAGTGGTCCTGGGAGTAGACCGGCGGGGCCGGAGCCGGCGGCGGGGGCGGCGGCCCGGGCTGCGCGCCCGCGCCCGCGCCCGTGCCGTCCGGGGTGAGCGGCGCGTACGAAGTCGGCGTACGGGTGAGGAAGTTGTACCGGCACTCCTCGCAGAACGGGGCCATGGCCTCGCGCGGGGTCCGGCACTGGGGGCACAGCTCGGCCTGAGCGGTCGGCTCCCCGGTCGTGGGAGGGTAGCCGTAACCGTAGGAGGGCGCCGCGGAGGTGCCCGCGGGGGCAGCCATGCGGTGGCCGCAGACCTCGCACCAGTCGTCGGAGGCGGACTGGTGCCCGTTCGGGCAGGTCGGCATCGCGGCGCTTCCCCCTTCTTCCTGCGTCATCGCGTCAGGTTTCTTCTCAGGTCTTCTTCACTCGGACGGTCTGCGTCGAACGCGTTTCAAGGGTCATCTCGTCGGCATCGGCGACCTTCGCTTTCAGCCGCACAGTACCCGCCACCGCATCGACGACATCCACCACCTTCGCCAGCAGTTTGGCGGTGTCGGCGTTCCCGGAGACGCTCGCCAGCTGCACGGCACGGCCCAGTTTGGCCGTGGCGCCATCGACATCACCCATTTTGCGGGCTTCCAGGCCCTGTTGGATAGCCTGCGCGAGTTCTGCCTGTCCCGTGTAGTGCGCCACCTGGGGGCTGATCGCGGTCGAGGCGGCCAGGTCGTCCGTCCACACCGCCCGGACCAGGCCCTGCGCGAGCGGGGGCCGCGGCTCGCCCGCCGGCCCGGGCAGGACCAGCGACACCCGGGAGGCCAGCATCTCCTGGCCGACGGACGCGCCCGGCACCCGCACGCAGACGTGGTACTCGCGGGACTCGTCGCCCCACGAGCCCGTCGGATAGTCCCCGGCGCGGGGTCCGGCCTCCGTGCGGCGGCCGGTCAGGTCCTGGACGGTGGGCGCGACCTGCTTGACGTACTGGATCTCCACGCCCACCGGGGTCCACAGGCGCAGCGCCACGTCCGCGACCTCCTTGCCCATGACGTTCTCCATCATGCGCGTGAAGTCCTCGGCGAGGTGTGCCGGATCGGCCACGATGTCCGCCGAGCCGAGCAGCGCGCCCGCGATCCCGGTGACCTCCTTGACCTCCCAGTCCGTGCCCACGCCGCGGGCGTCGCAGGTGAAACGGCCGGCGCAGGCGTCGAGGGTGGCGCGCAGCACCGCCGGCTCCTCGTGCTCGTTGCGCCCGTCGGTGAGCAGGATGCCGTGCCGGATGCCGGCGGACGACTGGCGCAGCAGGCCGTCGGCCAGGCGCAGCCAGGTCCCGATGGCGGTGCCGCCGCCCGCGGCGAGAGCGCGCAGCGCCTCCTTGGCCTGGGTCCGGGTGGCCGGGCCGGCGGTGGCCAGCCGGCCCTGGCCCGGGTACACCTCGCGGGCCACGTGGGTGCCGGCGATCACGGCGAAGGCGGTGCCGTCGCGCAGGGTGTCGATCGCGGCGGCGGTCGCCTCGCGGGCCCCGCGCATCTTGTCCGGCGGGTACTCCATCGAGCCCGAGCAGTCCACCATGATCACGACGGCCGCGTCCTGACCCAGGGCGCGGGCGGCGGTCGCGGTGGCGCCCCCGCTGGAGGTGACCGTCACGATGGCGTGCACGTCCCGGCCGCCCTCCGGCAGGAACTCGTTCTGGTACACCTCCACGCTGAAGCGCGGGGCGCTCGGCTTGGCGAAGTTCGCCATCGACTGGACTCCTCGGGGGGCTCGCTGACGGGGACGGGCTGGTCAGGCCCGGGGGCGCGGTTCCGCTTCGGCTTCCGGTTCCGGGCCGGTGCCGGCGGCTTCCGGTTCCGGCCCGGCGGCGAAGGGCACGATGGCGACGGTGACGTTGTCGTGCCCGCCCCCGTCGAGGGCGTGCCCCACCAGGACCTGCGCGCTGTGCAGGGGCCGGACCGCCGCGTCCGGGGGCAGCACCTGGGCCATGTCCCGGGCGGATTCGGCGTAGTTCCACAGGCCGTCGGTGCAGACGACGACGACGCCGGGGTGGTCCGGCTTGTAGCTCGCGGTGTGCGGTTCGAGGTCGTACGCGTCGGCACCGAGCCAGCCCGTGATGGCGTGGGCCCGGACGTCGGCGTAGGCCTCGGCCTCGCCCATCAGGCCGGCCGCGACCATCTGGGCGGCCCACGAGTCGTCCTCGGTGAGACGGCGGGGCAGGGCGGCACGGTCGTCGGGCACCCAGTACGCGCGGCTGTCGCCGACCCAGCCGATGGTCAGGACACCGCCGCTGACGACGGCGCCGACCAGGGTGCAGGCGGGCGCGTTCTGGGCCCCGGGGGTCTCCGGGGCGAGGGCCGTCACGGCGGAGGCCGCGGCCAGGATCGCCTCGTGCATGGCCTCCTGCGGGTGGGCCCCGCGGGGGAGGGCTTCGAGGAGCGCCTCGTTGGCGGCGGCGGCTGCCGCGGCCGAGGCCTCGTCGGGCCGGCTCGCGGAGGAGACGCCGTCGCAGACGATGGCGACGGTGGCGGCCGAGCCGTCGGGCAGGGCCGTGGCCGCCACGGCGAAGGAGTCCTCGTTGCGGTGGTGGCGCAGGCCCCGGTCGCTGACGGCGGCCACGCTGCCGAGCTCCTCCTCCAGGTGGTCCCGCTCGCGGGGCTGGGCGTGACCGCAGTGCTCGCAGTACCCGTCGGTGTCCACGTGCCCGGCGCGGCAGGCGACGCAGGTCTTCCCGCCGTCCCCCTGCGGGGCGGCGCCGTACGGGTCCTCGGGCGCGGGGGAGCCCTGCGGCGCGTACGGGTTCTCGGGCGCGGGCGTACCCCAGGGCGTGCCCTCGGGCGGGGTTCCGGCGCCGCCGGGGAGGTCGTACCGGGCGGGTTCCTGCCCGTACGGGGCCTCGTGCCCGGAGCCGGCGGAGCCCCAGGGGCTGCTCGGCCCGGGCGGAGCGGGGGTTTCCCCGGCCAGGGTCGGCGCGGCCTCGGCGACACTGCCCCACCCGGGCGCGGGCACCCCGGGGGCGTAGGCGGCGCTCCGCGCGGTGGCCGCGTCACCGGCGGGCGCGTACGCCGGAGCCGGGGCGTGGGCCGGAGCCGGAGCCGGAGCCGGAGCGTGGGCCGGGGCGGCGGGGTGGTCGGGGCGGGCGCCGGGCGCCGCGGCCTCCCGGCCGGGGTGAGCGCCGGCCTCCGGGCCGGACGGGGCCGCGCCCGGGAGCCCCGGGTCCCCGGCCGCGTAAGGCCCGGCCTGCTCCCTGGCGGGCGGGACCCCGGGGCCCTGCCCGGGGTGGGTGCCCGTGGAGGCCGTCGGGGCGCGGCCCGCGGCGGCCGCCCCGGCCGGGCCCGTCAGCGATCCGACGGGCAGGGTCGGGTCCGGGTCCGGCGGCGGGGGCGGGGAGGACAGGGCGTAACCGCACACGCCACAGAAACGGTCACCCTCTTCCAGGGGCTCCGCGCAGCTGGGGCAGCCCGACAGCCGATGCATCGACATCAATCACACCCACGTCCGGGGACGGAAACGGTTTGCCCGCTCCACCAGTTCGATCCTCTCCTCGCCCCGCTGCGCCAGCCGAGCGAGGACGCGGTACGAGCGCTCCAGGCCGAAGCGCAGCCCCCGCTCGTCCAGTTGACTGCCGAGCAGCGAGGTCCGGCCGGGGTCGGAACCCCGGCTACCCGACAGTACCCAGTCCAGGGCCGAGCCCAGAACCTCCGTCGCCAGCCGCTCCTGCCGCTCCGGGTCCAGCCCGAACCGCCGCAGTGCCTCGACCTGCCCGGACGCCGCCACCAGGTCGGGCAGCAGGGGCTCCTGAGGGGACCGGTCGCGCAGGCGTGCCCGTACGGCCGCCACCCGTGCGGCCGTGTAGTGGATCGAGGCCTCCGGTACGGACTCCAGCGTGCGCACCGCCGCGTCCCGGTCGCCGGCGGCCAGCTGGACCCGGGCCAGCCCGAAGGCCGCGCTCACGAACCCCGGGTCGGTGGTCCACACGAGCCGGTAGTACTCGGCGGCGTTGTCGAGCTGCCCGAGGATCTCCGCGCACAGCCCGAGGGCCAGCTTCGGCGCGGGCTCGCCCGGGAAGGCGTCGTAGATCGCGTCGAAGGACAGCGCCGCTATCTCGTCGTCCCCGGTGGCCAGCGAGGCGATCCCGCGCGCCCACACCACGCGCCAGTCGTCCGGATGCCGGGCCTCCAGATCGGTCAGCGCCTCGCCCGCCACCGCGAGTTCGCCCAGTTCGAGTCGGGCCCGCAGCTCGCGCAGCCGCAGTTCGGCGGAGTCCGCCGGGGCCGAGCCGAGGGCGCCCAGCAGGTCGGCGGGGGCGGAGGCGAGGAGTCCGGCGAGGAACCCGGCGTTCGGGTCGGCCGGGTCGACCAGGGGCACGGGCAGGGCGAGCGCCGTGTCGCACGCGTCGAGGTGCGCCGGACCGGCCCGGCCGGGCCCCGCCGCGGCGGGCGGGAGTACGGACGCCTGTGCGCCCGGGCCGGCGTGCGCGGCCGGGACAGCCTGCCCCGCCGGCTCCCGCCGGGGGCCGGGTACCGCGGCGCCCGCCACGTGGGTCGCGGTCGTCCCGAGCGCGGGGACGGCGCCCCCGGCCGGTGGGAACGGCGCCCGGGCCGGATCCGGCCCCTGCTCGGGAACACCGGCGGCGGGAACGGGCCCGGCCGGACCCGCCGCGGCGGAAGGGCCGCCCGCACCCGGACCCGCGGGCACCGGCCGGCGCCCGCCCGGGCCCCGCCCCCACAGCCGCCGCGAGACGTCCCGCGCGCCCAGCCGGGAAACCTCGGCGCCCGCCTCGTCCGCGTACAGCTGAGTGTCCGGAACCCTCAGCTCCGGACCGAACAGCGTCGACAGCTGCGGCCGCGGCCGGCCTGTCTGCAGGGCGACCACCTCCCGCAGCACGCCCGTGAGCTGGTCCGCCATCTCCTGCGCGGACGCGAACCGCCGGTCCGGGTCCGGGTCGGTCGCCCGCACCAGCAGCCGGTAGAAGGACTCGTACCGGCCGAAGACCTCGATGTGCTCCGGGTCCGGCAGCGAGTCCACGAACACGTTCGTGTAGCCCTGGAAGTCGAAGGTCAGCACGGCGAGGGTGCGCGCCACCGTGTAGAGGTCCGAGGCCACCGACGGGCCCACCTCGGCCACCTCGGGGGCCTGGTAGCCGACGGTGCCGTATATGGCCGACTCCTCGTCGTCCATCCGGCGGACCGCGCCCATGTCGATCAGCTTCAGCTGGTCCTGCTGCTGGATGGCGTTGTCGACCTTGAAGTCGCAGTACAGGAGGTTGCGGCTGTGCAGGTGGCCGAGGGCCTCCAGCGCCTCGATCCCGTAGGCGCAGGCCTGTTCCACGGGCAGCGGGTCGCGTCTGCCGTCCGGCCGGCGCCGCTCGTTCGCGATCTCCTTCAGGGACTTGCCGCCCACGTACTCCATGACGATGTACCCGTCCAGCGAACCGGTCCGCTGGTCCAGGTGCTCCACGAAGTTGTAGATGCGCACGATGTTGGAGTGCTCGATCTCCGCGAGGAAGCGCCGCTCGGAGATCGCCGCCTCCATCGCGTCCTGGTCCCCGGTGTCGAGGAGGCCCTTGAGGACCACCCACCGGTCCGAGACGGCCCGGTCCACCGCCAGGTACACCCAGCCCAGCCCGCCGTGCGCGAGGCAGCCCGCCACCTCGTACTGGCCGTGCACCACGTCACCCGCGCGCAGCTTGGGCACGAAGGAGTACGGGTGCCCGCACTTGGTGCAGAACCCCTCCGTCCGCCCGGGCCGTTCCCCGCGCGAGCGGCCCACCGGCGCCCCGCAGTCCGAGCGCGAACAGAACCGCTTGCGCTCCGGCACCTCCGGGTTCTCCAGCACCGCCGCCGACGGATCGGGACGCGGCACCTCCGGCACGCTGACCAGCCCGGCGCCCAGCCGGCCCCGCCCCGAGGCCGCGGAGGCCGAACCGGAACTGCGCACCGACACCGAACGGGTGGACGCCGAGCCCGACAGGGACCGCGACAGCCGCCCGGACACCGAGCGGCGCGAGGAGGAGGACCGGGAGGAACGCGAGGAACGCGCCGAGGCCGAGGACCGGCCGGACCCGCGGGAGCCCGCCGAGCCCCGGGAGTCGCCGTGCCGGGCGGCGCTCGTCATGCCCGTCGGCGGGGAGAGCAGTTCCTCGGCACCCGCCGCGACCGCGCCCGTCGGGGCGAGCCCGCAGGTGTCGCAGTACAGTTCGCCGCCGCCCATGTCCTCGTACGTCCCGGGGCAGCCGGGGCGCATGCAGGGCGTTCCGTTCAGGCTCATGCGTCCTCCTTCCCCGGCCCGCCGGGCCGGTGCTGCTCGGGCAGGAGGGGCTCCTGCGCGTCGTGGTCGTCCTGTGCGTACGGGTCGCGCTGCGGCGGCGCCAGCGTCTCGGCCGTCGCCCGCTGGTAGCGCAGGACCGCCAGTTCGGCGGCCCGCAGGTCGCAGGGCGCGCTCCACAGCATCCGCCGGGCGGTGTCGTACCGCTCGATCAGCAACGGGTCCTCCGCCAGACCGTGCCGGGCCACCTTCGCCCGGTAGGCGTCCAGCCTGCCGCGCAGTTCCGCCCGTACCGCGAGCGGGGCCGTCACCGCGGTCAACGATTCGCGGGCCCGCCGGAGTTCCTCCTCGGCCCGCTCCTCCAGGGCGTCCAGCAGCGGGGACAGCCGGTGCCACTGCGAACGCCTGCGGTACTCGGCCGCCGCCGCGAGCTGCTCCTGGAGGGCGGTCGGCGGTCCGCTGACGGCCGGCACCTCGGACGCCGCGATCTTCGCCAGTACCTCGCCGCGGGCGTTGCGCGCCTCCGCGAGGGTCCGGTCGGCCCGCGAGAGCACGTCCCGCAGGCCGATCAGGCGCTGCTCGGCGTCCTGCCGCACGGTCAGCACCGCCTCCACCTCGCGGCGTACGTCGTCCAGCGCGCGCGCCGCCCGGTCGTAGCGGCCGGTGTCCGGACGGCCCCCGCCCGGCGCGGAACTTCCCGCCGCCGGGACCCAGAAGGCCAGCGGGTCCGCGATGACCCGCTCCCGGAGCTCCGCCAGCTCGGCGGTGATCGACTCCAGGTCGTCCCCCGACGGGTGTTCGCCCGGCCGCACCCCGACCGAGTGCGCCAGCGACCGCGTCCGGTGCAGTTCGGCGGCGAGCAGGTCGATCCGGGCGGGCAGCGCCGACCACACGGCGTCGGCGGCGACCACCACGTCGAGGGAGGCCGCGTACAGCTCGTTCATCCGGGCGACGAGCTCGGCGAGCGAGAACCGCTCCGCCAGCGCGACGCCCCCGACCCCGGCGCCGGCGATGGTCACGCCGGGCCCGCGCAGCCGCTCGGTCAGCTCCGTCAGGTCCTCCCGGCTCGGCCAGCGGCGCCGCTCACGGATCGCGCGGGCGGCGGCCAGGGCCCCGCTGTAGGCGTCGAAGTACGTCCACAGCCGGCTGATCGCCGCGTCCGCGGCGGCCCACCGCTCCTTGGTGACCCCGCTCAGCGCGGCCCCTTCCAGGAGCCGGCGCCCGGCGTGGTCCTGGAGGGCGAGCAGCGAGGTCTCGACGGCCTCGTGCTCGGCGCCGAGCCGCGTCAGCGCGCGGTCGACGTCGTCCCTGTCCATCACTGCGGGCCCCGTTCCCGGAAGGCTCACGTACGGCCTCGATTCCGTCACCGGCCTCAGCCGTCCCGGTACTTGGGCGCGGGCGGCGCGGCGGCCTTCGGCAGCACGTTCTCGAAGTGCTCCCGGTAGGAGGTCAGCCACGGGCTGCCGTCACCGCCCGCGCGGTAGTCCTCCAGCACCTTGTTCACCCGGCGCACCAGGTCGGAGGCGTCCTTGTTCATGGCCACCCCGTAGAACTCGCGGGTGAAGGGGGCGCCGACGAGCTGCACCGACGGGTCCTGCGCGGCCTGGCCGGCGGCGAGGGCGGTGTCCGTGATGATCCCGTCCACCTCGCCCAGCTGGAGCCGCACCAGGCAGTCCAGCTGGTTCGGGACGGACACCGGAACCGAACCGTACGACCGGGACTTGAGGGCCGCCTCCGCCGTCGAGCCGGCGGCCGTGCAGACCGTGCGGCCCTTCAGCGAATCGTCGTAGCCGGTGATCGTCGAACCCTTGGGGACCAGCACCTGCTGACCGGCCTCGAAGTAGGCCGTGGAGAAGGCCACGTCCTCCAGCCGCTTGCAGTTGATCGTCATCGTCCGCACGACGACGTCGACACGGCCCTCCTGGAGGGCCGGGATGCGCTGACTGGTCGGGATGGCCCGGTAGATGACCAGGTCCTCGTCGCCCAGGATGTCCTTCGCGATGGCCTTGACCAGATCGATGTCGAAGCCGTCGAGGTGGCCGTCCGGATTGCGGTAGCCCCACTTGAAGCTGTTCTGGTCCACGCCGGCCACGAGCTTGCCCGCCTTGCGGATCCGCTCGATCGTCGGCCCGTCCATGCCGGACGGGCGCAGGCTCGCCTCCGGATCCGGGCAGGTGTCCGCGGGGGCGGCCGGGGCGGCCGCCACGGTGGCCGGTTCGCCGACCACGCCCGCCCGTCCGCCGTCCGGCGCGCCCTGCGCGAGCGGCAGCAGCACGGCCGCGGCCGTCACCGCGCAGGCGGCGGCCATCGCGCTCACCCCGCCCCAGCCGCGCAGCCGGCCCGTCGCGCGCTGCGCCCGGGAGGTCCCGGCCGCACCGGAAGCCCCGTCCTGCCCCGCCCGTATCCGCCGTATCCGCATCGATTTCACCTGTACTCCGAAAGCCTGCGGCCGATGCCGAGGAGGGCGGCCACCGCGCCGAGGACCGCCAGGCCCGCCGAGCCCGTCACCAGCCCGCCGAGGGCGCCGAGCCCGCTCCGGGCCGCCCGGGTGAACTCCTGCTGCTCGTGGGCCACGGCCTCCTCCAGGGAGGCGTCCACCACGTCGAACGACGCCCCGCTGCTCTCCGGGTGGTCCTTGTCCCCGATGACCTGCGGCAGGGCGAGCTCGTAGTCGCCCTTCATGTCCGACTCCCGGGCCGCCGCGTGCCGCTGCTTCCACTGCGTCACGCCCGCCGCGGCCTTCGTGAGCGGATCCCGCCCGCTGCCGTCGTCCGCCAGCCGCAGCGCCTTCGCCAGCCCCTCGTCCAGCTGCCGCATGTTCTTCGCGTAGTCGACGTCGTACTTGTCGGACTTCTTGTCCTCGGCCAGTACGGCGCCCCGCGCGATCAGCGTCAGGTTCTCGCTGGCCCGCGCCTGGAGCGAGGCGATCCGTGCGTCGTTGAGCACCTTCAGCGACTCCTGCCCGTCCGCCCGGGCCTCGCTGAGCCCCGACCGTGCGACGGTCTGCCCCACCGTCAGCCACAGCAGCACCACCACCGAGGCGGCGGTCGCGGCCAGCAGACCGTGGTTGAAGACCCGGTGGGTGCGAAGGTAGTTGCGCCGCTGGGCCCACACCAGGGCGCCGATCGCCAGCACCCCGGCCCCCGTCGAGGCCAGCGGCCAGGACCGGGCCTCGTCGTAGTCCGTGTAGAGCCGGCCCGTCTCCGCCTCGTACAGCCGCTGCGCGGCCGGCAGCAACACCGTGCTCATCTGCTCGTTGGCGTGGCGCAGGTACGCGCCGCCCAGGGGCAGGCCCTGCCGGTTGTTGGCGCGGGCCTGCTCGATCAGGCCGGTGTAGCGGGGCAGCTGCTCGCCGAGGAGCGCTATCTCCTTGCGGGAGTCCCCGCCGGCACCGGTGTTGGCCGCCGCGCTGACCAGGAGCCGGGACGCGTTGGCGATGTCCTTCTCGTACCGCCGGCGGACCTCCCGGGGCTCCTGCGAGCCCGCGAGGAAGCCGCTGGAGGAGGCCGTGTCGGCATCCGCGAGGGAGCGGTAGATGCTCGCCGCGTCCGCGCTCAGCGGCTGGCTGCGGCCCACCACGTCGTCGGCGGCGGTGACCCGGCCCGAGACCTCCCACACGGCGACCGCCCCGAACAGCACGATCAGCGCGGCCAGTACGGCCCCGATGATCCGCAGCCGGCCCGGCTCGGTGGTCGCGGCCGCGCGCAGCCGCTCCACGCCCTCCGCCCAGGCGGTACCCCGCCCCGGCGGCGCGGGCGGGCCCGCGGCGGGCCCGGCGGGCACCCCGGAGGTGCCGCCCCCGGGCGCGGGCGCGCGTGTCGTGATGGCCACCGTGACCTCCCCCTCGGTCCCTGCTGTTCCGGAGCAGTATGGCCCCAGCGGCGGCCGACCACAGCACCCGGTGCTCGATCTTGGGCGATCCGTGGTCGAAGCCGGCCCGGAACGCCTCCCCGTGCCTCTGGGTGCGCCCCCCGTGCGCACCCCGTGACCCCTTCACCGTCAATACGCCCCGGAGGCCCCCACGGTTCCAGAACCGCCACCCCCCGGGGCCGGTTCACCCGAAATGGGCACGGAGTTTCGCGTGGGCCCCGGCAGGAGCCCCCAGCGCGTCCAGCCCCAGCAGCCCGGCGCCCAGCACCGGCGGCGCCGAGACCACCGCGACCCGCGCCCGCGGGGCCCGCCGCGCCAGCAGGTCCCCGATCCTGCCGTTGAGCTGCGGATGCCCGGCCGCGAGCACGCTGCCGCCCAGCAGGACCGGTACCTCCTCCTCCAGCAGGCCGAGCCGCTCCAGCGCCACCGCGGCCATCGCCACCACCTCGTCGGCCTGCCGTTCCACCAGCGAGGAAGCCACCGGATCGCCCGCGGCGGCCACCGCGAACAGCACCGGCACCAGCTCGTGGACGCGCCGCCGGGCGAGGGAACCCAGGTGCAGCGCCTCGATCAGCTCGTACATGGAACCGAGCCCGAAGTGCCCCGGCAGCGCGGCCGCCAGTTCCGTCGGCCCGCCCCGCCCGTCCTCGGCGCGGGCCGCCCACCACAGGGCCTCCTCCGCGAGCCCGCCCCCGCCGCCCCAGTCACCGGAGATCATCCCGACGGCCGGGAACCGTGCGGTGCGCCCGTCGGGCAGCATGCCGACGCAGTTGATGCCCGCCCCGCACACCACCGCCACCCCGCGCGGCGCGTCCCCCGCGGGCAGTCCGGCCCGCAGGATCGCGAAGGTGTCGTTGCGGACCTCGGTCGCCGCGCCCCAGCCGCGGGCACTGACCGCGTCGGCGAGCTGCCGTTCCTCCACGGGGAGGTCCGCGTTGGCCAGGCACGCCGAGACCTGGGCCGCGTACGGGGCGCCCGGCCGCAGCCGGGGCAGTCCGGCGGCCTCCGCGGCCTCCGCGACGGCCTGTCCGAGGACGTCCACGGCCGCCTCCACCCCGACCCGGGGCGGCTGGAAGCCCCCCGAGCGCCCGGTGCCGAGGACGTCGCCGTCGGCGCCGATCAGCGCGACGTCGGTCTTGCTGTTGCCCGCGTCGACGGCGAGCACGGCCGCGCCGGAGGGCGTCACGCCCATGGCAGGTGCTCCTTGTTGTGGGCGAGCAGCCGGTCGGTCAGTCCTTCGGCGAGGTCGAACTGCCCGACCAGCGGGTGTGCGAGGAGCGCCTTGAAGACCCGTTCGCGCCCGCCGCGCAGGGCGGCGTCCAGCGCGAGGTCCTCGTACGCCGTCACGTGCGCGACCAGACCGGCGTACAGGGGGTCCAGCCGGGGCACGGCCAGCGGCACCGGGCCGGAGCCGCCGGCGCCGCGCACGCGGGCCTGCACCTCGATGACGGCGTCGTCCGGCAGGAAGGGCAGGGTCCCGCCGTTGCGGGTGTTGACGACCTGCACCGGCGGCCCCCCGTCCCCGAGCAGCGCCGCGGCCAGGTCCACGGCCGCCTCGGAGTAGAAGGCCCCGCCGCGCTTGGCGAGCAGGGCGGGCTTCTCGTCGAGCGCGGGATCCCCGTACAGGGCGAGGAGTTCCTTCTCCATCGCGGCGACCTCGGCGGCTCGCGAGGGCTTCTCGCCCAGCTCCCGCACCACCTCGTCGTGGGCGTAGAAGTAGCGCAGGTAGTACGAGGGCACGACCCCGAGCCGGTCCAGTACGGCCCGCGGCAGGTGGAGGTCGGCGGCGATGGCGTCCCCGTGCGCGGCGAGCAGGTCCGGCAGCAGGTCCTCGCCCCCGGGTCCGCCGCGGCGGACCCCGGTCTCCCACGTCAGGTGGTTGAGGCCGACGTGGTCGAGGTGGACCTCGGCGGGGGCGAGGTCCAGCAGCTTCGCGAACTTGCGCTGGAAGCCGATGGCGACGTTGCACAGGCCGACCGCCTTGTGCCCGGCCTGGAGCAGGGCCCGGGTGACGATCCCGACGGGGTTGGTGAAGTCGATGATCCAGGCGTCCGGGCTGGCCCGCCGGACCCGCTCGGCGATGTCCAGCACCACCGGGACGGTCCGCAGGGCCTTGGCCAGGCCGCCCGCGCCGGTGGTCTCCTGCCCGACGCAGCCGCACTCCAGCGGCCAGGTCTCGTCCCGGAGCCGGGCGGCCTGCCCGCCGACGCGCAACTGGACCAGCACCGCGTCGGCGCCGGCCACGCCCGCGTCCAGGTCGGCGGTGGTGGTCACCCGTCCCGGATGCCCCTGCCGGGCGAAGATGCGCCGGGCGAGACCGCCGATCAGCTCCAGCCGCTCGGCGGCGGGGTCGATCAGCACCAGTTCGTCGACCGGGAGGCTGTCGCGCAGCCGTGCGAACCCGTCGACCAGTTCGGGGGTGTAGGTGGAACCGCCGCCCACCACTGCGAGTTTCATGGTCGTCAGCCTTTCACTCCGGTCAGGGTGACGCCTTCGACGAACGCCTTCTGGGCGAAGAAGAAGAGGACGATCACCGGGGCCATGACGAGCACGGTCGCCGCCATGGTGAGGTTCCAGTTGGTGTGGTGCGCGCCCTTGAAGGACTCCAGGCCGTAACTGAGGGTCCAGGCGGCCGGGTTGTCGGAGGCGTAGATCTGCGGTCCGAAGTAGTCGTTCCAGGCGGAGAAGAACTGGAACAGGGCGACGGCCGCGATGCCCGGCTTCGCCATCGGCAGGACGACGCGCAGCAGCGTGCGCAGTTCGCCGCAGCCGTCGACGCGGGCCGCGTCGAGGTACTCGTCGGGGATGGTCAGCAGGAACTGGCGCAGCAGGAAGATGGAGAAGGCGTCGCCGAAGGCCATCGGGACGATCAGCGGCCACAGGGTGCCGGACAGGTCCAGCTGCTGGGCCCAGAACAGGTACATGGGGATGACGACCACCTGGGGCGGCAGCATCATCATGGCGATCACCAGCAGCAGGGACAGCCGCCGCCCGCGGAAGCGGAACTTGGCCAGGGCGTAGGCGACGGGCACCGAGGACACCACGGTCAGCAGGGTGCCGAGGCCGGCGTACAGCAGGGTGTTGCGCCACCAGGTCAGGAAGCCGGGGGTGTTCCAGACGGTGGCGTAGTTGTCCCACTCCCAGGTGCGCGGCCACAGGTCGCGGGTCAGTGCCTGCTGGTCGCTCATCAGGGAGGTGAGGAAGAGGAAGACGAAGGGCAGGACGAAGAACAGGGCGGCGGCCACGCCGAGGGAGTGCACGGCGATCCAGTGCAGGACGGCCCTGCGGTCGCGGGCGCTCATCCGCCGGCTCCGGTCAGGCCGCCGCGGCGGCGCATCAGGAGCGCGGTGCAGGCCATGGAGAGGGCGAACAGGACCAGCGCGACGACGCAGGCGCTGCCGTAGTCGAAGCGCTGGAAGCCGAGGTTGTAGACCACCTGGGGGAGGGTCAGCGTGGACTTGTCGGGGTAGCCCGGCTCGACCTGCTGTCCCGAGCCGCCGATGACCCCGGCGGCCACCTTCCCGGCGACCAGCGGCTGCGTGTAGTACTGCATGGCCTGGATGACCCCGGTGACCACGGCGAACAGGATGATCGGCGAGATGTTCGGCAGGGTGATGTGCCGGAAGCGGGCCCACGCGCCGGCCCCGTCCAGCTCGGCGGCCTCGTACTGCTCCTTCGGTACGTCGAGCAGCGCGGCCATGAAGATGACCATCAGGTCCCCGACGCCCCACACGGCGAGGGCGGTCAGCGCCGGCTTGGACCAGTCGGCGTCGGTGAACCAGCCGGGGGCGGGCAGGCCGACCGCGTCGAGCAGGGTGTTGAAGGGGCCGGTGCCCGGGTTGAGGAGGAAGACGAAGGCCAGGGTCGCGGCCACGGGCGGGGCCAGGTAGGGCAGGTAGAACAGGGTCCGGAAGATCCCGCCGCCGGTCTTGATCTTCGTGATGAGCAGGCCGGCGCCGAGGCCGAAGACGACCCGGCAGCTCACCATGACCACCACCAGCCAGAGCGTGTTGCGCATGGCCGGCCAGAACAGCGGATAGTCGGTGAAGACGTAGCTCCAGTTGGCCGGCCCGTTGAAGACGGGCGGCCGGAAGCCGTCGTAGTGGGTGAAGGAGAAGTAGACGGTGGACAGCAGCGGATAGGCGAAGAAGACCGAGAAGCCGATCAGCCAGGGCGCCATGAAGGCCAGGATCCGCAGCGAGGACCGGCGGCGCCTGGCCTTCAGCGCCTCCGGGACGGGGGCGTGCGGGCCCGCGGGGGCGTGGGTGCGGGTCATCGGGCTACTGGGCCTTCGCGATGTCCGTGTCGATCTGCCGGTCGGTCTCGGCGAGCCCGGCCGGGATGTCGGCGACGTCGCCCTTCTCCACCGCGTACGCGAAGTCCTGGAAGGTCAGCTGGTAGGTGCCGCCGTCGGCCTGGGCCGGGGTGGTGTTCGACTTCGGGTGCCGGGCGATGTCGATGAAGGTCTTGAACTCGGGGGTCACGCGGAGGTCCGGGGAGTCCAGGGCTTCGAGGGTGGACGGCACGTTGTGGATGGCGTTGGCGAAGGCGACCACCGCGGCGGTGTCGGTGGTCATGTACCGCACCAGCTCCCAGGCGGCGTTCTGCTTCCGGCTCGCCGAGGAGATGCCCATGATGGTGCCGGAGAGGTAGCCCTTGCCGTAGTCGGCGATCTGGTCGTCGGGCACGGGCAGCGGGGCGGTGCCGATCTCGAAGGGCACCCCGGCGTCCTTCGCCATGGCGGCCCGCCATTCACCGTCGACCTGCATGGCGACCTTGCCCTGGTGGAAGGGGTGTTCGGCGCTCCACTCGTCCCCGAAGGTGCTGCGGAACCTCTCCAGCTTCCCGTAGCCGCCGAGCTTGGCCACCAGGTCCCTCTGCGCGGTCAGCATCTTCGCGAAGGCCGGGTCGGCGGCCAGGTTCGACTTGCCGTCGGCGCCGAAGTAGGCGGGGCTCCACTGGGCGGCCAGCCGCATGGGGGCGGTCTCGTAGCCGTGGAAGGTGGGCATCACGCCGACCCGTTCGTACGAGTCACCGCTGGTCTTGGTGAGTTTCTGCGCGGCCTCGGTGAACTGGCTCCAGGTGCGCGGCGCTTCGGCGATGCCGGCGGCGGCGAAGGCGGTCTTGTTGTAGACGAGGCCGTAGGCGTCGTTCAGCAGGGGCAGCGTGCACTGGTTGCCCCTGAACTGCGTGTATTCCAGCAGGGTCTTGGGGAACACCTTCGTCTTGTCGATCCCGGACTTGGCGAGGAAGGGGTTCAGGTCGGCGAAGGCGCCGGAGTGGCAGAACTTGCCGACGCTGTCGGTGGTGAAGGAGGAGACCACGTCGGGGGCCTTGTCGCCGCCGGCCCGCAGCGCCTGGTTGACCTTGTCGTCGGTCATGTTGCCGGTGACCTTGACCTTGATGTTCGGGTGGGCCTTCTCGAACCGGGCGATGTGCTCCTCGATCGCCTTCACCTCGGTGGGCGCGGACCAGCCGTGCCAGAACGTGAGGGTGACGTCCGCCTTCGGATCGTCGGCGGTGGCGCCGCCGCCCTGGCCCGCGCACGCGGTGGCGAGGGCGGATATCGCGGCCAGGGTGGCCGCGGCGGTGGTGAGACGTCCGGTTCTGGGCATGACGGGGCTCGCTCTCTGCGGGAGGAACTTCCGATGAGGGGTGCCGGGGGGCGGCGTGGGACGCGGGGGGAAGGAGGGGCTGCCCGGGCGGGCCGGGACGGCTAGCGGGAGGTGCCCTGGCGGAGCAGGTCCGGGCGGGCGGTGTCCTGGCGGGAAGTGTCCGGGCGGGCGGTGTCCTGGCGGGAGGTGTCGAACACTTCCTCGCGGGCGGCGGTCAGGGCGCTTTCGAGGGCGCCCCGCAGGACGGGCCGCTCGCGGACCTCGCCGGTCACGAGCCGGGGCCGGGAGGGCGCCAGCTCGGCCAGCTCGGCTTCCAGCAGCGTGCGCAGCGGGTCGCCGCCCGCGGTGATCACGGCCCCGGACAGGACCACGATCTCCGGGTCCAGTACGGCGACGAGCGAGGCCAGACCGGTCGCGAGGACGGTGGCGTACGACTGGAGGAAGCTCAGGTGGGCGCCGTCGGGCGCGGCGGCGGCCCGCTCCAGCAGGGCGACGGCGACGGCGACCTGCGGCCCGTGCGGGGCGTCCGGCTCGGGCCGCGGCGCGGCGTCGATGCCGAGCTCGGCGGCGAGCCGGGGCAGGACCTGTACGCCGGCCAGCTCCTGGTAGCCGCCGGTGTTGGCCCGGGTGACCTGCCGCACCAGCGGGTGTCCGGGCACGGGCAGGAAGCCGACCTCGCCCGCGCCGCCGGTCCAGCCGCGATGCAGCCTGCCGCCGAGGACCAGGGCGGCGCCGAGGCCCTCCTCGTTCCACAGCAGGACGAAGTCCTCGTGTCCGCGGGCCGCGCCGAGCCGCTGTTCGGCGAGGGCGGCGAGGTTGACGTCGTTCTCGTACTCGACGGGTACGGGCAGGGCCGCCGCGAGCTCGTCGAGGAGGGTGGGGGAGTGCCAGCCGGGGAGGTGGCTGGCGTACCGCAGCTGGCCGGTCTGCGGATCGAAGGCGCCCGGGGTGGCGATGACCAGCCGGTGCAGGTCGCCGAGCCCGATCCCGGCGGCGCGGACGGCCCCGTCGAGGGCCCGGGTGACCTGCTCGACGGCGCCGGTCCCCTCGGCGTACGGGAGTTCGTGGCTGCCGGTCACCGTGCCCGTCAGGTCGGCCACGGCGGCGAGGACCCGTTCCGGGGTGACGTCGAGTCCGGCGACGTGGGCGGCCCGGGCGTTGAGGGCGTAGAGCTGTGCGCTGGGGCCGGGGCGGCCGCCGTCGGTGCCGGTGGCCACGACCAGTCCCGCGCTCTCCAGCCGGGCGAGGAGCTGCGAGGCGGTGGGCTTGGACAGGCCGGTCAGCTGCCCGATCCGGGTCCGGGACAGCGGACCGTGCGCGAGCAGCAGCTCCAGGGCGGCGCGGTCGTTCATGGCGCGCAGCAGGCTGGGCGTTCCGGGCGTGGCGGCGGGCATGGTGCGCTCTCTCCCTCACCGAGGTGAACTGTTAGGTAAGTTTCCTATTGGGTTCGGAGCCGTGTCAATGCCGCTGCCCCGCCGGAAAGGTGACCGGCGGGGCAGCGGGAGTGCGGGTGGGTGCGGGGCGGGCGGCTACTTGGTGATCCGCGGGGACCCGGGGGCCGCCGGCGGCGGGATCGGGGCGGTCGCCAGGGACTGCGGGGAGGCGGGGTTGGCCAGGGCCGACGGCGCGGCGACGGCGGCCGACGGGTCGGCGGCCTCCTCGGCCTCGTCGGCCATCGGCAGACCGCCGATGATCTTGATCCCGGCCGCGTCGAAGGCCTCCTTGATCCGCCAGCGCAGTTCGCGCTGTACGGAGAACTGCTGGCCCGGCATGGTCTTCGCGGAGACCGCCACGGTCATGGAGGCCAGCAGCACCTCGTCCAGGCCCAGCACCTCCACCGGACCCCACAGGCGCTCGTCCCACGGGGACTCCTTCGCCAGCGAGTCGGCGACCTCCTGGACCACCTCGCGGATGTGCGCGAGGTTCTCCGAGGGCTTGACCTGCACGTCCACGGCCGCGGTCGCCCAGCCCTGGCTGAGGTTGCCGATCCGCTTGATCTCGCCGTTGCGGACGTACCAGATCTCACCGTTGTCGCCGCGCAGCTTGGTCACGCGCAGTCCGACCTCGATCACCTCACCGGAGGCCACCCCGGCGTCGATCTTGTCGCCCACGCCGTACTGGTCCTCCATGATCATGAACACGCCGGACAGGAAGTCCGTCACCAGGTTCCGGGCACCGAAACCGATCGCCACACCGGCCACACCGGCGCTCGCCAGCAGCGGCGCCAGATCGATCTTCAGCGCGGCCAGCACCATCAGCGCGGCCGTGCCCAGGATCAGGAACGAGGCCACCGACCGCAGGACCGAGCCGATCGCCTCCGAGCGCTGGCGGCGCCGCTCCGCGTTGACCAGGAGCCCGCCGAGCGCCGTACCCTCGACGGCCTCGGCGCTGGAGTTCATCCGGCTTATCAGCTTGGTCAGCGCCTTGCGGACCACCGACCGCAGGGCCGCCGCTATCACGATGATCAGCAGGATGCGCAGGCCGATGCTCAGCCAGGTGGCCCAGTTCTCCTCGATGAAGCTCGCGGCGTTGGTCACGCTCTCGGCGGCGTCGTCGGTGGTGGTCGCTGCCAACGGGAGCAGAGTGGCGGGCGAGGGCACGGAAGGAACCTCCAGGCATAGCGGTTTGCCCGCCGGGGGTCCCCCGACGGAATCCGGGGGCGGGGTGTACGGGCAGACCATCCACACTAACGGGGCACAGGACCGACCTTGTTGCCGTGTTCGAGGGAGAGACCAGACTCACCCGGGGATGAAGGCAGTGTGGTTGAAAACACCTCGGACCCGTTACGGGCGCGTGGTGGCGCTTCGACCAGCCGTAAGGGGAGACTGGAGAGCAGATCGTCCCGGCGCGAGCCACGCGCCGCCGGCGTACAAGGAGGCAGTCCGTGCCGCACGTCCTGGTCCTCAACGCGTCGTACGAGCCGCTCGGCGTCGTACCGCTCCGCCGCGCCCTCGTCCTCGTCCTGGAGAACAAAGCGATCTCCCTGGAGGAATCGGGCGCCTTTCTGCACAGCGCGACGAGAGCCGTCCCCGCGCCCAGCGTGGTCCGGCTCAAGCGTTTCGTGCGGGTCCCCTACCGGGGGCCCGTTCCGCTCACCCGCCGCGCGCTCTTCGCCCGCGACGGCGGCCGCTGCATGTACTGCGGGGCCGTCGCCACCAGCGTCGACCACGTCATCCCGCGCAGCCGGGGCGGCCAGCACGCGTGGGACAACGTCGTCGCCGCCTGCCGCCGCTGCAACCACGTCAAGGCCGACCGGCACCTGCTGGAGCTCGGCTGGCGGCTGCGCCACCAGCCGGCCCCGCCGTCCGGCCTGGCCTGGCGGATCATCGGTACGGGCCACCGGGACCCCCGGTGGATGCCCTACCTCCAGCCCTACGGGGCGGACGACGCGCTGGAACGCATCGGAGCCGCGGCGTCATAGGGGCGGCCGCCCGCCTCCGCCGGCCACCCCCGCTCCCGTTCCCGCCTCCGACCGACGACCGTTCCGCGGACCCGGTCGCCCCCGCGCACCCCGGGGGCGACGGCGGGTCCCGCGGCTCCCGCGCACCCCTCGACGAGCTCTCGCGAAGCCCCGGAGAGCAGGTCCAGCCCGGCGGCGGCGCGCCCCGCGGCAGGGCCGTTCGGGGTAGTGGCCCCCGCCGCGGCGGGGGCGCCCGGCCGACCGTACGGCGCCTCGCCGCCCGGTCGCGTCCCGCTGCCCCGGGCGGCCGCGGCCGCCCTCCGCTTCCCGCCCCTGAGCTGCGCAGAGCCCCCGCGCCCCGGGTCCCCCCGGCGGGTGCGGACGGGCCCGCACCCGCCGCCCGCGCGGCGCGGGCGTCCACGACCGTGGGGTGATCTGACCTGGATCCGCCAGGAATGCGGGGCCGCCGACTGGGTATGGCTGCGTTGTTCGCCGGGGTGTTGCATGGGCGGGTCCGACGATCCCGCGCAAAGGAGTGCTCCTGTGAACGCCCGTACCGCGACCACCGTTCTCCCCGCCCGCCCTCCGCGCCCCGCCCACTCCCACCGCCCAGCCGTCACGCCCGCCCCTTCCGCGGCCGCGCCCGCAGCACCGGCCGTTCCCAAACCCACCCCCCGGAACACCCCCAAACCCAAGGCCCCGCTCGCCCACCTGCCCGTCCACAGCGGGCCGGAGGACACGCCCCTCATCAGTGAGCCCCCGCTGGCCGGATCCGCGTACGCGCCGCTGACCAGCGAAACCCCGCTCATGGAAGAGCTCCCGCTGACCTGCGAGCCGAACCTCCCCGCCCCGATCTGGGCGGGCTACTAGACAGGGACACCGATGGACGACCTCGACCGGCTCGCGGCCCTGCACGGCGTCGCCACCACCTTCCAGCCGGCCGAGGACGTCACCGTCCCGGTGCCCGAGACCACCGTCAGGGCCGTCCTCGGCCTGCTCGGCGTGCCCGTCGACACCCCCGAGGCCGTCCGGGCGATGGCCGAGGAGGACGGGCTGGAGCGGGCCGGACGGGCACTGCCCCCCACGGTCGTGCTCTGGCAGGGGGAGCCCGCCCCGGCGCCGCTGACCGCACTGCCCTCCGGCACCCGGATCCGGGTGGACCCGGAGGAGGGGCCCGAACCCCTCGTGTGGGAAGCCGGCGACGGGCGGCCGCCCCACGGACTCGCCTCCGGGCAGCCCGCGGAACTGCCCCTGGGCGTGCACCGCCTCACCGCCGGGCTGCCCGACGGGCGCACGGCCGCCGCCACCCTGATCGTCGCCCCGGAGCGCGCCCCGGCCGCGCCCGGGCGGGCCCACGGGCTGCTCGTCCAGCTGTACTCCCTGCTCTCCGAGCGCTCCTGGGGCATGGGCGACCTCGGCGACCTCGCGGAGCTCGCCCGCTGGGCCGCCCGCACCCACGGCGCCGGCTTCATCCAGGTCAACCCGCTGCACGCGGCCGTCCCCGGGACCCCGACCGACCCGTCCCCGTACCGGCCCTCCTCGCGCCGCTTCCCCGACCCGGTGCACCTGCGGATCGAGGACGTCCCCGAGTACGCCGACTGCCCGGACCGCGACGCCCTCGCCGAACTGGCCGCCCGGGGCGCGGAGCTGCGCCGCGAGGTACTGGAGAAGGGGGCCCTCATCGACCGTGACGCCGTGTGGGCCCTCAAGCGCGCCGCCCTGGAACTGCTGTACACCGTCCCGCGCAGCCCCGCCCGGGAGGCGGGGTACGCCGAGTTCCGCGCGGAGCAGGACGGTCAGCTGGACGCGCACGCCGCCTGGTGCGCGTCCAGGGCCGGGGAGGACCCCGAGGAGCGGGCCGACTTCCACCGCTGGCTGGTCTGGCTGACGGACACCCAGCTCACCGCCGCCCAGCGGGCCGCCCGTGAGGCCGGGATGACGGTCGGCATCGTGCACGACCTGGCCGTCGGCGTGCACCCCGACGGCTCGGACTCCCTCCTCGGCCCGTACCACGCCCGGCACATCAGCGTCGGCGCCCCGCCGGACGCCTTCAACGCGCGCGGCCAGGACTGGGGGCTGCCCCCCTGGCGGCCCGACGTCCTGGAGGGGACCGCGTACGCCCCCTTCCGGGCCCTGCTGCGGGCGGTGTTCCGGTACGCGGGAGCCGTCCGCATCGACCACGTCATGGGCCTGTTCCGGCTCTGGTGGATCCCGGAGGGAGCCGCGCCCGCCGAGGGCACGTACGTCTCCTACGACGGCGAGGCGATGCTGGCCGTCCTGGTCCTGGAGGCGCACCGGGCCGGGGCCGTGGTGGTCGGCGAGGACCTCGGGACGGTGGAGCCGCGGGTCCGCCGGGCGCTGGCCCGGCGCGGGATCCTCGGCACCTCCGTGCTGTGGTTCGAGCGGGACTGGGCGGGCGACGGGGAGCCGCTGGAGCCCGAACAGTGGCGGGCGGACTGCCTGGCCACCGCCACGACCCACGATCTGCCGCCCACCGCGGCCAAACTGGCCGGGGAACACGTCGAACTGCGGGACCGGCTCGGCCTGCTGACCCGCCCGCTGGAGGTGGAGAAGGGCGAGGACGCCGCCGACACCGCGCGCTGGCTGGAGGTGCTGGAGCGGCTCGGACTGGACACCGGCCACGAGGAAGCGGCCGTGCGGTCCCTGTACGCCTTCCTGCTGCGCACCCCCGCCCGGCTGGTCGGCGTGTGGCTCCCCGACGCGGTGGGGGACCGGCGGCCGCAGAACCTGCCGGGCACCTGGGACCAGTACCCCAACTGGCGGCTGCCGGTCGCCGACGCCTCGGGCCGGCCGCTGACCCTGGAGGAACTGGCGGCCTCGCCCCGGGCGAACGCCCTGCTGAGCGCGGTGCGGGAGGGGGCGCAGACCCGTACGGCACCCCCGGGCGCGCGGCCGCTTTAGGTGTTCGCTACGTTTGCACCGTGGACAAGAAGAACGCTCTGCGCGCCGGCGCCGTCACGGCCGGAACGACGCTGATGATGCTGCTGATGACGTCTCCCGCCCTCGCGCTCACCCGCGACGACGGTGACGACCCGGGTCCGGGCCTGAGCATTGGCGAGACGCTCGGCCTGTTCGTGGCCCTGCCGATCGTCCTGTTCCTGGTCATCGCGGGTCTCGTGATGGTCGGCGACAAGTCGCGCAAGACCCAGGGCTGACCCCACCGGGCAGTCCGTCTCCTGAATGCTTCCGGGGCGCCGGAGGTCCGCGGAGCCGTCGTAGGACGGCTGCGGTGCGACCTCCGGCGCTCCGTCGTGTCTACGGCACCCCGGCCATGAGCTTGCGCAGCAGGCCCGTGAGCTGCTGGACCTCCGCCCCGTCGAGGTCGGACAGGGCGGCCTTCTGGACCTCCAGGCCCGCGGTCACCGCCTCGTCGATCAGGGCGAGCCCGCGGTCGCTGAGCGTCACTTGGAGCCCGCGCCGGTCGTGCGGATCGGGGCTGCGGGCGAGCAGTCCCGCCTTCTCCAGCTTGTCCAGGCGCCCGGTCATCCCGCCCGTGGTGAGCATCAGCGTGGCCGACAGCTGGCGCGGCGAGAGCGTGTAGGGGGCTCCGGACCGGCGCAGCGTCGCGACGACGTCGAACTCCCCGCGGGAGATCCCGTAGCGGTTGTAGGTCCGTTCCATCGCGTCGCCCATGGCCTTGGTGATCCGGTACATCCGCCCGAAGACGGCCATCGGGGCCGTGTCCAGATCGGGGCGTACCGCGTACCACTGCGCGGCGATGGCGTCGACGGCGTCCTTGTTGGCCTCGGTCATGAGTGCAGTATCCGGTTCCGCTTCCTCGTTCGCAAGAAAGTTGCTTGACGGAAAGTGGCTTAGTGCTAAGCTACTTTCAAGTGACCTACTCGGGGGAGGAACGGGGATGAAGGTGGTCAAGGGGGCCGCGGAAGCCAGAGTGGCGGGGGAGTGGTCCCTGCTCACGGGCATCGGGATCAGCGCGGTCGGGATCGGGATGTACATCCCCTTCTCCCTCGTCTTCTTCCACCACGTCACCGGCCTCTCCTTCACGCTCGTCGGGCTGGTGCTCACCGTCACCGGCCTGGCCGGGCTCGCCTTCATGCCGCTGGCCGGCACCGCCGTCGACCGGTACGGAGCCCGGAAGGTCAACCTGGTGCTCTACGCGGTCCGGGCGGCCGGCTTCGCCCTGTACCCCTTCGCGGGATCACTGCCCGCCTTCGCGGCCGTCGCGCTGGTGACCGCCCTCGCCGACCGCTCCTTCCCCGTCGTCCAGCAGTCCCTGATCGGGGAAGTGGCCCGCGGCGGAGCCCGCGACCGCCTCCAGGCCTCCGTACGGGCCCTGCAGAACGCGGGCATGGGCGCCGGAGCCCTGCTCGTCTCCGGGGCGCTCGCCCTGTGGGGGCCCGCCGGATTCCAGTACACCGCCTGGGGCAACGCCCTCGCCTTCGCCGCCGCCGGACTGCTCGTCGCCCGGGTCCGGCCCGTACGGGACGCCCTGGCCGCAGGCTCCGCGAAGCGCCCGCCCGCCGGGTACCGGATGGTGCTGCGCGACCGGCCCTTCCTCGGGCTGACCGCCGCCAACTTCCTGACCGCGCTCGGCTACGCGGCCCTGTCCGTCCTGTTCCCCCTCTACATCTCCACCTGGCTGCGCGGGCCCGACTCCCTCACCGGAGCCGCCTTCACCGTCAACACCGCCCTGTGCGCCGGGATCGGCGTCCTGATCGCCGGCCGGGTCCGCCGCTCCGGAGCCCGCCGCACCCGCTCCGCCGCCCTCGGCGCCCTGCTCTTCGCCGCCGCCTTCGCCGCCCAGATCGTCCTCGGCACCCTGCGTCCCGGACAGACCGTCACCATGGTGGCCCTGCTGGCCATCGTGGTCGTCTACACCCTCGGCGAACTCGTGCACAGCCCCTCCGGCGGCGCCCTGTCGGTCTCGGCCGCCCCCGAAGCCGTCCGCGGCCGCTACCTCGCCACCTACCAGCTGTCGTACTCCCTCGCCACCGCCCTGGCCCCGTCCCTCTTCACGGCCCTGCTCGCCGTCGACGGCCGCCTGCCCTGGGCCGTCCTCGCCGTCGCCGCCCTCGGCGCCGCGCTCGCCCTGCTCCTGCTGGAGCGGCACCTGCCCGCCGACGCCGTCCACGCCACCCCGCCGGCCCCGGCCGCCGCACCCGCCGGAGCCCCGGCCCCCACGGCCGCCTGAACCCACAGCCCGGCCGGAACCCACAGCCCGGTCCGATCCCACGCTTCCTCACCCGCCCGAGGAGTTCCCGTGAACCGCCTGACCACCACCGTCCTGACCGCCCTGGCCCCCATCTCCTGGGGATCGACCTACTTCGTCGCCAGCGAACTCCTGCCCCCCGACCGGCCCCTGTTCACCGGGGCCATGCGGGCCCTGCCCGCCGGACTGCTGCTCATCGCCCTCTCCCGGACCCTGCCCAAGGGCGAGTGGTGGTGGAAGTCCGCCGTCCTCGGCACGCTCAACATCGGCGCCTTCTTCCCGCTGCTCTTCCTCTCCGCCTACCGGCTGCCCGGCGGCGTCGCCGCCGTACTGGGCTCCGCGGGCCCGCTGTTCGTCGTAGGACTCGCCGCCCTGCTGCTGGGCGAGCGGGCCAGGCTGCGGACCGTCCTCGCCGCCGTCGTCGCCGCGTTCGGCGTGAGCATGGTCGTCCTGACCGCCGAGGCGGAACTCGACCTCGTCGGCGTCATCGCCGGTGTCGTCTCCTCCGCCTCCATGGGCGCCGGCACCGTGATGACCAAGCGCTGGGGACGCCCCGAGGGCGTCGGCCCGCTGGCCGTCACCGGCTGGCAGCTCACCGCCGGCGGGCTGGTCATCATCCCGATCGCCGCCCTGATCGAGGGGGCGCCGCCCGCCCTCGACGGCAAGGCCTTCCTCGGCTACGGCTACATGATGCTGATCAACACCGGCATCGCGTACTGGCTCTGGTTCCGCGGCATCGGCCGGCTCACCGCCACCTCCGTCACCCTGCTCGGCCCGCTGTCCCCGCTCACCGCCGCCGTCATCGGCTGGGCCGCGCTCGGCCAGGCCCTGTCGCCCGTCCAGCTCGCCGGCATGGCGCTCGCCTTCGGCGCGACCGTGGTCGGGCAGCTCCCGGCCCGAACCGCCCGGACCCCCCAGCAAACGTTCAGTTCTCCTGAAGACATCGATCGAAATGTTTCGATGGACCTGAGCAGTTCCGAGGTGCGACGGTAGGTCCACGAACCACAGACCCAGACCCCGAGGGGGAGACACCACGTGACCGTCACGGACCGCGTCCGCACCGTCCCGCAGACCCAGCAGCAGCCCACGACCAGGGGGAAGAAGGGGGCCGCCGGACTCGGCGTCCTCCTCGCCCTGGTCGCGACGGTCGTCTGGTCCGGCAGTTTCGTGGCGACCCGGGGGATGGCCGACACCGTCCCGCCGGTGCAGGCCGTCTTCTGGCGGTGGATCATCGCCGCCGTCGCGGTCGCCCCCTTCGCGGCCCGGCAGGCCTGGCGCCAGCGGGCCCTCCTGCGCCGCCACCTCGGCTACGTCAGCCTCGCCACCCTCTTCGGCGTCACCCTGTACAACACCCTCGTCCACCAGGCCGGACTGACCACCTCCGCCTCCAACATGGGCATGATCATGGCGGCCTTCCCGGTCGTCATGGCCCTGTACTCCCGCCTCGGCGGCGAACGGCTCGGCGCCCGCCGCACCTTCGGCATGCTGCTCGCCGCGTTCGGCGTCCTGCTCCTCGTCGGCGACGGCTCGATCGGCTTCGACTTCGGCGCGGGCGACCTGTGGATGTTCGGCGCCGCCCTCTCCTTCGCCACCTACAGCGCCCTGCTCAAGCGCAAGCCCGCCGAGATCGGCCAACTCGCCTTCCTCTTCGCCACCTTCGTCCTCGGCGCGCTGATGCTGGCCCCCGCCTACGCCGTCTCCCTCACCGTCCAGGGCGGCTTCGAGGTCACCCCCGGCTCCGCCGGACAGCTCCTGTACGTCGGCGTCTTCTCCTCGGCCGTCGCCTTCTTCGCCTGGAACAAGGCCGTCTCCGTGATCGGCGCGGCCCGCGCCGGAGTCGTCTACTACCTCCAGCCGGTGTGCGTCGCCGGACTCGGCTTCCTGCTCCTCGGGGAACACACCGGGCCCGCCCAACTGGTGTGCATGGCGCTGATCCTGGGCGGCGTGGGACTGGGTGCCCGGCGGTAGGTTCGGTCCCATGACCGAGTGGGACATCAAGAAGCTGCGGATCCTGCGGACCCTGGCCGACCGGGGCACCGTGACCGCCACGGCCGAGGCGCTGCACATGACGCCCTCGGCCGTTTCGCAGCAGCTGACCAACCTCGCCCGGCAGCTGGGGGTGCCGCTGCTGGAGGCCCAGGGGCGGCGCGTACGCCTCACCGACGCCGCCCACCTCGTCCTGCGGCACACCGAGGCCGTCTTCGCGGAACTGGAGCGGGCCGACGCCGAACTCGCCGGATACCTCTCGGGGGAGGCCGGCGAAGTACGGATCGGGGCCTTCTCCACCGCCGTGCCCGTCCTCGTCGTCCCGGCCGTCGCCGCCCTGCGGCGGACCCACCCGGGGATCGAGGTACGGGTCCGCGAGACCGAGGCCGCCGAGTCCTACGAGCTGCTGACCGCCGGGGCCGTGGACCTCGCCCTGTCCCTGGCCGCGCACGCGCCCGGCGCCCGCGACCCCCGCTTCAGCCGGGTCACGCTCCTGGAGGACCCGCTGGACGTGGCCCTGCCGCCCGGGCACCCGCTGTCCGCCGCGCCCGCCCTGCGGCTGGCCGACCTGTCCGGCGAGCGGTGGATCTACGGGGGCAGCGGACCCTGGTCGGAGATCACCCGCAGCGCCTGCGAGGCCGCCGGGTTCGTCCCGGAGCAGGCCCACTCCGCCTCCGGCTGGACCGCGATCCTGGCCATGGTGGAAGCCGGCATGGGGGTCGCCCTCGTACCCCGCATGGTCACCGGCCGCGCCGCCGGGGTCACCGTCCGGGTCCTGGCCCACGACCGGCCCGCCCGGCACGTCATCGCGGCCCTGCGCCGGGGCTCCGAGTCCGCACCCGCCCTCGCCCGCGTCCTCGGGGCCCTCCGCGAAACCGCGGGAACGCTGCGCTGAGCCCGGGCGGCCGCGAACGGCCGCACCCCGCCCCGCCCTCGCGGGCCGGACGGGGTGCGTTCAGCGGTGCGTCAGGCTCCGGCGGCGGCGTCGGCCGCCTGGGCCTTCAGGGCGCGCTCGACGCCCGAGCGGGACTCCGACACCAGCCGGCGCAGGCCCGCGTTCGGCTCGGCCGAGGCCAGCCACGCGTCCGTCGCGTCCAGCGTCTCCTGCGAGACCTGGAGCGACGGGTAGAGGCCCACCGCGATCTGCTGCGCGATCTCGTGGCTGCGCGTGTCCCAGACCTCCTTGACCGCCGCGAAGTACTTCGCCGCGTACGGGGCGAGCAGCTCGCGCTGGTCGGTCTGGACGAAGCCGCCGATCACGGCCTCCTGCACCGCGTTCGGCAGGTCGTCGGACTCCACCACCGAGGCCCAGGCCGCGGCCTTGGCCTCCGCCGTCGGGCGGGCGGCCCGCGCGGTCGCCGCGTGGCGCTCGCCCGCCGCGGTGGCGTCCCGCTCCAGCTCGGCCGCGATCGCCGGCTCGTCGGCGACGCCCGTCGCCACGAGGCGCTCCAGGAACGCCCACCGCAGCTCGGTGTCCACGGCCAGGCCCTCGATCTCCGCCGAGCCGTCCAGCAGCGCCGACAGGTACGTGAGCTGCCCCTCGGTGCGGGCCGTGGCCGCGAAGGCGCGGGCCCACGCCAGCTGGTGGTCACTGCCCGGCTCGGCGCCGCGCAGGTGCTCCAGCGTGGCCTCCGTCCAGGTCGCCAGGCCCTGCTCCCGCCACGCCGGGTCGGCGTACAGCTCGACGGCCAGCTTCACCTGGCGGTGCAGCGACTGCACGACGCCGATGTCCGACTCCTTGCCGATGCCGGACAGCACCAGCGCGAGGTAGTCACGGGCCGCGAGCTCTCCGTCGCGGGTCATGTCCCAGGCGGAGGCCCAGCACAGGGCGCGCGGCAGCGACTCCGCGAAGTCGCCGAGGTACGCGGTCACGTTCGCGAGGGACACCTCGTCCAGACGGACCTTCGCGTACGACAGGTCGTCGTCGTTGAGCAGGACGACGGCCGGACGCGCGCGGCCCACCAGCTCAGGCACCGCCGTGAGGCCGCCGTCGATGTCCAGCTCGATCCGGTCCGTGCGCACCAGGGCGCCGTCGCTCAGGTCGTACAGGCCGACCGCGATGCGGTGCGGGCGCAGCACCGGCTCGCCCTTGGCGCCCGCCGGGAGCGCCGGGGCCTCCTGGCGGACGGCGAACGCCGTGATGACGCCCTGGGTGTCCGTCTCGATCTCGGGACGCAGCACGTTGATGCCGGCCGTCTCCAGCCACGACTTCGACCAGGCGGTCAGGTCACGGCCGGAGGTCTCCTCCAGGGCGCCCAGCAGGTCCGACAGGCGCGTGTTGCCGAACGCGTGCGCCTTGAAGTAGGCCTGCACGCCCTTGAAGAAGGCGTCCTGGCCGACGTAGGCGACGAGCTGCTTGAGCACCGAGGCGCCCTTGGCGTACGTGATCCCGTCGAAGTTGACCAGGACGTCGTCCAAGTCACGGATGTCCGCCATGATCGGATGGGTCGACGGCAGCTGGTCCTGCCGGTACGCCCAGGTCTTCATGGAGTTGGCGAAGGTGGTCCACGCGTGCGGCCACTTCGAGCCCTCGGCGTACGCCTGGCAGGCGATCGAGGTGTAGGTGGCGAACGACTCGTTCAGCCAGAGGTCGTTCCACCACTCCATCGTGACGAGGTCGCCGAACCACATGTGGGCGAGCTCGTGGAGGATCGTCTCCGCGCGCACCTCGTACGCCGCGTCCGTCACCTTCGAGCGGAAGACGTACTGGTCACGGATGGTGACCGCACCCGCGTTCTCCATCGCGCCCGCGTTGAACTCCGGCACGAAGAGCTGGTCGTACTTCGCGAACGGGTAGGCGTACGCGAACTTCTCCTGGAACCAGTCGAAGCCCTGCCGGGTCACGTCGAAGATCTCGTCCGCGTCGAGGAACTCGGCGAGCGAGGGACGGCAGTAGATGCCCAGCGGCACGGACTGCCCGTCCGGACCCTCGTACGAGCTGTGCACCGCGTGGTACGGGCCCACGATCAGCGCGGTGATGTACGAGGAGATCCGCGGGGTCGGCTCGAAGGCCCACACCCGGTCCTTCGGCTCGGGCGTCGGGGAGTTCGAGATGACCGTCCAGCCCTCCGGGGCCGTCACGGTGAACTGGAACGTCGCCTTCAGGTCGGGCTGCTCGAAGCTGGCGAAGACCCGCCGCGCGTCCGGCACCTCGAACTGGGTGTACAGGTAGGCCTGCTGGTCGACCGGGTCGACGAAGCGGTGCAGGCCCTCACCGGTGTTGGTGTAGGCGCAGTCGGCGACGACGCGCAGCTCGTTGGACCCGGCGGCCAGGTGGGGCAGGGCGATCCGGGAGTCCCGGAAGACGGCGGCCACGTCCAGCGACTTGCCGTTCAGGACGACCTCGTGCACGGCCGGCGCGACCAGGTCGATGAAGGTCTCGGCGCCGCCCTCGGCCGACTGGAAGCGCACGGTGGTCACGGAGGGGTACGTGCCGCCCTCCTGCGCACCGCTGAGATCGAGTTCTACCTCGTACGAGTCGACGGTGAGCAGCTTCGCCCGCTGCTGAGCCTCTTCACGGGTGAGATTCGTGCCAGGCACGCGGTCATCTCCTTCGATGGTGACGTTGCCCGGCCATCCTTCCACGCGGGCCGCGTCACCGCGCCGGAGTAATCCACGGGCGAACGCGAGGTCCGATTCCCGCCAGCGCCGGGGGGCCGGGCGGGGCACGATCGCAGCCATGACCTCCTCCACCGGGCGGCCCCCCGCCCTCCCCCTCGCCCTTCCCCTCGACCCTGCCGCCCTCGCCGAGCTGCGCCTGAGCGACGACGCCGGCCGGCCCTGCCTGCCGTACGAGGACCAGGAGGGCGGCGCCCCGCTGCGCTGCTGCCTGCGCCGCAGCCGGGCGGGCGAGCGCATCGCCCTCGTCTCGTACGCGCCGCTGCGCCGCTGGGCGGCCGCGTCCGGCGCGGACCCGGGGGCGTACGACGAGCAGGGCCCCGTGTTCGTGCACGCCGACCCCTGCGCGGGCCCGCCGGAGGGCGGCGGCCTGCCGTTCGGGACGCCGGGGGCGCTGCGCGTGGCCCGGCGCTACGACGCGGCCGGCCGGATCCTCGGCGGCCGTGCGCTGGACCTCGGCGAGGAGCCGGACGCCGTCGTCGGGCAGGCGCTGGCCGAGGCCTTCACCGACCCGGAGGTCGCCCTCGTGCACGTCCGCGCGGTGGAGTACGGCTGCTTCCTCTACGAGGTGCGCCGGCCGTGAAACGGGGGAGGGGCGGGCGCCGTACGGCACCCGCCCCCCGCGCGCCCGCGCCCGGTCAGCCCTGGCGGAGTTCCTCGGCCACGAGCTCCGCGATCTGCACGGCGTTCAGCGCCGCGCCCTTGCGGAGGTTGTCGTTCGACAGGAACAGCGCGAGGCCGTTGTCGACGGTCTCGTCCACGCGGATGCGGCCCACGTACGAGGCGTCCCGGCCGGCGGCCTGGAGGGGCGTCGGGATCTCGGACAGCTCGACGCCGGGCGCGTCCTTCAGCAGCTCGTAGGCGCGCTCCACGCTGATCGGCCGCTCGAAGCGGACGTTGACCTGGAGCGAGTGGCCCGAGAAGACGGGGACGCGCACGCAGGTGCCGGAGACCTTCAGCCCGGGGATCTCCAGGATCTTGCGGGACTCGTTGCGGAGCTTCTGCTCCTCGTCGGTCTCGAAGGAGCCGTCGTCGACCAGGTTGCCCGCGAGCGGGACCACGTTGTACGCGATCGGGCGCTTGTAGACGGCCGGCTCCGGGAAGTCCACGGCGCCGCCGTCGAAGGTCAGCTGGTCGGCGGCCTCGGAGACCGCGCACGCCTGGCCCTTGAGCTCGGCGACACCGGCCAGGCCCGAGCCGGAGACGGCCTGGTAGGTGGTGGCGATGAGGGTGAGCAGGCCGGCCTCGTCGTGCAGCGGGCGCAGCACCGGCATCGCGGCCATGGTGGTGCAGTTCGGGTTCGCGATGATGCCCTTGGGGCGGTTCTTGATCGCGTGCGGGTTCACCTCGGAGACGACGAGGGGGACCTCCGGGTCGCCGCGCCAGGCGGAGGAGTTGTCGATCACGACGGCGCCCTGGGAGGCGACCTTCTCGGCGAGGGCCCTGGAGGTGGCGCCACCGGCGGAGAAGAGCACGATGTCCAGGCCGGAGTAGTCGGCCGTGGAGGCGTCCTCGATGGTGATCTCCCGGCCCTCCCACTCCAGGGTCGAGCCCGCGGAGCGGGCCGAGGCGAACAGCCGCAGCTCGTCCACCGGGAACTTCCGCTCGGCGAGGATTCCGCGCATCACTGCGCCGACCTGTCCGGTGGCTCCGACGATTCCGACCCTCACGGTGACTCCTCTACGTAGGTACGACGCGGGCGCGCGTGGAGCCATCATGCGTTCGACCCCACGAGCCTTGTCCAATCCATTGTCCGAGGTACGGACGGTGTCCCCGGCGTGAACCCCCGTGACGAGTGCGTGACGGGCGTGTTGCACGACCCCCGAAGGTCCGTTTTGCCTGGTCAGGGGCGGTTACCGTCCGGTCTGTCGTGACCGTTATCCGGACGCGGCGGACCAGACATCGAAACGCCTATCTCGGGGAGAACACCGTGCGGGACATCCGCCACCGCCGCCGGTCCATACCGGCCCTCGCCGCCCTCGCGGCCGCCGCCGTCGCCGCGCCCGTGCTGCTCGCGGCCACTCCGGCCGCCGCGCACGACCGCGACCACCGCGAGGGCCGGCTCGCCAAGGAGCTGGTCGAGGAGGTCACCGCCCGCGGTGCCTACCGCCACCTCGCGAAGTTCCAGCAGATCGCCGACGCCAACGGCGGCAACCGCGCCGCGGGCACCCCGGGCCACGCCGCGTCGGCGGCGTACGTCCACGACACCCTGAAGAAGGCCGGCTACCAGGTCTCCTACCAGGACTTCGACATCTACGAGGCGCACACGAAGACGGAGAAGACCACCGTCCTCGGCGCCGCCCCCCGCGAGCTGGCAACCGCCGCCTTCACCTTCACCCGGTCCACCCCGGCCGGCGGCCTGACCGCCGCGCTCGCCCTCGCCCGGGTCGACGAGACCCCCGGCTGCACCGCCGACGACTACCCGGCGGGCGCCTTCGCGGGGAAGATCGCCCTGGTCAAGCGGGGTTCCTGCACCTTCGTGGAGAAGCAGAGGGCGGCCGCCGAGGCGGGCGCGCTCGGCGTCATCGTCTACAACCACAGCGGCACCACCCCGGTCCGCGGCGGGTTCTCCTCGCCCGCCGAGGGCGTCATCCCGAGCGCGGGCATCACCCTCGCCGACGGTGAGGCGCTGGCCGCCGCGGCCGCCGCGGGCGAGGTGAAGGTGCGCCTGGACCTGGACCAGGAGCACGTGAAGAAGACCACCCGCAACGTGATCGCCGAGACCCGGGGCGGCCGCGCCGACCGCGTGGTGACCGTCGGCGCCCACCTGGACTCGGTCCCCGAGGGCCCGGGCATCAACGACAACGGTTCCGGCTCGGCCGGTCTGCTGGAGGTGGCCCTGAAGCTCGCGGACGAGGGCGCGAACAAGAAGGGCAAGGGCAAGCAGCCCGCCAACAAGGTCCGCTTCGCCTGGTGGTCCGCGGAGGAGCTCGGCCTGCTGGGCTCCGAGCACTACGTGGCGCAGCTGTCCGACCAGCAGAAGAAGGACATCGCGCTCTACCTGAACTTCGACATGATCGCCTCGCCGAACCCGGTCCAGTTCGTCTACGACGGCGACGACTCGGACAAGACCGGCGCGGGCGCGGGCCCGGCCGGCTCGGCGCAGATCGAGGCGCTCATCAACGGGTTCCTCGACAAGAAGGGCAAGCCGCACGAGGGCAGTGACTTCGACGGCCGCTCCGACTACGGCCCGTTCATCGCGAACGGCATCCCGGCGGGCGGCACCTTCACGGGCGCCGAGGGCATCAAGACCGCCGAGCAGGCCAAGCGCTACGGCGGCAAGGCCGGCGCCCCGTACGACCCGAACTACCACGGGGCCGGGGACACGCTGAAGAACCTCGACCTGAAGGCCTTCGACACGAACCTGGACGTCATCGCGCACGCGGTCGGCACCTACGCCGATTCGCTGCGCTCGCTCGGCAAGTAGCGGGGCCCGGACCGCGCGGGGTCCGAGGGGGGAAAGCCCGGAGGGGCGGTGCTCTGACGAGCGCCGCCCCTCCGGTGTCGGTCCCTCCGTACTACGGGAGGACCTTCTCGATCTGCACGCTGCCGGTGCCGGCGGCGGTGCCGCGGCCGTTCAGCAGCTGGGCCTGGCCGAAGAACTGACGGCCCTCGGGGGCCGCGCTGTTGACCAGAACCTTCGCCGAGACCTGCGCCGAGGCGCCGGAGGCGAGGTTCACCGAGGCGGCCTCGTCGACCTGGACGGAGCCCAGGGCGGCCGAGAAGAACACGTCGCGGTAGTCGTACGTGGTGGTGCCGGCCGGGATGGCGTAGCCGATCACCTTGATGCTGTAGGTGCCCGCGGCCGGCTTGACCAGGCTCACGGCCTCCTCGGAGTCGCCGTCGGCGGCGGAGCCGACCTTGACGCCGTCCTTGTAGACCTCGAGGTCCAGGTCCGCGCCCGTGTCGGACGTCTTGCCGATGGCGATGTCGAGGCGGGAGACGTCCGCGCCGATCGTCACCTCGGTGGTCTGGGTCTCACCGGCGGCGATGGTCGGCTTGGCGACCTTCGCGGAGCCGAGCGGGCCGCCGACGAGCTTGCCGCCGGAGATGGCCGCGGCCTCGTTCTTGATGGTCCACTGGACCGGGGCCGGGGTGCCCTGCTTGACCTCGGGAAGGACCTTGACCGCCGGGTCGAAGGCCGCGCCGAGGACGGACACGTCCAGCTTGTACGGGTTGTCGAGCAGCGGCGACGTACGACGCGACTCGACCTCGATCTCCCAGACGCCCGGAACCGGCTCGGCGTACGAGCGCAGGTCGGGGCGGCAGGTGTTCGCCGGGTTGTTGTAGTTCGGGTAGCACTGGGTGGTGGCGCTGTCCTCGACGCCCACGCCGTACGGGTGGATCGAGATGAAGCGGGTCTGGCTGTCCGGCTTCAGACCGCCCAGGGCGACCTCAAGGGTCTTGGTGCCCGGGGGGACCGTCACGAAGTAGGACTTGTGGCTGTTGCGCTGCACGGACGAGGTGTCCGAGAAGGAGAACGACGGCTTCGCCAGCGGGGCGGCCGCGACGACCGTCGCCAGGACCTGCTTGTCGATGCCCTCGGTGTTCGGGTCGTCGAGCTGCAGGATGCCGCTGTGGACGCCGGCCGACTTGACGTTGGCTTCGACCTTGATGGTGACGGGCTTGTTCAGCGGCAGCGTGACGTAGTCGTAGCCGCCGATGACCTTGAAGCTGCCGTCGTCGTTGCGCCAGCTCAGGTTGTGCCGGGTGCCGTACTTCACGCCGGTGGTGCGCGTGACGACGACGTTGTAGACCTTCTTCTGGCCGACCTTGAGGCCGCCCTCGCGGTCGTAGACGCCGGTGCCGAAGCCCGGGGTCTTCAGGAACTGGTCGATCGCGGTGTCGACCGGCGCCTTGACCGTGAACTCCTCGGCCTTCGCGTCGCGCTGGATGGACTCCCACGCGGCGCCGACGTCGAGCAGGCCCGCGCCCTGGGCGTGCGCCGGGACGTCGTCGATCTTCTTGGCGGTGCTGGTCAGGGCGACCCGCAGGTTGGCCGGCTTCAGCGCGATGTTGTGCTGCTTGGCGGCCGAGATCAGCAGGGCGCCGGCGCCCGCCGCCTGCGGCGAGGACATCGAGGTGCCCTGGAGCATGCCGTAACCGGCGGGCAGGGTGTAGCCCGCCTCGGCCACCGGCGCGCCGGGCAGCCAGGTCTGGATGGTGTTGATGGCCGCGCCGGGGGCGGTGATGGTCGGCGTGAAGCCGCCGTCCTCACGCGGACCGCGCGAGGAGAACGGGAACATGTTGTACTTCTTGCTCACGCCGGAGCCGTAGTTGGCGGCCCAGGTCTCCTTGGAGACCGCCGCGCCCACGGAGATGACCTTGTCGGCGAGACCGGGGTCGCCGATGGTGTTGACGCCGGGGCCCTCGTTGCCCGCCGAGATGACGAGCTGGACACCGTAGGTGTCGATGAGGTTCTTGTAGAGCTCGGACCGCGCGTTGTTGCCGTCGTTGAGCGCCGGCAGGCCGCCGATCGACATGTTGACGATGTCGACGCCGCGGTTCACGACGAGGTCGATCATGCCCTCGGTCAGCGCGACGTTGGTGCAGCCGCCGGACCAGGAGCAGGCGCGCGAGGAGACCAGCTTGGCACCCGGGGCCTGGCCGTTCATCTGGCCGCCGAAGAGGCCGTTGGCGGCGGTGATGCCCGCCACGTGGGTGCCGTGCTCGGACTCGATGATGCCGACGTTGACGAAGTCGGCCTTCTTGCCGACCCAGTCACCGCCCAGCGGGTCCATCGCGACGTCCTTGCGGATCTCGATCACGAACGGGATGCGCTCGGCGACCTCGGTCGCCGGGTTGTCCGTGCCGAAGTAGCCGATCTGGTAGCCGTCCTTGTACGGCTTCATCGGCTCGTTGTTCGTGAAGTCGCCGTCCTGGTCGGTGTCGACGCGGACGGTGCCGGCGGCGACGTCGTAGAGCAGGCCGAACCGGTCGGAGGTGTCCCCGTCCCGGTTGACGTCGCCCTTCATGTCGCCGTTGGCGGTGATCGACTCGGTGAAGCGGCTCCACTGGAAGTTGCCCTCGGGGGCCTTCCAGCTCTGGCCGCCCGCCGAGAAGGTGCCGCCCGCGGCGGTGACCGGGTTGATCTGGGCGCGCCAGGTCCCGTCGTTGTCCGTGATCGGGTCGGTCGCGGTGACCCAGTCGACGATCTTGCGCTCGCCGGTGGTGGTCTTCTGCAGCGCCGGGTGGCCGACGTCGACGCCGGAGTCCATGATGCCGATGGTCACGCCGCGGCCGTCGGCCTGCGGGTTCTGCTTGACGAAGTCCACCGAACCGGTCTCGAACGACGGGTTGTACGGGTTCTTCGCCGGGGTGTTCTTGTCCGGCGCCGCGAACGTCTCGGCCGCGGTCTTCTTGACCGTGCCGGTCCCGCGGTCCGCGTCCGGACGGGGGTCCGGGCGCTGGATCTCGTGCCGCAGGTCGATGCCGTGGACGGAGTCCAGCTTGCCGGCCGCCTTCAGCGCGGCGTCGGCCTTGTCGGTGGGCAGCGTGGCGCGGACGTAACCGAGCTTGTCGTACGTCCGGCCCACCGAGGCGCCCTGGACGGCGTCGAGCTGGTCGGCGACCTGCTTGGTCTGGCCGGGGGCGGTCGCGACCATGACGGTGACGGTGGCGTCACCCTTGGCCTTGGCCTCCTGGAGCAGTTCGGCGTCGGCCGAACCGAGCTTCTGGTCGGCGGACTTGACCGGCGCGGTGGCCGGTCCCGTCACCGGGCCGTCGGCGGTGCCCGCCGCGAAGGCGGGCACGGCGCCGGTGGCGCAGAGGGCGGCCACCAGGCCCGCGGCCGCGGCGACGCGGGCGACGCGCCTGGTGCCCGGTATGGCCCCGGTGGTGGAGCTGGGGGAGTCGAGGGTCATCAGCATCCCTGGCTAAGTGAAAGATACGGTCCGGATTTCGGTGCCGGATGACCGGTCAGCTTTGCGCAAGTGACCGCTGTTTGGGGAGGGATGTCATTGACCGAGACCTGACATGGCGGACACTCGCCAGCGCGGAGTATGCGCCAGGGGGAACAACTCCGGGCAGGGCGGGGCAATTCACAGGTGTCTGTGAGTGGATTTATAGACTTTCCGAGCTCTCGACCCGGTCGGGGCGGGTATCCGTCTCACCGTCGGTGTGACAGATTTCGACCGTTCAGCGCACGCGCGGGCGCGCGTTGTGTCGCGCGGCCTGCGCGCGGTCGCCGCAGCCGGCCGCCGGGCACCGGACCAGGGTGCCGCCGGGCGAGGTGTCGAGGAAGCGCAGGGTGCAGTCCTGTGAGGCGCAGGCGCGGATCCGGTCCGCTCCGGCTCCCAGGAGGTCCAGGTAGTTCCGGGCGGCGGTCCAGGCCGGGCCCCACGCGGGATCGGCGAACTCGGGCCGCTCGCCCGCTCCTTCGGCGGTCAGGGTGACCCGGATCCGGCCGTGCTCCAGGACGGCGTCGATCAGGTCGCGGGCGCTCTCGTCGGCCGGGTCCGCGACCGCGCGGGCCAGTGCCTCGCGCGCGGTCATCAGGTGCACCAGGGTCGCGGCGTCGGCCCGGAACCGTCCGGCGAGGCCGGTGCTCCGCAGCCAGAGCGCCAGCCCCTCGACCCGGGTCAGCCCGAAGGCTCCCGCGAAGAGGTCGACGGGCTCGCCCCCGTGCGTCCAGCGCGTGTTCAGCAGGTCGAGGGCGACCGGTTCCCCGGTCAGTGGACGCGGGTCCGTGCTCTGGTCCGTCATGCCGCCTCCTCGCCGCCTCCGCCGCCTCCCGAAGCGTACGTGACCGGCCGGTATCCGCCGTGCCGCGGCCCGTGCGGCCCGCGCCTCACCGGGGGAGCACCACCAGGTAGGCGGCGGGCTCGTGGTCGTCGGAGGCCGTCAGGGCGGTGCGTACGACCGCCGCCTGCTGCTCGGGCCAGTCGCGGAGCTTGCGGGGGGTCAGGTGCAGCACGGTCACCCCGAGCCGCTCCAGCGTCTCGCGCTTGCGGACGGCCTCCGACCAGTCCTCGTCCTCGCCCTGGCGGGGGGCGCGGGTGTCGATCTCGATGGCGACGGCGTGCTCGGGCCAGTACGCGTCGACCCCGCCGAGGTGCGGGCCGCCGGGCAGCCGCAGGTCCACGTTCCACACGGGCTCGGGCAGCTCGTAGCCCCGTACGAGCTGGTACAGCCGGTCCTCGGCGATGGCGCGGCCCTCGGCGAGCAGGGACTCGACGGCGTCGACCACGTGCGGCCGGTTCAGCAGCCGCGCCACCGTCAGCTCCCGTACGACGGCCGCCGGTTCGCAGTGCCCGCCGCGCACGGCCTCGCTGAGCAGGCGGCGCACGGTCGTGGCGTCGGAGAGCTGGGAGACCGCGTCGGCCACGGCCCGGGCCACCGGCGCCACCGGGAGTCCGGTCACCTCCACGGAGCGGGGCGGGGTGTGCGTCCGGATGATCCGGACGTCCCCGGTGGAGCGCAGCCGCCGGGTGTTCGCCACGAGCACGTCGATGTGCGAGAGCCCGAGCAGGGCGGGGGCGGACGCGAAGCGGTACAGCGCGAGGGCGGCCAGCCCGGTGATCATGACCTCGGCGCCGCCCCGGCGGCCGGCGTACAGCAGGGCCGCGTGCAGCCGCTCCTCGCTGGTCGCGGGTCCGGAGTGGAGCAGGAACACCCCGGGCAGCAGCTGCTGCCAGGGCCGCCCGGCCGCCTCGGAGGCGCTGACGCCGTGCTCGCGGAGCTGGGCGAGGGTCAGCACGCGGGGGCGGCTGGCGGTGAGGTGGGCGAGGGGGAGGGGTGCGTTCTGGTTCATGACGCGGTGATTCCCTCAGGCCATGGCCTTGCTAACGCCTGTTACACGCTCGTCGACAAATCCGGACAAGCCAGGGCTAAAGTACGGGCGTTCGACTGCCGAAAGGGACCGCTGCCCGGCATTCGTCGTACGAGCTCACAGCTACCCCGCCCCCGCCCGGGGAAGCGCGCGGGGGCGGAGCCGGCCGGCCCCGCCCCCGCGCGCACGCCTGTCCCGCCGGATCAGCCGGCCGCCGCGTCGCAGGCCTGGGCGCGCAGGGCCCGGGCCAGGTCGTCGCGGGACTCCAGCACCAGCCGCCGCAGCGCCGGCGCCGCGTCAGGGTGGGCCGCGAGCCAGGCGTCGGTCGCCTCGACCGTGGCCGGCGAGTCCTGGAGCGCGGGGTAGAGGCCCTTCACCACGTGGATGCCGATCTGGATCGAACGCTCCGCCCAGACCCGTTCGATCACCTCGAAGTAGCGGTCGGCGTAGGCCGCCAGCAGGTCGCGCTGCGAGGACTGCTGCATGCCCCCGATCGTCGCCTCCACCAGCGCGTTCGACAGGGCGTCCGATTCAACGGTCGCCGCCCACGCCTGGTCCTTGACCGCCGCCGACGGCCGCGCCGCCAGGCAGCGCACCTGGTGCTGCTTGCCCGAGGCGGTGTCGTCGCGGGCCAGTTCGGCGGCCAGTACGCCCTCGTCCACCGCGCCGTGCGCCGCCAGCGGCAGCAGGAAGTCCCAGCGCAGCTCCTGGTCGACCTCCAGCCCGTCGATCCGGGCGCTCCCGTCCAGCAGTCCGAGCAGGAGCTGGTGGTCGCCCTCAGTGGCCGCCCCCGCCGCGAAGAACCGGGCCCAGGTCAGCTGGTGTTCCGAGCCGGGCTCGGCCAGCCGCAGCTCGCGCAGCGCGCCCGCCGCCAGCTCGCGTCCGCTGCGCTCGCGCCGCTCCGGCGCCGTGTAGTGGGCGACGGCGCCCAGCGCCTGCGCGTGCAGCATCTGGAGGACGCCCACGTCGGTCTCCCGGCCGGCGTGCGCGAGCAGCAGCGCCAGGAAGTCCCGGGCCGGCATCAGCCCGTCCCGGGTCAGGTTCCACAGCGCCGACCAGCACAGGGCCCGGGCCAGCGGGTCGGCGAGACCGCCCAGGTGGCTCCGCAGCGTGGCCAGGGAGCCCTCGTCGAAGCGGATCTTGCAGTAGGTGAGGTCCTCGTCGTTGACCAGGACCAGGTCGGGCCGCTCGGCCCCGGCCAGCCCGGTGACCACCGTACGGGCCCCCGCCACGTCCGCCTCGGCGCGCGCGTAGCGGACCAGCCCGCCGTCGGTCTCCAGCCGGTACAGGCCCACCGCGATCCGGTGCGGGCGCCCCTGCGAGGGAGCCGGCTGACCGGGCAGGGCGTCGCCCTCCTGGAGCACCGCGAGCTCCGTGACGTGCCCGCCCGCGTCACAGGTCACCACCGGCGTCAGCGTGTTCACGCCGGCCGTCTGCAGCCAGGCCCGCGACCACGCCGTCATGTCCCGGCCGGAGACCTCGCCGAGCACCGACAGCAGGTCGTCCAGCGTGGTGTTCCCGTAGGCGTGCGCCTTGAAGTAGCGCCGCGCGCCCTCCAGGAACGCCTCCCGTCCCACGTACGCCACCAGCTGCTTGAGGACCGCCGCGCCCTTGGCGTAGGTGATCCCGTCGAAGTTCAGCTTGGCGTCCTCCAGGTCACGGATGTCGGCCGTGATCGGGTGCGTGGACGGCAGCTGGTCGGCCCGGTACGCCCAGGCCTTGCGGCTGTTGGCGAAGGTCACCCACGCCTGGTCGAAGCGCGTGGCCTCGACCAGCCCGAACGAGCCCATGAAGTCCGCGAAGGACTCCTTCAGCCACAGGTCGTCCCACCACTTCATGGTGACCAGGTCGCCGAACCACATGTGCGCCATCTCGTGCAGGATGACGTTCGCGCGCCGCTCGTAGGAGGCCTGCGTGACCTTCCCGCGGAAGATGTACTCCTCGCGGAAGGTCACCATCCCCGGGTTCTCCATGGCGCCCAGGTTGTACTCCGGCACGAAGGCCTGGTCGTACTTCCCGAAGGGGTACGGGTAGTCGAAGATCTCGTGGAAGAGGTCGAAGCCCTGCTTGGTGACCAGGAAGACGTCGTCCGCGTCGAAGTGCTTGGCCAGGCCCTTGCGGCACATCGCGCCCAGCGGGATCGTCAGGTCCCCGCGCGTGTAGGTGTCCGTGACGTAGTGGTACGGACCGGCCACCACGCAGGTGATGTACGTGGAGATCGGCGCGGTCTCGGCGAAGCGGCGGGTCTGCCCCTCGCGGGACTCCTCGGCGCCGTTGCTCCACACGTGCCAGCCCTCGGGCGCGGTCACCTCGAAGCGGTACGGGGCCTTCAGGTCGGGCTGCTCGAAGTTGGCGTACACCCGCCGGGCGTCGGCCGGCTCGTACTGGGTGTAGAGGTAGACCTCGCCGTCCTCCGGGTCCACGAAGCGGTGCATGCCCTCGCCCGTGCGGCTGTAGGCGCAGTTCGCGTCCACCACCAGGACGTTCTCGGCGGCCAGCTCCTCCAGGGCGATCCGCGCCCCGTCGAACACGGCGGCCGGGTCCAGGGCCCGCCCGTTGAGGGTGACGGAGTTCACCGAGGGGGCGATCAGGTCCGCGAACGAGGAGGCGCCCGGGACCGCGGCGCGGAAGCGGACGGTCGTCACCGAACGGAAGGTCCGGGGGCCCTCGGCCGGTTCGGCCTCGTCCACCGCGGACCTCAGGTCGAGGACCACCTCGTACCCGTCGACGGACACCAGCTCGGCCCGCTCGCGGGCCTCGTCACGGGACAGATTCTCTCCGGGCACCTGCACTCCTTCGTGCGTGATCGCGTTCTCCGCCTCGAATCCTCCCACGGGGAATGCGGGCGGCCCCGGCCCGGTTGGCGCAGGGGACGGTGCTGGCAATGGCTTGTTTTTTGACACGAGGAGAGACATGGCCGACACGCAGGTGAGCGAGAAGACCCCGGTCGACTTCTGGTTCGACCCGCTCTGCCCCTGGGCCTGGATGACGTCCCGTTGGATGGTCGAGGTCGAGAAGGTCCGCGACGTGGAGGTCCGCTGGCACGTGATGAGCCTGGGCGTGCTCAACGAGGACAAGCTCGACGAGCTGCCGGAGACCTACCGCAAGCTGCTCGGCCCCGAGGCCTGGATCCCGGTCCGCGTGGTGATAGCCGCGGAGCAGAAGCACGGCAAGGAGATCACGGGCAAGCTCTACACCGCGCTCGGCACCCGCATCCACAACGAGGGGCGCGGCAACACCGCCGACGTCGTCGCCGAGGCGCTGGCCGAGGTCGGCCTGCCGGCCGAGCTCGCCGACTACGGCACCTCCGACGAGTTCGACGCCGAGCTGCGCGCCTCGCACAACGACGGGATCGAGCGCGTCGGCCAGGAGGTCGGCACCCCGGTGATCTCCGTCCCCGGCACCGACGGCAAGGACGTGGCCTTCTTCGGCCCGGTCGTCACCCCGACCCCGCGCGGCGACGACGCGGCCCGGCTGTGGGACGGCACCCTGCTCGTCGCCTCCACCCCCGGCTTCTTCGAGATCAAGCGCACCCGCGACAAGGGCCCGAGCTTCGAGTAGCCCTCCACCGGAACCCGGCCGCGCCGGGCTCCGTCACGACGCAGAAGGCCCCCGCGAGTCACGTCCTCGCGGGGGCCTTCTGGTGGAAACGTCCGCAGGTGAAGGTTGAGAAGACGATCACGAGGCGGACGGACCGGGGGTGCCGATCAGCCCTTGGCGGGGATCAGCAGCGGGGTGTTCGCCTTGGCGTCGGCGTAGCGCTTGGCCACGTCCTGCCAGTTGACGACGTTCCACATGGCCTCGATGAAGTCGACCTTCTGGTTCTTGTACTGCAGGTAGAAGGCGTGCTCCCAGGCGTCGAAGACCAGGACCGGGGTGCTGGCGACGCCCACGTTGCCCTGGTGGTCGTAGATCTGCTCGACGACCAGACGGCCGCTGACGGGCTCGTACGCGAGCACGCCCCAGCCGGAGCCCTGGGTCGCGGAGGACGCGAAGGTCAGCTGCTTCTTGAACTTCGCGAAGGAGCCGAAGGACTCGGTGATCGCGTCGGCCAGCTCGCCCAGGCCGTCGGCCGCGGTGGGCTCGCCGCCGCCCTCGCCGGTCTTCGGGCTGGCCATGTTGTGCCAGTAGATGCTGTGCAGGATGTGGCCGGAGAGGTGGAAGGCCAGGTTCTTCTCGAGGCCGTTCAGCGCGCCCCAGTTCTCGTCGTCGCGCGCCTGCGCGAGCTGCTCCAGGGTGTTGTTGGCACCCGTCACGTAAGCCGCGTGGTGCTTGTCGTGGTGCAGCTCGATGATCTGCGGGTTGATCACCGGTTCGAGCGCCGCGTAGTCGTAAGGAAGCTCAGGAAGCGTGTAAATGGCCATGTCTGTAATCCGGTCCCCTCAGCGTGCCAATCGCTTATTGCAATCAATGCGCAACTGCACGCTAGCAGTATCTATTCCACCTCACGAGTAAGGGTTACCTCTCTTGTCACCACCTACGGAACGCCGGAGGCCGGGCCCGTGCGATCGCATGGGCCCGGCCTCTGACGTGCCGTCGGGCGGGGGTGTCGCCCCGGTGGTACCGCTCCGGGTCAGGCTCCTTCGCGGGCCGCGGCCCGGCGCTGCATCACGTAGCCGGTCACGGCCAGGGCCACCGTCAGCCCGCCGGTGAAGACCACCTGCACCCGGGTGTCCCCGTCCAGGGCCATCAGGACCAGCACGCCGGCGACTCCGGCCAGGGCCACCCAGGTCAGGTACGGGAAGCCCCACATCTTCACGACCAGCTTCTCGGGCGCCTCGCGCTCGGTGCGGCGGCGCAGCACGAACTGCGAGACGGCGATGAAGCCCCAGACGACGAGGATGACCCCGCCGACCATGTTCAGCAGCCAGGCGAAGAGGGTGTCCGGGTACCAGTACGACAGCAGGACGGTGACGAAGCCGAAGCCGGAGGAGGCCAGCACCGCGCGGCGCGGCACCCGGCCGCTGACCTTGCCGAGGGCCTTGGGGCCCTGGCCCCGGGAGACCAGCGAGTAGGCCATGCGGGAGGAGCCGTAGATGTTGGCGTTCATCGCCGACAGCAGGGCGATGAGGATGACCACGTTCATGATCTGGCCGGCGGCCGGGATGCCCAGGTGGTCCAGGGTGGCGGCGTACGGGCCCTGCTCGGTGACGGCCGGGTCGTTCCAGGGCAGCAGGGTCACGATGACCAGCATCGAGCCGACGTAGACGATGGCGATGCGCCACATGGTGGTCTTCACGGCCTTGGCCACGCCCTTGACCGGGTTCTCGGACTCGGCGGCCGCGATGGTCACCGTCTCCAGGCCGCCGTACGCGACGACCGAGGCGAGCAGGCCGACCAGCAGTCCGTCGACGCCGTTGGGCAGGAAGCCGCCGTCGTGGACGAGGTTGGCGGCGCCGGGGGCTCCGGTGCCGGGCAGCAGGCCCAGGACCGCCAGGACGCCCAGGCCCAGGAAGAGCGCGATGGCGCCGATCTTGAGGGCGGCGAACCAGAACTCGAACTCGCCGAAGTTGGAGACCGCGGCCAGGTTGCTGCCGCAGAACAGTGCCATGAACACCAGCACCCACATCCACGACGGGGTCCCGGGGAACCAGCCCGTCATGATGTGCGCCGCGCCGATCGCCTCGATGGCCACGCCCACGCACAGCAGGGTCCAGAACATCCAGCCCGCCGTGAAACCGGCCCAGGGCCCGATCGCCCGGTCCGCGTGCACCGAGAAGGAGCCGGAGGCGGGGTTCGCGGCGGACATCTCGCCGAGCATCCGCATCACGAACATCACGAGCAGCCCGGACGCGGCGTACGCGAGGACGATCGAGGGTCCCGCGGCCGCGATGCCGGCGCCGGAGCCGACGAACAGGCCGGCGCCGATGACCCCGCCGAGGGCGATCATCGACAGGTGGCGCTGCTTGAGGCCGTTGCCGAGCGGGGATCCGGTGTCGTCCTGCCGGGGTTCGGGGGGAGCGAGGGTGCTGCTGTGGCTCATGGGGGTGCGCCTGTCCGGTGTGCGGGGGGTCGAGCGGTGCCCTCAGTGTGCCGAGCGTCCGGTCAGCGGACGTTTCTCGTCCGATATTCGGACAGGGGCTTCACGGATCGTGATCACCTCCGTACGCTCGCGACGACACCGCACGCAGACCGGAAGGGGCCGCCGGATGGGCCGCAACGTGACTCCGCTGGGCGCCACCGGCCGGGGCGTCCTCGTCACCGGCGCCTCCCGGGGCATAGGCCGGGCGGTCGCGGCCGCCTTCGCCCGGCAGGGCGACCGGGTCGCCGTGCACTGCTCCGCCCCGGGGCCGGACGCGCGGGAAACCCTCGCCGCGCTGGAGGGGGAGGGCCACGTCCTGCTCGCCGCGGACCTCGCCGACCCGGCCCGCGTCGAGACCCTGGCCGCCGAGGCCCACGACGCGCTCGGCGGCGTGGACGTCCTCGTCAACAACGCCGCCGTGATGGTCGCGCACCCCCTGCCGGAGACCTCGTACGAGGACTGGCAGGCGGCCTGGCACCGGACCGCCGCCGTGAACCTCTTCGGCGCCGCGAACCTGACCCACCTCATCACCCGCCGCATGATCGACGAGGGCCGCGGGGGCCGCGTCGTCAACATCGGCTCGCGCGGAGCCTTCCGGGGCGAACCCGCCCACCCCGCCTACGGCGCGACCAAGGCCGCGCTCCACGCGCTCGGCCAGTCCCTCGCCGTCTCCCTCGCCCCGTACGGCATCGCCGTCGCCTCCGTGGCCCCCGGTTTCGTCGCCACCGAGCGGGTCGCGGGCCGGCTGGAGGGCCCCGAGGGCGCGGACATCCGGTCCCAGAGCCCCTTCGGACGCGTCGCGGACCCCGAGGAGATCGCCTCCGCCGTGCTCTACCTCGCCTCGCCCGGCGCCCTCTGGAGCTCGGGCACCGTCCTCGACGTCAACGGCGCCTCCTACCTGCGCACCTGAACGTGCGAGGACCCCCGCGCCACCGTGGCGCGGGGGTCCTGCCCCTCTTCCTGTTCCCGTTCCTGTTCGCGTTCCGTACGGTCAGGCCCCGGCCCGGCGCTCCCGAACCTCGCGCAGCCACGCCACCAGCAGCACCGCCGCCGCCGCGCCCGTGGACCACAGCAGCTGCGGCCGGGCCGCGTCGTCGAACAGCATCAGGACCAGCACCGCCGCCATCCCGATCAGCGCCGCCCACGTCAGGTACGGGAACAGCCACATCCGCAGCGTGAGCCGCTCCGGCATGTCCCGCTCCAGCCGGGGGCGCAGCTTCAGCTGCGAGACCGCGATCAGCGCCCACACGAACAGCAGGACCGCGCCGACCGCGTTGAGCATGTAGAGGAACACCGTGTCGGGCCACAGCAGGTTCAGCACCACCGACACGAAGCCGAACGCCACCGACGCGAACACCGCCCGGCGCGGCACGCCGCCGCCCGAGACCTTCAGCAGCGCCCGCGGGGCCTCGCCCCGCTCGGCGAGGGAGAACACCATGCGCGAGGAGCCGTACAGGTTCGCGTTCAGCGCCGACAGCAGCGCCACGAACACCACGACGTTCATGATCTGGCCGGCGCCCGGGATCCCGATCGAGTCGAGCACCGCCACGTACGGGCTCTGCCCGGGCTCCAGCGAATCCCAGGGCAGCAGGGTCACGATGACCAGCATCGAGCCGACGTAGAAGAAGAGGATGCGCCACACGGCGCTGCGCACGGCGCGGGCCACGGACCGGGCCGGGTCGTCGGACTCGGCGGCCGCGATGGTGACGACCTCCAGCCCGCCGAAGGCGAAGACGACGGCGAGCAGACCGGCGACGACCCCGCCGATCCCCGCCGGGAAGAAGCCGCCGTGACCGGTCAGGTTGGCCATGCCCACCGGATCGGTGTCCGGCAGCAGGCCGAAGACCGCCAGCGTGCCCAGGATCAGGAAGAGCACGATCGCGCCGACCTTCAGGGCCGCGAACCAGAACTCGAACTCGCCGAAGTTCCGCACGGCGGCCAGGTTGCTGACGGTGAAGACCACCATGAAGATCAGCACCCAGAGCCACTGGTCGACCGACGGCACCCAGCCGTTCGCGATCTTCGCGGCGCCGGTCGCCTCCACGGCGAGCACCACGACCAGCAGGAACCAGTACAGCCAGCCCGCCGAGAAACCGGCCCAGCGTCCCAGCGCCTTCTCCGCGTACACCGAGAAGGAACCGGAAGCGGGCATCGCGGCGGACATCTCGCCGAGCATCCGCATCACGAGCATCGCGAGTACGCCTGCGAGCAGGTACGACAGGATGATCGCCGGACCGGCGATGCCGATGCCGGCACCGGAGCCGACGAAGAGCCCGGCGCCGATCACGCCGCCGAGGCCCAGCATGGTCAGGTGGCGCTGCTTGAGGCTGTGGCTCAGGGGTTCCTGGGGGAGGCCGCCCTCGGTCAGGGGCGGGTCGGGCAGGCGGTCGCGCATGTGGATGCTCGCACTCTCGGTCGGCCAAGCGGCGCTGGGGGCTGCACAAGGGATTGGCGGGAACCTACAGTCTGGCCGCAGGACACCCATCGGAGCAAAAAGGGCGTGGCGTCGAATGTGGGCCGTGATGCGGATCACTTCAACTCGGGTGTAAGTCGGGAGCTTTGTCCACTCTCCACGAAACCGGGCAGTACGGCTTTGTCCCAGCCGGTGGTGGGGCGGCGGCGGGCCGCGGACTAGCGTCACGGTGTCCCCACCGATCACCCCTCACGGAGCCCCACGATGAGCACTGCTTCCGTTTCCTTCCGGCCCGGCGCCGTCCTCGCCGACCTGCTGCCCGCGAGCCGCGTCCGCGACGTCACGCTGGTCGTCGGCGGAGCCGCGCTCACCGGCGTCGCCGCCCAGATCGCCGTGCAGGTCGACGGCCTCGCCGCCCCGATCACCGGCCAGACCTTCGCCGCGCTGCTCGTGGGCACCGCGCTCGGCGCCGGCCGCGGCTTCCTCTCCCTCGCGCTCTACACGCTGGTCGGCATGGCCGGGGTCCCGTGGTTCGCGAACGGCACCTCCGGTGCGGGCGGCGCCACCTTCGGCTACGTGCTCGGCATGCTGCTGGCCGCCACCCTCGTCGGCGCCCTCGCGCGGCGCGGCGCCGACCGCTCGGTGCTCCGTACGGCCGGGGCGATGGTGCTGGGCTCGGCCGTGATCTACGCGGTGGGCGTGCCGTACCTGATGGGCGTCACCGGGATGTCCCTGGACGTGGCCGTCGCGACGGGCCTGACGCCGTTCCTGGTCGGCGACGCCCTCAAGGCCGCGCTGGCCATGGGCCTCCTGCCGGCCGCCTGGAAGCTGGTCGGCCGCCGCGGCTGAACCCGTACCGCACCCGCACGACAGCCCCGGACCGCGAGAGCGCGGTCCGGGGCTGTCGTCTCGTACGGGAGTGCTACGCGGCGGCCTTGCGGCGCATCGCGTCGCGGACCGCGCCGATCGCGACGACCACGGCCGCCACCACCAGCGACAGCACGACGACCTCGCGGTTGGCGTCGTCGAAGAGCATGTAGACCAGCACGAAGCTGATCATCGCGGCGGTCGCCCACGTCAGGTAGGGGAAGAGCCACATCTTGACGGTGACCTTCTCCGGCGCCTCGCGCATCAGGATCCCGCGCATCCGCAGCTGGGTGAAGCAGATCACCAGCCACACGAACAGCGCGATGGCACCCGAGGAGTTCAGCAGGAAGTTGAAGACGGTGTCCTTGAAGGCGTAGTTGAAGTAGACGGCGGCGAAGCCGAAGACCACGGAGCCCAGGATGGCGGCCGTGGGCACGCCCTTCTTGTTGACCTTGGCGAACGCCTTGGGCGCGTCGCCGCGCTCACCGAGCGAGAACGCCATGCGCGAGGCCGTGTACAGGCCCGAGTTCAGGCAGGACAGCACGGCCGTCAGGACGATCACGTTCATGATCTGGCCGGCGTGCGCGATGCCGATCGAGTCCAGGGCGGCGACGTACGAGCCCTTCTCGGTGATCGACTTGTCGTTCCACGGCAGCAGGGTCAGGACGACGAAGATCGATCCCAGGTAGAAGACGCCGATGCGCCAGATCACCGAGTTGGTGGCCTTGGTGACCGCGCGGCGCGGGTCCTCGGACTCGCCCGCGGCCAGGGTGACGATCTCGCTGCCCATGAAGGAGAAGACGACCATCAGCACACCGGTGAGGATGGCGCCCAGACCGTTCGGCGCGAATCCGCCGGCGTCGGTCAGGTGCGCGAAGCCCGCGCCGGGGTTGTCCGAACCGGGGAGCACGCCGAAGACGGCGAGCATGCCGATGATCACGAACGCGCCGATGGCGACGACCTTGATCCCGGCGAACCAGAACTCGAACTCGCCGTACGAGGCGACCGAGCCGAGGTTCGTGATCGTCAGCACGACCATCACGATCAGCGCCCAGGCCCACTGCGGGACGGCCGGGACCCAGCCTTCGAGGATGACCGCGCCCGCGGTGGCCTCCACGGCCAGCACGACGACCCAGAAGAACCAGTACAGCCAGCCGATGGAGAAACCGGCCCAGCGGCCGAGCGCCCGGTCGGCGTACGCCGAGAAGGAACCCGAGTTCGGGCTGGCCGCGGCCATCTCGCCGAGCATCCGCATCACGAAGACGACCATCGCGCCGACGAGGAAGTACGACACGAGGATGGCGGGGCCGGCCTTGGCGATGCCGCCGCCGGAACCTACGAAGAGGCCGGCGCCGATGACGCCGCCAATGGCGATCATGGAAAGGTGGCGGTTCTTGAGACCGGCCTTCAAACCGTCGGAGGGCTGGGTGCCGTCGGGGTTACCGGACGGGTCGCCTGCCTTCTGAAGGGTCGTCGTGGAGCTCATGGACGGATCCTTAGGTTCTCGGATTGCGAGCCCCGGCATTCAAACCCGACACGCGCCGGGACGGAAGACCCTGTTCCGTATCGTTGCCTTGGGCGATAAGTCCTGGATCAAGGCTTCGGCGCGTCCCGTCTGGGTTGTTGTGGAATATTTGAGCTTCCGGAGTGACCTACGCGACACCCCTCCACCGGGGTTCCAGCGCCCGCATGCCACACTCGACCCATGCGCGTGTACCTCGGATCCGACCATGCCGGCTTTGAGCTCAAGAACACCTTGGTGGACTGGCTCAAGAACAACGGCCACGAGCCCGTCGACTGCGGGCCCCACATCTACGACGCGGTGGACGACTACCCGCCGTTCTGCCTGCGCGCCGCGGAGAAGACCGCCGCCGACGCCGGCAGCCTCGGCATCGTCATCGGCGGCTCCGGCAACGGCGAGCAGATCGCCGCGAACAAGGTGAAGGGCATCCGCGCGATCCTCGCGTGGAGCGTCCAGACCGCCGAGCTGGGCCGCGAGCACAACAACGCCAACGTCATCTCCGTCGGTGGCCGCATGCACACCGAGGACGAGGTGATCAGCTTCGTCGACGCGTTCCTGAAGACCCCGTACTCCGACGAGGAGCGCCACACCCGCCGCATCGACATGCTCACCGCCTACGAGCGGACCGGCGAGCTCCCCCCGATCCCGGCCCACCACCCGCAGGACCAGTAGGACCACTCGGCCGTGGGGGCGGGGGGGGGGGGGGCCGCGCCCCCCAAAACACCGACCAAAGAAAACACCCCCCCAACGGAGAAGAGAAAAACAAACACCCCCCCCCAAAACAAAACCAAGACCCCCC
>NZ_JBWKGY010000017.1:59686-150358 GCF_056433525.1 Streptomyces sp. NPDC044704
GGGGGGGGGGGGGGGGGGTCTGAAAACTCTGTGTTTTGGGGCCCCCCCCGCCCCCCCCCCCCCCCCCGCCCGCCCCCCCCCACAACCCCCCCCCCCCCCCCCCCCCCCCCCCCCCCCCCCCCCCCCCCCACGGCCGAGTTCACGCCGAGGAGAACAGCCGTGCCCGAAGGGCATACGATCCACCGCCTCGCCCAGGACCACACGGAACGGTTCGCCGCCCGCCCGGTCCGGGTCAGCAGCCCCCAGGGCCGCTTCGCCGACAGCGCCGCCCTGCTCGACGGGCGCACCCTCGAAAGCGCCGAGGCACACGGCAAGCACCTCTTCCTCGAACTCGGCGACGCCTGGATCCACATCCACCTCGGCCTCTTCGGCAAGCTCGGCTTCGGCCCCGCCCCCGCCCCGCCGGCCACCGACACCGTCCGGCTGCGCCTGCTGAACGCCGACCACCACGCCGACCTGCGCGGCCCCACCGCCTGCGCGCTGATCGGCGAGGGCGAGAAGAAGGCGATACACGACCGGCTCGGCCCCGACCCGCTGCGCCCGGCCGACGACCCCGGCCGCGCCTGGGCCCGGATCTCCCGCTCCCGCACCACCATCGCGGCCCTGCTCATGGACCAGAAGGTCGTCGCCGGAGTCGGCAACGTCTACCGCGCCGAGGTCCTCTTCCGGCACGGCATCGACCCCTACCGGCTCGGCAAGGACCTCACCCGCGCCGAATGGGACGCGATGTGGACGGACCTCGCCGCCCTGATGCGCGAGGGCGTACGCCACAACCGCATCGACACCGTCCGCGACGAACACCTCCCCGAGGCCATGGGCCGCCCCCCGAGGGTGGACGACCACGGCGGCGAGGTGTACGTCTACCGCAGGGCGAACATGCCCTGCCACATCTGCGGGGGCGAGATCCGCACCGCCGGCCTCGCCGCCCGCAACCTCTTCTGGTGCCCTTCCTGCCAGCAGCGCTAGCCGACAGCGCCAGCTTCAGCGCCAGGGAGCGCCGGGGAGCGCCGTCCCACTAGAACCGGTGCGACAGCCAGGGCGCCACGTCCCCGGCGAAGGCCCGCGAGGCCTCCCGCAGCGCGCCCGGGCGCAGCTCGCGCACCCGGCCCGCCGCCGCCAGGGAGGTCAGGGTCACCCCGCCCAGGTACGCCGAGCCCAGCTCCCGCACGGACAGCTCCAGCTCCGCCGCGTCCCCGGTCCGGACGCACCGCACCGCACCCCGCGCGTCGGCCGTCAGCCGCCACCGGCCCGCGTTCCACGGGCAGAACGCGTCCTCGACCTCCACGACCACGTCCAGCGGAGCCCCGTACGTCCGCGCCTCCAGCGCCGCCCCCAGGTCCACCAGCCGCAGGTGCAGCGCGTCCCGGGTCCGGGTCCGGGTCCGTCGGATGTCGCTGACCAGGTGCAGCAGCGGATCGTCCACGGGCCGCCCGTACGCCCGCACGTGCCAGGTCAGGTCGATCTCGAAGAGGTAGCGCCACAGCGCCGCGTACGCCGTCGGGTCCGTCGCGTCGACGTCGTAGACCTCGACCTTGCCGTCCGAACCGGTCAGCTCCCAGTCCGGCCTGACCCGGTAGCGCGCGTACCCGACGACCTCGCCGTCCGCCGCCTCCGCCACCACGCACTTCAGCGGGGACGCGCCGTCGCGCCGCCCCGGCGGATCCAGCAGCGCCTGCCGCTCCCAGCCCGGCTGCCGGGCCGGCATCCCCGGCCGGGCCGCGACCAGCGCCGCGTAGACCCGCTCGCAGTCGGCCAGCGCCCTCTCCGGATCCACCAGCCGCAGCCGCACCCCGTCCGTCCCCGGCGGCACGGAGAGCCGTACCCGGGTCGTGTCCACGTCCACCGCGAGGGAGTACACGGCCGTCCCGTAGCCGAACCGCCCGTAGATCTCCGGCTCCGACGCCGTCAGCACGGCGATCGGTTCACCACCCGCACGGACATCGTCCAGCTGGCGGCGCATCAGCGAGGTCAGCACCCCGCGCCGGCGGTGCGTCGGCGCGACCCCGACCATCGTCACCCCGGCCGCCGGCACCACCGCGCCGCCCGGCACCGACAGCCGGAAGCTGAACGCCCCGGCCGAGCCCACGCACGTCGCGCCGTCCCACACCCCCAGCGAACGCCGGGGCTCGGTCAGGGACCGGTACAGGTCGCGCTCCTCCGGGGTCTCCGGCACGCCACCGAACGCCAGTTCCAGGTGGTCGTACCAGACATCCCACTCATCAGACTGCAATACGCGCGTAACAAGAGCCATGAGGCCATCCCTACCAGGGCGTTCCGGCCCGCACGAAGCGATTTTCCCCCGGAACGTGACCACCGTGCGGGGGTACCCCTGCGCGCACACAGCCAGGATGGATAGGGTCCCGGACAATGGCCGGAGCACGTGTGGAGACGCTCATGGCCCGGACGCGCATGCTGTCGCACCGGGCCCGCACCGCCCTGCGCAAATCCGCCGTCGACTACTTCCGCGGCGACGGATCCGACTGGCTCGCCTTCGGCGGACTGCTCCTGACCGTCCCCGCCATCGCCTGCGGCACCATCATGCTGCCGGTCTGGTTCTCGCCCTCCGCGCTCGTCCTGCCCATCGTCGCCGGCGGCCTGCTGCTGCGCCCCGCGAGCCTCCTCGCCCTGTACGCCGCGTCCGCCGCCGCCCTGATCGTCGAGGCCCTCGTCCTCGGCCCCTATACCCAGGGACCCGCCCGCGTCACCCCCGGCACCGTCCTCGTCGTCGCCGCCTGCGGATTCTTCGGACTGGTCATCGCCCAGTTCCGCAGCCGCGTCGGCGTGCCCTGGAGACGCGGCGGCACCATGCTCTTCGACCTGCGCGAACGCATCCGCGTCCAGAGCAAACTGCCCGCCCTGCCGCGCGGCTGGCACCGCGAGATGGCCCTGCGCCCGGCCGGCGGCCAGTCCTTCTCCGGGGACTTCGTCGTCGCGGCCAGGACGAACGGCGGCCGCACCCTGGAGATCGTCCTCACCGACGTCTCCGGCAAGGGCATGGAAGCCGGCTCCCGCGCCCTGCTGCTCTCCGGCGCGTTCGGCGGCCTCCTCGGCGCCCTGCCCCCGCACGGCTTCCTGCCCGCCGCCAACGGCTACCTGCTGCGCCAGGACTGGGACGAGGGCTTCGCCACGTCCATCCACCTCGTCCTCGACCTGGAGACCGGGGACTACGAACTCCTCTCCGCCGGCCACCTCCCCGCCCTCCAGCTCTCCGCCGGCACCGGCCGCTGGCGGGAGGTCTCCGGCGAGGGCCCCCTCCTCGGCGTCTACGACGGAGCCGATTTCGAGCCCGCCCGCGGCAACCTGCGCCGCGGCGACGTCCTCATGCTCTTCACCGACGGCCTCGTCGAGACCTCCGAACGCGAGATCAGCGAGGGCATCGACCGCCTCACCGGCGAAGCCGACCGCTACGTCGCCTCCGGCTGGGAGGGCGCCGCCTGGCACCTGATCGAAAAGGTCGCCAAGGACGTCAACGACGACCGCGCCCTCCTCCTCATCCGCCGCTCCCCCTGACGAAGCGGGCCCCGCGCCCCCGTCCCGCCGGGTCGCAGGCCCGGCCACGGACCGCCCGGGGCGAAGGCGCCCAGCTGGGCCAATCGGTCGGGATTGGCACGTTTTCCGACCGCCGGCCGGGGCTACCGTGCGCGCATGGACCGCAGTCTCGCCGGCGACCTCGCCCGCCTCCCCGACCTCCTCGACGCCACCCGCCGCGCCGCCGCCGAGGCCCTCGCGACCCTGGACGCGCGGCCCGTCGTACCGGCCGCCCCCGCCCCGCCCGCCCCCGAACCGCTCCCCGAGCACGGCGACGGCACCGAGCAGGCCCTCGCCGCGTTCCAGGACCGCTGGGCCCCGCGCCTGTCCGCCTCCGCCGGACCCCGCTACCTCGGCTTCGTCACCGGCGGGGCCACCCCCGCCGCGCTCGCCGGGGACTGGCTCACCGCCGCCCACGACCAGAACTCCAACTCCTCCTACGACGGCGCCGGCCAGCACCTCGAACGCGAGACCGTCGGCTGGCTCCGCGAGCTCTTCGGCCTCTCCGACGCCCACACCGGCACCTTCGTCAGCGGCGCCACCATGTCCAACACCACCGGCCTCGCGATCGCCCGCGAATGGCTCGGCGAACGCCTCGGCGTCTCCCCGGCCGAGGACGGCGCCGCCGCGCTCGGCCCCGTCCGGGTGCTCTCCGGCGCCCCGCACTCCTCCATCGCCAAGGCCCTCTCCGTCCTCGGCCTCGGCCGGTCCGCCCTCGTACGGGTCCCCACGCTGCCCGGCCGCGAGGCCGTCGACCCCGCCGCCCTGGAACGGGCCCTCGCCGACACCCCCGGCCCGGCCGTGGTCGTCGCCAACGCCGGAACCGTCAACACCGTCGACTTCGACGACCTCCGGGCCCTCGCCGCGCTCAAGGACCGCCACGACTTCTGGCTCCACACCGACGCCGCCTTCGGCGCCTTCGCTGCCCTCTCCCCGGAACACGCCCACCTCACCGACGGCCTCGACGCCTCCGACTCCCTCTGCGTCGACCTCCACAAGTGGCTCAACGTCCCCTACGACAGCGCCGTCCAGTTCACGCGCCGCCGCGACCTCCAGGCCCGCGTCTTCCAGAACGCCGCCGCCTACCTCGGCCCCCTCGGCGACCACCCCGACCTGGTCCACCTCACCCCCGAGAACTCCCACCGGCTGCGCGCCCTCGCCGCCTGGTTCACCCTGCGCGCCTACGGCCGCCGCGGCCACCGCGAGATCGTCGAACGCGACATCGCCTGCGCCCGCGCCCTCGGCGAACGCCTCGACCACGACCCGGCGTTCCGGCTCCTCGCCCCGGTCCGCCTCAACGTCGTCTGCTTCACCCTCGCCCAGGACCCCACCCCGGACCGCCTCACCGCCCTGCGGGAGGCCGTCGCCGCCGAGGTGTTCGTCACCCCCACCGTCTACGAGGGAACCCCCGCGCTCCGCGCCGCGTTCTCCAACTGGCGTACCACGCAGGCCGATGTGCGCCGGGCCGCCGAGGCCCTCCGTACGGCAGCGAAGGAGATCGCATGACCCGGGAGCCGCTGACCCTCATCGAGGTCGAGGCCCTGGCCCGCGAGGCGCACGAGGGCCAGACCGACAAGGCCGGCAGGCCTTACGCCGAGCACCTGGCGGCCGTCGCCGAGGGGGTCCGCCTGCGCGGCGGCAGCTCCGAACAGCAGGCGGCGGCCTGGCTCCACGACTCCGTCGAGGACGACGCCCTCAGCGCCGAGTGGCTCGCCTCCGCGGCCCTCCCGGACCCGGTCAAGGCCATGGTCCTGGCCCTCACCAAACGCCCCGGGGAGCCGCTGGAGGAGCACGCCGCCCGCATCCTGGCCACCCCCGGCGCCGTCCTGGTGAAGGAGGCCGACCTCGCGCACAACGCGGACCCCGTCCGTCTCTCCGTCCTGGACGGCCCCACCCGCGACCGGCTGTCCGCGAAGTACGCGTATGTCCGCTCTCTCCTCGGCATCACCACGCCTTGAGCGCCGCAACACGCCCACCTGGCGGCAAAGATGCGATGGCGATTCGTCACGAGACGGGTAGCAGGGGCCGGTTGGTGGGAGGATGGTGCGTGTGGGGGCGCGCCCGGCCGTGCACCCCGGGCCGACCAGGGGACGACCGAAGGTGTGATCAGTAGTGGCCATTTCGCTGTCAGTCGTGGTTCTGTTGGCGATCATCCTGGTGATCCTGATCCGCGGCAAGCACATGAAGGCCGGCCCCGCGATCGTCGCGGTCCTCTTCGGCTTCTTCCTCGCGTCCAGCTCCATCGCCCCGGACGTCAACCGCTTCCTGAACTCCCTCGCCGACACCATCGCCGGCATCAAGCTGTAGGACTCCGGAACCCCGGAAACGACTCAGGGCCAGGTCGGAGGAAACATCCTTCGACCTGGCCCTGAGCCATGAAGAGCGGGTGACGGGAATCGAACCCGCGTAGCTAGTTTGGAAGACTAGGGCTCTACCATTGAGCTACACCCGCAACGCGTGCGCCGCAGGTCCGGGGACCGCGGCACGGACAGCATCCTAGCGGGTCGCACCGGGGGAGTCACACCGCTTTCGCGGCCGGGTCGGGAGTCCCGCGTCGCGCGCGCGTCCGCCCGCAGGGAAAACGCGCGTGTCGGAGGGTCTCCGGGCATGTACCCTACGTGTCGCACCGACGGGGTGTGGCGCAGCTTGGTAGCGCGTCCGCTTTGGGAGCGGAAGGTCGTCGGTTCGAATCCGGCCACCCCGACCACGAGTACCGCCTCCGCGATGATCGCGGTGATGATCGCGTTGTGGGCTGATTGCCGCTTGCGGTTACTATGCAAGCTGCGTGCCCGTGTGTCTGATGTACCGGGCCGAAGTCCGCCGAACCGCTGAATCGCAGCGAGACGGCAGAACCCCCAGCAGTCAGCCACAAGGAGACCGAACCGTGAAGAGCGCCGTGGAGACCCTGAACCCGACTCGGGTTCGGCTCACTGTTGAGGTGCCCTTCGAGGAGCTCAAGGACAGCCTCGACGCGGCGTACAAGAAGATCAACCAGCAGGTCACGGTGAAGGGCTTCCGCAAGGGCAAGATCCCCGCCCGCGTCATCGACCAGCGCTTCGGCCGCGGTGCGGTGCTGGAGGAGGCCGTCAACGACGCCCTCCCGAAGTTCTACACCGAGGCGGTCAACGAGGCCGACCTGAACCCGCTGGGCCAGCCCGAGGTCGACATCAAGGAGCTGAAGGACGGCGAGCTGCTGTCCTTCACCGCCGAGGTGGACGTCCGCCCCGAGATCGAGATCCCGGACTACTCCGGCATCGAGGTCGAGGTCGACGCCGTAGAGGTGTCCGACGAGGACGTCGAGAAGTCGGTCGAGCAGCTGCGCGGCCGTTTCGCGTCCACCAAGGACGTCGAGCGCGCCGCCCAGGACGGCGACGTCGTCACGATCGACCTTGAGGCCAAGGTCGACGGTGAGGTGCTGGAGGACGGCGTCGCCAGCGACGTCTCCTACACCATCGGCTCCGGCGAGCTCCTCGACGGCATCGACGAGGCCGTCAAGGGCCTGGAGGCCGGTGGCGAGGCCACCTTCACCTCCCAGCTGAAGGGCGGCTCCGCCGAGGGCAAGGACGCCGAGGTCACCGTCAAGGTCACCAAGGTCTCCGCCCGCGAGCTGCCGGAGCTGGACGACGAGTTCGCCCAGATGGCGAGCGAGTTCGACACCCTCGACGAGCTCAAGGCGGACAGCCGCAAGCGCCTCGAGAACATGAAGCAGTACGACCAGGCCACGCAGGCCCAGGAGCGCGTCCTGGAGAAGCTGCTGGAGCTCGTCGAGGTCCCGATCCCCGAGAAGCTCCTCGCGGACGAGGTCCAGACCCGCAAGCACAACCTGGAGCACCACCAGCTCGGCCAGATGGGTCTGACCATCGAGAAGTACCTGGAGTTCCAGGGCAAGACGGTCGAGGAGTTCGACGCCGAGACCAGCGAGCAGGCCGTCAAGGGCATCAAGACCCAGTTCGTCCTGGACGCCCTGGTCAACAAGGAGAAGCTGGGCGTCAACCAGGAGGAGCTCACCGAGCACCTCATGCGCCGCGCGCAGTCCTCCGGCATGTCCCCCGACCAGTTCGCCCAGGCGGTCGTCGAGGGCGGCCAGGTCCCGATGCTGGTCGGCGAGGTCGCCCGCGGCAAGGCCCTCGCGGTCGTCGTCGAGGCCGCCAAGGTCACCGACACCAACGGTGAGGTCATCGACCTCTCCGACGACGAGGACGAGACCGAGGCCGCCCCGGCCGCGGCCGACGCCGACGTCGCGGCGGATGCCGAGCCGGCGGCCGACGAGGCCAAGTAACACCTTGGGCGCAGCCCATTGAGCAGTGCCGTGAAGGGCCCGGACGCAGCCGCGTCCGGGCCCTTCCGCACACCCGCCAAGAGGGGGCCGGACCTTGCGCTCCGAGCGAACAGTTCGGGAAGCGGGATGGCGTTGTCCTACCTGCGCGTTAGGGTCCATGAATACGAGGGCACGGGAGTACCCGAAGCCGGAGGGCATCGCCCCGCCGGTAGGTCCGCGCCCCAGAACGAGACGCTGAGACGGCATGTGGCCGTCGGAGACGAGCAGGTGGATACGTGACGAATCTGAAGCCTTACGCCGCGGGTGAGCCGTCCATCGGTGGCGGCCTCGGCGACCATGTCTACAACCGGCTGCTCGGCGAGCGCATCATCTTCCTCGGCCAGCAGGTCGACGACGACATCGCGAACAAGATCACGGCGCAGCTCCTGCTCCTGGCCGCCGAGCCGGAGAAGGACATCTACCTGTACATCAACAGCCCCGGTGGCTCGGTGACGGCCGGCATGGCCGTCTACGACACCATGCAGTACATCCCGAACGACGTCGTCACCATCGGTATGGGCATGGCGGCCTCCATGGGCCAGTTCCTGCTCACCGGCGGCGCCAAGGGCAAGCGCTTCGCCCTGCCGAACACCGACATCCTGATGCACCAGGGTTCCGCCGGCATCGGCGGCACCGCGTCCGACATCAAGATCCAGGCCCAGTACCTGCTGCGCACCAAGCAGCGCATGGCCGAGATCACCGCGTTCCACTCGGGTCAGACTGTCGAGGCGATCATCCGCGACGGTGACCGCGACCGTTGGTTCACCTCCGAAGAGGCCAAGGAGTACGGCCTCATCGACGAGATCATCTCGGCCGCGTCCAACGTTCCGGGCGGCGGCGGCACCGGGGCCTGATCCCCGCACCACCGTCACCAGCCAGCAGTCGACAGCCCGCAGAACGCCACCAGGATGGTGAAAACCTCGATGTACATGAACAACCTCTCTCCCGCGAGCGGCCTCCACAACGGTCCGCAGGTGGACAACCGCTACGTCATCCCGCGCTTCGTCGAGCGCACCTCGCAGGGCGTGCGCGAGTACGACCCGTACGCGAAGCTCTTCGAGGAGCGCGTGATCTTCCTCGGCGTGCAGATCGACGACGCGTCCGCGAACGACGTCATGGCGCAGCTGCTGTGCCTGGAGTCGATGGACCCGGACCGCGACATCTCGATCTACATCAACAGCCCGGGTGGTTCCTTCACCGCGCTGACCGCGATCTACGACACGATGCAGTTCGTGAAGCCGGACATCCAGACGGTCTGCATGGGCCAGGCGGCGTCCGCCGCCGCGGTCCTGCTCGCCGCCGGCACCCCCGGCAAGCGCATGGCGCTGCCGAACGCCCGCGTGCTGATCCACCAGCCCTCGGGCGGCACCGGCCGCGAGCAGCTCTCCGACCTGGAGATCGCGGCCAACGAGATCCTGCGCATGCGCGACCAGCTGGAGTCCATGCTGGCCAAGCACTCGACCACCCCGCTGGAGAAGATCCGCGAGGACATCGAGCGCGACAAGATCCTCACGGCCGAGGACGCTCTCGCGTACGGGCTGATCGACCAGATCATCTCGACCCGCAAGAGCTCGGCCTGATCCTTGCCGCCAGTTGGCGTGGCAGCGTCGTCGCATTCGGCGATGTGAACCACGTCAAGGGGGCCCCGCACGGGGCCCCCGGCAAGGTACCGTCGGATATGAGGCACCAGGAGCGCTGAACCAGGCGTCTCCCAGGCGAAGGGGAAGCACCTCGTGGCACGCATCGGTGACGGCGGCGACCTGCTCAAGTGCTCGTTCTGCGGAAAGAGCCAGAAGCAGGTGAAGAAGCTCATCGCAGGACCCGGTGTGTACATCTGCGACGAGTGCATCGACCTCTGCAACGAGATCATCGAAGAGGAACTCGCGGAGACCTCCGAGGTCCGGTGGGAGGAACTCCCCAAGCCCCGTGAGATCTACGAGTTCCTGGAGAGCTACGTCGTCGGCCAGGAGCCGGCGAAGAAGGCGCTCTCGGTAGCGGTCTACAACCACTACAAGCGGGTCCAGGCCGGCGAGAACGGCGGCGCGCAGGGCCGGGACGACGCGATCGAGCTCGCGAAGTCCAACATCCTGCTGCTGGGCCCCACGGGCTCCGGCAAGACCCTCCTCGCGCAGACGCTCGCGCGCATGCTGAACGTCCCGTTCGCCATCGCCGACGCGACGGCGCTGACGGAGGCCGGGTACGTCGGCGAGGACGTCGAGAACATCCTGCTGAAGCTGATCCAGGCGGCGGACTACGACGTCAAGAAGGCCGAGACCGGGATCATCTACATCGACGAGATCGACAAGGTCGCCCGCAAGAGCGAGAACCCGTCGATCACGCGCGACGTCAGCGGCGAGGGCGTGCAGCAGGCCCTGCTGAAGATCCTGGAAGGCACGACGGCCTCGGTGCCGCCGCAGGGCGGGCGCAAGCACCCGCACCAGGAGTTCATCCAGATCGACACGACGAACGTGCTCTTCATCGTGGGCGGCGCCTTCGCCGGCCTGGAGAAGATCATCGAGTCGCGTGCGGGTGCCAAGGGCATCGGCTTCGGGGCGACGATCCGCTCGAAGCGGGAGATCGAGGCGAGCGACCAGTTCCAGGAGGTCATGCCGGAGGACCTGGTGAAGTTCGGGATGATCCCCGAGTTCATCGGCCGCCTGCCCGTGCTGACCTCGGTGCACAACCTGGACCGCGAGGCGCTGCTCCAGATCCTCGTCGAGCCGCGGAACGCGCTGGTGAAGCAGTACCAGCGGCTGTTCGAACTCGACGGTGTCGAGCTGGACTTCGAGCGCGAAGCCCTCGAAGCCATCGCGGACCAGGCGATCCTCCGCCAGACCGGCGCGCGCGGCCTGCGCGCCATCATGGAAGAGGTCCTGATGTCGGTGATGTACGAGGTCCCGTCCCGCAAGGACGTGGCCCGCGTGGTCATCACCTCCGACGTGGTCCGCTCCAACGTCAACCCGACGCTGGTGCCGCGCATCGTCCCGAAGGACCAGGGCCCGCACGAGAAGTCGGCGTAGCCGCTGCCGCGGTCCGCACGTGAAAGGGGGCGCTCCCGTGGGGAGCGCCCCCTTTCCGATGTCCCGCGGGCCCGCTACTTCTTGACGCGGGCGGTGTTGTAGAGCTTCGCGGCCAGTTCGCCGTTCTGCTCCAGGGTGTAGCCCGGCTTTCCCGCGAACAGGGCGGCCACGTCGCTCGCCGTGACCACGCCCAGGGTGCTGTAGTCCCCCCAGATGCAGATCGGGAGGGTCGCCTCCTTGGGGCCCTTGGTGGTCGTGTCCTTCGAGACGAACTTGACCTCCTGGCACTTCATGACGGCGCCCTCGAAGCCTGCCGGGGTCACCGACTTGGGGCTGCCGATGAGTTCGGCCGACGACTTGCCGTCCTTGCCCATGTTCAGCTTCGCCATGGCGAAGTACCCGTCGACCGTCTTCTCGGGGTCCGCGATGTCGCCGTAGAGGCCGGAGAAGTTGAGGGCCTTGGCCGACATGGGGTTCGTCGGGTCACCCGACTGGTAGTTCATGCCCACCGAAGTGGCGTTCTTGATGCCGGCGGCCTCCGCCTCCTGGCGGTCCTTGTCGGTCATGTCCTTCTGCTGGTACTTCGGATCCTTCTTGAAGTCGTTCACCGTCTCCGGCGCGACCAGCTTGTAGCCCTTGGTGGCGTCGGAGACCGAGCCGCTCGAGCCGCTGCCCAGGAAGTACCAGCCGCCGCCCGCGATGACCGCCACTGCCACGACGACGCCGATGATGACGCCGGCCTTGGACTTCTTCGGGGGGTTCTGCGGGGGCATGCCGCCGTACGGGGGCTGGCCCTGGGGCTGCTGGTAGCCGTACGCGGGGGGCTGCTGGGGGTAGCCGGGCTGCTGGCCGTAGGCCGGGGGCTGCTGCGGGTAGCCCGGCGGGGGCGGGGCCTGCTGCGGGTAGCCGTAGCCCGGCTGCGGGGCGGGCTGGCCGTACGGGCCGGGCGGCGGCGGGGGCTGCTGCCCGTAGGGCCCCGGCTGCTGAGGCTGCTGGCCGTACGGCCCCGGCTGGTTGAAACTCATCCCGCGTCCCCCTGTGAGGTTTGCTTATCCGTTCCTCACATCCTGTCTGAAGCGGGGCCCGGCCGGGGCATCGGGGTCCCAGGCGTTACCGAACTACGACGCCGCCGGGACCTCCACGGCCTCCCGCAGCGCATGCGCGCGTTCCGCCAGGGCCGCGATCGTGACGGGCCCGTTCTCCACCGTGACGGTGACCGTGACCAGGGAACTGTGGTCGGCCCACATGCACAGCGACAGCGCGGCGCCCTCAAGTGTCAGCGGCCCGCAGCGCAGCGCACCGCCCTCGGGCTTGCCGGCGTCGTGCTCCGTGACGTCCGCCTCCTTGACACCCATGGAGGTGAGCCCGGTCGTGAGCGCCGCCCCTGGGTCCTCGTCGGCGAAGCTCCCGGCCGCGCCGCTGACGACCAGCTGGGCGGTGCCCGCCTGGTCGGCGTACACCACGGACACCGGCACCGTGCCCTTCCTCGGCGTCCCCTGCCCCTGCTTGACGGCGTCCACGCGCGGGCCGGACTCCTGCAGCGCCAGGCCCTGGAAGGAGGCCGGCGGGACCAGCCGGTAGCGCCCGGCTTCGGCGGGGCCGTCGTCGAGCAGCGCCCCCATCGCCGCCCGGCCGGCGGTCACCGCCGCGACGGTGGCCAACAGCCCGCCCACGGCGAACAGGAGGCGCCTGCCCTTGGACGGGGCGGCCCGGCCGGTCGGCGGGTACGGCGTGGGCTGCCCCTGGGCGGGCGGCTGCGTGATCTCGTTCATGAGGGGCATCAGGCGGGCCCGCGGGGACCGGGGTCAACGGCGGTGCCCCATTGTGGAATGGATTCGTGACGCGGGCGGTGGCCCCCTTATCCTGTGCCCCGTGACTGAGACCACGCAGACACCCAGTGCCCCCAACTCCGAACTGCCGACCCAGTACGCGCCGGCCGAGGTAGAGGGGAAGCTGTACGAGCGCTGGGTGGAGCGCGGTTACTTCACGGCGGACGCGGCGAGCGAGAAGCCGTCGTACACCATCGTCATCCCCCCGCCGAATGTCACGGGTTCCCTGCACCTGGGGCACGCATTCCAGCACACGCTCATGGATGCCCTGACCCGCCGCAAGCGGATGCAGGGCTTCGAGTCGCTGTGGCTGCCCGGCATGGACCACGCGGGCATCGCCACCCAGATCAAGGTCGAGCAGCAGCTCGGCGAGGAGGGCAAGTCCCGCCACGACCTGGGCCGCGAGGAGTTCGTCGAGCGGGTCTGGCAGTGGAAGGACGAGTGCGGCGGCAAGATCCTCGGCCAGATGCGCCGTCTCGGCGACGGCGTCGACTGGAGCCGTGAGCGCTTCACCATGGACGAGGGCCTGTCCAAGGCCGTCCAGACGATCTTCAAGAAGCTCTACGACGACGAGCTGATCTACCGCGCCGAGCGCATCATCAACTGGTGCCCCCGTTGTCTGACGGCCATCTCCGACATAGAGGTGGAGCACCAGGAGGATGCGGGCGAGCTCGTCTCGATCAAGTACGGCGAGGGCGAGGACACCCTGGTCGTCGCCACCACGCGTGCCGAAACGATGCTCGGTGACACGGCCATCGCCGTCCACCCGGATGACGAGCGGTACAAGCACCTGGTCGGCAAGCTGATCAAGCTGCCGCTGACCGACCGCTCGATCCCGGTTGTCGCCGACACGCACGTCGACCCGGAGTTCGGCACCGGCTGCGTCAAGGTGACCCCGGCCCACGACCCGAACGACTTCGCCATCGGGCAGCGCCACGGCCTGCCCAACATGACGATCATGGACGAGCGCGGTGTCATCACCGTCCACGGCCCCTTCCTCGGTCTCGACCGGTTCGAAGCGCGGTCCGCGGTCGTCGGCGCCCTGCGCGAGCAGGGCCGGATCGTCGCCGAGAAGCGCCCCTACCTGCACTCCGTGGGGCACTGCTCGCGCTGCCGCGCGACCATCGAGCCCCGTCTGTCGCTGCAGTGGTGGGTCAAGGTCGAGACCCTCGCCAAGGCCGCCGGTGACGCGGTCCGCGACGGCCGGGTCGAGATCCACCCCGAGGAGATGTCGAAGCGCTACTTCGACTGGGTCGACAACCTCAACGACTGGTGCATCTCGCGCCAGCTGTGGTGGGGCCACCGCATCCCCGTCTGGCACGGCCCGGATGGCGAGGTCGTCTGCGTCGGACCCGACGACGAGGCGCCGACGGGCGAGGGGTGGACGCAGGACACCGACGTCCTCGACACCTGGTTCTCGTCCGGCCTGTGGCCGTTCTCGACGCTCGGCTGGCCCGAGAAGACGCCGGACCTGGAAAAGTTCTACTCCACCGATGTCCTGGTCACCGGCCACGACATCATCTTCTTCTGGGTCGCCCGGATGATGATGTTCGGCCTGTACGCCATGGACGGCGAGCCCCCGTTCAAGACGATCGCCCTGACGGGCCTGGTCCGCGACGAGCGCGGCAAGAAGATGTCGAAGTCCTTCGGCAACGTCGTGGACCCGCTGGAGTGGATGGACAAGTACGGCTCCGACGCCGTCCGCTTCACCCTGGCCCGCGGCGCCAACCCTGGCGTCGACGTCCCGATCGGTGAGGACTGGGTCCAGGCCTCCCGCAACTTCGCCAACAAGATCTGGAACGCCACGCGCTTCGCGCTGATGAACGGCGCCACCATCGAGGGCGAGCTGCCGGCCCCCGAGGCGATGTCGGCGACCGACCGCTGGATCCTGTCGCGGCTCAACAAGACCGTGGCCGAGGTCGACGCGTACTACGAGGACTACCAGTTCTCGAAGCTGTCGGACTCGCTCTACCACTTCGCGTGGGACGAGGTCTTCAGCTGGTACGTCGAGCTGTCGAAGACGACCTTCTTCGCGGGCGGCGACCAGGCCAAGGTTTCCGGCCGGGTCCTGGGCGAGGTCCTCGACGTCATGCTGCGGCTGCTGCACCCGGTGGTCCCCTTCGTCACCGAGACGCTGTGGACCACGCTCACCGGGCGCGAGTCCCTCGTCATCGCCGACTGGCCGACGGACAGCGGCTTCCGCGACGAGGCCGCCGAGGCCGAGATCCTCCAGGTCCAGGCCGTGGTCACCGAGGTCCGCCGGTTCCGCAAGGAGCAGGGCCTCCAGGACGGCCAGAAGGTTCCGGCCCGCCTGGACCTGTCCGGTACCGCGCTCGCCGCGCACGAGGGCGCCATCCGGCAGCTGCTGCGCCTCCAGCCGGAGGGCGACTCCTTCAGCGCCACCGCGACCCTCCCCGTCGCCGGTGCCACCGTCGCGCTGGACCTGTCGGGCACCATCGACGTGCCCGCCGAGCGCAAGCGCCTGACGAAGGACCTGGGCGCCGCCGAGAAGGAGAAGCAGCAGGCCGAGGCGAAGCTCGGGAACGAGGCGTTCATCGCCAAGGCCCCCGACAACGTCGTGGACAAGATCAAGGGCCGGCTGGCCAAGGCCGAGGCCGACATCGCCCGGCTCCAGGCCCAGCTGGACGCGCTGCCCGCGGCGTAACCGCGAGCGAGGGGCCCCCGTACGGCTGTCCGGCCGTACGGGGGCCTTCCGCGTACCCGGGCCTCAGAGCAGCCGGGTGCCGAAGCGTTCCAGGACGAGGACGGCGACGACCCCGTACAGCGTCACCGGGACCAGCCAGTGGGGGAGGGCGCGCAGCGGGGAGCCGGGGCGGGACAGGTACCGGGTGACGTACCAGAACAGCGGGATCACCACCGCCCAGACGGCCGCGCACCACGGGCAGAGCGCGCCGATCACGTACAGGCACTGGCCGATCAGCCACACGGTGAGGGCGAAGCCGGCCGCGGTGCCCGCCCACAGGAGCCACCACAGCCGGCGCGGGAACCGGGCCCCGGCGACGAGCGCCGCGCCGAGGGCCGCGAGCGCCCCGAAGCCGGCGAGGCCGAGGAGCATGTTGGGGAAGCCGAGCAGGTTGCCCTGCCAGGTGGTCATCACGTCGCCGCAGCTCAGTACCGCGTTGACGTTGCAGCCCGGGGTGAAGAGGGGGTCCTCCAGGGTGCGGACGCGGTCGTGGGCGAGGACCCCGGAGGCGAGGGTGCCGACGATGCCGCCGATCAGGAGGAGCAGTCCGGTGCGGTGGTCCTCGGTGATCTGCCGGGTGGTCCGCGCGGCGGCCTTCGGGGTGGTCATTCCCCCGACGCTACGAGGGCGCGGGGCGGTCCCCCAGGGCGGAAGGTCACGGGTGTGGCGGGTCGTCCGGCCCCTGCCCGGAGCCAACCGGAGTGCCGCATATCACTTCATATGTCCCCCGGCTCGATCCGATCCCGGGGCGGCGACCACGGATGATGGGGGACATGCGCGTCAAGCCCGTCGTCCTCGCGGCACTCCACCGGGCCGCGGCCTCGGGCCGCCGGCGGGCCGACGGCTGGGCGGCCTCGCCCCGGGCGCTGGACGTCATCACGGCGCTGAGCTGCCTGGCCCTGATGGCGCTGGACCTGCCCGGCCTCGCCGCTGCCGACAACTCCCTCAACGGCTGGATGGCCGCCCTCGTGCTCGCCGCGGGCTGTTCGAGCCTGCTGGTGCGGCGCCGGGCGCCGTGGGTGGCGTACGTGACGGCCCTGCTGTTCGTCGGCTGGCTGCACGAGCTCACCCTCATCCAGTTCGCGCTCTACTCGGTCGGCCGCTACCGGGGCCGCCGGGCCGGGGTCCTGGCCACCGTCGGCTACGTCGCCTTCGCGTTCGCGGTGTTCAGCGTGCCGGGCTGGCCCGAGCCCAGGATCCAGACGCTGAGCTCCTTCCTCAGCCTGGTCGTGCCGATCGGGGTGCTCGCCTCGGCCGTGGGCATCGCCGCCTACCGGAGCGACCTGGTGCGGGAGCTGGAGGCGAGGCGGGCGGAGTCGGCGGTGCAGAACGCCGTCCAGCAGGAGCGGACCTCGGTCGCCCGGGACGTCCACGACTTCGTCGGGCGGGAGCTGACGCTGCTGACCGTGCGCTCCGAGGTGCTGTCCGTCCGGGCGCGGGAGACGGCGTACGCGAAGGACTTCGAGGAGCTCGCCGACACCGCGCGGCGCGCGCACCTGGTGCTGAACGAGATCATCGTGCAGCGCGGGGAGCGGGACTCGACGCCGGGCGTGGAGGGGCTCGCCGCGCTGGCCCGGGAGAGCGACCGGGCGGGTTCGCCGGTGCGGCTCACGCTCGACCCCGACGTGCACGGGCTGTCGCCGCTGCGGCAGGCGGCGGTGTACCGGGTGGTGCAGGAGTGCCTGACGAACGCGGCCAAGCACGCGCGGGGGGAGACCATCGAGGTGTCGATCGCGACGGACGGGCCGCAGCTGCGGATCGCCGTCCGCAACGGCCTCCCGGACGGCGCCCCAGGCCGCGCCCCCGTCTCGGCGGGCTCCGGCACGGCGAGCATGTCCGAACGCGTGCGGAGCCTGGGCGGCAGCCTGACGGCCACCCGTACGGACGGCTCGTACCTGGTGGTGGCCGTCCTGCCGCGCGCCTGACGGGCGGCGCCGGGCCCGCTCAGGCCCTGGCCGGGGCCAGCAGGCCGTTCAGCGTGTCGAGGTCCTCGACGCAGCGGCCCGAGCCGAGGGCGACGCAGTCCAGGGGGTTGTCCGCCACGAAGACGGGAATGCCGGTCGCGGAGGCGATGCGCAGGTCCAGGCCGGGCAGGAGCGCGCCTCCGCCGGTGAGGACGATGCCGTGTTCCATCACGTCGCCGGAGAGCTCCGGCGGGCACTCCTCCAAGGTGGTGCGGACGGCGGCGATGACGGCCTCGACCGGCTCGTCGAGCGCGGCCCGTACGTCGAGGGCGGTCAGTTCGAGCGTTTTGGGCATGCCGCCGACGCGCTCGCGGCCGCGCACGGTGAAGGTGCGGGTCTCCAGTTCGGGCCGGTCCGGGACGGGCCAGGCGGAGCCGATGCCGACCTTGACGTCCTCCGCGGTCCGCTCGCCGATGAGCAGGGAGTGTTCCTTGCGCACGTGGTCCGTGATCGCCGCGTCGAGCCGGTCGCCGCCGATCCGCAGGGACTGGGCGGTGACGATGCCGCCGAGCGAGATGACGGCCACCTCGGTGGTGCCGCCGCCGATGTCGACGACCATCGATCCGCGGGCTTCGGCCACCGGCAGCCCGGCGCCGATGGCCGCGGCCATGGGTTCCTCGATCAGGTGGACGGACTTCGCCCCGGCGCGGGTGGAGGCGTGCACGATGGCCCGCCGTTCGACCGGGGTCACTCCGGACGGCACGCAGATCACCATCCGGGTGCGCGTCCGGCGGCCGGGGACGGCCTTGCGCACGAAGTGCCGGATCATCTCCTCGGCGGCCTCGTAGTCGCAGATCACCCCGTCCTTCAGGGGGCGGATCGCGGTGATGGAGCCCGGGGTGCGGCCGATGGTCTCCTTGGCTTCCGTCCCCACGGCGAGCGCGGTGGTCGTGCCCGCCCTGACCGCCACCACGGACGGCTCATTGAGGACGATCCCGTGTCCCCGGGCGTAGACGAGGGTGTTGGCGGTCCCCAGGTCCATTCCTATGTCGCGGCTGGAAGCGGTCTTTTCGGTGCTGGCCTGCGGCATTTGTTCCCCAATCTCCTGCCCGCAAGGCTTGCATAACGATCCGGTCGCAATCGCCGCCGAAGGTCCCGAAACGGCCGGGCCGAAAGTCCCCGGGGTCCCCGTCCGTAGACTGGGTCCCGTGAGTGAGCAGCAGCCCGAGAGCCACGACCGAGACCACGCCTCCGACGAGTTCGACCAGATAGTCGCGGAGGAGGCCGACCGCGACCCCGACCTGGCGGTGATCGAGGCCGGCAGCCGTACCCTGCGCGCGCAGGCCGGACCGCCGCAGGGCGACCCGGTGCCGTCCCGTCCGGAGGACCCGGAGGTGGCGAAGGCGCTGCTGGAGGTGGAGCAGGAGCTGGCCACCCGCTGGGGCGAGACCAAGCTGGAGCCCTCCGTCAGCCGGATCTCCGCCCTGATGGACGTCCTGGGCGAGCCGCAGCGCGCGTACCCGTCGATCCACGTGACCGGCACCAACGGCAAGACCAGCACCGCCCGCATGATCGAGGCCCTGCTGAACGCCTTCGAGCTGCGCACGGGCCGCTACACCAGCCCGCACGTGCAGTCGGTCACCGAGCGGATCAGCCTGGACGGCGCACCGATCAGCGCCGAGCGCTTCGTCGAGACCTATCACGACGTCAAGCCGTACGTGGAGATGGTCGACGCCGCCGAGGAGTACCGGCTGTCCTTCTTCGAGGTGCTCACGGGCATGGCGTACGCGGCCTTCGCGGACGCGCCCGTGGACGTGGCCGTCGTCGAGGTCGGCATGGGCGGCAGCTGGGACGCCACGAACGTCATCGACGGCACGGTCGCGGTGATCACCCCGATCAGCCTCGACCACACCGACCGGCTCGGCACGACGCCCGGTGAGATCGCCCTGGAGAAGGGCGGCATCATCAAGCAGGACGCGACGGTGATCCTGGCGCAGCAGCCGGTGGACGCGGCGCAGGTGCTGCTGAAGAAGGCCGTCGAGGTCGACGCGACGGTGGCCCGCGAGGGCATGGAGTTCGGAGTCGTCTCCCGCGAGGTGGCGGTCGGCGGCCAGATGCTGACCCTGCGCGGGGTGGGCGGCGAGTACGACGGCATCTTCCTGCCGCTGTACGGGGCCCACATGGCGCACAACGCGGCCGTCGCGCTGGCGGCCGTCGAGGCCTTCTTCGGGATCGGCGGGGAGCACGCCCGCGAGCTCGATGCGGACACCGTGCGGAAGGCCTTCGCCTCGGTGACCTCGCCGGGCCGCATGGAGGTCGTGCGCCGCAGCCCGACCGTGGTGCTGGACGCCGCCCACAACCCGGCGGGAGCGCGGGTGACCGCCGAGGCCGTCACCGAGGCCTTCGGCTTCAGCCGGCTGATCGGGGTCGTGGCGGCCAGCGAGGGCAAGGACGTCAAGGGGGTGCTGGAGGCCTTCGAGCCGATCTTCGCGGAGGTCGTCGTCACGGAGAACACCAGCCACCGGGCGATGGGCGCCGACGAGCTGGCGGCCGTGGCCGTCGAGGTCTTCGGCACCGACCGGGTGCAGGTGGAGCCCCGGCTGGACGACGCGCTGGAGGCGGCCGTCACCCTGGCGGAGGAAGAGGCGGAGTACGGAGGGGCCGGGGTCCTGGTGACCGGTTCCGTGATCACGGTGGGCGAGGCCCGCCTGCTGTTCAAGAGAGGCTGAGGGATCGATGCGCACGCTCTGCGCGAGCACGCTGATCGGTGAGTTCTTCATCGTCGGCTTCGCGGGCCTGGTGGCCATGAAGAACCCGGACCTGACCCAGGCCCAGGTGTGGACGGTCTGCGGCGTGACGATGCTGCTCTCGGTACTGCTGTGCGGGATGCTCTCCCGCCCGGGCGCGGTGCAGCTCGGCTGGGCGCTCCAGGTCGGGCTGATCGCGAGCGGCTTCGTGGTGCCGACGATGTTCTTCCTGGGCGCGGTCTTCGCCGCCCTGTGGTGGTGCTCGGTGCACTACGGCCGGCGGATCGACGCCATCAAGGCCCGCTGGGCCGAGCAGGCGGAAGCCGCTGCTCCTGACGCTGCGTGACGGTTCACCGTGACGGCCCTGTAGATTCGCCCTACCGCACCCGTATGCCGCAAGGAGTTGCCACCATGACCCAGCGCACCCTCGTCCTGCTCAAGCCGGACGCCGTCAGGCGCGGCCTGATCGGCGAGATCATCGGTCGCATCGAGCGGAAGGCCGGCTGGACCGTTCCCGCGCTGGAGCTGCGCACGCTGGACGCGGAGACGCTGGAGACCCACTACGGCGAGCACAAGGGCAAGCCCTTCTACGAGCCGCTCATGGGCTTCATGTCCAGCGGTCCGGTCGTCGCCCTGGTGGTCGAAGGGGAACGCGTGATCGAGGGTGTCCGCCAGCTGGCCGGACCCACCGACCCGATCGCCGCGGCGCCCGGCTCCATCCGGGGGGATTTCGGGACCATCACCCGGGAGAACCTGATCCACGCCTCGGATTCCGAGGAGTCCGCGGAGCGCGAGCTGAAGCTGTTCTTCCCCGCGCTCTGATTACTCTTTCCTGACGCGACATCAGCCGAATAGCGCTCATGACCTGGGGCGACCGAAGTAATTTCGGTCGCCCTTCGGTATTACCGGGCCCCACCGGGAACGCATGGGCAGGACGCGACGTCACCACTAAGGGGGCGGGTATCCGTTCCGGCGGGATTGCCGGAGTCCCGTCGCGCGGTGTCCGTACTTGCGGCACTACGATGGGGCCTCCACCCACACACCCACCTCGCCGACCTGACAGCAGCCGCTATCAACTGGAAGGCCAGACGCTCCTCATGGGGAACAAGGGGAACAACATGTCGTTCATCGGCCGTGACATGGCGATCGACCTCGGGACCGCCAACACGCTGGTGTACGTGAGGGGCCGGGGAATCGTCCTGAACGAGCCGTCCGTGGTCGCCATCAACACGAACACCGGTGGCATCCTGGCGGTCGGCTCCGAGGCGAAGAAGATGATCGGCCGGACGCCCGGCAACATCGTCGCCGTACGCCCCCTCAAGGACGGCGTGATCGCCGACTTCGAGATCACCGAGCGCATGCTCCGGTACTTCATCCTCAAGATCCACAAGCGCCGCTACCTGGCCCGCCCCCGCGTGGTGGTCTGCGTACCCTCCGGCATCACGGGAGTGGAGCGGCGCGCCGTCATCGAGGCGTCCACGCAGGCCGGCGCCCGTCAGGTGCACATCATCGAGGAGCCCATGGCCGCCGCCATCGGCTCGGGCCTGCCCGTCCACGAGGCCACCGGCAACATGGTCGTGGACATCGGCGGTGGCACCACCGAGGTCGCCGTCATCTCCCTCGGCGGAATCGTCACGGCGCAGTCCATCCGGGTCGCCGGCGACGAGCTGGACAACGCGATCATCCAGCACATCAAGAAGGAGTACTCGCTCCTCCTCGGCGAGCGCACCGCCGAGCAGATCAAGATCACCATCGGGTCGGCGTACGACCTCGACAAGGACGAGCACACCGAGATCCGCGGCCGCGACCTCGTCTCGGGCCTGCCCAAGACCGTGGTCATCTCCGCGGCCGAGGTGCGCAAGGCCATCGAGGAGCCCGTCAACGCCATCGTCGACGCGGTCAAGACGACCCTCGACAAGTGCCCGCCGGAACTCTCCGGCGACATCATGGACCGCGGCATCGTCCTGACCGGTGGCGGAGCCCTGCTGCGCGGCCTGGACGAGCGGCTGCGCCGCGAGACGGGCATGCCGATCCACATCGCCGAGGATCCCCTCGACTCCGTCGCACTCGGCTCCGGCAAGTGCGTGGAGGAGTTCGAGGCCCTCCAGCAGGTCCTGGACGCCCAGCCCCGACGATGACCGGATCCCCGTCGAAGGGGCAAGCGGAACACAAGGATCCGCCGTACGGGTGCTACCGCGCCCGTGCGGCGGATCGTTGATATACAGGCACAGTCCGGTCGGAGTCCCGGTTCCGCCGGAGCGGCTCCGCCGCACGGGTATCTACGAGGAAGGCACGGCCGCCGCACGTGAGGGACACACGAGAAAGCCGGCTGCTCCTGGTGCTTCTGATCGCCATCGCGTTCGCGTTGATCACGGTGGACATCAGGGCGGGCGAGGAGTCGCCGGTCGACGGTGCCCGGCAGGCCGCCGCAGCGGTCTTCGGCCCGGTCGAGAAGGGCGTCGCGACCGCGGTGGACCCGGTCGCCAACGCCATAGGGGCCGTCCGCGACTCCGGTGAGCGCCACAACCGGATCGCGACGCTCGAACGCGAGAACAGCATGCTGAAGGCCAAGCTCGGCAGCGAGGACCAGACCCGCAGCCGGATCCGCGAGCTCGACGAGATGCTCAAGCGGGCCGGCGCCGGACAGTACGGCATCAAGGGCGCCGAGGTCATCGCCATAGGAGCGGCCCAGGGCTTCTCCTGGACCGTCACCATCGACGCGGGCAGCAAGGACGGCATCGAGCGCGACATGACCGTCCTCAACGGGGACGGGCTCGTCGGCCGGGTCGCCACCGTCGGCCCCGACACCGCCACCGTCGTCCTCGCCAACGACCCGGACTTCACCGTCGGCACCCGCCTGGAGAAGACCGGCGAGCTCGGCTTCGCCACCGGCCAGGGGGACCGCGCCCTGTCCGTCCAGATGCTCAACGGCAAAGCCAAGATCAACCCCGGCGACCGCCTCGTCACCTTCGGCTCGCGCGGCAACAAGCCCTTCGTGCCCGGAGTCCCGATCGGCGAGGTCGTCAAGGTCGACCCCTCGCGCGGCGACCTGACCCGCACCGTCTGGATCCGTCCGTTCGTCGGCTTCTCCCGCCTCGACATCGTCGGCGTCGTGGTGATGCCCCCGCGCGAGGACCCGCGCGACGCGGTCCTGCCGCCCAAGCCCGAGGCACCCAAGCCCACCCCGACCGTCACGGTCACCGTCACCCCGTCCGCCGGCGTGTCCGGCAAGCCGGCCGACGAGTAGGAGCTGACCGTCATGCGCTTCAACCGGATCCTGCTCTCGGCCACACTCATCGTGGTCGCCCTCGTCATCCAGGTCAGCGTCCTCGGCCGGCTCCAGCTGCCCGGCGCCGTCCCCGACCTCGTGCTGCTGACCGTCGTCGCCCTCGCCCTGGTCTACGGGCACCTCAGCGGCGCCCTCATCGGCTTCGGCGCCGGACTCCTCGCCGACCTGGCCCCGCCCGCCGACCACGCCGCCGGGCGGTACGCGCTCGTGCTGTGCCTGATCGGCTACCTCGTCGGCCTCGCCCGGCCCGACAGCGGGCGGTTCCGCTCGGCCTGGGGCCCGATGCTCACCGTCGTCGCCGCCGCGATCGGCTCCACCCTCCTCTACGCCGGAGTGGGCGCCCTCGTCGGCGACACCGCCGCCCGGCACGTGGGCCTCACCGGCCTGCTGTTCACCGCGACCCTCTACGACCTGCTCCTCGCGCCCTTCACGGTGCCCTTCATCATGGCCCTGGCCCGGCGCGCCGAGAACGACCCGATGGCCGTCGACGCCGCCGGCGGACCGGCCCAGGGCAACGACGTGTCCTCCGGCTGGCTGGCCGGCGGCACGGGACTGCGCATCGGCAGCCAGCGCGGCGGCCTGCGCCTGCGGGGCTCGCGCGTCCGCGCCAACCGGGCCGGCCGGATAAAGGGCGTCAAGGCGGTGAAGAGCGTGAAGAAACTGTGAGGAGGGAGCGGACGTGACCAACACCCCCGACACCGGCCGCACCCCCCGGGTGCGGATCCGCCTGGTCATGATCCAGGTACTCGTCCTCTCGATGTTCGTCACCCTCGGCGGACGTCTGTGGTACCTCCAGATCCGCAACGGCGCGGAGTACTACCACGAGGCCAAGAGCAACCACGTCCAGCGCGTCGTCCAGCCCGCCGTCCGCGGTTCGATCCTCGACGCCCGCGGCGTCCCGCTCGCCGACAACGAGACGCGCCTGGTCGTGTCCGCCAGCCGCACCCAGCTGATGAAGATGAAGGACAGGGGCAAGGCCGTCATGACCCGCCTCGCCGGAGTCCTGGACATGGGTCCCAAGGAGGTCATGGACAAGGTCCGCCTCTGCGACTCCGAAACCCCCAAGCCCTGCTGGAACGGCTCCCCGTACCAGCCGATCCCCGTCACCCTCGAAGCCACCACGCAACAGGCGCTGCAGATCCGCGAACGACCCGCCGACTTCCCCGGCATCACCGCGGAGCCCACCGCCGTCCGCCGCTACCCGGCCCCGGGCGGCGCCCGTACCTCGCAGGTCCTCGGCTACCTCTCGCCCGTCACCGACGAAGAGATCCAGAAGGCCAAGGACACCGACTCGCCCCACCTGCGCTCCGACCAGGTCGGCCGGTCCGGCATCGAACGCACCTACGACAGGCAGCTGCGCGGCAAGGCCGAAGTCACCTCCTACGAGGTCGACAACCTCGGCCGCGTCATGGGACAGACCAAGTCCGACCCCGGCGTCCCCGGATCCACCCTCGTCACCAGCATCGACGCCAGGGTCCAGGCCGTCGCCGAGTTCGAACTCCAGGCCGCGATGAAGACCGTCCGCCAGGAGACCGACAAGATCACCGGCCGCAAGTACGAGGCCGACTCGGGCGCCGTCGTCGTCATGGAGACCAAGACCGGCCGCATCGTCGCGATGGCCTCCCAGCCCGACTACGACCCCAACGCCTGGGTCGGCGGCATCTCCGGCGCCGACTACGCCAAACTCACCACCAAGAGCTCCAACTACCCGCTGCTCAACCGGGCCATCCAGGGCCAGGCCCCCGCGGGCTCCATCTTCAAGGTGGTCTCGGCGAGCGCGGCCGTGCGCGCCGGCTACGACTTCGACGACAAGTACAACTGCAGCAGCTCCTACAGCCTCGGCGGCCGGAGCTTCGCGAACTTCGAGTCCAAGGGCCACGGCCCCATCACCCTCGGCGACGCACTCAAGTTCTCCTGCAACACCGTCTTCTACGCGCTCGGGCACAAGGAGTGGCAGCGCGACGGCGGCCTCAAGCCCAAGAAGGACGCCCACGACTGGTTCTACCGCACCGCCCGCGAATTCGGACTCGGCGCGGAGACCGGGGTCGACCTGCCCAACGAGGTCACCGGCCGCATCCCCGACCGCGGCTGGAAGAAGAGCTTCTGGGCGGCCAACAAGGACTCCTGGTGCAAGCAGGGCAAGAAGGGCGGCACCTACGTCGAGCAGATCGCCTACGAGAGCTGCCTCGAAGGCAACCAGCTGAAGGCGTTCGACAGCATCAACTTCGCCATCGGCCAGGGCGACGTCCTCGTCACCCCCATCCAGATGGCCACCGCCTACTCGGCCATCAGCAACGGCGGCACCCTCTTCAACCCCACCGTCGGCAAGGCCGTGATCAGCCCCGACGGCAAGCACATCGACATGATCAAGCCCGCGTCGCACGGCCGGCTGCCCATCGACGCCAAGACCGTCAACGACCTCGACAAGGGCCTGCGCTCCGTCGTCGCACCCGGCGGCACCGCCGCCTGGCGGTTCGGCGGCTGGCCGCTCGACAAGATCCCGATGCGCGCCAAGACCGGCACCGCCCAGGTGTACGGCAAGCAGACCACCTCGTGGCTGGCGACCTACACCGACGACTTCGCCATCGTCATGACCATCTCCCAGGGCGGCACCGGCTCCGGAGCCTCCGGACCCGCCGTCCGCAACCTCTACAACGCCATCTACGGCCTCGACATGGCCGGCAACCAGGACCCGAAGAAGGCCCTGCTGCCGAGGCCCGAGGCGAAACTCCCCAGGATCCGGCCCGACGGATCCATCGACTCCCCCGAGATCCGGCCGTACGTGCCACCGTCTCCGGAGGACCTGGCGCCGGCCGTACTCGCCGGGCCTCCCGCTGCGCCTCCCGCCTGGCACGACTGAGGACAGAACACACCGACATGCAGACCGCGAACAAGTTCTCCGTCTCCCGGTACGCGCCCCAGCGCGGACCGGTGGCCCGGCTCACCGCACGGGACTCCGTGCTGCGCCGGCTCGACTGGCCGATACTGCTCTCCGCGCTGGCACTGTCCTTCATCGGGGCCCTGCTGGTGTGGTCGGCGACCCGCAACCGGACCTCCCTGAACCAGGGGGACCCGTACTACTTCCTCTTCCGGCACGCCATGAACACCGGCATCGGCCTCGTGCTGATGATCGGCACCGTCTGGCTCGGGCACCGCACCCTGCGCGGCGCCGTGCCCATCCTGTACGGGCTCTCCCTGGTCCTCATCATCGCGGTCCTCACCCCGCTGGGCGCCACCATCAACGGCGCCCACGCGTGGATCGTGATCGGCGGCGGCTTCTCGCTCCAGCCCTCCGAGTTCGTGAAGATCACGATCATCCTGGGCATGGCGATGCTGCTGGCGTCCCGGGTCGACGCGGGCGACCTCGACCACCCCGACCACCGCACCGTGGTGAAGGCGCTCTGCCTGGCCGCCGCCCCGATGGGCATCGTCATGCTGATGCCCGACCTCGGCTCCGTCATGGTGATGGTCGTCATCGTGCTCGGCGTCCTGCTGGCCTCCGGCGCCTCCAACCGCTGGGTCCTCGGACTCCTCGGCTCGGGCGCCGCCGGCGCCATCCTCATCTGGCAGCTCGGCGTCCTCGACGAGTACCAGATCAACCGCTTCGCCGCCTTCGCCAACCCCGAGCTCGACCCGGCGGGCGTCGGCTACAACACCAACCAGGCGCGCATCGCGATCGGCTCCGGCGGCCTCACCGGCTCAGGGCTCTTCAAGGGCTCCCAGACCACCGGGCAGTTCGTCCCCGAGCAGCAGACCGACTTCGTGTTCACCGTCGCGGGCGAGGAACTGGGCTTCATCGGAGCGGGCCTGATCCTGTTCCTGCTGGCCGTCGTGCTGTGGCGCGCCTGCATGATCGCCCGGGAGACCACCGAGCTCTACGGCACCGTCGTCTGCGCCGGGATCATCGCCTGGTTCGCCTTCCAGTCCTTCGAGAACATCGGCATGACCCTCGGCATCATGCCGGTGGCCGGACTGCCCCTGCCCTTCGTGTCCTACGGCGGATCCTCGATGTTCGCCGTGTGGATCGCGGTCGGCCTGCTCCAGTCCATCCGGGTGCAGCGGCCCATGTCGGCCTGACACGGGTCCGGCGCCGCCCGGACGTGCGACGGAGGCGGGCCGGGACGTTCCCGGCCCGCCTCCGCCACGACCGGGCGTACTGCCGCCGCGCGCCGAACCGGTCTAGATTCGGTTCATGGCGGACAGCAAGCGTGAGATCGAGCGGAAATTCGAGTTCGCGCCCGGAAAGGCCGGCAAGGGCGAAAAACCCGGGAAGCGCGCGAAGGCCGGGGCCGGCTCCCTACCCCTGCCGGACCTCACCGGCACCGCCGGGATCGCGGAGGTCCGCGACCGCGGCACCGTCCACCTCGACGCCGTCTACTACGACACCCCCGATCGGCGCCTCGCCGCCGACGGGCTGACGCTGCGGCGCAGGACCGGCGGCGACGACGCGGGCTGGCACCTCAAACTGCCCGTCTCCCCGGGAATCCGCGAAGAGGTCCACGCCCCCCTCTCCGACGCCGTCCCGCACGACCTCGCCGCCCTGGTCCGCTCCCGGGTCCGCGGGGCCGCACTCGAACCGCTGGTCCGGCTGCGCTCCGAGCGCCACCTCCGCGACCTCCTCGACGGCGACGGGAACCCCCTCGCGGAACTGTGCACCGACGCCGTACGGGCCGAGCGCGGCGAAGCCGTCGCCACCTGGACCGAGGTCGAGGTGGAACTCGCCGACGGGACCGCGGGAGCGGACGGCGACCCGGCCGGGGATGAGGCCGGCACCGCCCTCCTCGACACCATCGGCAAGAAGTTCCTCAAGGCCGGACTCCGCGCCTCCGACGCCCCCTCGAAACTCGCCCGCGCCCTCGCCGAGACCGACGCCGGGGCCGGGGCCGGGGCCGGGACCGGGGCCGAGACCGACGCCGAGCCCCCGGAGGGCACGGCGGCCGCGTACGTGCTCGCCTACCTGCGCGAACAGCGCGACGTGATCGTCGCCCTCGACCCCGCGGTCCGCCGCGACCTGCCCGACTCCGTCCACCAGATGCGCGTCGCCGTCCGCCGCACCCGCAGCGCCTTCAAGACCCACCGCAAGGTCCTCGACCGGACCGTCACGGACCCCCTCGGCGAGGAACTGAAGTGGCTCGGCGGCGAACTCGGCGTCGACCGCGACCGGGAGGTCCTGCGGGAGAGGTTCCGGACCCACATCCGGGAACTGCCCCGCGACCTCGTCGTCGGACCCGTCCGAGGCCGGCTGCGCACCTGGAACGAGACCCGCCGCCGCGACTCCCGGCGCCGCGCCCTGGCCGCCCTGGACAGCCCGCGCCACATCAGCCTCCTCGACGCGCTCGACGCCCTGCTCGCCGGACCGCCGCTGCTCAAGGCCGCGGACCGCCCCGCGGAGAGCGTCCTGCCCAAGGCCGTCCTCCACGACTACGACCGGCTCGCCGAGCGCGTCGGACACGCGCTCGAACTCGCCCCCGGCCACGAACGCGACCTCGCCCTCCACGAGGCGCGCAAAGCCGCCAAACGGGCCCGCTACGCGGCGGAAGCGGCCGTACCGGCCCTCGGCAAACCGGCGAAACACCAGGCGAAGGCCATGAAGAAGGTCCAGACCCTGCTCGGCGGCCACCAGGACAGCGTGGTGGCCCGGGCCGCCCTGCGCGGCCTCGCCGACCAGGCCGCGGGCGCCGGCGAGCCCTCCTTCACCTGGGGCGTCCTGTACGCCCGGGAGGAGGCCCTGGCGCGGCGGCAGGAGGACGAGCTCCCGGGCGTCTGGGCGAAGGCCGCGGACCCACGCCTGCGGGCCGCCCTCAAGTGATCATGTGGGCAGGGGCCAGTGGGCCTCGGGGTACGCTTGAGAGTCGCCCCCTGCCCGCTTCACGAAAGTCGCGTGATGTCCGAGTCGGTCTTCCCACAGCTCGAAGCTCTGCTCCCGCATGTGCAGAAGCCCATCCAGTACGTCGGTGGTGAGCTCAACTCCACCGTCAAGCCGTGGGACTCCTGCGACGTCCGCTGGGCGCTGATGTACCCGGACGCGTACGAGGTCGGGCTGCCCAACCAGGGCGTCATGATCCTCTACGAGGTGCTGAACGAGCGCGAGGGAGTGCTCGCCGAGCGCACGTACTCGGTGTGGCCGGACCTCGAAGAGCTGATGCGCGAGCACCAGGTCCCGCAGTTCACCGTCGACAGCCACCGCCCGGTCGGCTCCTTCGACGTGTTCGGACTGTCGTTCTCCACCGAGCTCGGCTACACGAACATGCTGACGGCCCTGGACCTCGCGGGCATCCCGCTGGAAGCCAGGAACCGTACCGTCGACCACCCCATCGTCCTCGCGGGCGGCCACGCGGCCTTCAACCCCGAGCCGATCGCGGAGTTCATCGACTGCGCCGTCATCGGCGACGGCGAGCAGGCCGTCCTCGACATGACCGAGATCATCCGCGCGTGGAAGGCCGAAGGCCGGCCCGGCGGGCGCGAGGAGGTCCTGCTCCGCCTCGCCAAGACCGGCGGCGTCTACGTCCCCGGTTTCTACGACGTCGAGTACCTGCCGGACGGCCGCATCGGCCGTGTCGTGCCGAACCGCTCCGGCGTGCCGTGGCGCGTGTCCAAGCACACCGTCATGGACCTCGACGAGTGGCCGTACCCCAAGCAGCCCCTGGTCCCGCTCGCCGAGACCGTCCACGAGCGCATGTCCGTGGAGATCTTCCGCGGCTGCACCCGCGGCTGCCGTTTCTGCCAGGCCGGCATGATCACGCGCCCCGTGCGGGAGCGAAGCATCACCGGCATCGGCGAGATGGTGGAGAAGGGTCTCAAGGCGACCGGCTTCGAGGAGGTCGGCCTCCTCTCGCTGTCCTCCGCGGACCACACCGAGATCGCCGACATCGCCAAGGGCCTCGCGGACCGCTACTCGGACGACAAGGTGGGCCTGTCCCTGCCGTCGACCCGCGTGGACGCGTTCAACGTGGACCTGGCCAACGAGCTGACCCGCAACGGCCGCCGCTCGGGCCTCACCTTCGCCCCCGAGGGCGGCTCCGAGCGCATGCGCAAGGTCATCAACAAGATGGTCTCGGAAGAGGACCTGATCCGCACCGTCGCCACCGCCTACGGCAACGGCTGGCGCCAGGTGAAGCTGTACTTCATGTGCGGCCTGCCGACCGAGACCGACGAGGACGTCCTCCAGATCGGTGACATGGCGGTCAACGTCATCGCCAAGGGCCGCGAGGTCTCCGGGCAGAACGACATCCGCTGCACCGTCTCCATCGGCGGGTTCGTGCCCAAGCCGCACACCCCCTTCCAGTGGGCCCCGCAGCTGTCGGCCGAGGAGACGGACGCGCGCCTCACCAAGCTCCGCGACAAGATCCGCGGCGACAAGAAGTACGGCCGCTCCATCGGCTTCCGCTACCACGACGGCAAGCCGGGCATCGTCGAGGGCCTGCTCTCCCGCGGTGACCGCCGCATCGGTGACGTCATCCGCGCCGTGTACGAGTCCGGCGGCCGCTTCGACGGCTGGCGCGAGCACTTCTCGTACGACCGCTGGATGGAAGCCGCCGAGAAGGCGCTGCCCGCCTACGGCGTGGACGTGGCCTGGTACACGACCCGCGAACGGACGTACGAGGAAGTCCTGCCCTGGGACCACCTGGACTCCGGCCTCGACAAGGACTGGCTCTGGGAGGACTGGCAGGACGCCCTCGACGAGACCGAGGTCGAAGACTGCCGCTGGACCCCGTGCTTCGACTGCGGCGTGTGTCCTCAGATGGACACGAGCATCCAGATCGGCCCGACCGGCAAGAAGCTGCTGCCGCTGTCGGTCGTGAAGTGACCTCCGGCCGTACCGGCCGCTGATCCCGCGACGCGTCCCCCACCGTGCACGGTGGGGGACGCGTTTGTCTGCGCCGGCCGCAACGGGTTGGGGGCGGGGGGTGTCCTTAGGGGTATGGAAACCGAGGAGGTACGGGGCGGGCGTGGGGGTGAAGGGTGCCTGGTGGGGGTCGTCGGGGTGCCCGTGAAGGTCGTGGCCGTGCTGGTCGTCCTGCCCGTACGGCTCGTCTGGGACCTGCTCGTGCTCGCCGCGCGCACCGTGCACCGCCGCGTCCTGGCACCCGTCGGGCAGGCCCTGGCGTGGCTCGGGCGGGGGGTCGGGCTGGTGCTGAGGTGGCTGGCGCTGGGTGTCTTCTACTGGCCGTGGGTGGGGCTGTGGCGCCATCTCGTGGTTCCGGTCGGCGGCGCCGTGTACCGGTACCTGCTGGTCCCGCTCGGGCGCGGCGTCGAACTGGCCGTCCTCGCCCTCGGCCGGCACGTGCTCGTGCCCGTCGGCGCCGGACTCGTATGGCTGACCGTGGCCGCGTACCGCCACCTGCTGGTTCCGCCCGCCGCCGGCCTGGCCTGGCTGGCGCGGCGGCTGTACCGGTACGCGCTGACCCCGGTCGGGCACGGGCTGCGGTGGTTCCTGCCGAGGGCGTTCGCCGCCGTCTTCGTGTGGCCCTGGGCGGCCCTGTGGCGGTACGTGCTCGTCCCGGTCGCGACCGCCGCCCACCGGTACGTCCTGCGCCCGGCCGGGCAGGGGATCGCCTGGCTGGCGCGGGGCGCCGGGCTGGTGCTGAGGTGGCTGGCGCTGGGCCTCTTCTACTGGCCGTGGGTGGGTCTGTGGCGGTATCTGGTGGTTCCGATCGCCGCCGGGGCGTACCGGTTCCTACTGGCCCCGCTCGGCCGGGGGCTGTACCGGTACGCGCTCACCCCCCTCGGACACCTCCTCGTCGGCGCCTGGCACCTCGCGGGCCGGGTCAGCCGGGCCCTCGGCCGGGGCCTCCTCTGGCTCTGGCGCGGCTGCGTCGCCCGGCCCTGCGCCTGGGCCCACCGGCGGATCGCCACACCGGCCGGGCACGCCGTCCGCAGGGTGTGGCGCACCGCCCGCGCCTCGGTCCGGGAGGCCCGTGCCGAGGTACGACGCCTGCTGTTCGGTGCTCCTCCCGGGGAACCGGCGAGGTCACGGGCGCGTACTCTGGGTAGTACGACAGCCGCAGGCAACACGCCCGCCCCCGAGATCTCCCCGCACAAGACGCGGGGGTGAGCCGGAGGCAGGGCGCGGCCGGCAGGCTCCACAGACACTCAGGGCGACGTGCGAGCCGCGACGCCCCGCACAAGGAGAAGAACCACTGGGCAAGCGACAGCCCGAAGGCCCGCCTCCCGCACCGGTGGTGCAGCGCATCCGACTGCGCTACACCAAGCGTGGCCGCCTCCGGTTCACCAGCCACCGAGACTTCCAGCGCGCCTTCGAGCGGGCCCTGCGCCGCGCCGAGGTGCCCATGGCGTACTCGGCGGGCTTCACCCCGCACCCCCGGGTCTCGTACGCGAACGCCGCCCCGACCGGGACGGGCAGCGAGGCCGAGTACCTGGAGATCGCCCTCGCCGCGGCCCGCGACCCCGAGAAGCTCCGCGAGCTGCTCGACGAGTCGATGCCCGTCGGCCTGGACATCACCGAAGCCGTCGAGGCCCGTACGTCGGGGCTCGCGGACCGGCTGACCGCGTCCGTGTGGGAGCTGCGCCTGGAGGGCGTGGAGCCCGCGGAGGCCGAGCGGGCCGTGACGGCGTTCCTCGCCGCCGAGACCGTGGAGGTGCAGCGACGTACCAAGAACGGCATGCGAACCTTCGACACCCGATCCGCGGTGGTCACTCTCGAAGCACTTCCGGCTCCGGCTGATAGGCCGCTGGACAATGCCTGTGCGATACTGCGGCTGGTTGTTCGGCATTTGACACCTGCCGTGCGACCCGACGACGTCCTGTCCGGTCTCCACGCTGTGGCCGACCTGGCGCCGCCGGTCCCCGCAGCGGTGACCAGGCTGGCGCAGGGGCTCTTCGACGAGGAGTCCGGCACGGTGACCGACCCGCTCGCGCCCGACCGCGAGGCCGTCACGGCCGCCCCACCCACGGCCGCCGTAACGGCCGACGCGAAGGCGCCGGAAGGTCCCGCCGCGTAGGGATCGTCGTCGTCGCGCCGCCCTGGCACTCGGGAGCCACCTGGGTCGGGCAGCGCACTGACCTGAAGACTTCCGCCAGGCCGTACGGACAACACGTACGGAACCGGCGGCCATGGACTACAGCTCCCGTGTGGCGAACGCGCCCCGGAGGCCGGCTCCGCGCTCATTACGCGGGGCCGTGCCGGACCGGACGTCAGCCGCGGCGCCCGGGAGCGTGACGGGAGAACCGCCCGCATGCCCCACACCGAAAACGAGAACACCCCCGCCGCCGAGAACGGCAGCCCCAGCGACAACCTGCCCCCGCGCAGGCGTCGCCGCGCCGCTTCCCGGCCCGCCGGCCCGCCCGGCGGCGTCGCCGCCGCCCCCGAAACGCCCGTCGCCGCGGCCCCCGCGCCGGTGACCGAGGAGCCCGCCGCCGCTCCGGCGCCGCGTGCCCGTCGCCGTGCCACCCGCGCCGTGACCGCCCCGGCCGCCGTCGAGGCCGTCGCCGAGACCGCTCCGGTCGCGGCCCCCGCGGTCGAGGAGGAGGCTCCGGCCGCTCCCGCCCCGCGTGCCCGTCGCCGGGCCACCCGCGCCGTCGCCGCCCCGGAGGCGCCCGCCGCCGAGTCCGTGGTGGAGGCCGTACCGGTCGCCGCCCCGGTCGTGGCGGAGGAGCCTGCTGCGGCTCCGGCGCCGCGTGCCCGTCGTCGTGCCACCCGCGCCGTGACCGCCCCGGCCGCCGTGGAGGCGTCTGCCGCCGAGTCCGTGGTGGAGGCCGCTCCGGTCGCCGCCCCGGTGGTGGCGGAGGAGCCTGCTGCGGCTCCGGCTCCGCGTGCCCGTCGTCGTGCGACCCGTGCCGTGGCGGCTCCGGCTGCCGTGGAGGCGTCTGCCGCCGAGTCCGTGGTGGAGGCCGCCCCGGCCGCCGCTCCGGTCGTGGAGGAGGAGCCTGCCGCGGCTCCCGCTCCGCGTGCCCGTCGTCGTGCCACCCGCGCCGTGACCGCCCCGGCCGCCGTCGAGGCGCCCGCCGCCGAGGAGGCCCCGGCGGCCGCGCAGGAGGCCCCCAGGGCCGCCCGCTCCGTCACCGTCGCCGACGCCGTCGACTCCCCGAAGCGCGGCGGCCGCCGCCGCGCCACCCGGGCCACCGCCCCGGCCGCCCCCGCGCAGCCCGTGGCCGCGGCCGCCGAGCCCGAGGCGCCCGCCGCCCCGGCGCCGAACCGTGCCGCCCGCCGCGCCGCGCGTCCCGCCGTGGCCGTCTTCCAGGCCCCGGTCTTCGCCGAGCCGATGTTCCAGACCCCGGAGACCGCGGCCATGGCCGCCGCGGCCGCCGCCGCCTCCCAGGCCGAAGAGGCCGAGGAGGAAGAGGACGAGCTGGAGGCCGAGGTACAGGCCCCGGCCCCCGCCCCCGTCGAGCAGCCGTCCGGCCGTCGCCGCCGTCGCCGTGGCGCGGCCGCCGAGCCGGTCGCCGCGCCCGTCGCCGCGCCCGCCCCCACCGCCCCCGTGTCGCTGGCCGACGTAGAGCTGGTGGACGAGGAGCAGGAGCCGGAGGCCTCCGACCTGGACGAGGACGAGGCCGACGAGTCGGGCGAGCGTCCCTCGCGCCGTCGCCGTCGTGGTGGCCGTCGCCGTCGCCGCGGTGAGGCCGCCGACCTCGACGAGTCCGCCGAGGAAGAGACCGAGTCCGCCGAAGAGGCGGAAGAGGACGAGGCCGACGAGGCCGAGGAGGCCGAGCTCGGTTCCTCCTCCAGCCGTCGCCGCCGTCGCCGTCGTCGCCGCAGTGGTGACGGCGCCGCCGACGCCGACGCGGCCGACGAGGACGGCGTACGCACCGTCGTCAAGGTCCGCGAGCCCCGTCCGGCCCGCGAGCGCAGCGAGTCCACCTCCTCCGACGAGGTCCAGTCCATCAAGGGCTCGACCCGCCTGGAGGCGAAGAAGCAGCGCCGCCGCGAAGGCCGCGAGCAGGGCCGCCGCCGCGTCCCGATCATCACCGAGGCCGAGTTCCTGGCCCGCCGCGAGGCCGTCGAGCGCGTCATGGTCGTCCGCCAGGCCGGCGAGCGCACCCAGATCGGCGTCCTCGAGGACAACGTGCTCGTCGAGCACTACGTCAACAAGGAAGAAGCCACCTCGTACGTCGGCAACGTCTACCTGGGCAAGGTCCAGAACGTGCTGCCGTCCATGGAGGCCGCGTTCATCGACATCGGCAAGGGCCGCAACGCCGTCCTGTACGCCGGTGAGGTCAACTTCGAGGCGCTCGGCATGGCCAACGGGCCGCGCCGCATCGAGTCCGCCCTCAAGTCCGGCCAGTCGGTCCTGGTACAGGTCACCAAGGACCCGATCGGCCACAAGGGCGCCCGCCTGACCAGCCAGGTCTCGCTGCCCGGCCGCTACCTGGTCTACGTGCCCGAGGGCTCGATGACCGGCATCAGCCGCAAGCTGCCCGACACCGAGCGCGCGCGCCTGAAGACCATCCTCAAGAAGATCGTCCCCGAGGACGCGGGCGTCATCGTGCGCACCGCCGCCGAGGGTGCCAGCGAGGACGAGCTGCGCCGCGACGTCGAGCGTCTGCAGGCCCAGTGGGAGGACATCCAGAAGAAGTCGAAGCAGATCTCGACCTCTTCGCCGAGCCTGCTGTACGGCGAGCCGGACATGACCGTCCGCGTCGTCCGCGACATCTTCAACGAGGACTTCTCGAAGGTCATCGTCAGCGGTGACAGCGCCTGGGAGACCATCCACGGCTACGTGAACCACGTGGCCCCGGACCTGGCCGACCGGCTCTCGCGCTGGACCTCCGAGGTCGACGTCTTCGCGACGTACCGGATCGACGAGCAGCTCGCCAAGGCGCTCGACCGCAAGGTGTGGCTGCCCTCGGGCGGTTCCCTCGTGATCGACAAGACCGAGGCGATGATCGTCATCGACGTCAACACCGGCAAGTTCACCGGTCAGGGCGGCAACCTCGAGGAGACCGTCACCAGGAACAACCTGGAGGCGGCCGAGGAGATCGTGCGCCAGTTGCGGCTGCGCGACCTCGGCGGCATCGTCGTCATCGACTTCATCGACATGGTCCTGGAGTCCAACCGCGACCTGGTCCTGCGGCGCATGCTGGAGTGCCTGGGCCGCGACCGGACCAAGCACCAGGTGGCCGAGGTCACCTCGCTGGGCCTGGTCCAGATGACCCGCAAGCGGGTGGGCCAGGGGCTGCTGGAGTCCTTCTCCGAGACCTGCGTCCACTGCAACGGCCGCGGTGTCATCGTGCACATGGAGACCCCGACCGTGGTCGGCGGCGGTGGCAACGGCAAGCGTTCCAAGCGCCGTGGCGGCCGTGGCCTGGAGCACGACCACGAGGCCGAGGCGATCGAGACCGTCGAGACCGACGTGTTCGAGGCCGACGCGGAGACCGAGGCCGAGGTGGCCGCCGAGGCCGCCGCGCCGCGGGCCCTGCCGGAGCCGGAGTTCGTCGCCGACGAGGAGCTGTACAGCAGCCCCGCCGAGGCGGAGGCGGCCGCCGGTGTCAGCGGCCGGCGCAACCGTCGCCGTGCCACCCGCAAGGCGACCGCTCCGGCGGGCGCCCCGCGCGGTGCGGTGCGGGCCGCCGAGGCCCCGGCGGCCCCGGTCGCCGAGGACGAGCCGGTCCTGGAGCCCGCCGACACGGTCCTGGAGCCGGCCCCCGAGGCCGCCCCGGTGCCGGAGGCCGTGGAAGCGGCTCCGGCCGCCCCCGAGGCCCCCGTCGAGGAGGCCGCGCCGAAGGGCCGGACCCGTCGCCGTGCGACCCGTAAGGCGACCGCTCCGGCGGGCGCCCCGGCCACCGAGGCGGCCGCGCCGGCCGTCGTCGAGCCGGAGCCCGTCGCCCCGGTCGCGGCCGAGGCCGCGGAAGCCGTGGCCGAGGAGGCCCCGGCGGTCGCCCCGGCCGAGCCGGTCGCGGAGCCCGAGCCCGTGGTGGAGGCCGCTCCGGCCCGTCCGCGCCGCCGTGCCACCCGCAAGGCCACCGCACCCGCCGGTTCGCCGGCGGGAGCGGCGGAGGCGGCCGTGGTGGTCGTCGAGGCCGCCCCGGTGGAGTCCGAGCCGGCCCCGGCCGAGCCCGAGGCCGCGGCCGAGCCCGAGGTCCCCGCCAAGAAGGCCGCCCGCAAGGCTCCGGCCAAGAAGGCGGCGACCACGGCGAAGAAGGCCCCGGCCAAGAAGGCGGCGGCCGCGAAGAAGACCGTCGCGAAGAAGACGACGGTCAAGAAGACCGTGGCGAAGAGGGCGACGAAGAAGACCGCGGCGGCGGAGCAGACGCTCCCGTCCGTCTCGGCTCCCACCGAAGCCTGACCCGTACCGACGGCCGTGGGCCCCGCCGAGAGGCGGGGCCCACGGCCGTGCGGGGCCCGGTTTGACCCCCCGGAACCAGCCCCGTAACCTAGACCGTCGGCGTGTCTTGAACGATTACCGTTCAACGTGCGTCGCGCTCCTGAGCACCTTCCTCCCGCATCGTCCGCGCAAGCGGCCGGGTCACGGGAGAGGCCGCTCGTCCAATTCCGGATCACCGTGGGCCCCGGCCCGCGTGAGCGGCTGGCTTCAGGAGCATCCGTCCCGAGTGAGAGAGAGATCCGCGTGTACGCCATCGTGCGCAGCGGTGGTCGCCAGCACAAGGTTGCTGTCGGCGACATCGTTGAGGTTGACAAGATTTCCACTGCCAAGGTTGGCGACACGGTCGAGCTCTCGACCCTGCTCGTTGTCGACGGCGACGCCGTGACCAGCGACCCGTGGGTGCTGGCCGGGATCAAGGTTCAGGCCGAGATCGTGGACCACCACAAGGGCGCCAAGATCGACATCCTGCGCTACAAGAACAAGACCGGCTACCGCCGTCGCCAGGGTCACCGCCAGCAGTACACGGCGATCAAGGTCACCGGTATCCCCACGGCTGCGAAGTAAGAGGGACTGAGACATGGCACACAAGAAGGGCGCATCGTCCACCCGGAACGGGCGCGATTCCAATGCTCAGCGGCTCGGCGTGAAGCGCTTCGGCGGTCAGGTCGTCTCCGCTGGTGAGATCCTCGTCCGCCAGCGCGGCACCCACTTCCACCCGGGTTCGGGTGTGGGCCGTGGCGGCGACGACACGCTGTTCGCGCTGCAGGCCGGTTCGGTCGAGTTCGGCACGCACCGTGGCCGCAAGGTCGTCAACATCGTTCCGGCCGCCTGATCCAGCTTCCTGCTGATCAAGGCGTACTGAACTCCCCGAGGGCGGATCTCAGCTCTTCCCGGCGCAGGCCGGGAAGAGAGGTCCGCCCTCGGCGCGTTGTCACATAGACACGTTTAATGGGCAGCAAGGCCTGCCCGGGACATTCCCGCATGTATCTGGAGGAACAACCATGACCACCTTCGTGGACCGCGTCGAGCTGCACGTCGCCGCGGGTAACGGGGGCCACGGCTGCGCCTCCGTTCACCGGGAGAAGTTCAAGCCGCTCGGCGGCCCCGACGGCGGAAACGGCGGCCGTGGCGGCGACGTGATCCTGGTCGTCGAGCAGGCGATCACCACCCTGCTGGACTACCACCACAGCCCCCACCGCAAGGCCACCAACGGCAAGCCCGGCGAGGGCGGCAACCGCTCCGGCAAGGACGGCCAGGACCTGGTCCTGCCCGTACCGGACGGCACCGTCGTCCTCGACAAGGAGGGCAACGTCCTCGCCGACCTCGTCGGCCAGGGCACCACCTACGTCGCCGCCGAGGGCGGCCGCGGCGGCCTCGGCAACGCCGCGCTCTCCTCGGCCCGCCGCAAGGCCCCCGGCTTCGCGCTCCTCGGCGTCCCCGGCACCACCGGCGACATCGTCCTGGAGCTCAAGACCGTCGCCGACGTGGCGCTGGTCGGCTTCCCGAGCGCCGGCAAGTCCTCGCTGATCTCGGTCCTCTCCTCGGCCAAGCCGAAGATCGCGGACTACCCCTTCACCACCCTGGTCCCGAACCTGGGCGTGGTCACCGCCGGCTCGACCGTCTACACCATCGCCGACGTCCCGGGCCTGATCCCCGGCGCCAGCCAGGGCCGCGGCCTCGGCCTGGAGTTCCTGCGCCACGTCGAGCGCTGCTCGGTGCTCGTGCACGTGCTGGACACCGCCACCCTGGAGTCGGACCGCGACCCGATCGCGGACCTCGACGTCATCGAGGAGGAGCTCCGGCTCTACGGCGGCGGCCTGGAGAAGCGCCCGCGCCTCGTCGTCCTGAACAAGGTCGACATCCCGGACGGCCAGGAGCTCGCCGACATGGTCCGCCCGGACCTGGAGGCCCGCGGCTACAAGGTCTTCGAGGTCTCCGCGGTCGCCCGTACGGGCCTCAAGGAGCTCTCGTACTTCCTGGCCGAGGTCATCGCCAAGGCCCGCTCCCGCAAGCCGAAGGAGGAGGCGACCCGCATCGTCATCCGCCCGAAGGCCGTGGACGACTCCGGCTTCACCGTCGCCTACGACGAGGTCGAGGACGTCTACCAGGTGCGCGGCGAGAAGCCCGAACGCTGGGTGCGCCAGACCGACTTCAACAACGACGAGGCCGTCGGCTACCTCGCGGACCGCCTCAGCCGCCTCGGTGTCGAGGACGCGCTGAAGAAGGCCGGTGCCCGTGCGGGTGACGGCGTCGCCATCGGCTCCGACGAGAACGCCGTCGTCTTCGACTGGGAGCCGACCATGATGGCCGGCGCCGAGATGCTGGGCCGCCGCGGCGAGGACCACCGCATGGACGCCCCGCGCCCGGCCACCCAGCGCCGCAAGGAGAAGGACGCCAAGCGCGGCGACTCCGCGCAGCAGGAGTACGACGAGTTCCGCCCGTTCTGATCCGGGTGGCCCGGGGACTTGAAGCCGGCCTTATGCCGTTCGCCTAGGATCCTGCGGGTGAACAGCAGCAATTCCGGCAGTGACGCCACCACGGACCCCGCCGTCTCCGTGGTGGTGATCGCGTACAACGACGCCGCGCTCGTGGGCGAGGCCGTTTCCTCGGCCCTCGCCCAGGGCCCGGTGGTCGCCGAGGTCATCGCCGTCGACGACGCCTCCTCGGACGGGACCGGGCGGGTGCTGGACGAACTGGCCGCCGCCCACCCCCGGCTGAAGGTCGTGCACCGCACGGAGAACAGCGGGGGCTGCGGCACCCCGCGCAACGACGGGATCGCGGCCGCGAGCTCCCGGTACGTCCTCTTCCTCGACAGCGACGACGTCCTGCCGCCCGGCGCCGCCGCGGCCCTGCTGGCGGCCGCCGAGGAGCACCGCGCGCCGGTCACCGTCGGCGCGTGCGTGCGCCGCGAGCTGCCCGAGGGCCGCGACGTGCCGTGGATGCCCGGCCTCCACACGCCGGGCGAGGTCATCGAACGGCCCGCCGACCGGCCCGAACTGGTCCGCGACACGCTCTGCGTCAACAAGCTGTACGAGCGGGCCTTCCTCGACGAGCACGGCATCCGCTTCCCCGACGGCCGCTTCGTCTACGAGGACTTCCTCTTCACCGCCCGCGTCCTGGCCGCCGCCCCCCGCATCGCCGTCATCGGCGACCTCGTCTACGTGTGGCACGTGCGCCGCAGCGCCGCCCAGAAGTCGATCTCGCTGGCCCGCGCGGACGTGGGCAACTGGCGCTCCCGCGTCGAGGCCCACCGCGCGGCATCCGCGGCCCTCGCCGGCGCCTCCCCGGAGCTGGGCCGCGCCTGCCAGGCCAAGTTCCTCGACTACGACCTGCGCATGTACCTGCGCGAGCTCGGCAAGGACCCCGGCTACCGCTCCGCCTGGTGGACCCTGACCCGCGACTACGTGGCCGGCTTCGCCGACGCCGACATCCGGGCCGCCCCCGCCCGCGCCCGGTGGATCGCGCGGGTCCTGCTCGCCACCGAGGCCCCGCCGGCCGACGTCGAACGGCTGGCCGGCCTCGCCGCCGAGCCGCCCCGGCTGCCGCCCCCGTACGCCGCGGACCCGGACGGGCTGCCCGTGTGGAGCGCGGAGCTGCCCGTCCCGCTCGACGGCCTGGACGCCCTGCCCGTCGCGGAACTGCCCGTCACCGTCGACGCGGAACCCGCCGGGAGCGGCGCCGTCCGCGTCCGCGTCCGCGACCTGTACGGCCGCCTCGCCGGTGCGGGGCCGCAGACGGTACGGCTGACCTTCCACCCCCGCACCGGTACGGAGCCCGTCCAGGGGCACCCCGTGGAGCTGGAGCCCGCCGCCGACGGTGACGGCTGGACCGCCGTGGTCCCCTTCAAGGTCGCCGCGCTGGCGGCCCTCGGGCGCCGCCGGGGACTGCGCGGCCTGCAGGCCTGGGACGTCCGGGCCGGCGTGCGGTGCGCCGACGGGAGCTCCCTGATCACCTCCCTGCGCCCCCTGGGCGGACTGCTCCGCCGCCGCGCCCTGCCCAGCAGCCGGTACGGTGTTCTGCTGGCGCAGCCCTACCGGACGGCGGCCGGAGCCCTGGCCCTGCGCCTCGCGCCCGGCGCCGGGGGCGCCCTGACCTTCGTACGCAACCGCCTCGACCGCGCCCGCACGCGCCGGTCACGCTAGAGCTCGGGAGATACGCATGACATTTCTGATCACCGGTGGCGCCGGATACATCGGCGCGCACGTCGTTCGCGCGATGCTGCGGGCCGGGGAAGAGGTCGTGGTTCTCGACGACCTCTCCACGGGCAACGAGGACCGCGTCCCGGAGGGCGTCGGCCTGGTCGTCGGCTCGGTCCTGGACCGGCTGGTGCTCGACGACACGCTGCGCCGCCACCACATCACGGGCGTCGTGCACCTGGCGGGCAAGAAGCAGGTCGGCGAGTCCGTGGAGAAGCCGCTGTACTACTACCGCGAGAACGTGCAGGGCCTGACGGTGCTGCTCGAAGCCGTGGCCGAGGCCGGCATCCGCAACTTCCTCTTCTCCTCCTCCGCCTCCGTGTACGGGATGCCCGACGTGGACTCGGTCACCGAGGAGACCCCCTGCCGCCCGCTGAGCCCGTACGGCGAGACCAAGCTGGCCGGCGAGTGGCTGGTCCGCGCCGCCGGCAAGGCCCACGGCATCTCCACCGCCTGTCTGCGCTACTTCAACGTGGCGGGGGCGGCCGCCCCCGAGCTCGCGGACACCGGGGTCTTCAACCTGGTCCCGATGGTCTTCGAGCGCTACGACGCCGGTGAGGGTGCGCGGATCTTCGGCGACGACTACCCGACGCCGGACGGCACCTGCATCCGCGACTACATCCACGTCGAGGACCTCGCGGAGGCCCACGTGGTGGCCGCGCGCCGGCTCGCCGAATGGGGCGCGGCGGGGGAGTACAAGGACCTCACCGTCAACATCGGCCGGGGCGAGGGCGTCTCCGTCAAGGAGATGGTGGAGCTGCTCAACGAGGGCACCGGGCACACCTACGCGCCGGTCGTGACCCCGCGCCGGCCCGGCGACCCGGCGAAGGTCGTGGCCTCGGCCGACCTGATCGCCGCCGAGCTGGGCTGGAAGGCACGGCACGACGTCCGCGAGATGATCACCTCGGCCTGGGCGGGCTGGGAGGCGAACAGGGCGGGCGCCCACCGGGACCCGCACAAGGACGTCCGCACGGTCTGACCGTCCGCCGCACACGAAGCCGCCCGCCCCGGAACGCGTCCGGGGCGGGCGGCTTCGTAGGGGCCCGGAGGCTCAGCGCTCCAGGAACGCGAACAGGGCTTCCCACCGGTCGGCGATCTCACCGCTGGAGTAGCGGCGCACGTTGCGGAAACCGGCGTCGCCGAGCCGGTCGCGCAGCGCGGCGTCCGACATCAGCGCGTCCAGGTGCTGGGCGAGTTCCATCGTGTTGCCGAGGCGGGCCAGCAGGCCGTCCTCGCCGTGGTCCACGATCTCCCGCACGCCCGGCGCGCAGTCGAACGCGGCGACCGGCAGGCCCGCCGCCATCGCCTCCAGCAGGGTGATCGGGAAGCCCTCGGCGCGCGAGGCCTGGGCGAAGACCGAGGCGTCCCGCAGTGCGCCCAGCACGTCGTCGGTGCTGCCCATCCACTCCACGGAGTCGTCGAGCCCGAGCGAGGAGCAGTGCGCCCGCAGGGCGTCCTCCTCGACACCGGCCCCGTAGATCCGCAGGGTCCAGTCGGGGTGGTGCGGGGCGGCGTCCGCCCACGCGTCGAGCAGCAGGTCCATGCCCTTCTCGAAGGCGAGGCGGCCGACGCTCGCGACGACCTTCGCGGTGCGCGGGGCGGGGGAGCCGGGCATGAACGGCAGCGGGTTCGGCATGCTGTCGACGTTCTCCATGCCGGCCCGGATCCACAGGTCGGCGTCCTCCGGCGTCAGCACCAGCAGCCGGTCGACCTCCGCGTAGTTGCGGCGGACCCGCTCTCCCCGGGTCGACTTCTGGCTGGCCTCGAAGGACTCGTGGCTCATGCCGATCACCGAGAGCCCCTTGGTGTCGGCGAGGGCCACCCACTCCATCGCCCAGACCTGCGTGACGATGACCACGGCGCCGGGCCGGGCCGCGCGGAAGAGCCCGCTCAGCGTCTCCGCCTTCTCCCGCATCCCCGCCCGCCGGGCCGCCTGGCGGCGGCGCTCGGGGGCGTTGAGCCGGCCCTTGAGGCCCTGTAGGCGGCGCGCCTTCGGCGGGTGGGTGTCGTAGAGCGTCGTCGTCGCGTACGGGAGGCCGGCGGGCAGCTTCTGCCGGATCTCGTCGGCGACGGGGGCGATGCCGACGATGTGGACCCGGTGACCGCGGTCGGTGAACAGCCGGGCCATCTGGTGCGACCAGGTGGTCACCCCGCCGAGCTCGTCCACGCTGTTGGAGACGAGGAAGACGTCGCGGCCGCCCGGTGCCGTGGTCGCGCCTGGCTGCTGGCTCACTTGCCGCTCCTGGTGAAGAACTTCTCGACGATCCGACGGGCGGCGTCCCCGCGGTCGTACTCGCCGAACTCGGTGAGGAAACGCTGGCGGGCCTCGGCGTACTTGGCGTCCGCCTCGTCGAACGCGGCGACGGCCTGCATCAGCTCGTCCGCCGTGCCGACGACCGGGCCCGGAGCCTTCTCCTTCAGGTCGAAGTACGTGCCGCGGATGTCCGTGCGGTACGCGTCGTAGTCGTACGCGAAGAACAGCATCGGCCGGTCCAGTACCGCGTAGTCGAACATCACGGACGAGTAGTCGGTGATCAGCCCGTCGGCGAGGGCCAGCAGCGGCGTCACGTCGTGGTGCCGGGACACGTCGACGACCCGGCCCGCGACCGACGGCGGCAGCGAGACGCTGTTGAGGTAGTGCGTGCGCACCAGCAGCGTGAAGCGGTCCCCGAGCCGGTCGGCGAACTCCTCCACGTCGAAGGGGAACTCGAAGTTCTCCACCGTGCCGTCCGCGTTCGCCCGGAAGGTCGGCGCGTACAGCAGCACCTTCTTGTCCGGGTCGATGCCCAGCTCGGCGGCGAGCGGCCCGCGGACCCGCTCCCCGCTCTGCGCCTCGGCGCGGTGCGCCTCGACCAGCGCGTCGTTGCGCGGGTAGCCGGTGCGCAGCAGTACCTCGTCGCGCAGCCGGAAGCCCTTGGCGAGGGTGCGGGTGTCGTGCTCGGAGCGGATCAGGAAGTGGTCGAAGCGGTCGACGGCCGCCTGGAAACGGTCCTGTCCGGCCTTGCCCTGCGCCTTGGTGCGCGGTTCGTGGAAGCCCATCCGCTTCAGCGCGGAGCCGTGCCACGTCTGGATGTACGTGGTCCCCGGGCGCTTGGCCAGCGCCAGCGGGAAGCCCTGGTTGTCGACCCAGTACTCGGCCTGCGCGAGCGCGCGCAGGTACGGCCAGCTCCAGCGCCGCACCAGGGTGGCCTCCTTGGGGAAGCCGGTGGGCTTGCCGCCCGCGTACGACCAGATCGCCTCGAAGGGCGCGCCCTGGCGGACCAGCTCCTCGTAGATGGCCCGGGGGCTGTCGCTGTACTGCTTGCCCATGTGGCTCTCGAAGACGACCGTGCCCTTCTTGACGGGCAGCTTCGAGAAGACCTCGTGGTAGACCTTCACCTTCTGCTCGCCCGAGCCGAGGTTGCGGCGGGCCTTCAGCGCGCGGCGCAGGCCGCGCTTGACGACTCCGGCGGCCTTGCCGTGCATGGCGCTGCTGATCAGCGTCTGGGTGCGGACGGCGGCGGGACCCTCGGCGGTCAGGACGTAGGAGAGGTTGCCCTTCTTGGTCATCTCCGGCTCGAAGCGGTCGGAGACCAGCCGGGTCAGGCGGGGGCGTACGCGCAGCCGGGCGGCCGAGTCCAGGTCGACGCCGCCGACGGAGACGCGGGTGGTCATCCGGTCGGCGCCCGCCGTCAGCTTCAGGCGGACGTCCCAGACGGCGTCGATGATGCCGAGCGGGCGGACGGTGCTGCCGATGTCGGCCGTGGTGGACCACTCGATCGTGTCACCGGCGTGGCGCACGGTTGCCACCGGGAAGCTGAAGGAGCGCACCCCGATCTGGCGGCGGGCCCGGAATTCGAGCGTCGCCTTCAGCTCGGTACCGGGCTCGATGCGGCCCAGGGGGTTCACGACGGAGCCGGACAGGGTGACCGTGCCGCGTCCGTCGTCCTCGTACGAGGACAGCCGGTTGCCGAGGGACAGCGAGGCGAGCGGGGTGGTGTGGAAGCCCTGCTCGGTGACGTCCAGTATGCGGCGGCCCTCGGCGTCGTCGAGGTGCCGCGCACACCAGTAGACACGGCCGTCGCGCTCCGCGAGCGGGGAGGACAGCCGGCCCTTGTTGGTCATGGCGTCGGCGGCGGGCAGGAGGTTGTCCCAGTCCTCCTTGCCCAGCAGGTAGGCGCAGATGGCCTGGAGGTGGGTGACGTTCTCGTACGCGGCCGGGTCGATGCCCGCGAGGTAGCCGTTCGCGAGCCGGGCGAACTGCTGGCGGTAGGCGTCGCCGAGGAGCGGCAGGTCGCGCAGGTGCAGCACCAGGTCGTGCTTGAGGAACTTGGCGTCCTTCGCGGACTTGATCGCGGTGTGGCCCTTGGAGGCCAGCAGCTCGTCGACGCGGCGGTGGATCTCCATCCGGTGGACGAAGTTCGCGATCTCGTGCCGCCGGTTGCTGATCGACTTCGCCGAGGCCTTCTCGACCACGTTCCAGAAGTAGACGCGGTTGGGGATCAGGGTGATCCGGCGGGCGGCCACGTAGGCCTGCGCGGAGAACAGCAGGTCCTCGTAGTGGATGCCGACCGGGAACTCCAGGCCCTGCTCCAGCAGGAACGCGCGCCGGTAGCACTTGTTCGTGGAGAGGGTGTCGTAGACCAGCAGGTCCGGGTACTCGGTGATCGACTCCAGCGTGCGGGTCCGCGCGTAGATCCACGGGTACCACTCGGTGGTCTTGTTCCACCGGTTGTCGAGGTGCACGCGCACGCACAGGCCCGACACCAGGTCGGAGCCGGTCCGCTCGGCGGCGGCCAGCATGTTCCGGCAGGCGTTGCGCTCCAGCACGTCGTCACTGTCCAGGAACATGACGTACGTGCCCGTGGCCTGCTTGATGCCGTGGTTGCGGGGCGCGCCGCAGCCGCCGCTGTTCTCGGGCAGCTGGAAGGCGCGCACCCGTCCCGGGTGCGCCGCTTCGAGCTCCTTGGCGACCGAGAACGACCCGTCCTTGCTGCAGTCGTCCACGATCACGACTTCGACCCCGCGCAGGGTCTGGTCCAAAACCGACTGGACGGCTGTCGGCAGACGCTCTGCGTCGTTGTAGACGATGACGACCACGGAGACGTCAGGCACGTGCACCTCGATCCCTTCGTTCCATTCCGCTTATCCCGTCAAAGCTACCGTGTGCCGCACGCGACTCGGGCAGGCCGGCCACCGGCGTGCATACTTCTAAGGAAGAGGTGAGTGGCGGGTCCGGTCGCCGACAATCACCCGTTCGGACCCAGCAGGAAGTGCTCATGACCAAGCTGTCGGTAGTTGTCCCTTGCTACAACGAAGAAGCGGTGATCGACAGCTTCGACGTGGAGATCCGCCGGGTCCTGGACGCCCTGCCCGTCGAGTACGAGGTCTGCTACGTCGACGACGGCAGTCGGGACGGCACCCTCGGAAAGCTCCGCAAGATCGCCTCCGAACACGCGGACCGGACGCGGTACGTCTCCTTCAGCCGGAACTTCGGCAAGGAGGCCGGCATGCTCGCCGGGCTGCGCGAGGCCACCGGCGACGCCGTCGTCATCATGGACGCGGACCTCCAGCACCCGCCGGAGCTGATCGCCACCATGCTGGAGCACTACCGGCAGGGCCACGACCAGATCATCGCCCGCCGCACCCGCGAGGGCGACAAGAAGCTCCGCTCGGCCCTCAGCCGCCTCTACTACCGGGGCGTCAACCGCTGGGTCGACGTCGAGCTCGCCGACGGCGTCGGAGACTTCCGCATGCTGTCCCGGCCGGCCGTGGACGCCCTCCTCGCGCTGCCCGAGTACAACCGCTTCTCCAAGGGCCTCTTCTCCTGGATCGGCTTCGACACCGTCCACTTCGACTACCGCAACGCCCAGCGCGAGGCCGGCGAGACGAAGTGGAAGTTCGGTTCCCTGCTGAACTACGGCATGGACGGGCTGATCTCCTTCAACAACCGCCCGCTGCGGATCGGGATCTGGCTCGGCGTGTCGCTGGTCGGCCTGACCGGCCTGTACGCCCTGTGGATCACCATCATGGCGATCACCAACGGCATCGACTCCCCGGGCTACGTCACCATTGTCGCGATGATCGCCGGAATCGGAGGCGTCCAGATGATCATGCTGGGCCTGATCGGCGAGTACATCGGACGCATCTACTACGAGACCAAGCGCCGCCCCCACTTCCTCGTCAAGGAAGCGCACGGCGCCGAAGGAGTGCCCGGAGTGTCCGACGCAGTGATCGCGGAGCGCAGCCGCTGATGACCAAGAAGGACCAGCTCGGCCAGATATTCCGGTTCGCCCTGGTGGGCGGCGTCAACACCGGCACCTTCTTCGCCCTGTACCTGCTGCTCCACCCGTGGATGCCGTACTTCGCCGCCTACACCCTGGCCTTCGTGCTGTCGATGATCGGGTCGTTCTTCATGAACACCTACTTCACCTACCGCACCCGGCCCACCTGGAAGAAGTTCCTGCTCTTCCCGCTGACGAACGTCACCAACTACGTGATCCAGTCCGTCGGCCTCTACGCCCTGGTCACCTGGGCCGGCCTCGACACCCGGATCGCACCGCTCGTCGCCGCCGTCGTCGCCATCCCCTTCACCTTCCTGCTGTCCCGCAAGATCCTCGTCCCCGGCGCGGCCGCCGGGGCGGCGGAGCCCGAACCGCAGCCGTCGTCGTCCAGGGTCTGAAACCGCCGGGCGGTCCAGGGTCTGAAACCGCCGAGCGCGCGCTCCCGGCCACCCCGTAGATTGAGGAGGTCCGGCCGGATCTCCGGCCGGCCGGTCGGCAAGGGGCAAGGGGAAAGACGTGTCAGCGGCAAGGCAGGGCGTGCGGGACGCCCGCAGGATCGTGGTCAAGGTCGGCTCCTCCTCCCTGACCACCGCGGCGGGCGGACTCGACGCCGACCGGGTGGACGCACTGGTCGACGTACTGGCCAAGGCCCGCAGCGGCGGCGAGAAGGAGATCGTCCTCGTCTCCTCCGGAGCCATCGCCGCCGGACTCTCACCCCTCGGACTGCGCCGCCGCCCCAAGGACCTCGCCCGGCAGCAGGCCGCCGCCAGCGTCGGCCAGGGCCTGCTCGTCGCCCGGTACACCGCCTCCTTCGCCCGCTACGGCATCCGCGTCGGCCAGGTCCTGCTCACCACCGACGACACCAGCCGCCGCGCGCACTACCGCAACGCCTACCGGACCCTGGACCAGCTGCTGGCCATGGGCGCGCTGCCCGTCGTCAACGAGAACGACACCGTCGCCACGGACGAGATCCGCTTCGGTGACAACGACCGGCTGGCCGCCCTCGTCGCCCACCTGGTCCGCGCCGACCTGCTGGTGCTCCTCTCCGACGTCGACGGCCTCTACGACGGCGACCCCTCGCAGCCCGGCACCACCCGCATCGACGAGGTCCACGGACCGCAGGACATCGCCCACGTCTCCATCGGCAGCGCCGGGAAGGCCGGGGTCGGCACCGGCGGCATGGTCACCAAGGTCGAAGCCGCCCGCATCGCCGCGGCCGCGGGCATCCCCGTCGTCCTGACCTCCGCCAGCCAGGCCGCCGACGCCCTGTCCGGCGGCCCGACCGGCACGCACTTCCACGCCACCGGCCGCCGCTCCGCCGACCGGCTCCTGTGGCTCCAGCACGCCTCGACCCCGCAGGGCCACCTCGTCCTGGACGACGGCGCGGTCCGCGCCGTCACCGAACGCGGCAGCTCCCTGCTGCCCGCCGGGATCGCCGCCGTCGAGGGCGAGTTCGTCGCCGGGGACCCCGTGGAACTGCGCTCCGCCGACGGCCGCGCCGTCGCCAGGGGACTGGTCAACTTCGACGCCAAGGAACTCCCGCAGCTCCTCGGCCGCTCCACCCGCGAGCTTGCCCGGGAGCTCGGACCCGCGTACGAGCGGGAGGTCGTACACCGTGACGATCTGGTGCTGCTCCAGGGCTGAGGTTCGGCAAAACCGCCGCGCGGGGGGCCGGGGACTGGTCAACTGTGAGGGGCGGACACGCGTAGCGCAGACAGGAGGCGGCTGGTGAGACGAGCGCTGACCAGCGTCGGCACCGGGGACGGCCACGGGCAGGGGACCGGGCACGGAAACGGGGACGACGGCCGCGGGGACCGGGACGAGTCCCGTCTGTGGCACATCACCCTGAGCGTCTCCGGCAAGCCCGCGCCCCTCTCGGAGGTCCGGCGCGGGCTGGAACAGCTCGCGCACGACCACCCCTTCCTGCTGACCAGCCGGTACGCCGACGACCACGCGGAGATCCGGTACTGGGAAGAGGCCCGCGACCTCCACGACGCGGCGGCCGTCGCCCTGCGGCTCTGGGGCGAACACCGCTCCTCCGCGCAGCTGCCGCCGTGGGAGATCGTCGGCCTGGAGGTCATCGACCGCGCCACCTACCACCAACGCGTGGCAGAGGGCTACGGCCCACCCCCGGCCCACCCGGTAGGAGTACACCCGTACTAACCTCCAGGCGAGCCCGGCCCCCGGCAGGGGTCACCCCACGCGGCGCTCATCCCGAGCGGGGCCCCAGCCCCCCGGGCGCCCGGCGCGGGTGGGCGAAACCCAGCCCCCCGCGGGCCAGCCCGCGCGGCGCTGGGCCCGTGCGGGGGAAACCCGGCCGGCCGGGCCAGCCGGCGGGGCCAGCCCGCGCGCCTGCTCGGCCCGTGCGGGGAAACCCAGCCCGCCGGGCGTTCGGCGCTGACAGGGGACCCGGCAGGCCGGGTCAGGCCGCGCGGCGCTGGGCCGTGCGGGGGAAACCCGGCCGGCCGGGCCAGCCCGCGGGGCGCTCGGCGCGGGCGTGGGTCCAGCCCGCCGGGGCGTTCGGCGCGGTCAGGGGAAATCCAGCCTCGCCGGCGTTTGAGGCGCGGGGTCCGGGGCGGAGCCCCGGAAGGGTCTGGGGCGAAGCCCCGGGCCCACGGGGTCCGGGCGGAGCCCGGGAAACGGAGAAAGGGCGGGGCGGGGAGCAGCTCCGCGCAGCGGCACCGGCGACCACCCGCTCACGACGCACACGGCCTCCGGGCGGCGGCACAGCCCCGCGCAGCGGTACGAATCACCCGCAGGGGTACGCCTCCCAGCGCGGCACGGCCGCAGCGCCACGGCCACCCGCAGCGCCACGGCAGCGGCCGGCGGCACGGCACCCCGCAGCAGCGCGCCACGGCCACGGGTACGGCCACCCGCAGCGCCACGGCCCTGGCCAGGGGTACGGCCACCCGCAGCGGCACGCCCTGGCCAGCGGCACGGCCCCGCACACCCACCCCGCGGCAGCCGTCTCGCGGGGTGGAACCCCTTCGGGGCCCGCCGGGCCGGGGCTTACCCTGGCCGCATGACCACGCTCGACGACGCCACCGCCACCTCGCCCGTCCTCGCCACCGCGCAGCGGTCCCGCACGGCCGCCGCCGCCATCGCCCCCCTCCCGCGGTCCGCCAAGGACACGGCCCTGCTGGCCATCGCGGACGCGCTGGAGGCCCGTACGGCCGAGATCGTCACCGCCAACGCCGTGGACACGGCCAAGGCGCGCGAGGCCGGCACGAGCGAGACGGTCATCGACCGCCTCACCCTCACCCCGGACCGGGTCAAGGCCATCGCCTCCGACGTGCGGGACGTCGCCGCCCTCCCCGACCCCGTCGGCGAGGTCGTCCGTGGCTCCACCCTCCCCAACGGCATCGACCTCCGCCAGATCCGCGTCCCCCTCGGCGTCGTCGGCATCATCTACGAGGCCCGCCCCAACGTCACCGTCGACGCCGCCGCCCTCTGCCTGAAGTCCGGCAACGCCGTCCTCCTGCGCGGCAGCTCCTCCGCCTACGCCTCCAACACCGCCCTCGTCGCCATCCTGCGGGACGCCGTCGAGAGCGCAGGCCTGCCCGCCGACGCGATCCAGCTCGTCCCCGGCGAGTCCCGCGACTCCGTCCGCGAGCTGATGCGCGCCCGCGGCCTCGTCGACGTCCTCATCCCGCGCGGCGGCGCCTCCCTCATCAAGACCGTCGTCGAGGAGTCCACCGTCCCGGTCATCGAGACCGGTACCGGCAACTGCCACGTCTACGTCGACGCCCAGGCGGACCTCGGCATGGCCGTGGACATCCTCGTCAACTCCAAGGCGCAGCGGCCCTCCGTCTGCAACTCCGCCGAGACCCTCCTCGTGCACCGCGACATCGCCGCCGCCTTCCTCCCGCGCGCCCTCGACGCCCTCGCCGACGCCGGCGTGACCGTCCACGGCGACCCGCGGGTCCTGGCCGCCGCCGAGGGCACCAAGGCCACCGCCCTGCCCGCCACCGACGAGGACTGGGCCGCCGAGTACCTGTCCTACGACATCGCCGCCGCCGTCGTGGACTCCCTCGACGACGCCGTCGCCCACATCCGCCGCTGGACCTCCGGCCACACCGAGGCGATCGTCACCACCTCCCAGGCCGCGGCACGGCGCTTCACCCAGCTGGTCGACTCGACCACGGTCGCCGTGAACGCCTCCACCCGCTTCACGGACGGTGGCCAGTTCGGCTTCGGCGCCGAGATCGGCATCTCCACCCAGAAGCTGCACGCCAGGGGCCCCATGGGCCTTCCCGAGCTGACCTCCACCAAGTACATCGTCACCGGCGACGGTCACATCCGGTAACCGCCCCACGAACACGGGGTGGCCGGATCTCGGCTTACACCCTGCCCAAAGCGGCCCCCCAGGTCTACGCTGTAGCCGTGCCGGACGACGTGGGGGGCAAGCCGTTCCCGGACGACGGGGAGCCCGACGACGACCGCGGAGGCGCGGATCAGGACTTCGCCTCCGTGGTGTTCGACGAGGCCTTCGTCCGGAACGCCGAGATCCATGAACCGAGCGCCGCCGAGCGCCAGCGGGCCGCCGACCGGGCCCGCGCCGACGCCGAGGCCGCCCGCGTGGCCGGCGGCTGGAACGGCGACGACGACTACGGCTACGGCCATCCCGACGGGTACGGGCTCGACGACCCCGGCTGGGAGCCCGGCCACTACGGCTACGGCTACGCCGAGGGCCCGTACGGCGCCTACGGCGGCAGCCTGCGCCCCTACCGCGGCCGCTCGCCCTGGCTGCGCCCGGTCGCCTGGGTGCTCGCCTTCGTCATGGGACTCGGCATGGTCGCCCTCGCCTTCAGCGCCGTCTACCGCAGCGCCTCCGGCGAGGCGGAACCCGCCCCGGCGCCCGCCAGTACTCCGCTCAGGGAAGTCGGAGGCGTCGGCGCGTTTACGTACCCGGTCGGCCGCCAACCCTGAAGGTACGACCCCGCTCGCGCGAACCGGAGCCGGGGGCTTCTCTGAAGCGGGGACAGCGGGGAGAAGCGATGGCCGTTCCAGGAGATCCACCAGGCGGCACCCCCGACGGCATCGGCGAGGGTGACGACGAGCTGCGTCCGGACGAGTACCGGTCCGTGGTGTTCGACGAGGACTTCGTCCGTGCTGCCCGCCTCCAGGAGTACTCCGCCGAGGAACGCATGGGCGAGCACGCCCGCGCAGTCCGCAGCCGCTCCCTCTGGTCGGCCGGCGGCACCTCCTCCGGCCACGGCACGGGCACCCCCGGCCGCGGGGCCCGCCAGGGCATGCTCCTCGTCCTGCTCATCGCCACCGCCTTCGCGGTCGCCGTCTACATGGGCCTGCGCAACCCGTACGTGCCCCCGCCCGGCGGCACCGCCGAGCCACTGGCCGCCGTCGTCGTACCCCTCGCCCCGAGCGAGACCGTGCCCGGCGGGAAACCGGCCGACCTCTACGAGAAGAGCCCGGCGGACACCTACCGGATCGGCGCGGCCGGAATCACCCTTCCGGCCCTGCGCCGCACCCACCACTTCACCGAGGGACAGGTCGTCGCCGCGCTGTCCATCGCCAAGGACTACCTCGTCCAGTCCTCACTGGACCCCGACGTGCTCTCCGGGGCCGCCTCACGGCCCGTACGGGTCCTGCTCGACCCCGGACAGCTCACCCAGTTCGACGAGAGCATGGCCGCGCCCTCCGGAGACGGCCGGCACGCCGCCACCGGCTGGCTGGTCCGCTTCGACCCCGCCGTGGTCCTCGTGGCCGACTCCAGGGTCCGGGTCAAAGGCACCCTCGCCTTCAGGGAGGTCACCCCGGAGGTACTGGAAGTGACCACCGACCACACTTTCGTGTACGCCGTGCGCCCGGTGGCCCACCCCTCGGCCGCCGACGGGGCCTCGCTCTTCACCGTCCGGCGCGAGCTGCGCATGCGCTTCGACAAGGACGACCTCACGGCCCGCCGCACCGAGCTGACCTCCGCCTACGTGATGGCCGGCCCGCAGGACTGCGCCACCGACCCCGCGACGGGCTTCCGCCCCCTGACGGCCGGGACACCGCCCACCACGGTGGGCCCGCCCGCGAGCGACCCGTACGCCAGCGGTCAGCCCCGCCGCACGGCCGGGCTGTGCGGCGTACTCGCGCCGACGGGCACGCCCACGGCCACGGCGCCCGCGCCGCCGACCGCCCCGGCACCCGTCACGCCCGCCCCGCCGGGCGCGGCGGCCTCCGTCAGCCCCGTTCCGTAGCGCCCCCGGAGCCCTTGCCCTCGGCGCCGCCGCTGCCCGAACCGGCGCCCGCCCCGGTGAACTTGTCGCGGAGCTTGCCGCCCAGGTCACCCGCACCGCCGGCGATGTCGCCGACCAGCTTCATCAGCGGATCCTTGCTCGTGCGCACCGAGTCCGCGTAGTGCGTCGCGGACTGCCGGAAGGAGTCGGACACCGAGGTGTCCTTGTCGTCCTCCCGCCGCGGGTAGTGGCCGTCCATGATCCGCTGGTAGTCCCGGTTCTGGGACCACTTCTTCAGCTCGGCCGCCCGCACCGTCGTGAAGGGGTGCGTCCGCGGCAGCACGTTGAGGATCTTCAGCACGGAGTCGCGCAGGTCACCGCTCTTCTCGTACTCGTCCGCCTGCTCCAAGAACGCGTCGACGTTCATCTCGTGGAGGTGGTTGCCGCCCGCGATCTTCATGAGACCGCGCATCGAGGCGTTCACGTCCTGCCCCACCAGCAGACCGGCCCGGTCCGCGGACAGCTCCGACTTGCGGAACCACTCGCGCAGCGCGGTGACCAGCGCCATGATCGCCACGTTGCCCAGCGGGATCCACGCCACCTTCAGCGCCAGCCCCGTCAGGAACAGCAGGATCGTGCGGTACACCGCGTGCCCGGACAGCGCGTGACCCACCTCGTGGCCCACGACCGCCCGCATCTCCTCCTCGTCGAGGAGCTCCACCAGGCCCGTCGTCACCACGATGATCGGCTCGTCCAGCCCGATGCACATGGCATTGGGCTTCGGGTCCTGCTGCACGTACATCTGCGGGACCTTCTCCAGGTCCAGGATGTAACACGCGTCGCGGAGCATCTCGTGCAGGTGCGCGAACTGCGTCTCGCCCACCCGCACCGACTCCGACAGGAACAGCAGCCGCAGACTGCGCTCCGGAAGCAGCCCGCTGAGCGTCTTGAACACCGTGTCGAACCCGCTCAGCTTCCGCAGCGCCACCAGCGCGGAACGGTCGGCGGGGTGCTCGTACGCCCGTGAGGAGATTCCGGGGAACCTCCTGCGAGCGCGTGCCGGTGCCTTCTCGAATCCTGTGTCCGTCATAGCGCCTCCCCCTCGATCGGCCTGTCTGTCCGGTGTCCATCCTCTCCAACGCCTGAGTCGGCGTGAGCGTGCCCAGGGGCCCCGCATACGATGTGAGCGAAGTCTCCACAGCTCCCCGACTCGATAGGTACCTGCCTGATGAGCCTCTCCACCACCACCCACAACATGGTCGTTCTCGCATCGGGGGGCGCCGAGCACGGCGGCAACCACGACAGCCTGAACCCGTACCTGACCGGTGGCGCTGCGCTCGTCATCCTGCTGCTGATGCTCTGGGTGACCACGCGCCTGAACCGCGACCGCTAAGCCCTTCCGTGGACGTGGCACCGGGCCAGTAGGCTCTGCGCTCATGGGAGAGCAGGAAATGCCTACGGGCCCGGTCAAGCGCCGGCTCGGCGTGATGGGCGGGACATTCGACCCGATCCACCACGGACACCTGGTGGCCGCCAGTGAAGTGGCCGCGCTGTTCCACCTCGACGAGGTGATGTTCGTACCGACCGGCGAACCGTGGCAGAAGTCGCAGCGGGCCGTGTCCCCCGCCGAGGACCGCTACCTCATGACGGTCATCGCGACGGCGTCCAACCCCCAGTTCTCGGTGAGCCGCATCGACATCGACCGCGGCGGCCCGACGTACACGATCGACACCCTGCGGGACCTGAGCGCGCTCAACGACGACGCCGACCTGTTCTTCATCACCGGCGCCGATGCCCTCGCGCAGATCCTGACCTGGCGGAACGCCGAGGAGCTCTTCGCCCTCGCGCACTTCATCGGAGTGACCCGCCCCGGCCACGTGCTCACCGACGACGGGCTGCCCGAGGGCGGCGTCTCCCTGGTCGAGGTGCCCGCGCTGGCCATCTCCTCCACGGACTGCCGCGCGCGGGTCGCCCAGGGCGATCCGGTCTGGTATCTCGTTCCCGACGGTGTGGTGCGCTACATCGACAAGCGTGAGCTGTACCGGGGAGCCTGAGCTTCCGGAAGAGAGGGGCCCGCGGTGAACGACCCACAGGATCCGTACGACCCGTACGCCGCCCAGGAGCAGCAGCTCATCGGCTACGACCCGTACGGCAGGCCCGTGTACGGGCCGGCCTCCGCGCGGCCCGCCCCTCCGCCCGCTCCCGTGTACGGGCAACAGCAGTACGAGCAGCCGTACGCGCAGCAGCACCAGCAGCCGTACGACTACGGCGGGCAGCCGCAGCAGGCCTACCAGCAGGGGCAGCAGTACCCGCAGGCCCCCGGCTACGGGTACGACACCCAGCAGGCGCAGCAGTGGATCCCGCAGCAGACCGCCCCCGAGCCGCAGTTCCAGGCCCAGCCCCCGTTCCCGGCCCAGGCCCAGCCGCAGCCACAGTCACAGCAGCAGCCGCGGCCGGGGCACGAGGCGGCTCAGGTCCCCGAGCCGCGCCGCGAGCCGGACGCCGGGGCCCCGGACTACCGCACCGAGCAGTTCGCCTTCATCGACCAGCCGGACGAGGACTCCGAGGACGTCATCGACTGGCTCGCCTTCACCGAGAGCCGCACCGAACGCCGCGAGGAGGCCCGCCGCAAGGGCCGCAACCGGGTGGTCGCGCTGACCGTCGCCCTCGCCCTGTTCGTCGTCGGCGGCATCGGGTACCTCTGGTACGCGGGCAGGCTCCCGTTCTTCGACGGCCCGGGCGGGGAGAAGACCGCCGCCGCGGCCGCCGGCGAACAGAAACGCGACATGATCGTCGTCCACCTGCACAACACCAAGCGCGGCGGCACCTCCACCGCCCTCCTCGTGGACAACGTCACCACCCGCCGGGGCGCCACCGTCCTGCTGCCCAATACCCTCGCCGTCCCGAAGCAGGACGGCACCGGCACCGCCCTCGGCAAGGCGGTCGAGGAGGGCGCCCTCGGCACCCGCGAATCCCTCGACACGGTGCTCGGCACCCACATCGGCGGAACCTGGCGCCTGGACACCCCCTTCCTGGAACGCCTCGTCGAGCTGGTCGGCGGCATCGAGACGGACACCGACACCGCGGTCCCGGCCGACGACCAGGCCAAGACCCCGGCCGTCGGCCAGGGCCCCAAGCAGAGCCTCACCGGCGCGATGGCCGTCGCCTACGCCACCCACCGCGCACCGGGGGAACCGGAGACCAAGCAGCTGGAGCGCACCGGCCGGGTGCTCTACGCCGTCCTGCGCAAGATCCCGGGCGACCCGAAGTCCGCCGCGACGACGGTGGAGAGCATGGGCCAGATCCTGGACCCGGGCCTCGACGCGCAGAACCTCGGCGCGCTGCTGTCGCGGATCGGGGAGCACGCCAAGGTGGGCGCGTACCGCACCGAGGTCCTCGGGGTGAAGCCCGACGGCGGCCTCACCGACGAGGCGAACCAGCAGGTCGTCAAGGAGGTCCTCGGCGGTTCCTTCACCGCGGCCCAGCCCGGCGCCGCCCCCCGGGTCGGCCTCAAGGACGCCACGGGCGACGAGCGGACCGGGACCGCGGCGAAGGCGGCCCTGCTCAACGGCGGCTACGGCTTCGTCGACGGCGGCAAGGCCGACAGGACCGCCGCCACCTCGCAGATCACCTACCAGGACGACGCGCAGCGGGACCGCGCGATCGAGGTGGCCAAGACGCTCGGCCTGCCCGAAACGGCCGTGAAGAAGGCCGAGAACGCGGTGAACGCGGACGTCGTGGTGACCCTGGGCAAGGACTACAAGGCGTCCTGAACCCCCGCCGACCAGGCCCGATCCGGTGCCACACCCGCGCGGAACGTTCCGCGCGGGCGGTGTCGGCGGTACATGAGACCCTTGTAAGGATCTGCCCGCCAACCCGAAAGCATGGCCACGTGACCGCCACGGACCGCTCCATCGAGCTCATCACCGCCGCCGCCCAGGCCGCGGCCGACCGGCTCGCGCACGACATCATCGCGTACGACGTCAGCGACGTGCTGTCGATCACCGACGCCTTCCTGCTCGCCTCCGCGCCCAACGACCGCCAGGTCAAGTCGATCGTGGACGAGATCGAGGAGCGGCTGCTCAAGGAGCTCGGCGCCAAGCCGGTGCGCCGTGAGGGCGACCGCGACGCCCGCTGGATCCTGCTCGACTACGTCGACATCGTCGTCCACGTCCAGCACAGCGAGGAGCGTGTCTTCTACGCGCTGGAGCGCCTGTGGAAGGACTGCCCCGAGATCGAGCTCCCCGAGGACGCCAAGCTCACGATCGGCAAGGCCGAGGAGCACGCCAAGCTGCGCGAGGCGGCCGGCGACGACGAACTGGACGGTGATCTGTTCTGAGCACGAGCACCACGCGCACGACCAGCAGGAAGATCGTCCTCTGGCGGCACGGCCAGACCGCGTGGAACCTGGAGCGGCGCTTCCAGGGCTCCACGGACATCGAGCTGACCGAGACGGGTGTGGCGCAGGCGCGCCGCGCCGCTCGGCTGCTCGCCTCGCTCCAGCCGGACGCCATCGTGGCCTCCGACCTCCGGCGGGCCGCGAACACGGCGGCCGAGCTGGCGGCCGTCACGGGGCTGCCCGTCCAGCACGACGAGGCGCTGCGCGAGACCTACGCCGGCGAGTGGCAGGGCCTCACCCACGACGAGATCCTCGAGAAGTACGGCGAGCAGTACGCCGCGTGGAAGCGCGGCGAGCCCGTCCGCCGCGGCGGCGGTGAACTGGAGACCGAGGTCGCCGACCGCGCCGCGCCGGTGGTGCTGGGTCACGCGGACCGGCTGCCCGAGGGCGGCACCCTCGTGGTCGTCAGCCACGGCGGCACCATCCGTACGACGATCGGCCGCCTGCTCGGCCTGGAGTCGTACTACTGGGAGGGCCTCGGCGGGCTCTCCAACTGCTGCTGGTCCGTCCTCGGTGAGGGCGCGCGCGGCTGGCGCCTGCTGGAGCACAACGCCGGCACGCTGCCGGAACCGGTGCTCGGCGACGACGACTGAGCCCCGTCCGAGCCCCGGCCGGAGGCCGGCCGGCGCGGGTCGAGCGCGCCGGGACGGGGGCTCCCACCCGGATTTCACTTTCCGGCTGGTCACAGGCTAGAGTTCTTCTTGTTCGCAGCGAAGAACACCGGAAACGGGGAGAACGCAGCGGAGAGCGGGGCTATAGCTCAGTTGGTAGAGCGCCTGCATGGCATGCAGGAGGTCAGGAGTTCAATTCTCCTTAGCTCCACAATCAGGATCCCGTCCCCAACAGGGGGCGGGATCCTTGCGTTTGTTCCTTTTGCGACGGCTGCCCCCGCCGGTACCGGCATGGCAGAATCGGACGGCCGGAGGGGGTCACGACGGCCCGACGCGGGAGGGAGTCGCTGACGGATGGGTGCACACCGGCGGCGGTGCGACTGGTGCGACAACGGCACGCCGATCGTGCGGGACATGGAACCGGTCAACCCCGACTACCAGTACTGGTGCGAGGAATGCGCGCGGGCGCTGATCATAAAGGGCGACCCGATCGAGACCTACCGGGAGCTGGAGGGCGAACCGATCTACGGGCGGCTGCTCGACGAGCACTGCACGTTGAAGCGGTTCTACCAGTTCGCCCGCGCCTGACAGATCACTAGCAATCCATCCCAAAACGGACATGGCCCGTGGTCGGCGGAAACCGATTTTTGGACCAGGGCCATGACCGTGTAATGTTTGGGACGTCGCCAAGGGGAACCGGCAAGGGACACCGAAGCGGCAAGCAGGGCAAGGGGCTATAGCTCAGTTGGTAGAGCGCCTGCATGGCATGCAGGAGGTCAGGAGTTCAATTCTCCTTAGCTCCACAGTGAAGAAGCGGACCACCCGGATCGGGTGGTCCGCTTCTTGTTGTGGTCCGCTTCCCGCGCTGTGCGGGTCCCCGCGGCGTGCGGGGCGACCACCGGTCGGAACGGTCGAGCGGCCGTGGGGGCCGCTGCGGTACCCTGACGCCATGCGTGCCGTACGCCTTCTGCTTACCGAGCCGCGCTGATCAGTACCGACCCTTCGAGATGGTCGGCATCGGCGCGGCGTCCCCTCCTGTGCGAGGGGTTTTTTCGTTTGGGCAGGCAGAGACGGCAGAGACGATCGATGGAGCTTCAGAAATCATGAGCGAGACGAACACCCCGGCCCCCGAGGCGGCCGAGGCGCACCGCTACACGGCTGCCATGGCCGCCGACATCGAGGCACGCTGGCAGGACGTTTGGGACGCCGAGGGCACCTACGAGGCCCCGAACCCGACCGGTGACCTGGCCGGAGACCCGGCGGTCGTCGCGCGGCCCAAGAAGTTCATCATGGACATGTTCCCGTACCCGTCCGGTGCCGGCCTGCACGTCGGGCACCCGCTCGGGTACATCGCCACCGACGTCTTCGCCCGTCACCAGCGGATGAGCGGCCACAACGTCCTGCACACCCTGGGCTTCGACGCCTTCGGCCTGCCGGCCGAGCAGTACGCCGTGCAGACCGGAACGCACCCGCGCGTGTCGACTGAGGCGAACATCGAGAACATGAAGGTCCAGCTGCGCCGCCTGGGCCTGGGCCACGACAAGCGCCGTTCGTTCGCCACGATCGACCCCGAGTACTACAAGTGGACCCAGTGGATCTTCCTGCAGATCTACAACTCCTTCTACGACGCGGACGCGCAGAAGGCCCGCCCGATCTCCGAGCTGGTCGCCGCCTTCGAGGACGGCAGCCGTGAGGTCCCCGGCGGCCGCGCCTGGGCCGGGCTGACCGCGGGCGAACGGGCCGACGTGCTGAACGGCTTCCGGCTGGCCTACGCCTCGGACGCGCCCGTCAACTGGTGCCCCGGGCTGGGCACCGTACTGGCCAACGAGGAGGTCACCGCGGACGGCCGCTCCGAGCGCGGCAACTTCCCCGTCTTCAAGGCCAAGCTGAGCCAGTGGAACATGCGGATCACCGCGTACGCCGACCGCCTGCTGGACGACCTGGACGCGCTGGACTGGCCCGAGGCGATCAAGCTGCAGCAGCGGAACTGGATCGGCCGCAGCGAGGGCGCGCGCGTCGACTTCGCCGTCGGCGACGCCGGTGCGATCACCGTCTTCACCACCCGCCCCGACACCCTGTTCGGCGCGACCTACATGGTGCTGGCGCCCGAGCACGAGCTGGTCGGCTCGATCGTCCCCGCGGCCTGGCCCGAGGGCACCCACTCGGTGTGGACCGGCGGCTACGCCACCCCGTCCGAGGCCGTCGACGAGTACCGCAAGCAGGCCGCATCGAAGTCCGACGTCGAGCGGCAGGCCGAGGCCAAGGACAAGACCGGCGTCTTCACCGGCGCGTACGCCACGAACCCCGTCAGCGGCGAGCAGGTCCCCGTCTTCATCGCCGACTACGTCCTGATGGGCTACGGGACCGGCGCGATCATGGCCGTTCCGGCGCACGACAGCCGCGACTTCGAGTTCGCCCGGGCCTTCGAACTGCCCATCCGCTGCGTCGTCCAGCCCACGGACGGCCGCAGCACCGACCCGGCCGAATGGGACGCGGCGTTCGTCTCCTACGACGCCACCCTGATCAACTCCTCCGGCGAGGGCATCTCCCTGGACGGCCTGGGCGTCGTCGACGCCAAGGCCGCCATCACCGACTGGCTCGACGGACGCGGCATCGGTGAGGGCACCGTCAACTTCCGCCTGCGCGACTGGCTGTTCAGCCGTCAGCGCTACTGGGGCGAGCCCTTCCCGATCGTCTACGACGAGGACGGCGTCGCACACGCCCTCCCCGCGTCGATGCTGCCGCTGGAACTGCCCGAGGTCGAGGACTACTCGCCGCGCACCTTCGAGCCGGACGACGCCGCCTCCCAGCCCGAGACCCCCCTGTCGCGCAACGAGGCATGGGTCAACGTGGAGCTGGACCTGGGCGACGGAGAAGGCGTCAAGCGCTACCGCCGCGAGACCAACACCATGCCGAACTGGGCCGGCTCCTGCTGGTACGAGCTGCGCTACCTGGACCCGAACAACGCGGACGCGCTGGTCGACCCGGAGATCGAGCAGTACTGGATGGGCCCGCGCGACGGCGCCCCGCACGGCGGCGTCGACCTGTACGTCGGCGGCGCCGAGCACGCGGTGCTGCACCTGCTGTACGCCCGCTTCTGGTCGAAGGTGCTGTTCGACCTGGGCCACGTCTCCTCCGCCGAGCCGTTCCACAAGCTGTTCAACCAGGGCATGATCCAGGCGTACGCCTACACCGACGCGCGCGGTGTGTACGTCCCGGCGGCCGAGGTCGAGGAGCGCGACGGTGGGTACTTCCACCAGGGCGAGCCGGTCAAGCGCGAGCACGGCAAGATGGGCAAGTCCCTGAAGAACGCCGTCACCCCGGACGAGATCTGCGAGGAGTACGGCGCGGACACCCTGCGCCTGTACGAGATGGCGATGGGCCCGCTGGACGTCTCGCGTCCCTGGGACACCCGCGCCGTCGTCGGCCAGTACCGCCTGCTGCAGCGCCTGTGGCGCAACGTGGTGGACGAGGAGACCGGCGCGGTCACCGTCGTCGACGAAGAGCCCGGCGAGGACACCCTGCGCGCGCTGCACAAGGCGATCGACGGGGCCGGCGCGGACATGGCGGCGCTGCGGTTCAACACCGCCATCGCCAAGATCACCGAGCTGAACAACGCCCTGACGAAGGCGGGCCGCCCGCTGGAGCGCTCCGTCGCCGAGCGGCTGGTCCTGCTGGTCGCTCCGCTGGCCCCGCACATCGCGGAGGAGCTGTGGCACCGTCTGGGCCACACCGACTCGGTCGTCCACCAGGACTTCCCGGTCGCGGACCCGGCGTACGTCGTGGACGAGAGCGTCACGTGCGTCGTCCAGGTCAAGGGCAAGGTCAAGGCGCGCCTGGAGGTGCCGCCGTCGATCTCCGACGCGGACCTGGAGCAGCTGGCCGTCACCGACGCGGGCGTGGTCGCGGCGCTGGGCGGTGCCGAGATCCGCAAGGTGATCGTGCGGGCGCCGAAGCTGGTGAACATCGTCATCTGACGCCTTCGGCGCCTCCCTGTAGGGAGGTGTCGCACGGGTCCGTTCCCGCGTAGGGGACATCCCGTACGGGCAGGTTGGGGGTTCATCGGGAACCCCCGACCTGCCCTTGGCGTTTACGGTGGAGGGGACGGATCCAGGCGGAGGAAGGGAACCTCATGGAGGTGGGCGCTTTGATCATCTTTGCCCTGTTGATGCTGTTCGCCTTCTTGGGGCTGGGCGCCTGGGCGACCGTGAAGGCGGTCGGCGCGGCGAAGCGCGGCGTGGACCGTACGATCACACAGGCCCGCAGGACGGTCGAGGACACCACCCTGAAGGCGAAGAGCTTCGGTCAGGTCGGAGTCACGGGGGCACTGGCACAGCTGCGGCTGGACCTGCGCAACTCCATGCGGGCCACGCAGCAGGCGCTGTACCAGGGGGTGCAGGTGGACAGCTCGCTGCGGGAGTCGATCGGCCTCTTCGAGCGGCTGAGCGCCCACGGCCACGAGCTGGACGACGAACTGAAGCGGCTGGAGCACGACCCGGACCGCAAGCGGATCGCGGAGAACCTTCCCGACCTGCGGGAACGCACCGCCAAGATCACGAAGGCCGCGGACGCGCTGCGCTGGGCCGCGCGGGACCGTGCCCGTCGCTTCGCGGAAGACGAACTGGACGTGCTGTCGGCGCAGATCGAGGTGGAATCGACCGCGCTGCGGGACTGGTCCCCGGAATCCGTCGACGAGCTCGCGGCCGCCGCGGCCGCCTGGGACGCGCAGCAGACCGCCGCGCCGGGCCGGCCGGCCCCGGCCGCCCCCGCCCAGAGCCGGGCCCAGCAGGCGGCGGCACCCGCCGCACTGAACCCGCCCGCCCCCGAGGTGCGGTACCCCTGGCAGAAGGCCCCGAGGCCGGAAGCGACCACCTGAGGCGCCTCCCGGTCCCCGGCCCGCTGCCGCCTGCGACCGGTGGGGGTCCGGCACGCGTGTCTTCGGCCGGTGTCGGCAGCGCCGTTTCTTCGGGCCCGGACCTGCCCTTTCGTGTGAGCGGAGGGGCCGGGCTGCCGGATCACCCCCGGTGGCGGTAACCTCCGGCTCATGTCCCGCCATGTCGCGATCATCACCGATTCCACGGCCTATCTGCCCCCACCGGCGATGGCGCGGCACGGGATCAGCTCAGTCCCCCTGACCGTGGTCCTGGGGGGCGAGGCCCTTGAGGAGGGCACCGAGATCTCGGCGCGCAGCCTGGCCGTCGCCCTCCAGAAGCGCCGCTCGGTCACCACGTCCCGGCCGGGCCCGGAGGAATTCGTACGGGCCTACCGGGCGGCCGCGGACGCCGGTGCGACCGGCATCGTCAGCCTGCACCTCTCCGCCGAGTTCTCCGGCACCTACGACGCCGCCGTGGTCGCGGCGCGGACGGCCCCCGTCCCGGTGCGCGTCGTCGACACCGGCATGGTCGCGATGGCCCTCGGCTTCTGTGCGCTCGCGGCCGCCGAAGCGGCCGACGCGGGCGGCTCCGTAGACGAGGCCGTGGCCGCCGCCGAGAAGCGGGCCGGGGACATGTCGGCGTACTTCTACGTGGACACCCTCGACTACCTCCGCCGCGGCGGCCGGATCGGGGCCGCGCAGGCCCTCCTCGGCTCGGCGCTGGCGGTCAAGCCGCTGCTGACGCTGGACGGCGGGCGGATCGAGATGCTGGAGAAGGTGCGTACGGCCTCCAAGGCCATCGCCCGCCTGGAGGAGCTGGCCGTCGAGCGCGCGGGTACGCGCAGCGTCGACGTCGCGGTGCACCACCTGGCGGCTCCCGAGCGGGCGGAGAAGCTCGCACAGCGGCTCCGGGAGCGCATCCCGGGGCTGGTCGAACTGCACGTCAGCGAAGTCGGCGCGGTCATCGGCGCGCACACCGGGCCGGGCCTGCTGGCGGCGGTCGTGTCGCCCAGGTAGGGAGGGGGCGCGGAGGTGGGGGTCGGGGCGGCGGAGGTCGGGGCCGTGGGCCTGCTCCGTCGGGCGGGTGGGGGCTGACCGGAACCGGCGGGGTTCGGCGGAACGGGCAGGGGTTGACCGGAACCGGCGGGGTGCGGCGGAACGGCGGGGGCTCACCGGAACGGGTGGTGGGGTTGTCCACAACGGGCCTGGTATCCACCGGAATTGAAGGCTCCGAGCGGGGGGTCGGGATGCGCCCCTAGCGTCGGGGCATGACTCTGCGAACGCGCTCCGTGCGCCACTCCGAAGCCTCCGGTGCCACCAGCGGGCCCGGCCGGCGCCGCCGCTCCGACGGCCGCCTCCGCGACCGACGGCGCGCCCATCCCGACCCCGACCGGATGCGACGCCGCGCCGAGGCGCTGCTGGCCGGCGGCGTACCTCCGGCGGGGCGGGAGCCCGGGGCCCGGCGGGCGCCCGATCCACCGCCCGATGTCCGGGGCGTCCCGGGCGTTCCGGGTGTCCCGGGCGTCCGCGACGCTCCCGATGACTCCGGTGCGTTCGACGGGCCCGGCCGTTCCGGCGTTCCCGATGTCGTCGGAGGCTCCGATGTGGCCGACGGGCTGGGCGCCGGGTCCTGGGGTCGGGGGCGAGCGGGGGCAGCGGGGGAGCAGGCCGGTGGGCTGAGCGGGCCGGTCGTGCGGCGGCTGGCCGTGCGGGAGCGGTTGCCGGTCTGGGTGCAGGCCCGCTGCGGGGTGGAGCCGCGCACGGTCGCCGCCGTCGCCGTCGTGCTGGCCGCGGCGGTGGGGTTCGCCGCCCAGCAGTACTGGTCGGCCCGGCCGCAGCCGGTGACCGCGCCCGCCGTGGTCACCCCGGCGCCCGCACCGGCTCCCGGCGCGGCGCCCGTGCCCGCTGCGGGAGCGGGGACCGGCGGGCCTGGCGGCCGCATCGTGGTGGACGTCGGCGGCAAGGTCCGCGACCCCGGCGTGCGCAGGCTGCCCGCCGGTTCGCGGGTGGAGGACGCACTGGCGGCCGCCGGGGGAGTGCGGCCCGGCACCGACACCACCGGGCTCAACCGGGCCCGGATCCTGGTGGACGGCGAACAGGTGGTGGTGGGCGCGCCCGCGCAGCCCGCCCCCGCCGTGGGCGCCCCCGGTACCGGGGCCGGGACGGGGTCCGCTGCCGGGCCGCTCAGCCTAGCCAGCGCGACCGTCGAGCAGCTGGACGGGCTGCCCGGAGTGGGTCCGGTGCTGGCCCGGCACATCGTCGACTTCCGCACCGCCCGGGGCGGGTTCCGGGCCGTGGAGGAACTCCGGCAGGTCAACGGCATCGGCGAGCGGCGGTTCGCCGACCTGCGCCCCCTGGTGCGGCCGTGAGCGGCACCGGCGGGCACGGCCCCGAGGGTCCCGGTCCGGTGGACCTGCGGCTCGCCGTACCGGCGCTGGCCGCCTGGGCCGCGGCCGCCCTCGCCCTCACGGCGCCGGGTGGCCGGACCGCCGCCGGGGCAGGGGCCGCGGTGGTCGCGGCGGGGGCGCTGCTGGCGGCCGGCTCCCGCAGGGCGCAGCCCCTGTGGCGGGTCGGGGTGGCCGCGGCCGCCACCCTGCTGTGCGCGGCCGCCGGGGCGGGGGTGGCCGGGCTGGAACGGGCCGAGGCGCGGGCCGGCCCCGTGCCCGGGCTCGCCCGGGACCACGCCCGGGTGCTGGCGGAGCTCACCGTCGGGTCCGACCCCCGGACCGCCCGCACCGGAACAGGGCCGCCGCTGCTGGTGCTGGACGCGGTGGTCACCCGGGTGACGGGCCCGGACGGGACGGGGAGCCTGGTCCGGACGCCGGTGCGGGTGCTGGCCGCGCATCCCGGATGGGCCCGGCTGCAGCCTTCGACCCGGATCACGGTGGTGGCCCGGCTCTCCCCGGCCCGGAGCGGGGAGCGGGCCGTGGCGCTGCTCCGCCCGGCGGCCGGCACGCCGCCCCGGGTGACGGGCGGCCCGGACACCGCGCAGCGCGTCGCCGGGAGTCTGCGGGCCGGCCTGAGGGAGGCCACCGACGGCCTCGCACCGGACGCCAGGGCCCTGCTGCCGGGCCTGGTGGTCGGTGACACCTCCCGAGTCCCGCCCGACCTGCACGACGCCTTCAGGGCCACCGACCTGTTGCACCTCCTCGCCGTCTCCGGGTCAAACCTGACGGTCGTGCTGTACCTGCTCATCGGGCCGCCGGCCCGCGCGCAGCACGCCGAGCGGCGGGGGCTCGCGCCCCGCCTGGGGCTGTCGCTGCGCGCCACCGCGCTGTGCGGGGCGGCGCTGACCCTGGCCTTCGTGGTGGTGTGCCGGCCCGAGCCGAGCGTGCTGCGCGCCGCCGCCTGCGGGGCGATCACCCTGCTGGCCCTCGCCACCGGGCGGCGACGCTCCCTGATCCCGGCCCTGGCCGGGGCCGTGCTGCTGCTGGTGCTGTACGACCCGTGGCTCGCCCGCAGCCCCGGGTTCCTGCTCTCGGTCCTGGCCACCGGGGCGCTGCTCACCCTCGGGCCCCGCTGGAGCGAAGCCCTCCAGCGGCGGGGGACGAGGCCGCGCCTCGCCGACGCACTGGGGGCCGCCGCCGCGGCGCAGGCCGTGTGCGCCCCCGTGGTGGTCGTGCTCTCCGCCCGGGTGAGCCTGGTCGCCGTGCCGTGCAACCTGCTGGCGGAACTCGCGGCCGGCCCGGCCACGGTCCTCGGCTTCGCGGTCCTCGCCGCGGCCCCGCTGTGCATGCCCGTGGCGGAGGTGCTCGCCTGGTGTGCGGGCGTCCCCGCCGGGTGGATCGCCGCGGTGGCGCGAACCGGGGCGCGGCTGCCGGGGGCGGAACTGCCCTGGCCGGGCGGGCTCGGCGGAGCCCTGCTGCTGGTGGCCGCCACGCTCGCCCTCGTCGGACTCGGCGTCAGGTTCGGCCGGCGGCGCGGGGTCTGCGCGGCCGTCGCCGTGCTGTTGCTGATCGCCGTGCTGCGGCCGCCGCAGCTGATCCGTACGTTCACCGGCTGGCCGCCGCCCGACTGGAGCTACGTGCAGTGCGCCGTGGGCCAGGGGGATGCCGCAGTGCTCGCCGTCGGCCCGGGTGCCGCCGTCGTCGTGGACGCCGGGCCCGAACCGGGTCCGGTGGACGCCTGCCTGCGGACCCTGGGTGTGAATCGCGTCCCACTCCTGCTGCTGACGCACTTCCACGCCGACCACGTGGCCGGCCTCCCCGGGGTGCTGAAGGGCCGGTCCGTGGGTGTGATCCAAACCACCACCGTGCGCGAGCCTCCCGGGCAGGCGGCGTTCGTCGCGCGGGTCGCGGCGGCGGCCGGGGTGCCCGTCGTCCAGGCCGTGGCGGGGGAGCGGCGGCGGGCCGGGAGACTGGAGTGGCAGGTGCTGTGGCCGTCGGCCGCCGGCCCGCCGCCCGAGGGGGCCAACGATGCGAGCGTGGCCCTGCTGGTGCGCACCTCCGGGCTGACGTTCCTGCTGCTGGGAGACCTCGAACCACCTTCCCAGCAGGCCCTCTTGAGGGAACATCCGGAGCTGGGCCCGGTGGACGTGCTCAAGGTCGCCCACCACGGTTCGGCCCGTCAGGACCCGGCCCTCCACGACCGCGTGCGGCCGCGGATCGCGATCGTGCCGGTCGGTGCGGACAACCGGTACGGGCACCCCGCGGCGAGCGCGCTCGCACGGCTGCGGGCCTCCGGGACGACCGTCCTGCGCACCGACACCGACGGTTCCGTGGCGGTTTCGGGAAGCGGTCCGGGGCTGCGGGCGTTTCCCGCCGGACGCCGCCGGAACGGCTCCGGGCATACCGGGCGCGACCATTCTGTTTGCCCACAACCCGGCAGCATGATCGAATGCGTCTTCGCCAGAGCGGTCCAAGTCCACACAGCACGGGGGTGCGTCAGCCATGTTCGGTCGCCGACGGGGGATGGAGTCGGCCGGCAGTGTCGACTCGCAGAGATCCGCGACGCTCACGCTGCCGCCAACGGCGCGGCTGTTGAGCTGTCGGGTTCTCGACACGGTCCACCAGCCCATCCGGCAAGCGAAGTTCGAGGTCACCGACCCGATCGGCAGACGGGTCGTCAGCGGCGAGACGGATCCGTACGGAGGGTTCACCGCGGCCATGCCGGAGGGCGAGTACCGCCTCTCCGTCACCGCCGAGGGGTACGCGCCGTTCCACGGGGCGATGCTCGTGGGCGACCCGGCGCAGCTGGGCACCGCGGAGATCATCCTGGACGCGGTGGAGCCGCCGCGGCTGCCGCAGCCGGGGCACTGGGAGCTCGACCCTTCGCACTCCTCGATCGGCTTCACCGCCCGGCACATCGGCTTCGCCCGGATCCGGGGCCGTTTCAACACCTTCGCCGGCGCGGTACGGATCGCGGAGCGCATGGAGGACTCCTCGATGCACGTCATCATCGACGCGGCGAGCATCGACACCGGGATGCGGCTGCGGGACGACCACCTGCGGTCCGCGGACTTCCTGGACGCCGCCCGGCATCCGACGGTGGAGTTCTACAGCGAGCGGTTCATCCACCGCTCGGGCAGCCGCTGGGCGGTCGCCGGAGCCCTCACCCTCCACGGCGTCAGCCGCTCCGTCACCCTGGACACCCAGTACCTGGGCCACGGCACGGGGCTGGAGGGCGAACCGCGGGCCGCGTGCCGGGCCACGGCGGAACTGCACCGCGAGGACTTCGGCCTGAACTGGCAGTCGATGCTGGCGCAGGGCGTCGCGGCGATCGGTGCGAGCGTGGACGTGACGCTGGACGTACAGATCGTCCACAAGGCCTGAAGCCGTACGTCCCCCGCCCGGTGGGGGCCGGGCCGGGGTCAGGGGGCTTCCAGCCAGCCCTCGTACTCGGCGGCGAGGTCGTCCAGGGCGCCGGCGTCGAGCCGTTCCCGCGGGTCCTCCACGACCACCAGCCACTGGGCGTCCTCGGCGTCGTCCTCGCCGGCGAGGGCGTCGCGCACCAGCTGGGGTTCTTCGGGCAGGCCGAAGCGGTCGACGGCCTCCTGGGCCACCTCTTCGGCGGCGTCGCGGTCCGGAAGGACCAGTACATGTCGCACGTTCACCCGACCATTCTCGGGTACCGGCCGCGGGGGACTGTCGGTGCGTCGTGGGATGCTGGAGCCGATGGCCACCAGGAAGAACTCAACTGACGACCTGCTCGCCCCGTTCACCCTCGCGGTGGGGCAGGAGGACCTGCTGCTCGACCGCGTCGTGCGGGACGTCGTGACGGCGGCCCGCGCGGCCGACGCCGACACGGACGTGCGGGACCTCACCTCCGACCAGCTCCAGCCGGGCACCCTGGCCGAGCTGACCAGCCCCTCGCTCTTCTCCGAGCGCAAGGTCCTGATCGTGCGCAACGCGCAGGACCTGGGGGCGGACACGGTGAAGGAGGTCAAGGCGTACCTCGGCGCGCCCTACGAGGAGATCACCCTCGTCCTCCTCCACGCGGGAGGCGTCAAGGGCAAGGGCCTGCTCGACGCGGCGCGCAAGGCGGGCGCCCGGGAGGTCGCCTGCCCCAAGATGACCAAGGCGGCGGACCGGCTGTCGTTCGTCCGGGGAGAGTTCCGGACGCTGGGGCGCTCCGCCACCCCCGAGGCCTGCCAGACCCTGGTCGACGCGATCGGCAGCGACCTGCGCGAACTGGCGAGTGCGGCGGCGCAGCTGTGCGCGGACGTCGAGGGCACCATCGACGAGGCGGTGGTCGGCCGCTACTACACCGGCCGGGCCGAGGCCTCCAGCTTCACCGTCGCCGACCGCGCGGTGGAGGGGCGGGCCGCGGAAGCCCTCGAAGCCCTGCGCTGGTCCCTGTCGACCGGAGTGGCGCCAGTACTGATCACTAGTGCGCTGGCCCAGGCGGTCCGGGCGATCGGCAAGCTGGCCTCCGCCCCGCGCGGGGCCCGCCCGGGCGACCTCGCCCGGGACCTCGGGATGCCGCCGTGGAAGATCGACCGGGTCCGGCAGCAGATGCGCGGCTGGTCGGCGGACGGGGTGGCGGACGCGCTGCGCGCGGTCGCCGCGGCCGACGCCGGGGTGAAGGGCGGCGGCGACGACCCCGAGTACGCGCTGGAGAAGGCCGTCGTGGCCGTGGCCCGAGCGGCCCGCCCCGCGCGCCGCTGAGCCGTCCCTTCCGGACCCCTGTCCTTTCCTAGCCCGCCCAGCCGCCAGCCCCCAGGCCGTGGTCGCGCCGCCTCGCCGTGCCGCCCGCACGGGGCCCGGGTGGTGGGTGTGTCCCGCGAGCCGCGGGGGAGGGGGCGGGCTGCCGGGATGCCGACCGGGTGGAGCGGGGCTCCGCCTGAGGGGAGGCCCCGCCGGGTTGAGCGGCCTGCTCAGGGGGCCGACGTAGAAGAGCGGAAGTGTCCGGGTCGGCGGCCGGGATCCCGGCGGGCCGCGCCCCGGGGGCGTTGGTGCCGTTCCCGGCACGCACCCCTGGACGGCGGGCACCCGCACCCTGCCCGGAGGCCGGGCCCTTGCCGTCCAGGGCGGGCCCCTGCCGTCCAGGGCGGGCCCCTGCCGTCCAAGGCGGGAGCGGGCCTGTCAGACCGGGCCCCTGCCGGCCAAGGCGGGGCCGGGGTGGTCGGGACTGGTCGGGGTGCACGAAGGCCCCGGGCGCCGCCCTGGGGAAGGGTGGTGGCCGGGGCCTTCGTCTACTGCTTTGGTGTGCCGCACCCGCGTGGCGAACGCTTCGTGTGCGGCACGGGGTGCCGGTCAGGAGCGGGAGAGAGGGCCCGCTGGATCCCTACCCGGCGATCACATCAGAGCTCAGCCCTGGAGGGAGGCAACCTTGGTGGCCAGCGCCGACTTCTTGTTGGCGGCGGCGTTCTTGTGGATGACACCCTTCGAGACAGCCTTGTCGAGCGCACGCGCGGCAGCGCGAGAAGCCACGGTGGCCTTCTCGACGTCACCGGCGACGACGGCCTCGCGGGCCTTGCGGATCGCGGTCTTGAGCGAGGACTTGACGGCCTTGTTGCGCAGGCGCGCCTTCTCGTTCGTCTTGTTCCGCTTGATCTGGGACTTGATGTTCGCCACGAAAGAGCCTTTTCAGGTTCAGAGTTTTGTTCTTCGGATCGTGTCCCGACAGCTGAGAGGGCATACGAGACACAGCTGCCCAGGCTACCAGGCGCGCTCCGACCGGCCCAAACCGAGCGCACTGCCCCGTCCATGGGACCATGGGAGTCTGCGTACAGATCCCACATCGCGCCGCGAGGCGACGAGAGCCGAACTTCGCTTCAGACAACGCTTCCGACTGCGACCGAGAATCAGGACACTGCGTGCCCGCGATCCCCAGCCACGTGCCCGAGCCGAGCCGTACCGACCCGGCGCTGATCCGCAACTTCTGCATCATCGCGCACATCGACCACGGCAAGTCGACGCTCGCCGACCGGATGCTCCAGCTCACCGGTGTCGTCGACCAGCGGCAGATGCGCGCCCAGTACCTCGACCGCATGGACATCGAGCGTGAGCGCGGCATCACGATCAAGTCGCAGGCGGTCCGTCTGCCCTGGGCGCCCACGGAGGGCGAGGGCAAGGGCGCCACGCACATCCTGAACATGATCGACACCCCGGGTCACGTCGACTTCACGTACGAGGTCTCCCGCTCGCTCGCCGCGTGCGAGGGCACGGTCCTCCTCGTGGACGCCGCCCAGGGCATCGAGGCGCAGACCCTCGCCAACCTGTACCTCGCGATGGAGAACGACCTCGCGATCGTCCCGGTCCTGAACAAGATCGACCTGCCGGCGGCGCAGCCGGAGAAGTTCGCCGAGGAGCTCGCGAACCTGGTCGGCTGCCAGCCCGAGGACGTGCTGCGGGTCTCGGCGAAGACCGGTCTCGGCGTGGACGCGCTGCTCGACAAGGTCGTCGCCACGGTTCCGGCGCCGGTCGGCGTCAAGGACGCCCCCGCCCGCGCGATGATCTTCGACTCGGTCTACGACTCGTACCGCGGCGTCGTGACGTACGTGCGTGTGGTCGACGGCCAGCTCAACAAGCGTGAGCGCATCCGGATGATGTCCACCGGCGCCACGCACGAGCTGCTGGAGATCGGCGTCTCCTCCCCGGAGATGACCCCGGCCGACGGCATCGGCGTCGGCGAGGTGGGTTACATCATCACCGGCGTGAAGGACGTCCGTCAGTCCAAGGTCGGTGACACGATCACCAGCCTGCACAACGGCGCGACCGAGGCCCTCGGCGGCTACAAGGACCCGCGTCCGATGGTCTTCTCGGGCCTGTACCCGCTCGACGGCTCGGACTACCCGGACCTGCGCGAGGCCCTGGACAAGCTCCAGCTCAACGACGCCGCGCTCGTCTACGAGCCGGAGACCTCCGCGGCCCTCGGCTTCGGCTTCCGCGTCGGTTTCCTCGGCCTGCTGCACCTCGACGTGGTGCGCGAGCGCCTGGAGCGCGAGTTCGGCCTCGACCTGATCGCGACCGCGCCGAACGTGGTCTACCGGGTGGTCCTGGAGGACGGCAAGGAAGTCACCGTCACCAACCCGAGCGAGTTCCCCGAGGGCAAGATCTCGGACGTGTTCGAGCCGGTCGTACGGGCCACCGTGCTCGCGCCCACCGAGTTCATCGGCGCGATCATGGAGCTCTGCCAGACCCGCCGCGGCACGCTGCTCGGCATGGACTACCTCTCCGAGGACCGGGTCGAGATCCGCTACACCCTCCCCCTCGCGGAGATCGTCTTCGACTTCTTCGACCAGCTGAAGTCCAAGACGCGCGGCTACGCCTCCCTCGACTACGAGCCCACCGGCGAGCAGTCCGGCAGCCTCGTCAAGGTCGACATCCTGCTGCACGGCGACAAGGTCGACGCCTTCTCCGCCGTCACGCACAAGGACGCCGCCTACGCCTACGGCGTGCGCCTGGTCGCCAAGCTGCGCGAGCTGATCCCGCGGCAGGCCTTCGAGGTGCCGATCCAGGCCGCGGTCGGCTCCCGCGTCATCGCCCGCGAGACCATCCGCGCCATCCGCAAGGACGTCCTCGCCAAGTGCTACGGCGGTGACATCTCCCGTAAGCGGAAGCTGCTGGAGAAGCAGAAGGAAGGCAAGAAGCGCATGAAGATGGTCGGCTCCGTGGAGGTCCCGCAGGAGGCCTTCATCGCCGTCCTCTCCAGCGACGAGTCCGGCGGCAAGAAGAAGTAGCCGCGTCGGCGGCCGCCCCGGGCGGCGCCAAGGAAGCACCAAGGGCGGGTCAAGAACCGGCATCGCCCAAGTCGTGCGAAACGGGTCCACATGCGTACGCATGGGGGCCCGTTTCGTTATGAACCGGCCGCTCGCGGGCTCTTACGTGCCGGGCACGCGGCCCTTAGTCTGATCACTGCTCGATGGTTACTCGCCAGTTCTAACGCGCCAGTCGAACCGCCAGCCGTGCAGGTGGCGGCTGCACCCCGCCAGTCCCAAGCGCCCCACGCCCACGCCCTGCCGCGTGGACCCGGTCCGGAGGATGTCGTGAGCGACACACAGACCATGATCGAGAACCGTCCGCCCACCGTGGCGGCCCTCTTCCTTGACCGCGTCGCCGCCACGCCGAACGCGGAGGCCTACCGCTTCCCCGTGCCGGCGGCCGGCCCCGAGGGCGGACCCGACGACTGGAAGTCGCTCAGCTGGGGACAGGCCGCCGAGCGGGTCTTCGCCATCGCCGCCGGGCTGCTCGGCCTCGGCCTCCACCCGGAGAACCGGGTCGCCCTCGCCTCCAACACCCGGGTCGAGTGGATCCTCGCCGACCTCGGCGTGATGTGCGCGGGCGGCGCGGTCACCACGATCTACCCCAGCACCAACGCGGAGGAGTCGGCGTTCATCCTCGCCGACTCCGAGAGCCGGATCCTGATCGCCGAGGACGGCGCGCAGCTGGCGAAGGCGCGCGAGCGCCGCGCCGACCTGCCGCACCTCGAACACGTGGTGGTCATCGACACGGCCGACGCGGTCGCCGTCGAGGGCGACCCCGAGGGCTGGGTGCTCTCGCTCGCCGAGCTGGAGGAGCGCGGCGCGGAGTACCTCGCCAAGCACCCCGAGGCGGTCAGGCAGCGGATCGCGGCCATCACCGCCGACCAGCTCGCGACCCTCATCTACACCTCCGGCACCACCGGCCGCCCCAAGGGCGTACGGCTGCCGCACGACAACTGGTCGTACATGGCCAAGGCCACCGTCGCCACCGGCCTGATCACCAAGGACGACGTCCAGTACCTGTGGCTGCCGCTGGCGCACGTCTTCGGCAAGGTGCTCACCTCCGGCCAGATCGAGGTCGGGCACGTCACCGCCGTCGACGGACGCATCGACAAGATCATCGAGAACCTGCCGGTCGTCCAGCCGACCTACATGGCGGCCGTCCCGCGCATCTTCGAGAAGGTCTACAACGGGGTCGCGGCCAAGGCCCGGGCCGGCGGCGGCGCCAAGTACAAGATCTTCCAGTGGTCGGTCGGCGTCGCCCGCGAGTACGCCAAGGTCACCCAGGACAACTTCCGCCGCACGGGCCGGGCGACCGCACCCTTCGGCCTCTCCACCAAGCACAAGGTCGCCGACGCTCTCGTCTACTCCAAGCTCCGCGAGGCCTTCGGCGGCAACCTCCGCGCCGCCGTCTCCGGCGCCTCGGCCCTCGCCCCCGAGATCGGCTACTTCTTCTCCGGCGCGGGCATCCACATCCTGGAGGGCTACGGCCTCACGGAGTCCAGCGCGGCCTCCTTCGTCAACCCCGGCGAGGCCTACCGCACCGGCACCGTCGGCAAGCCGCTGCCCGGCACCGAGGTCCGCATCGCCGACGACGGCGAGGTCATGCTCCGCGGCCCCGGCATCATGCAGGGCTACCACGGGCAGCCCGACAAGACCGCCGAGGTGCTGGAGTCCGACGGCTGGCTGCACACCGGGGACATCGGGGAGCTCTCGCCCGACGGCTACCTGCGCATCACCGACCGCAAGAAGGACCTGATCAAGACCTCCGGCGGCAAGTACGTCGCGCCGGCCGAGATCGAGGGCCAGTTCAAGGCCATCTGCCCCTACGTCTCCAGCATCGTCGTGCACGGCGCCGACCGGAACTTCTGCTCCGCGCTCATCGCCCTCGACGAGCCCTCGATCCTGGTGTGGGCCGCCGAGAACGGGCTGGAGGGCAAGACGTACGGGCAGGTCCTGGCCGCGCCGGAGACCAGCCGCCTGATCGAGACGTACGTCCAGACCCTGAACGAGGGCCTCCAGCGCTGGCAGACGGTCAAGAAGTTCCGCCTGCTGCCCCGCGACCTGGACGTCGAGCACGGAGACCTCACGCCCAGCCTCAAGCTGAAGCGCCCGGTCGTCGAGCGCGAGTTCAAGTACCTCATCGAGGAGATGTACGAGGGCTCCCGCGAGGCCTGACACCACCCCGGACGGCATCCGGGCGGCGGGGAGGGCCCCTCTCCGCGCCGCCCGGCCGGTCCCGCGCGCCGGTGTCGGCGGGCCCGTCCGGGCGGGCGGGGCCGCCGGGGCGACGGGTGCGGGACAATGGGGGCATGCCTTCCGCACTCCCCGACGGTGAACCCATGCCCGAAGACGGCTCGCTGCCGTCGCACGCCCTCGCGGGCGCCGGGGACCGGCCGCTCGGGTTCTACCTGCACGTCCCGTACTGCGCCACGCGCTGCGGCTACTGCGACTTCAACACCTACACGGCCACCGAGCTGCGGGGCACCGGCGGCGTCCTCGCCTCCCGGGAGAACTACGCCGACACCCTGATCGACGAGGTCCGCCTCGCCCGCAAGGTGCTCGGCGACGACCCGCGCGCCGTGCGGACCGTCTTCGTGGGCGGCGGCACGCCCACGCTGCTGCCCGCCGGGGACCTCGTACGGATGCTCGCGGCGATCCGCGACGAGTTCGGCCTGGCCGAGGACGCCGAGATCACCACCGAGGCCAATCCCGAATCGGTGAACCCCCAGTACCTGGCCGAACTGCGGGCCGGCGGCTTCAACCGGATCTCCTTCGGCATGCAGAGCGCCAAGCAGCACGTCCTGAAGGTCCTGGACCGCACCCACACGCCCGGCCGCCCCGAGGCCTGCGTCGCGGAGGCGCGGGAGGCCGGCTTCGAGCACGTCAACCTGGACCTGATCTACGGCACCCCGGGGGAGTCCGACGACGACTGGCGCGCCTCCCTGGAAGCCGCGCTGGGCGCCGGACCCGACCACGTCAGCGCCTACGCCCTGATCGTCGAGGAGGGCACCCAGCTCGCCCGGCGGATCCGCCGCGGCGAGGTCCCGATGACCGACGACGACGTGCATGCCGACCGGTACCTGATCGCGGACTCCGTGATGGCCGCGGCGGGCTACTCCTGGTACGAGGTGTCGAACTGGGCCACCTCGGAGGCCGGCCGCTGCCTGCACAACGAGCTGTACTGGCGGGGAGCCGACTGGTGGGGCGCCGGACCGGGAGCCCACTCGCACGTCGGCGGCGTCCGCTGGTGGAACGTCAAGCACCCCGGCGCCTACGCGGCAGCCCTCGCGGAGGGCCGCTCCCCCGGCGCGGGGCGCGAGCTCCTCTCGGCGGAGGACCGGCGCGTGGAGCGGATCCTGCTGGAGCTGCGCCTCGTGGACGGCGTCCCGCTGTCCCTGCTCGCCCCGGCCGGCCTCGCCGCGGCCGGCAAGGCCCTGGGCGACGGCCTCCTGGAGCCCGGCCCGTACGGGGCGGGACGGGCGGTGCTGACCCTGCGCGGGCGGCTGCTGGCCGACGCGGTGGTCCGGGACCTGGTCGACTGAGGACCCGGGCCCGGGGCCGGCTCAGGGGGCGGTGACGAAGTCGATCAGCTCCTCGACGCGGCCCAGCAGGGCGGGCTCCAGGTCCCGGTACGAGGACACGCGCGACAGGATGTGCTGCCAGGCGGCGCCGGTGTTCTCCGGCCAGCCCAGGGCGCGGCAGACGCCCGTCTTCCAGTCTTGGCCGCGCGGCACCGTCGGCCACGCCGGAATGCCCAGCGCGGAGGGTTTCACCGCCTCCCAGACGTCCACGTACGGGTGGCCGACGACGAGCACGTCCGCGCCGGTCACCGCCGCCGCGATCCGGGACTCCTTCGAGCCCGGCACCAGGTGGTCCACCAGGACGCCCAGCCGGGCGTCCGGCGCCGGGCCGAACTCCGCGACGACGGCCGGCAGGTCGTCGACGCCCTCCAGGTACTCCACCACCACGCCCTCGATGCGCAGGTCGTCGCCCCAGACCCGCTCCACCAGCTCGGCGTCGTGCCGCCCCTCGACGTAGATCCGCCCGGCCCGGGCCACCCGCGCCCGGGCCCCGGGGACGGCCACCGAGCCCGAAGCCGTACGGGCGGGCGCGGCCGGCGCCCGCGCGGGACGGGTCAGGGTCACGGGGGCGCCCTCCAGCAGGAAGCCGGCCGGCTCCAGGGGGAAGACCCGGCGCTTGCCGAAGCGGTCCTCCAGGGTCACGGTGCCCGCCTCGCAGCCGGTCACCGCGCCGCAGAAGTCGGTGCCCGCCGCCTCGACCACCAGACCGGGGTCCGCCGGCACCTCGGGGACGGCCCGGGGGCGCTTCCACTGCGGGGTCAGGTCGGGGGAGTACTCGCGCATCCGGCCGAGGGTAGGAGAGCCGCGCCGCTCACGCCTCCGACACGCCGAACCGGTCCGCCAGTGTGGCGCGTTGCTCACGCACGAAGGCGGCCGTGACCAGCGCTCCGTGACCCGGCACGTACACGGCGTCGTCCCCGCCCAGGGACAGCAGCCGGTCCAGGGCGGCGGGCCACTGCCCGGGCACGGCGTCCGTCCCCGCCTGGGGCTCGCCCGACTCCTCGACGAGGTCCCCGCAGAACACCACCTCCCGCTCGCCCGGCACGAACACGGTCAGGTCGTGCTGCGAGTGCGCGGGCCCGAGGTTGGCCAGCAGCACCTGCACCCCGCCCAGCTCCAGCGTCCACTCGCCCGAGACCAGGTGCCCCGGCGCCCGCAGCAGCCCCGCGGCCTCGGCGGCCTCCGCCTCCGCCAGCCCGTGCCGGACCGCGCTCGCCCGCAGCTCCTCGCGGCCCTTGGCGGCCGCCAGCATCCGGTCCAGGCCGACCGCACCGAAGACCTCGGCGTCCGGGAAGGCGGCCGCGCCCATCACATGGTCGAAATGTCCGTGTGTGAATGCGAGATGGGTCACGCCGCGGCCCGTGAGCCGCTCCACTTCGGCGCGCACCCGCGCACCCTCCGGCACGGACGAACCCGGGTCGATCAGGAGGACCGACTCGTCCCCCACCACCAGTCCCACCGTGCAGTCCCACACCGGAAGGCGGCGCCGGCCGGCCCGTCCGGTGAGCCTTTCCCAGCCCGCCTCTTCCCAACGTACGTCCATGCCGCGACGCTACCCTGGCGGGCCGCCCTTGCCCGTGGCGCACTACCCGGCCGTACACTGACCGGGGGATCTCTGGCACTCGGACGCCCAGAGTGCCAACGACGACCAGCCGACGACCGATCGACCGACCGCATCCGGAGGTGTGCGCGATGCTCAGTGAACGCAGGCTCGAGGTACTGCGCGCCATCGTCCAGGACTACGTCGGGACGGAGGAACCGGTCGGTTCCAAGGCGCTCACCGAGCGGCACCGCCTCGGCGTCTCCCCGGCCACCGTGCGCAACGACATGGCCGTGCTGGAGGAGGAGGGCTACATCGCCCAGCCCCACACCAGCGCCGGCCGGATCCCCACGGACAAGGGCTACCGCCTCTTCGTGGACAAGCTGGCGGGGGTCAAACCGCTGTCGACGCCCGAGCGCAGGGCCATCCAGAACTTCCTCGACGGCGCCGTCGACCTCGACGACGTGGTGGGCCGCACGGTGCGCCTGCTCGCCCAGCTCACCCGGCAGGTCGCCGTCGTCCAGTACCCCTCCCTGACCCGCTCCACCGTCCGGCACGTCGAGCTGCTGTCGCTGGCCCCGGCCCGGCTGATGCTCGTGGTGATCACGGACACCGGGCGGGTCGAGCAGCGCCTCGTGGACTGCCAGACGCCCTTCGGGGAGACCTCCCTGGCCGACCTGCGGGCGCGGCTGAACAGCCGGGTCGTCGGCCGTCGCTTCACCGACGTGCCGCAGCTCGTGCAGGACCTTCCGGAGTCGTTCGAGACCGAGGACCGGGCGACGGTCAAGGCCGTCCTCGCGACCCTCCTCGAAACGCTGGAGGAGGAGGCGGAGGAGCGGCTGATGATCGGCGGCACCGCCAACCTCACTCGCTTCGGACATGATTTTCCCTTGACGATCAGGCCGGTGCTGGAAGCGCTGGAGGAGCACGTCGTGCTCCTCAAGCTGCTGGGCGAGGCAGGGGAGTCGGGGATGGCGGTACGGATCGGTCACGAGAACGCCTACGAGGGACTCAACTCCACGTCGGTCGTCTCCGTCGGCTACGGTTCGGGCGGCGAGGCAGTCGCCAAACTCGGCGTGGTCGGACCGACCCGCATGGACTACCCCGGAACGATGGGAGCGGTACGCGCAGTGGCACGTTACGTCGGACAGATCCTGGCGGAGTCGTAAGTGGCCACGGACTACTACGCCGTACTCGGCGTGCGCCGCGACGCATCGCAGGACGAGATCAAGAAGGCCTTCCGGCGGCTCGCGCGCGAGCTGCACCCGGACGTCAATCCCGATCCCAAGACGCAAGAGCGCTTCAAGGAGATCAACGCCGCCTACGAGGTCCTCTCGGACCCGCAGAAGAAGCAGGTCTACGACCTCGGCGGCGACCCGCTGTCCTCCTCGGGCGGCGGCGGCGCGGGCGGCTTCGGAGCGGGCGGCTTCGGCAACTTCTCCGACATCATGGACGCCTTCTTCGGCCAGTCCCAGCAGCGCGGACCGCGCTCGCGGACCCGCCGCGGCCAGGACGCCATGATCCGCCTGGACCTGGAACTGGACGAGGCGGCCTTCGGGACGACCAAGGACATCCAGGTCGACACGGCGATCGTCTGCACCACCTGCTCCGGTGAGGGCGCCGCCCCCGGCACCTCCGCGCAGACCTGTGACATGTGCCGCGGCCGCGGTGAGGTCTCGCAGGTCACCCGGTCCTTCCTGGGCCAGGTCATGACCTCGCGCCCCTGCCCGCAGTGCCAGGGCTTCGGCACCGTGGTCCCGACCCCGTGCCCCGAGTGCGCGGGCGACGGCCGGGTCCGCTCCCGCCGCAGCCTCACGGTCAAGATCCCGGCCGGCGTCGAGAACGGCACCCGGATCCAGCTCGCGGGCGAGGGCGAGGTCGGCCCCGGCGGCGGCCCCGCCGGCGACCTGTACGTGGAGATCCACGAGCTGCCGCACCCCGTCTTCCAGCGGCGCGGCGACGACCTGCACTGCACGGTCACCATCCCGATGACCGCGGCCTCCCTCGGCACCAAGTGCCCGCTGGAGACCCTGGACGGCATGGAGGAGATCGACATCCGGCCCGGCACCCAGTCCGGCCAGTCGATCCCGCTGCACGGGCGCGGCGTCACCCACCTGCGCGGCGGCGGCCGCGGCGACCTGATCGTCCACGTCGAGGTCACCACCCCGAACAAGCTGGACGCCCAGCAGGAGGAGCTGCTGCGCCAGCTCGCCAAGCTGCGCGGCGAGGAGCGGCCCACGGGTCAGTTCGCGCCCGGCCAGCAGGGCCTGTTCAGCCGCCTGAAGGACGCGTTCAACGGCCGCTGAGCGGCCCGCGGAACCGCACCAGGAGCCCGGCCGGGGAACACCCCGGACCGGGCTCCGGCGCGTTCCGGGGAGCCCCTGAGGGCGCCGCGGGAAGCGGACTATGCCAGGCGAATGCCGTGATTCGGCCCGATGGGCGGGACATGGCACGATGCAGTCCATGTCCTCCGCACCGAACGGTCTCTCCCCTTACCCGATCGTGCAGGCTCCCATGGCGGGCGGCGCCTCCTGCCCGCCCCTGACGGCCGCCGTGTGCGAGGCCGGCGGGCTGGGCTTCCTGGCCGGCGGCTACAAGACGGCCGACGGCATGTACCAGGAGATCAAACAGACGCGCGGGCTCACCCGCCGCCCCTTCGGCGTGAACCTCTTCATGCCGCAGACCGGCTACGTCGACCCGGCCGCCGTCGAGGCCTACCGCGGACAGCTCGCCGGCGAGGCCAGCTGGTACGAGGTCTCGCTCGCCGAGGAGGACATCATCGGCACCAGCGACGACGGCTACGACGCCAAGCTCGCCATCCTCCTCGAAGACCCCGTCGCCGTCGTCTCCTTCACCTTCGGCTGTCCGGCGCCCGCCGTGTTCACCCGCCTGCGCAAGGCCGGTACGTACGGCATCGTCACCGTGACCTCCGTCGACGAGGCCCGCGCCGCGCAGGAAGCCGGCGCCGACGCCCTCTGCGTCCAGGGCGTCGAGGCCGGCGGCCACCAGGGCACCTACCGCGACGACCCGCAGACCGACGGCACGGCCGGAGTCGGCCTGCTCGCCCTGGTCGCCCAGGTACGGGAAGCGGTCGCCCTCCCCCTCATCGCCTCGGGCGGCCTCATGCGGGGCGCGCAGATCGCGGCGCTCCTCGCGGCGGGCGCGGAGGCGGCCCAGCTCGGTACGGCCTTCCTCGCCTGCCCGGAGTCGGGCGCGCACCCCCTGCACAAGAAGGCCCTGACGGACCCGCTGTTCGCCCACACGGAACTCACCCGGGCCTTCTCGGGCCGCCCCGCACGGGGCCTGGTCAACCGCTTCATGCGGGAGCACGGACCGTACGCCCCGGCCGCCTACCCCCAGGTCCACCACATGACCTCGGGACTGCGCAAGGCGGCGGCCGCGGCCGGGGACCCGCAGGGCATGTCCCTGTGGGCCGGGCAGGGGCACCGGCTGGCGCGGGCGCTGCCCGCCGGGGAGCTGGTCGAGGTGCTGGCGGCCGAACTGGCCGAGGCCCAGAGCGCGTTGAAGGTGTTGCAGATGAGGAGAGCGTCATGACGGCCCCCGTGTTCGTGGTCGAAGAGGTCCCCGCGGGGCCGGAGTTCGTGCTGGACGGCCCCGAGGGCCGGCACGCGGTGTCCGTGAAGCGGCTGGCCCCGGGCGAGGAGGTCGTCCTCACCGACGGCCGCGGCCGCTGGGCCGAAGCCGTCGTGAAGGCGGCCGAGGGCAAGGACCGGCTGGTCGTCTCCGTCACAGAGGTGTCCGAGGAGGCCGAGCCGGCCGTCCGCATCACGGTCGTCCAGGCCCTGCCCAAGGGCGACCGCGGCGAGGTCGCCGTCGAGACGATGACCGAGACCGGCGTCGACGCGATCGTGCCCTGGCAGGCCTCGCGGTGCATCACCCAGTGGCGCGGCGAACGCGGGGCCAAGTCCCTCGCCAAGTGGCGTGCCACCGCCCGCGAGTCCGGCAAGCAGTCCCGCCGGGTCCGTTTCCCCGAGGTGGCCGAGGCGCTGTCCACGAAGCAGGTCGCCGCGCTGCTCGCGGAAGCGGACCTGGCCGTGGTGCTCCACGAGGACCGCGACGCCGCCTCCGGCGCCCTCGCGAGCGCCCCGCTGCCGGAGAAGGGATCCGTCGTGCTGGTCGTCGGCCCCGAGGGCGGGGTCTCGCCCGAGGAGCTGGCGGCCTTCGCGCAGGCCGGGGCCCGCCCCTACCGGCTGGGCCGCAGCGTCCTGCGCACCTCCACCGCCGGCACGGCGGCGGCCGCGGTCCTGCTCGCGCGGACGGGCCGCTGGTCCTGAGGCCGGGGGCCGGCGCCTGAGGGCCGGTCCCGCGGCGGGCGGATCCCGGTGGACCTCGGCCGGACCGAGCCGGTCCCGGGGCACCCGGGCCGATACGATGCCCGGACCGATCAACATCACGGAAGGCGCAGCAATGGCCGGGGAACCGCAGGCGGACTGCCTGTTCTGCAAGATCGTCGCAGGGGGCATCCCGGCGACCGTGGTCCGGGAGACCGAGACGACCGTCGCCTTCCGGGACATCAACCCGCAGGCGCCGACGCACGTCCTCGTCATCCCCAAGGTCCACTACCCCGACGCCGCCTCCCTCGCGGCCGCCGAGCCGGGCATCGCGGCCGACGTGCTGCGCGAGGCCGGACAGGTCGCCGCCGACGAGAAGGTCGACGGCCACGGCTACCGGATCGTGCTGAACACCGGCGCGGGGGCCGGCCAGACCGTCTTCCACGCGCACGCGCACGTCCTCGGCGGCCGCGGCCTCGAATGGCCCCCGGGATAACACGTGTCCGTACGCGAGTTCGTGGTCCTCGGCACCGCCAGCCAGGTCCCCACCCGGCACCGCAACCACAACGGCTACCTGCTGCGCTGGGACGGTGAGGGCATCCTCTTCGACCCGGGCGAGGGCACGCAGCGCCAGATGCTGCGCGCCGGGGTCGCGGCGCACGACATCAACCGGATCTGCATCACGCACTTCCACGGTGACCACAGCCTCGGCCTGGCCGGGGTGATCCAGCGGATCAACCTGGACCAGGTCCCGCACCCGGTCACCGCGCACTACCCGGCCTCCGGGCAGAAGTTCTTCGACCGCCTCCGGTACGCGACCGCCTACCGGGAGACGGTCGCGCTCGCCCAGGAGCCGGTCGCCGGGGACGGGGTGCTCGCGCAGGGCCCCGCGTACGTCCTGGAAGCCCGGCTGCTCTCGCACCCGGTGGAGTCCTTCGGCTACCGGATCACGGAGCCGGACGGCCGCCGGATGGTGCCGGAGCTGCTCGCGCGGCACGGGATCAAGGGGCCCGACGTGGGCCGCATCCAGCGCGAGGGACGGCTCGGCGAGGTCACCCTCGACGACGTCAGCGAGCACCGGGCGGGGCAGCGGTTCGCCTTCGTCATGGACACCCGGCTGTGCTCCGGGGTCGACGAACTGGCGCAGGGCTGCGACATGCTGGTCATCGAGTCGACGTTCCTGGAGCCCGACGAGCGGCTCGCCACCGACCACGGACACCTCACCGCCGGGCAGGCGGCGCGGGTCGCGCGGGACGCGGGCGTCCGGCACCTGGTGCTGACGCACTTCTCGCAGCGGTACTCCGACCCCTCCGCCTTCGAACGGGAGGCGCGGGCGGCGGGATTCGAGGGCGAGCTGACGATCGCGGCGGACCTGGTCACGGTGCCGGTGCCCAAGCGGGCGTAGGGGGTCACCCGGCTGCTTCCGGGAGATTTCACGGTGAGGTGCGTCACACTGGGTTTCGGTCCTGGCGGACAAGGGCAGGGCTGGCAGCTTTCCATCGAAAACCCGCAAGAAGAAACGACACTTCGCTCACCGGGGAGTACACCGTGACCAGTCGGGACAGCCGCATCAGCCGCCAGGGGAAACTGGACCCGCTGGGTCCGCTGCGCGATCCCCACGAGCCGGGCTGCGACGTCTTCCTGACCGGCACGGTCTTCCTCGACATCATCTTCACCGGCCTCGACTCCGCCCCGGTGCGCGGGACGGAGTCCTGGGCGCGCGGCATGGGCTCCAGCCCCGGCGGCGTCGCCAACATGGCCACCGCCCTGGCCCGGCTCGGCCTGCGCACCTCGCTCGCCGCCGCCTTCGGCGACGACCACTACGGCGAGTACTGCTGGGACGCCCTCGAACAGGGCGAGGGCATCGACCTGGCCATGTCCCGCACCATCCCCGGCTGGCACAGCCCCGTCACCGTCTCGATGGCCTACGAGGGCGAGCGCACGATGGTCTCCCACGGCCACGAGGCCCCGCCCCCCGCCCCCGGAGCGGTTCCCCGCTGCCCCCCGAAGGCGCGGGCCGCCGTCGCCTCGCTCGGCGACGGGCCGGGCGAGGACTGGATCGCCGAGGCCGCCCGCCGGGGCTCGCGGATCTTCGCGGACGTGGGCTGGGACGAGACCGGCCGCTGGGACCTGGAAGCCCTGGCCGACCTGGAGCACTGCGAGGCCTTCCTGCCCAACGCGGGCGAGGCGATGCGCTACACCCGGACCGAGTGTCCGCGCGCCGCCGCCCGCGCACTCGCCGAGAAGGTGCCGGTGGCGGTGGTGACGATGGGCGCGGAGGGCTCGTACGCGGTCGACGCCCGGACCGGGGAGACCGCGGAGGTGCCCGCCATCACCGTGGACGCCCTGGACCCGACCGGCGCGGGCGACGTGTACGTGGCGGGCTTCGTCACCGGCAGCCTGGCCGGATGGCCGCTCGCCGACCGGCTGGCCTTCGCCGGCCTGACCGCCGCACTGTCCGTCCAGGAGTTCGGCGGCTCCCTCTCCGCCCCGGGATGGCCCGAGGTGGCCCACTGGTGGCGCACGGCCCCCGACTCCCTGCGGGGCCGCTACGGCTTCCTGGACGCCCTGGTGCCCCCCGGCGCGGCCCCCTCCCCGCGCCGCCGCGCCGTACCGACGATCGGCTTCAAGCACCCCGTGTGACCGCACGCCCGGCCCCCGGGGGGAGAGGTCCGGCGCCGGGCCGTAAATCCCCTCGGGGATGCGCCGGGGTGGACGTACCCTTGGTACTCCGGAGGTCGGCGATCCGCGCGACCCCTCAGCGGGAGGTATGCGCAGGCCACAGTGCCGGCCCATGACTCAGACACCGACAGCCCACACCCCCGCGCCGGGGCAGGCGCGCGCCCACTTCACCGTTCCGGCAACGCACCCGATGGTGACCGTGCTCGGCTCGGGTGACGCCCTGCTGCGCGTGATCGAGAAGGCCTTCCCGAGGGCCGACATCCACGTTCGGGGAAATCAGGTCAGCGCCATCGGGGAAGCGGCGGAAGTCGCCCTGATCCAGCGCCTGTTCGACGAGATGATGCTGGTGCTCCGCACCGGGCAGCCGATGACGGAGGACGCAGTGGAACGCTCGATCGCCATGCTCAAGGCGAACGGCTCGGGAGGCGGCGAGGCGGAGACGCCCGCCGAGGTGCTCACGCAGAACATCCTCTCCAGCCGCGGCCGCACCATCCGTCCCAAGACCCTCAACCAGAAGCGCTACGTCGACGCGATCGACAAGAACACGATCGTCTTCGGCATCGGCCCCGCGGGTACCGGCAAGACCTACCTCGCCATGGCGAAGGCGGTCCAGGCCCTGCAGTCCAAGCAGGTCAGCCGCATCATCCTGACCCGCCCCGCGGTCGAGGCGGGCGAACGCCTCGGCTTCCTCCCGGGCACCCTCTTCGACAAGATCGACCCGTACCTGCGCCCGCTCTACGACGCCCTGCACGACATGATCGACCCGGACTCCATCCCCCGCCTCATGGCCGCGGGCACCATCGAGGTGGCGCCCCTGGCCTACATGCGGGGCCGCACCCTCAACGAGGCCTTCGTCGTCCTCGACGAGGCGCAGAACACGACCACCGAGCAGATGAAGATGTTCCTGACCCGGCTCGGCTTCGATTCGAAGATCGTGGTCACCGGTGACGTGACACAGGTCGACCTGCCCGGTGGGGCCAAGAGCGGTCTGCGCCAGGTCCAGGACATCCTCGAAGGCGTGCCCGACATCCACTTCTCGCGGCTCACGTCCGAGGATGTCGTCCGCCACAAGCTGGTCGGCCGTATCGTCGACGCGTACGAGAAGTACGACGGCAACCAGCAGGCCCCGAACGGCCACCAGCGGAAGTAGAGCTCAGCGCACCATGTCGATCGACGTCAACAACGAGTCCGGAACCGAGGTCGACGAGCAGGCGATCCTCGACATCGCCCGCTACGCGCTCACCCGGATGCGGATCCACCCGCTGTCCGAGCTCTCCGTCATCGTCATCGACGAGGACGCCATGGAGCAGCTCCACATCCAGTGGATGGACCTGCCCGGTCCCACCGACGTCATGTCCTTCCCCATGGACGAGCTGCGTCCGCCGTCCAAGGACGACGAGGAGCCCCCGCAGGGGCTCCTCGGCGACATCGTGCTGTGCCCCGAGGTGGCCAAGAAGCAGGGCGAGGACGCGCCGACGCAGCACTCCATGGACGAGGAGCTCCAGCTCCTGACCGTCCACGGGGTGCTGCACCTGCTCGGGTACGACCACGAGGAGCCGGACGAGAAGGCCGAGATGTTCGGCCTCCAGGCGGCCATCGTCGACGGCTGGCGCGGTGAGCGCGGCATGACCGGCCCGTCCCCGGCCCCCACCGTCTCGTGACCGCTCCGCAGCTGATCACGGGGGCGGTCCTGCTGGTGGTGGTCGCCTGGTTCGCGGCGTGCGCCGAGTCCGGCATCGCCCGCGTCTCCAGCTTCCGCGCCGAGCAGGCCGTACGCGAGGGCCGGCGCGGCAGCGCGAAGCTCGCCCAGGTCGCCGGCGACCCCACCCGCTACGTCAACGTGGCCCTGCTGGTGCGCGTCACCTGCGAGATGGCGGCGGGGGTGCTCGTCACGTACGTCTGCCTCGACTCGTTCGGCGAGAACTGGACCGCGCTGCTCGTCGCCATCGCCGTCATGGTGCTGGTCTCGTACGTGGCGGTGGGCGTGTCCCCCCGTACGATCGGCCGCCAGCACCCGATGAACACCGCGACGGCGGCCGCGTACGTCCTCGTACCGCTCGCCCGCGTCATGGGGCCGATCCCGCAGCTGCTGATCCTCCTCGGCAACGCGCTCACACCCGGCAAGGGCTTCCGCAAGGGGCCCTTCGCCTCCGAGGCCGAGCTGCGCGCGATGGTGGACCTCGCGGAGAAGGAATCGCTGATCGAGGACGACGAGCGCCGGATGGTGCACCAGGTCTTCGAGCTGGGGGACACGCTCGTGCGCGAGGTGATGGTGCCCCGCACCGACCTGGTGTGCATCGAGCGGTACAAGACGGTCCGGCAGGCCACGACGCTCGCCCTGCGGTCGGGCTTCTCGCGGATCCCCGTCACCGGGGAGAACGAGGACGACATCGTCGGGATCGTGTACCTGAAGGACCTCGTCCGCAAGACCCACATCAGCCGGGAGGCGGAGGCCGACCTGGTCTCGACGGCGATGCGGCCCGCCGTGTTCGTGCCCGACACGAAGAACGCGGGGGACCTGCTGCGCGAGATGCAGTCCGTGCGCAACCACGTGGCCGTCGTCATCGACGAGTACGGCGGCACGGCCGGGATCGTCACCATCGAGGACATCCTGGAGGAGATCGTCGGCGAGATCACCGACGAGTACGACCGCGAGCTGCCGCCCGTCGAGGAACTGGGCGACGACCGCTACCGGGTCACCGCGCGCCTGGACATCACCGACCTCGGCGAGCTGTTCAAGGTCGAGGCCTTCGACGACGAGGACGTGGAGACGGTCGGCGGGCTGCTGGCGAAGGCGCTCGGCCGGGTGCCGATCGCCGGCGCCTCGGCGATGGTCGACCTGCCGGACGGCCGCCCGCTGCGGCTGACCGCCGAATCCCCGGCGGGACGCCGGAACAAGATCGTGACGGTGCTCGTGGAGCCGGTGGCGGCAGTCGCGGCCGAAGGGGAGGAAGGCGCATGACCCCCGCCGAACTGCGCGCGTTCTGCCTGGGCTTCAACGCGGCGGTCGAGGAGTTCCCCTTCACCCCCGAAACCTCGGTGTTCAAGGTGCTGGGCAAGGTGTTCGCGCTCACCGCGCTGGACGCGGAGCCGCTGAAGGTCAACCTCAAGTGCGAACCGGAGCTGGCGGTGCGGCTGCGCGAGGAGCACGCGGCGATCGTGCCGGGCTGGCACATGAACAAGCGGCACTGGAACACGGTGACCGTGGGCGGGCTGCCGGACGCGCTGGTGCGGGAGCTGGTCGAGGACTCGTACGACCTGGTGGTCGCCGGCCTGCCGAAGGCGGAGCGCCTGCGGCTCGACCGGCCCTGACGCGGGGCCGGCCTCCGGCGGGGCCGGTCGTACGGCCGCGCCGGGGCGCTCCCTATGCTTTCGCCATGACCGAGAGCACGGGGATCGACCCCGAGGACAGCAAGATCATCACGCTGGCGCGGAGCGCGCGGGCCCGCAACGGGGTGCCGGAGGGTGCGGCGGTGCGGGACGAGACCGGCCGCACGTACGTCGCCGGGACGGTGGCGCTGGACTCCCTGAAGCTGAGCGCGCTGCAGACCGCGGTCGCGATGGCGGTGGCGAGCGGGGCGCGGAGCCTGGAGGCGGCGGCCGTGGTGAGCGAAGCGGGGGCTCCTGCGGAGGCGGACCGGGCGGCGGTCGCGGACCTCGGCGGTCCGGACACCCCGGTCCTGCTGGCGGGCCCGGACGGCACGCTGAAGTCGACGACGCCGGCCGGCCCCTGAGCCGACCGCTCCCCGCCCCCCGTTCCCGCCTCAACGACCGTCGGGGCCGGAGGTCGCCGGGCCGGCGCCGAGGTTGCCCGCCCGAGCCAGGCTCCCTGGGACTCCGCCCCAGCCCCCGCACCTCAATCGCCGGCGAGGCTGGGCATGCCCGGCCAGGGCTGGAGGTGCCGGATCGGGGCCGGAGGTGCTCGGCCAGGGCCGGAGGTGTCCGGTCGAGGCTGGAGGTGCCTGGCCGGGGCCGGAGGTGGCGAATCGGGGCCATGGTTGCCCGGCCGGGGCTGGAGGTGCCGGATCGGGGCCGGGGTTGGCCGGTCGGGGTCGGTGTGTGCCCGGGGCGGGGGCGGGGTGGGGTGTCGGCCGGGACTCAAACGTGATTTGTTGGCGCCCTGTGCCGACCGGCAAGAGGGACCCGGAACAGGCGCCATAAATCATGCCCGTCCCGGACGACACCCCCCCCCCCCCCCCCCCCCCCCCCCCCCCCCCCCCCCCCCCCCGCGGGGGCCCCCGGCCCCCCCCCCCCCCGCCCCGCCCCCCCCCCCCCCCCCCCC
>NZ_JBWKGY010000018.1:0-1269 GCF_056433525.1 Streptomyces sp. NPDC044704
GCCCGGTTACATTCCGAACCCGGAAGCTAAGCCTTTCAGCGCCGATGGTACTGCAGGGGGGACCCTGTGGGAGAGTAGGACGCCGCCGAACAATCTTTCAAAGGACCCTTGGTCCAGCGTTCAACGCTGGACCAAGGGTCCTTTTGTTTTTTTACACCTCTTTACGCCGAAGCGCGGCCATGGGTTGGTTGCGCAAGAATGACTAGCGGTACCCCGAAGACAGGAGTCACACCCATGTCCAACTCTCCCGACGATCGTCCGGAGCGCGAGCCTCGGCGCAACGACGGCGGTGACAGGGGCGGCTACCGCGGGGGCCGTGACGACCGTGGCGGTGACCGTGGTGGCTTCCGCCGCGACGACCGTGGTGGCCGTCCGACCGGTGGTGGCGGCGGTTTCCGCCGTGACGACCGTGGTGGGCGTCCCGCCGGCGGCGACCGTCCCTCCGGTGGTGGCTACCGCGGTGGCGGCGGCGACCGCCCCGCAGGTGGCGGCTACCGCGGTGGCAGTGACCGCCCGGCCGGCGGCGGCTACCGTGGCGGCGGCGACCGTCCCTCCGGTGGCGGCTTCCGCGGCGGCGACCGTCCGACCGGTGGTGGCGGCGGTTTCCGTCGTGACGACCGTGGTGGCGACCGCCCCTCGTTCCCGCGTCGCGATGACGACCGCGGTGGTTTCCGCGGCGGCCGTGACGACCGTGGTGGGGACCGTCCGTCCTACCCGCGTCGTGATGACGACCGTGGTGGCCGTCCCACGGGTGGTGGCGGCGGTTTCCGTCGTGACGATCGTGGTGGGGACCGTCCCTCGTACCCGCGTCGTGATGACGACCGTGGTGGCCGTCCGACCGGTGGTGGCGGCGGTTTCCGTCGCGATGACCGTGGTGGGGACCGTCCGTCCTACCCGCGTCGTGATGACGACCGTGGTGGCCGTCCGACCGGTGGTGGCGGCGGTTTCCGTCGTGACGATCGTGGTGGGGACCGTCCCTCGTACCCGCGTCGTGATGACGACCGTGGTGGCCGTCCCACGGGTGGTGGCGGCGGTTTCCGTCGCGATGACCGTGGTGGCGACCGTCCGTCCTACCCGCGTCGCGATGACCGTCCGTCGTACCCGCGTCGTGACGATGACCGTGGTGGCCGTCCCACCGGTGGTGGCGACCGTCCCTCGTACCCGCGTCGTGACGACCGTGGTGGGGACCGTCCGTCGTACCCGCGTCGTGATGACGACCGTGGTGGTTTCCGTGGCGGTCGTGACGACCGTGGTGGCGACCGCCCCTCA
>NZ_JBWKGY010000018.1:1367-146295 GCF_056433525.1 Streptomyces sp. NPDC044704
CCGTCCGTCGTACCCGCGTCGTGATGACGACCGTGGTGGTTTCCGTGGCGGTCGTGACGACCGTGGTGGCGACCGCCCCTCCTACCCGCGTCGCGACGACCGTGGCGGGGACCGTCCGTCCTACCCGCGTCGTGACGACCGGGGCGGCGACCGTGGTGGGTTCCGTGGCGGCCGCGATGACCGCGGTGGCGACCGTGGTGGCTACCGCGGGCGTGACGACCGTGGCGGCGACCGCGACTACCGCGCCGACCGCGACCGGGACCCGGTCAAGCGGCTCCCGATCGACGACGACGTCACCGGTCACGAGATCGACGCCGACGTGCGTCAGGAGCTCCTGAGCCTGCCCAAGGGCCTGGCCGAGGAGGTCTCGCGCAACCTGGTCATGGTGGCCCGGCTGATCGACGAGGACCCGGAGCAGGCGTACGCGTACGCCCGCATCGCCCTGCGTCTGGCTTCCCGCGTCGCCGCCGTCCGCGAGGCCGCCGGCTTCGCCGCGTACGCGACGCAGAAGTACAGCGAGGCGCTCGCCGAGTTCCGTGCCGCGAAGCGGATGACCGGTTCCGTCGAGCTGTGGCCCGTCATGGCCGACTGCGAGCGCGGCCTCGGCCGCCCGGAGCGGGCGCTGGCCATGGCCGGCGAGCCCGAGGTGCAGAAGCTGGACAAGGCCGGTCAGGTCGAGATGCGTCTCGTCGCCGCCGGTGCCCGCCGCGACATGGGCGAGCTCGACGCCGCCATCGTCACCCTGCAGAGCCCGGAGCTGGCCTCCAGCTCCGTGCAGCCGTGGACCGCGCGCCTGCGGTACGCCTACGCCGACGCCCTGCTGGCGGCCGGCCGTGAGGACGAGGCGCGGGAGTGGTTCGCCAAGACCCTCGAGGCCGACAAGGACGGCGCCACCGACGCCTCCGACCGGCTCGCCGAGATCGACGGCGTCGAGTTCGTGGACGCGGCGACCCTGGAGGACGAAGCGGACGACGACGCGGACGCCCGCTTCGACGACGAGGACGACGAAGACGACGAAGACGACGACCAGGACGAAGCCGAAGTCGCCGCCGCCGAGCGCGCGGGCGACCAGGCCGAGTACTACGACGAGGACGACGACGAGTACGAGCCCGCCGAGGACTCCGACGTCGACGTCACCGACGAGATCGTGGTCATCGAGGACGACGAGGTCGAGGACGACGAGCGCGACAAGGCCTGAGTGGTCTGACTGACGGCGAAAGGGCGGTACCCCACCAGGGGTACCGCCCTTTCGTGCGTTCGGGGTCCGGTCAGTCGAGGCTGCGCAGGACCAGTCCGGTCGCCGGCTTCGGGCCGAACGACGTGGACTTGCGGGGCATGGTGACGCCCTGCCGGGCCAGGTCCCGCACCACGTCCTCGCGCACGGGGTGCAGCAGGACCGCCGTACCGCCGTGGCGCTCGGCCATGGCCACGGTCGCCGGGGCGTCGTGGATGTACGCGATGTGCTCCGGGGCGTCCGGCACCTGCCACAGGGCGTCGAGCAGGGAGGCGTGCAGCACGGTCGCGTCGAGCCGGCGCCAGGCCTCGGGGCGGTCGCGGCGGACGGTCCGGGCGATGAGGGCCGGATCGGGGTCCGTGACCAGGTGGAAGGTGCCGTCGCCGGTGAGCAGGAAGGCGTTGCCGCGTTCCGAGGCGTCCGCGAGCACTTCCAGAGCGAGCGGCAGGGGGCCCTCGACCGGGCGGACGCGGAAGTTGCCCTCCAGCGCGGCCAGCGCGTCCGCGAGGGGGAGCCGGCGCAGCATCCGGTGGATCGCCCGGACCTGGAGCGGGTAGCGGGCCGTGTCGACGAGGAGGACCAGGCCGAAGTCCCAGGGGGTGGGGGAGCCGTGCTCCTCCTGGAGGCGCAGGTACGTCGCCCAGCGGTGGTGGCCGTCGGCGATGAGGGCCTGGCGGTGGCCCAGGTCGTCGGCCACGGCGGCCAGCTCGGCCGGGTCGGTTACGGCCCACAGCCGGTGCAGGAAACCGTCCTCGGTGACGGTCGACAGCAGGGGGGTGCGGGCCGCCGCCGCCTCCACGACGCCGGCCGCTCCGGCGCCCGGGCCGTCGCCCCGGTAGGTGAGCAGGAGCGGTTCGAGATTGGCCGAAGTGGCGCGCATCAGGCCGGCGCGATCGGTGACCACGTCCGGCATCACGTCCTCGTGCGGCAGGACGATGCCGGCGTCCGCGGTGGACAGGGCAAGGGCGCCGACGATGCCGCGTTGCAGGAGAGCGCCCTTGCGCTGCTCGTACACGTAGAGCGCGGGCTCCGGGTCGGCGCTGAGGACGCCCTCGGCCAGCCAGTCGCGGAGGGTGCGGGCGGCCTGCTCGTTGCGGGCGGCCGGGGTCCCGGCCTGCGGGAGGATCAGCCGGACGATGTTGTGCGGGTCGGCGGATTCGAGGTAGTCGACTCCGTCGGGTCGTACGACCACGTCGTACGGCGGCGAGGTGACGGCGGCCAGGCTGCCGACGCGTTCCGGGACGTAGCGCAGTCCGTGGAAGGGGATCAGGCGCAGCCCGTGCTCCGCGTTGCCAGGTGTGGTCATTGGTGCATGGTAAGACGCGTCTCGCGATGCGGGATGATCGGGGGAGCAATGGGGCAGAACAAACTCGGACAAGATCGATCATGTGAGGAGCGGACCGGATGACCCGGCAGAGCAGGACCAGTCCCGCGGGCAGTGAGCGGAGTCTGCACCAGGCGTACGACACGGCCCTGCTGGACCTCGACGGGGTGGTGTACGCCGGAGGGCTCGCCATCGCGCACGCGGTGGACTCCCTCGCGACGGCCCGGGCGGAGGGGATGCACCTCGCCTACGTCACGAACAACGCGCTGCGGACGCCGGACGCGGTCGCGGAGCACCTGGGCGAGCTGGGCATCCCCACGGACGCCGCCGAGGTGATCACCTCGGCGCAGGCGGTGGCGCGGCTGATCGCGGAGCAGGTCGAGCCGGGCTCGAAGGTGCTGGTGATCGGCGGCGAGGGGCTGCGGGTCGCGCTGCGGGAGCGCGGGCTGGTGCCGGTGGACTCCGCCGAGGAGGAGGGGCTCGCGGCGGTCGTCCAGGGGTACGGGGGGCCCGACCTGGCCTGGGGGCGGTTCGCGGAGGCCTCGTACGCCGTCAACCGCGGGGTGCCCTGGTACGCGTCGAACACCGACCTGACGATTCCGGGGGCGCGCGGCATCGCGCCGGGCAACGGGGCCGCCGTGGAGGTCGTACGGATCGCGACGGGCGCGGAGCCCCAGGTCGCCGGGAAGCCGCTGCCCCCGATGCACCGGGAGACCGTGCTGCGGACCGGGGCGAAGCGGCCGCTGGTGGTCGGGGACCGGCTGGACACCGACATCGAGGGTGCCTTCAACGGGGACGTCGACTCGCTGCTGGTGCTGACCGGGGTGACGGACGGGGCGCAGCTGCTGCGGGCCGAGCCGAAGCACCGGCCGACCTACGTGGACCGCGACCTGCGGGGGCTGCTGACGGGGCAGCCGGAGGTGACCGGGCAGGGCGGTGCGTGGCGGTGCGGCGGGTGGAGCGCCGTGGACATGGGCACGTTCCTGGACGTGTCGAAGGTCCTCGACATCAGCGGCGGCTCGCCGGTCGAGGGGGACGCGGAACCGCTCGACGGGCTGCGGGCCCTGTGCGCGGCGGCCTGGTCGGCGGCCGGAGACGGGGCGTACGCGCACGACGTGGAGAAGGCCCTGGCCAAGCTGGGCCTGTAGCCCCGGCCTTTGGGCCGTTCGGAGGAATGTCGGGCAGGCGAGGTAGGTTAGCCTAACCTTCGTGTTGGTTGACAGTCCCCCCGAATCCGAACAGGGCGCCGCCGTGCCGGTGCCCGCCGCCCGCCCGCGGCACGCGGTGCGCGCCGCCGGTCTGCTGGTCGCGGTCCTCGCGCTGGCGCTGGTCGTGGTGGCGAGCATCGCCGTCGGCGCCAAGGCGATGTCCCTCGACGACGTCTGGCACGGCCTCTTCGCGTACGCCGGAACCCCGAACGACGTGGTGGTGCGGGACCTGCGGGTCCCGCGCACCCTCCTCGGGGTGCTCGTCGGACTCGCACTGGGCCTGTCCGGGGCGGTGATGCAGGCACTGACCCGCAACCCGCTGGCCGAGCCCGGCATCCTGGGCGTGAACGCGGGCGCCGCGGCCGCAGTCGTCTCGGCGATCAGCTTCTTCGGCGCCGCCTCGCTGACCGAGTTCGTGTGGTGGGCCTTCCTCGGAGCCGGGACCGTCTCGGTCGTCGTGTACGTGCTCGGCGGCAGCCGCAGCGCGACGCCGGTGCGCCTCGCGCTCGCCGGTACGGCGGCCAGCGCGGCGCTCGTCGGCTACATCAACGCCGTGCAGCTGACGGACACCAAGGCGCTGGACAAGCTGCGCTTCTGGGCGGTCGGTTCGCTGTCCTCCGCGAACATGGACACCGTCACGCAGGTGGCGCCGTTCCTGCTGGCCGGCGCGGTCCTCGCACTGCTGCTGGGCCGGCCGCTCAACGCGATGGCGATGGGCGACGACACGGCGAGGGCGCTCGGCGCCCACCTGACGCGGACCCGGATCGCCGCCATGGCCGCCATCACCCTGCTGTGCGGGGCGGCGACCGCGGCCTGCGGGCCGATCGTCTTCGTCGGGCTGATGATCCCGCACCTGGTGCGGGTCATCACCGGGCCGGACATGCGCTGGGTGCTCGCGTACTCGGCGGTGCTGTCGCCGGTGCTGCTGCTGGGCGCCGACGTGGTCGGACGGGTCGTCACCCGGCCCGCCGAGCTCCAGGTCGGCATCGTCACGGCGCTGATCGGCGGCCCGGTCTTCATCTACCTGGTTCGGCGCAAGAGGATGGCCCAGCTGTGACCGCGAACGGCATCGAGAGCGCCGCCCCCGCCCCCGCCGCCACGGCCACCGGCCCGAAGGCACGGCTGCGCGCGCTGCGCGGACCCGGGCGGACCTCGCTGCGGATGGAGCCGCGTGCGCTGGTGACCGGCCTGGTGCTGGCCGTCGCGACGGCGGTGCTGGCCGTCGTGCTCATCGGCACCGGCGACTTCGAGATCGCGCCCTGGGACGTCGTACGGACCCTGCTGGGCGACGGCAGTCCCGCCCACGACTTCATCGTCAACGACCTGCGGCTGCCGCGGGTCCTGGTCGCGCTGCTGGTCGGGGCGGCCCTCGGGATGGCCGGGGCGGTCTTCCAGTCCGTGTCCCGCAACCCGCTGGGCTCGCCCGACCTGCTGGGCTTCGCGCACGGCTCGGCCGTGGGCGCGCTCACCGTCATCGTCTTCTTCGGGGGCGGTGCCACGGAGGTGGCGGCGGGCGCGCTGGCGGGAGGTCTGCTGTCCGGTGCGGCCGTCTACCTGCTGGCCTACAAGCAGGGCATCCAGGGGTACCGGCTGGTGCTCGTCGGCATCGGGGCCTCGGCCGTCCTCGTCGCCGTGATCCAGTACCTGATGACCAAGGCCCACGTCGTCGAGGCGACCCGGGCGATGGTCTGGCTGACCGGCTCGCTGGCCGGCCGGGACTGGGCGCAGGTGTGGCCACTGCTGGCGACCTGCGCGGTGCTGTTCCCGCTGGTCCTCGGGCAGAGCCGGGCGCTGCGCATGATCGAGATGGGGGACGACGCCGCGTACGCGCTGGGCGTGCGGGTAGAGCGGACCCGGATGCTGCTGATGCTGGCGGCGATCGTGCTGACCACCGCGGCGGCCGCCGCGGCCGGCCCGATCAGCTTCGTCGCGCTGGCCGCGCCCCAGCTGGCCCGGCGCCTGAGCCGCTCGACCGGCTCGAACCTGCTCACGGGAGCGCTGATGGGCGCGGTGCTGCTGCTGGCCTCGGACCTGGCCTCGCAGCGGGCCTTCGGCGCCGACCAGTTGCCGGTGGGCGTGGTGACCGGGCTCGTCGGCGGCCTCTACCTGCTGTGGCTGCTCGTCACCGAGCGCAAGGCGGGACGCATATGAGGGCGCGGGCCGACGGCCGCGCCCCGCAGAACACGTCCGGGTACGAGCCCGGCCCTACGAGGAGTACGCACGTGCAGCGGCTGACCGCGGAGAACGTCACGCTCGGCTACGACCAGCGGGTCATCGCCGAGAACCTGTCGGTGGAGATCCCCGACCGCTCCTTCACGGTGATCGTGGGCCCCAACGCCTGCGGGAAGTCGACGCTGCTGCGGGCCCTGTCGCGGATGCTGAAGCCGTCCGCCGGGCGGGTGCTGCTGGACGGTCAGTCGATCGCGTCGATGCCGGCGAAGAAGGTGGCCCGGACGCTGGGCCTGCTCCCGCAGTCCTCGATCGCCCCGGACGGCATCACCGTCGCCGACCTGGTCTCGCGCGGCCGGTACCCGCACCAGGGGCTGCTGCGCCAGTGGTCGCCCGAGGACGAGCGGATCGTCGACGAGTCGATGGCCGCCACCGGGGTCGCCGAACTCGCCGACCGGGCCGTGGACGAGCTGTCGGGCGGCCAGCGCCAGCGCGTGTGGATCGCCATGGCGCTGGCCCAGCAGACCCCGCTGCTGCTCCTCGACGAGCCGACGACCTACCTGGACATCCAGCACCAGCTGGACGTCCTCGACCTGTGCGCGGAGCTCCACGAGGAGCAGGGGCGGACCCTGGTGGCCGTGCTCCACGACCTCAACCACGCGGCCCGCTACGCGACCCACCTGATCGCGCTGCGCGGTGGCGTGGTCGTCGCCGAGGGCCCGCCGGCCGAGGTGGTCACGGCCGCACTGGTGGAGGAGGTCTTCGGGGTCCGCTGCCAGATCATCGAGGATCCGCAGACGGGGACGCCGCTGGTGGTGCCGGCGGGGCGGTCGGCCCGTACGCGGGCGACCGCCGGGGCGCTGTAGGGACGGTCGCTGTAGGGACGGTCGCTGTAGGGGCGGTTCAGAGGAGGGACTTCAGGCGGAGCAGGTCGCGGAACCCCGCCTCCAGCCGGACCCGGCCGGAGGCCCAGGCCTTGGCGAACTTCAGCTCGCCGGCGACCAGCGCGAGCAGGTCGTCCCCGGTCATCGCCAGCCTGATCTCGGCCTTCGCGCGGGGCGGGCCCGCCTCGACGGAGTCCACCCGGATCCGGCCGCCGTCGAGGCGGCCGGCGAAGGTCCGGTCGAGGTCGGTGATGTGGCAGCTCAGGGAGCGGTCCAGGGCGGCCGCGCCGCGCACGTCCCCCTCGGCCTTCGCCAGGTTGCCGGAAAGTCGGTCGAGTGCTTCGCGGCACTCCTCGATCGTAGCCATGGTGATCACGACCGTACCGCAGAGCCGTGCGCGGCCGTCGCCCCGCTTCGGGGTAGCGTCGGTCCATGACCGACGAAGAACCCGCGAGCGCCCCGGACGTCCCCGAGGGCCCGGAAGCCCCGGGGGCACCGGCCGGCGCGGAGCACGCCGGACCGGCGGGGCCCGCCCCGCTGGGCGTCGTGCGCACCCCCACCGGACACCCCGCCGTGGACGCCCACCTGGAGCGGCTGGCGGACGCGGACCGGCTGGCGGCGGACGGACACGTCGAGGTGTACGAGGATGTGCACAGGGGACTGCGCGAGGCGCTGACCGCGCTGGACGCACCGATCGTCCCCGGACCGAACGAAAACAGGAGCTGAACCGATCGTGGCAGGAGTGGCACGCCGCCGCCTGGACGCCGAACTGGTACGCCGCAGCATGGCCCGCTCGCGGGAGCACGCGGCCCAGCTGATCGCCGCCGGCCGGGTGACCGTGGGCGGTACCACCGCGACCAAACCGGCCACCCAGGTCGAGACCAGTGCGGCCCTCGTCGTACTCAAGGACGACAGCGACCCCGACTACGTCTCCCGCGGCGGCCACAAGCTGGCCGGCGCCCTCGCCGCGTTCACGCCGCAGGGGCTGCTGGTCGAGGGCCGGCGGGCGCTGGACGCGGGGGCCTCGACCGGCGGCTTCACGGACGTGCTGTTGCGCGCGGGCGTGGACCACGTCGTCGCCGTCGACGTCGGCTACGGGCAGCTCGCCTGGTCCTTGCAGAGCGACGACCGGGTCACCGTGAAGGACCGCACCAACGTCCGTGAGCTGACGGTCGAGCTGATCGACGGGATCCCGGTGGACCTCGTCGTCGGAGACCTGTCGTTCATCTCGATCGGACTGGTGCTGCCCGCGCTCGTCCGGTGCACGGCGCCCGGCGCGGACCTCGTGCTGATGGTGAAGCCGCAGTTCGAGGTGGGCAAGGAGCGCCTCGGCAGCGGCGGCGTGGTGCGCAGCGCCGAGCTGCGGGCGGAAGCCGTGCGCGAGGTCGCGGCGCAGGCCTGGAAGCTGGGACTGGGCGTGCTCGGGGTGACGGCGAGCCCGCTGCCCGGGCCGTCGGGGAACGTCGAGTACTTTTTGTGGCTGCGGGCGGGGGCACCGGCACTCGACCCGGGGGATGTGGACCGTGCAGTGGCGGAGGGGCCTCAGTGACAGATTCGTCGGCGTCGGCAGCTTCGGGAGTTTCACCGGACCCGGCGGATCCGGGAGGGACGCGTACGGTCTTCCTGGTCGCGCACACGGGGCGGCCGGCGGCCATCCGCAGTGCCGAACTGGTCGTCCAGGGCCTGCTCAAGTCCGGGCTGGGGGTCCGCGTCCTGGAGCACGAGGCGGCGGACCTGCCGCTGCCCCCCGAGGTGGAGCTCGTCGCGGAGTGCACGCCGACGGTGCTCGAAGGGTGTGAGCTGCTGATCGTCCTCGGCGGCGACGGGACCCTGCTGCGCGGGGCGGAGTTCGCGCGCGGCTCGGGCGTCCCGATGCTCGGCGTCAACCTGGGCCGGGTCGGCTTCCTCGCCGAGGCCGAGCGCGACGACCTCGACCGGGTCGTGGACCGGGTCGTCACCCGGGAGTACGAGGTCGAGGAGCGGATGACCCTCGACGTCCTCGTACGGACGAACGGTGACGTGGTCCACCGGGACTGGGCGCTGAACGAGGCCGCCGTCCAGAAGGTGTCCCCGGAGCGGATGCTGGAAGTGGTCCTGGAGATCGACGGACGCCCGGTGACCGGCTTCGGCTGCGACGGGATCGTGTGCGCGACGCCGACGGGCTCCACCGCGTACGCCTTCTCGGCCGGCGGGCCGGTGGTCTGGCCGGAGGTCGAGGCGCTGCTGATGGTGCCCATCAGCGCGCACGCGCTGTTCGCGAAGCCGCTGGTGACCTCGCCGGACTCGGTGCTGGCGGTCGAGGTGCAGACCGGGACCCCGCACGGCGTGCTGTGGTGCGACGGGCGGCGGATGCTGGAACTGCCCTCCGGGGCCCGCGTGGAGGTCCGCCGGGGCACGGTGCCGGTACGGCTCGCCCGGCTGCACCACGCGTCCTTCACGGACCGGCTCGTCGCGAAGTTCGCGCTGCCGGTGTCGGGGTGGCGCGGTGCACCCCATTAGTACGTATTCGCACACGCGTTCGGAACGCTCCGGGCGGGTGCTGTCCCATGGCACCGGTGAAACCTCGGTATCGTCGTCCCGTGCTTGAGGAGATGCGGATACGGTCGCTCGGGGTCATCGACGACGCGGTGGTCGAGCTGTCGCCCGGATTCACCGCGGTGACCGGCGAGACCGGCGCGGGCAAGACGATGGTCGTCACCAGCCTCGGGCTGCTGCTCGGCGGCCGCGCCGACCCGGCCCTGGTGCGGATCGGGGCCAAGGCGGCGGTGGTCGAAGGGCGCATCGTGCTGCGCCCGGACGCGCCCGCCGCCCTGCGCGCCGAGGAGGCAGGGGCGGAGCTCGACGACGGCACGCTGCTGATCAGCCGGACCGTGTCCGCCGAGGGGCGTTCGCGCGCCCACGTCGGCGGCCGCTCCGTGCCCGTCGGCCTGCTCGGCGAGCTCGCGGACGAGCTGGTCGCCGTCCACGGCCAGACCGATCAGCAGGGCCTGCTGCGGCCCGCCCGGCAGCGCCAGGCCCTCGACCGGTACGCCGGGAACGCGGTCGCCGTCCCCCTGGAGAAGTACGCCGGCGCCTACCGCAGGCTGCGGGCCGTCGCCGTCGAGCTGGAGACCCTCACCACCCGGGCCCGGGAGCGGGCCCAGGAGGCGGACCTGCTGCGCTTCGGGCTGGACGAGGTCGCCGCCGTCGAGCCGCTGCCCGGCGAGGACGCCGAGCTCGCCGCCGAGGCCGAGCGGCTCGGGCACGCCGAATCGCTCGCGTCGGCCGCGCAGGCCGCCCACGCGGCCCTCGCGGGCAACCCGGAGGACCCGGAGGGCATCGACGCCAACACGCTCGTCGCGGGCGCGCACCGGGCCCTGGAATCCGTACGCTCCCACGACCCGGCCCTCGGCGCGCTCGCGGAGCGGATCGGGGAGCTCGGCATCCTGCTGGCCGACGTGGCCGGCGAACTGGCCGGGTACGCCGACGACCTCGACGCCGATCCGCTGCGGCTGGCCGCGGTGGAGGAGCGGCGGGCGGCGCTGACCCAGCTGACCCGCAAGTACGGCGATTCGATCGACTCCGTACTGGAATGGGCCCAGCAGGGCTCCGCCCGGCTGCTGGAGCTGGACGGCGACGACGAGCGGATCGCGGAGCTGACCGCCGAACGGGACGCGCTGCGCGACGAACTGTCGCTGCTGGCCCAGGCGTTGACGGACGCGCGCGGCGAGGCGGCCGAACGGTTCGCCTCCGCCGTCACCGCCGAGCTGGCCTCCCTGGCCATGCCGCACGCCCGGGTGACGATCGACATCCGGCAGACCGAGGACGCCGAGGGCGTCGAGGTCGGCGGCCGCACGGTCGCGTACGGGCCCTCCGGCGCGGACGAGGTCGAACTGCTGCTGGCCCCGCACCCGGGAGCCCAGCCCCGGCCGATCGCCAAGGGCGCCTCGGGCGGTGAGCTGTCGCGGGTCATGCTCGCGGTGGAGGTCGTGTTCGCCGGGTCCGACCCGGTGCCCACCTACCTCTTCGACGAGGTCGACGCGGGCGTCGGCGGCAAGGCGGCCGTCGAGGTCGGACGGCGGCTCGCGAAGCTCGCGAAGTCCGCGCAGGTCGTCGTCGTCACCCACCTCCCGCAGGTGGCGGCCTTCGCCGACCGGCAGCTGCTGGTGGAGAAGACCGTCGACGGGTCCGTGACGCGCTCGGGCGTGACCGTCCTGGAGGGCGAGGACCGGATCCGGGAACTGTCCCGGATGCTCGCCGGCCAGGAGGACTCGCAGACCGCCCGCGCCCACGCCGAGGAACTGCTCGCGGCGGCGCGGGCCGACGCCTGAGCGGACCGGCGGGGGTCCGGAGCCCGCAGGCCGCCGGGCGGCCGGCGGCCGAGGAACCGGAGGGGGCTCGGGACGGACGCCGTCCCGGGCCCCCGGCGTGTCCGGGGCCGGGCCCGGGCCGGGTTCGGAACCGTTGATTCCGGGGGCTCCGGGATGACACCGGGATAGCCCGTGTGGGTGAGGCTGGAAGACGTCGCGCGGTATCTCGTACGGGATCCGCACCCGTATGGTCCCGGAACGCGCGTGCGGACTGGCATCCTGGGCGACGTCTCTGACTCCTCCCCCTGGAGCTTCGGCCCGTGAGCAGCTCCCCGGTTTCGCTCCCCGCCCCCGCACAGCCGTACGGGCGGCCGCCGCTGCGTACCGTCCAGGTCCTCGGCGGTGCGGGCGCGGGCAGCAGTGCCCACGTACGGTCCCTGACGACCGGTCTGGCCGCGCGCGGTGTACGGGTGACCGTGTGCGCCCCCGTCACCGCCGAGGGCGAGTACGACTTCACCGGCGCGGGCGCCGAGTTCACCCCGGACGCCGGGAGCGCCCTACGGGCCGCCTGCGCCGGAGCCGACCTGGTCCACGCGCACGGCGTACGGGCCGGCATGCGGGCCGCGCTCGCACTGCGCGGCGGCGGGCGGCGGGTGCCGCTGGTGGTGACCTGGCACGGGGGCGCCCCCGAAACGGCGGGCGTCTTCGGGCGGCTGGGCCGGCTGCTGGAGCGGCGCGTGGCGCGGGCCGCGGCCGTGGTGCTCGGCGCCTCCTCGGACCAGGTGGACCTGGCCCGGCTGCGCGGGGCGCGCGACGCCCGGCTCGCGGCCGTGGCCGTACCCGCACCCGCGGCCGCCGGACCGGAACCGGTGGCCGACGCCGACAAGACCCGGGCGGAACTGGGCGTCGTCGAGCGGCCGTTGGTCATCGCGGTCGGGAGCCTGGTGGCACGCCGCGGGTACTCCGTCCTGCTGGACGCGGCGCGCTCCTGGCGGGCGCTGGACCCGGTGCCGCTGCTCGTGATCGCGGGGGAGGGGCCGCTGCGGGCCGAACTGTCCCGGCGGATCGAGGAGGAGGGCCTCCCGGTACGGCTGCTCGGGCGGCGCCGGGACGCGGACCGGCTGCTGGCCGCCGCGGACGTCGCGGTCCTGCCGAGCCGCTGGGAAGGACGCTCCCTGCTCGCCCAGGAGGCGCTGCGGGCCGGGGTGGCCCTCGTGGCCACCGAGGTCGGCGGAGTGCCCGAGCTGGTCGGGAACGCGGCCGTGCTCGTCCCGTACGGGAATCCCGGCGCGCTCGCGGGCGCCGTGGCCGCGCTGCTGGGAGATCCCGGCCGGCGGGCCGAACTCGCGGAGGCCGGGCGGGCCCAGGCCGCGACGTGGCCGTCCGAGGACGACACCGTCGCCCAGGTCCTGTCGGTGTACGACGAACTGATGGAGCGCCGGCGCTGAACCCCGCCCCGGCGCGTCAGGCCGGGGCCACGTGCCGGCGGGCGCGGAGGGCCAGGCTGAGGGAGAGGACCGTCTCCGGGTCGTCCAGGTCCGTGCCCAGCAGCTCCGAGATCCGCGCCAGCCGGTTGTACAGGGTCTGGCGGTTCAGGTGCAGCTCCCGGGCCGTCTCCGCCTTGCGCCCCGCGTGCGCCAGGTACGTCTCCAGGGTGGGCAGCAGCGGCGGCCGGGAGGCGGCGTCGTGGACGCGAAGCGCCCCGATCGCCCGGTCCACGAACGCCGCCAGGTCGGGGTGTTCGCGCAGCCGCCACAGCAGCAGGTCGATGTCCAGGCGGCGGGCGTCGTACCAGGGCCGGGCCGGGAGCCCGTGCGCGGCGGTGGCGGTCTCGGCCGCGTGCCGCAGGCCCGCCGAGGCGGCCGCCCAGCTTCCGGAGACCCCCACTACCACCGCCGGCGGCGACCCGGCCCGGTCCAGGCCGGCCCGCTCGACGCCCGCCCGCAGCGCCGCGGCGACCCGGTCGGCGACCGTCGTGCGCTCCGACTCCGCGCGCAGCGACACCAGCAGCGGCACCCGTCCCTCCACCGGCCGGACGCCCAGCAGCACCGGGACCCCGACCGACGACAGCTCCTCCAGCACCGCCCGGGCCAGGACGGCCCAGTTCCCCGCGGCCCCCAGATCGGTGGACAGCCGCATCACGATCGGCAGCAGCGGCCCCGTGCCCGGCCGGAAGCCCAGCACCCGCGCCTGCGCCGGGGCGTCCTCCGCCGAGATCCGGCCCTCCGCCAGGTCCGTCAGGAAGTCGCCGCGGCCGCGCGCCGCCAGCTCCTCCTCCTGCCGCGCCTGCATGAGGACCACGGCCAGCACCCCGGCCGTGCGCTCCGCCGCCATCCGGTGGACGGGCAGCAGCGGCGCCGAGACCCCGGCCAGGACCACCCGGGCCCGGACCGAGCCCGTGCCGTGTCCGCCGCCGGGGACGTCGACCACCACCGCGTTCCCCGAGGGCTCTGCCTCCCGCTGGCCGCGCAGGCCCTCCCACACCTGGAGCGGGTCCGCCGCGGCCTCCCCGGACACCGGCCCGGCCGCGTACAGCAACTGCCCGTCCGGGGTCTCCAGGAAGACCGGGTTCGCCGTGAAGTCGGCCAGGATGCGCAGCACCTGCGGGATCCCGCCGCCGCCGAGCAGGGCCTCCGTGCAGCGCCGGTGGACCTCCTCGGCCCGCTGCAGGAGGGCGTAGTGGCCGTTGACGATCTCGGTGTGGACCTCCTCGGTCACCGCCACGAAGGGCACCTCGCGGTGGAGCTGCACCAGCGGCAGCCCGGCCGCGCGCGCCGTCTCCACGATGGTCGCCGGCAGCCGCGTGAAGCGCGGTCCCAGCTCGACGACCAGCGCGGCGATGCCCCGGTCCGCGAGGCGGCGTACGAAGGCGCGCTGCTCGGCGGGCCGGGTGCCCAGGCCCAGGCCCGTGGTCAGCAGCAGCTCGCCGCCCTTGAGCAGCGAGGCGATGTTGGGGACCTCGCCCGCGTGCACCCAGCGGACGGTCCGGCCGAGCCGGTCGGCGCAGGCCACCACCTCCGGGAGACCGCCGCGCAGCCCCGGCAGCTCAAGTGCCCGCTGAACCGTGATTCCGCCCTGGTTGTCCATATCGCGGACCGTACCCGTGCGTCACGCCGGAGCGCTAAGCGGGTGCGATGTTGTGGTTGAACCGGAAGACGTTGTCCGGGTCGTACTCCCGCTTCACCGCCCCCAGCCGCCGCATGTTCTCCGCGCCCAGCCCGGCCACGACCCGCTCCGCGCCCTCGTGTCCGGTGAAGTTGAGGTAGACGGCGCCGGTCGACCAGGGCCGCACGTCCTCCCGCACGTCCTTGACCCACTGGCGGCACAGCTCGTCGTCCGCGGGGTCCTCCCAGATCGCGAACGGGTGCACGGCCCACGGCGCGTCCCGGTAGGGGACCGGGTAATCGGCCGGGCCGTCGGCGATCGCGCCGCCCTGCGGGAACACGAGGTGCTGCGTGCCCGTCGGCACCGGCATGGTGCCCGCCCGGGCGCAGAACACGTCCACGAACGCGTCCGGGACGCCCGTCAGATACTCCGCCGACCAGTAGTTCCGCAACCCCGGCGGGTCGTCGATCATGCACTGGAGGTCGGCGTACGGGATGGCCGTCACGATCTCCGACTCGTGCGGCAGCGCCAGCAGCGGCTCGGCCAGCCGCCGCATCTCGTCCTCCGGACCGGCGTACGTCAGCAGCGCACCCGCCATCAGCCGCCCCACCAGGTGGGCCGGTACGAACTCCTCCGGCGGGCCGGTCAGGTACATGGCCGCCCCGCTCGCCTCGCGCGGACCCGCCTCGATCACGGCCCGGAACGTACGGAGCACCTCGGGCCCGTACTCGGGCAGGTACAGGACGAACGCGATCGACATGGCGGGCAGCTCGTGCAGCCGCAGCGTCATCGAGGTGGCGATCCCGAAGTTCCCGCCGCCGCCGTGCAGCGCCCAGAACAGCTCCGGACGGTCCTCGGCGGTCGCGGTCACCGTCTCCCCGTCCGCGGTCACCAGGTCCACGCCCAGCAGGTTGTCGACGGCCAGCCCGAACGCCCGGTCCAGCCAGCCCGACCCGCCGCCCAGCACGAAACCGCCGACGCCGGTGGTGGAGACCCGCCCGCCGGTCGTGGCCAGGCCGTGCGGCTGGCAGGCCCGGTCCAGGTGGCTCATGGTCGCGCCGCCGGCCACCCGTACCGCCCGGGCCGCCGGATGCACCGTCACCTCGTTCATCCGCCGCAGGTCGATCACCAGCGCCCCGTCGCCGAGCGCCGTCCCGGCCACGCTGTGCCCGCCTCCGCGCACCGCGACCGGCAGGTCCAGCTCGCGGGCGAAGCGGACGGCCGTGACCACGTCCGCCTCGCTCTCGCACTGGGCGATCACGGCCGGCCGCCGGTCGATCATGGCGTTGAAGACCGTCCTGGCCTCGTCGTAGCCGCTGTCCTCCGGAGCGAGGACCGGGCCCGAGAGGTCCTCGCGGAGCGCGGCCAGGGCCGTACCCGCCTTCGATGGGGAAGCCATGACCGGCCCCCTTCCGGGAAGGGCATGGGACCCCTTCAGGCTAGGCGCGCCACCGCCTCGGGGCATCCCGGGGGGCGGCGGCCCTGCGGGCGGCCGCCCCCGGGATCCGGTGCGTCAGCCCCCGTACGCGCCGCTCGCGGTGAGCCGCAGCGCGGTGTCGATCAGCGGGACGTGGCTGAAGGCCTGCGGGAAGTTCCCGACCTGCCGCTGGAGCTTGGGGTCCCACTCCTCGGCCAGCAGCCCCAGGTCGTTGCGCAGGGCGAGGAGCTTCTCGAAGAGCCGGCGGGCCTCGTCGACCCGGCCGATCATCGCCAGGTCGTCGGCCATCCAGAACGAGCAGGCCAGGAAGGCCCCCTCGTCACCCGCCAGACCGTCCACACCGGCCTCCTCGCCGGCCGTCGGGTAGCGCAGGATGAAACCGTCCTGGGTCGACAGCTCGCGCTGGATCGCCTCGATGGTCCCGATGACGCGCTTGTCGTCCGGCGGCAGGAAGCCCATCTGCGGGATCAGCAGCAGCGAGGCGTCCAGCTCCTGGGAGCCGTAGGACTGCGTGAACGTGTTGCGCTCCTTGTCGTAGCCCTTCTCGCACACGTCGGCGTGGATCTCGTCGCGCAGCTCGCGCCAGCGCTCCAGCGGGCCGTCCGCGTCGCCGCTCTCGATCAGCTTGATCGTGCGGTCCACGGCCACCCAGGCCATCACCTTGGAGTGCACGAAGTGGCGGCGCGGGCCGCGCACCTCCCAGATGCCCTCGTCCGGCTCGCTCCAGTGGGTCTCCAGGTAGCGGATCAGCTTGAGCTGGAGCAGCGACGCGTAGTCGTTGCGCGCCAGCCCGGTCATGTGCCCCAGGTGCAGGGCCTCGGTGACCTCGCCGTACACGTCGAGCTGCAGCTGGTGGGCGGCCCCGTTGCCGACGCGGACCGGACCGGAGTTCTCGTAGCCCGGCAGCCAGTCCAGCTCCGTCTCGCCCAGCTCCCGCTCGCCCGCGATCCCGTACATGATCTGCAGGTTCTCCGGGTCGCCGGCGACCGCGCGCAGCAGCCAGTCCCGCCAGGCCGCGGCCTCCTCGCGGTAGCCGGTGCGCAGCAGCGAGGACAGGGTGATCGCGGCGTCCCGCAGCCAGGTGTAGCGGTAGTCCCAGTTGCGGACCCCGCCGATCTCCTCCGGGAGGGAGGTGGTCGGCGCGGCGACGATCCCGCCCGTGGGGGCGTACGTCAGGGCCTTGAGGGTGATCAGGGAGCGCACCACGGCCTCCCGGTAGGGCCCGTGGTACGTACAGTGCGCGACCCACTCCCGCCAGAACTCGCTGGTGGCCTCCAGCGCGGCCTCGGCGTCGGGGCACTCGGGGGCGCTGCGGTGCGAGGGCTGCCAGCTGATGGCGAAGGTCACCCGGTCACCGGGGCCGACGGTGAAGTCGGAGTACGTCGTCAGGTTCTTGCCGTACGTCTCGGCCTCGGTGTCCACCCAGACCGAGTCCGGGCCGGCGACGGCCACCGTACGGCCGTCCACCTTGTGCACCCAGGGCACGACCCGGCCGTAGCTGAAGCGCATGCGCAGCGCCGAGCGCATCGGGACGCGCCCGCTGACGCCCTCCACGACGCGGATGAGCTGGGGCGCGTGGCCCTCGCGCGGCGGCATGAAGTCGATGACGCGGACGGTCCCCCGCGGGGTGTCCCACTCCGACTCCAGCACCAGTGATTCGCCGCGGTAGCGGCGACGGTCGGCTCGCGGCGCCTCGGTCCCGGGCGGGACCGCGGGGCCGACCCGCCAGAACCCGTGCTCCTCGGTACCGAGAATGCTCGCGAAGGCGGCAGGGGAATCGAAACGGGGCAGACACAACCAGTCCACCGCTCCGTCCCGGCAGACCAACGCCGCGGTCTGCATGTCCCCGATCAGTGCGTAATCCTCGATGCGCCCGGACACGTTGCATCTCCAGTCGAACGGCCACGTCCGCCCCTGAGGGCGCTTGCATTGCGCGGATGCGCGGTCTTCCTGCGTGTAGGGATCACCGCGTCGAGCTCCAGACTGCCGGACGAGGCGTGGTGACGCCGAATTCCGGCCTGCTCGACGGCGATGTAACAGCGGTATCCGAGCAGGGTATGACGGGCACCCTAGTGATCTCCTGAAGTCCTGGGACAATGTGGCTGGACTGAACGGGTGACCTGGGCGAACGGCCCTGACGGGCCGCCCCGGGAGGGTGTGGCGCGAGCCCGCCGCCGCGCGCCCGGAGGCGGACCGTCCCGGGCGCTGATAGGCTGGTACCCCGTGGACCGGTGGTCTGCCTGTGCGAATCAGGAGCCCCGAAACCGCAGCTTCGGCGCCCCCTGAGACCCCTTCCGGATCTCCGCGGAACGGCGCCGGACGCACCTCACCTCGCGACCACGGGAGCCCCCTCTTGGCGATGCCGCCCAAATCCATGACGACCAAGCACATCTTCGTCACCGGGGGTGTCGCTTCGTCCCTCGGCAAGGGGCTGACGGCCTCCAGCCTGGGTGCGCTGCTGAAGGCGCGCGGCCTGCGGGTCACGATGCAGAAGCTCGACCCGTACCTGAACGTCGACCCCGGCACGATGAACCCCTTCCAGCACGGTGAGGTGTTCGTCACGAACGACGGCGCCGAGACCGACCTGGACATCGGCCACTACGAGCGCTTCCTCGACGTCGACCTCGACGGCTCGGCCAACGTCACCACCGGCCAGGTCTACTCGCAGGTCATCGCCAAGGAGCGGCGCGGCGAGTACCTCGGCGACACCGTGCAGGTCATCCCGCACATCACCAACGAGATCAAGCACCGCATCCGCCGCATGGCGACCGCGGACGTCGACGTGGTGATCACCGAGGTCGGCGGCACCGTCGGCGACATCGAGTCGCTGCCCTTCCTGGAGACCGTCCGCCAGGTCCGCCACGAGGTCGGCCGCGACAACGTCTTCGTCGTGCACATCTCGCTGCTGCCCTACATCGGCCCCTCCGGCGAGCTGAAGACCAAGCCCACCCAGCACTCCGTCGCGGCGCTGCGCAACATCGGCATCCAGCCCGACGCGATCGTGCTGCGCGCCGACCGCGAGGTCCCCACCTCCATCAAGCGCAAGATCTCGCTGATGTGCGACGTGGACGAGGCCGCCGTGGTCGCCGCGATCGACGCCAAGTCGATCTACGACATCCCGAAGGTCCTGCACACCGAGGGCCTCGACGCGTACGTCGTCCGCAAGCTCGACCTGCCCTTCCGCGACGTCAACTGGACCGTCTGGGAAGACCTCCTGGACCGGGTCCACAACCCCGACCACGAGGTCAAGGTCGCGCTCGTCGGCAAGTACATCGACCTGCCCGACGCCTACCTGTCGGTGACCGAGGCGCTGCGCGCCGGCGGTTTCGCCAACCGGGCCCGCGTCCAGATCAAGTGGGTCGCCTCCGACGACTGCAAGACCCCGGCCGGGGCAGCGGCGGTGCTCGGCGACGTGGACGCGATCTGCGTCCCCGGCGGCTTCGGCGACCGCGGTGTCAACGGCAAGGTCGGCGCGATCACCTACGCCCGCGAGAACAAGGTCCCGCTGCTCGGCCTGTGCCTGGGCCTGCAGTGCGTGGTCATCGAGGCCGCGCGCAACCTCGCGGGCATCGAGGACGCGAACTCCACCGAGTTCGACGCCTCCACCCCGCACCCGGTCATCTCGACCATGGAGGAGCAGCTGGCCTTCGTCGAGGGCGCGGGCGACCTGGGCGGCACCATGCGCCTCGGCATGTACCCGGCGAAGCTCGCCGAGGGCTCCATCGTGCGCGAGGTCTACGGCGACCAGGCGTACGTGGACGAGCGCCACCGCCACCGCTACGAGGTCAACAACGCCTACCGCGGCGAACTGGAGCAGAAGGCGGGCCTCGTGTTCTCCGGCACCTCCCCGGACAACAAGCTCGTCGAGTACGTCGAGTACCCGCGCGAGGTCCACCCCTACCTGGTGGCCACGCAGGCCCACCCGGAGCTCCGCTCCCGCCCGACCCGGCCGCACCCGCTCTTCGCGGGCCTGGTCAAGGCGGCCGTGGAGCGCCAGCAGTCGGCGAAGTGACCGCCTGAGCGCATAACGTAGACAGCCGGGGTACGGAAAGATCCGTACCCCGGCTGTCGCGCGTTGTGTGGAGGCTAGGGGCATGGGCATCAGCGATACGTCGGAAAGCTGGGAGACGCTGTCGACGCGGCGGCCCTTCCAGGGCGCCAAGACGGCCGTCGACTCGGACATGGTGCGGATGCCGGACAGGTCGGTGGCCCGCCGCGACTACCAGGTCCACCCCGGCTCGGTGTGCGCCCTGGCCCTCGACGCCGAGGACCGGGTCCTCGTGATCCGCCAGTACCGCCACCCGGTGCGCCACCGGCTGTGGGAACTGCCCGCCGGTCTGCTGGACGTGCCGGGGGAGAACCCGCTGCACGCGGCGCAGCGCGAGCTGTACGAGGAGGCGCACGTCAAGGCCGAGGACTGGCGGGTGCTGGCCGACTTCTTCGCCTCGCCCGGCGGCTCCGACGAGGCGATCCGGATCTTCCTGGCGCGGGGCGTCTCCGCCGCCGAGGGGGAGCGGTACGAGGAGTCCGACTCGGAGGAGGCCGACATGGAGGTGGCCTGGGTACCCCTGGCCGACCTCGTGCGCGGCGTCCTCGCGGGCGAACTGGGCAACCCCGGCCTCGTCACGGGCGTACTGGCCCTCGCCGCCGCCACGGCCTCCGGGGACGGCCCCGACGGCCTCCGCCCGGCCCTGGCCCCTTGGCCGGCCCGCCCGTACGAAGCGTAGTCACCGCGCCCCGCACCCCGGCGCGGCCGGGGGTCCGGCCCGGCCGGGGGAGCGGGGGAGGCCTCCCCGCCCGGTCGCAGCCGCCCACGGGCGGCTGGCCGCCGCCCCGCTCCGTACCGCGACCCGCCCGGCCTGCGCGGGACCCGCCGGCGGGCGGTGGCGCGGGGCGGCAACCCGGCCCGGGCGGGGCGCCGGAGCCGGGACGTGCCGCCCGCGCACGATAAAGCGGACCATCCGCTGATCCGATTGGGGGATCTACCCGCCGCGCTCCACCCGGGTCGTCGCTCTGCGTGAACTACGCTCGCAACCCGAAGGCAGGGAGAGGAGCGGATCCGTGACGGATTTCGTCGGGCGGCGGCGTGAGCTCAAGGAGCTGCGCGAGGACATCGCGCGGACCGGGCTCGACACCCTCTCCGGCCGCAAGGCCAAGGCGCCCCGCGCGCGGGTGCTGCTGGTCGCCGGACGGCCCGGCTCCGGCCGGACCGCCCTCGCCGAGGCCTTCGTCCGCGAGGTCGCCGACCAGTACCCCGACGGGCTGTTCACGGTCCGTCTCACCACCCCCGGCGGGGAGCCGGTGACCGCCGAACGGGCCGGCCGCACCCTGCTGGAGGCCCTCGGCAGGCCCACCCCGCCCGGCGCCTGTGAGGAAGACCTGAGCGCCGCCCTGCGGGAGGCGCTCGCCGGCCGGCGGGCCATCCTCCTCCTCGACGACGCCGCCGACCCGCAGCAGGTCGACGCCCTGCTCCCGGACACCCCCGAGTGCCTGGTCGTCGTCACCGCCGAGGGACCGCTCACCGGGATCCCGGACGTCCGCCCCTGCACCCTCGGCGGCCTGGACACCCCCTCCGCCGTCGAGATGCTCGCCCAGCAGATCGGCGACACCCGCGTCACCGTCGACCCCCGCGCCGCCGAGGCCCTCGCCGAGGAGTGCGGAGGCCAGCCCGCCGCCCTCGCGCTGGCCGGCGGCTGGCTCGCCGCCCACCCCAAGGCCGCCGTCGCCGACCTGGCCAAGCAGCTCCACGACATGCCCCCGGGCACCAGCGGCCCGCTCGCCCGCTCCTTCCGGCTCGTCTACGCGTCCCTCCCGCAGCCGGCCCAGCGCACGCTGCGGCTCCTGCCGCTCGCCCCCGCCGGGATGCTCGACTCGCACACCGCCTCCGCCCTCGCCGGATGCTCGGTGGCCGCCGCGCAGTCCACCCTGGAGGACTTCGCCGGGCTGGGCCTCGTACGGCACGCGCACAACGGCCTGTTCCTGCTCCCCGGCTGCCTCGCACCGCTGCTCCAGTCCCTGCTGGAGGCCAAGGAACGGCCCGCCGAGGTCCAGCTCGCCCGCGCCCGGATGCTGGAGCGGACCGTACGGCTGCTGACCTCCTGCCGCGCCATGGCCGAGGACGACGAGGACCTGCTGCGGGAGCGCCTCGACGGGACGCCCCGCGCCCTGCGGTTCCCGGACCGGCGGGCCGCGGCCGTGTGGCTGGACACCCGGCTGCCCGCCCTGACGGCGGCCGCCACCCTGGCCGTCGCCGACGGCGGCCTGGACACCCTCGCCCGGCGCCTGGTGTCCGCCCTGGTCAGGGCCCTCGCCGAGCACCGGGGCACCGAGGCCGCCGCCCCCGAGCTGTACGGGCTGCACCGGCTCGTCCTCGACGTGGCCGAGCGGCGCGGCCTGCACCGGGAGCAGGCCGCCGCCCTGCTGAACCTGGCCGACCTGGACGCCGAGACCGGCCGCACCCAGGAGGCCCTGGAGCGGTACCGGGCCGCGCTCGACGCGGGAAAGGCCGCGAAGGACCCGTACGCCACCGGCCGCGCGATGGAATCCGTAGGCGGCGCGTACCAGGAGCTGGAGGACTGGCCGCGGGCCTCCGACTGGTTCGGCCGCGCCCTGTCCCACGCCCTCGCCCGGGGGGAGCGCGCGGACGAGGCCAGGCTGTACGGCCGGCTGGGCAACGTGCACACCTACGCGGGCCGCTACGGGGAGGCGCTGCGCAGCTGGCGGGCCGCCGCCGCGGGCTACCGCAAGCTCGCCGATGTTCCGGGCCAGGCAAAGGCGTTGAGCGAGATGGCGCGGGTCCAGGAGTACGCCGGACGGCCCGAGGAATCCCTGCACACCTGCCGCGAGGCGATCGAGCTGGCGCGCCGGGCCGGGGACCTGCGACTTCAGGCCGCCCTACAGGTCCGGCTGGCCGACACGCTGGACCGGCTCGGCGACCCCGCGGCCGCCAGGCTGCACCGGTCCGCAGCCGACAGATTGCTGGGAGATGACCCCGCTGCCTGCGAAATCCGTAGTGCTTCCGACTGAGATTATTCGTTTGCAAGGCTAGACAGCGACTCATCCTTCATTAGACTGGGTTCACCGCGGCTTCCCGTGGTGCATCCCGTTGCGCGTTCTTGTGGGCGGGTATGTATGGAAGTAGCCCGTAATATCCCCTGAGCCAAGGACCGTGATCGACGATGAAGGTCGGCATCCCCCGCGAGGTCAAGAACAACGAGTTCCGGGTCGCCATCACGCCCGCCGGCGTGCATGAGCTGGTCCGCAACGGCCACCAGGTCTTCGTCGAGCAGAACGCCGGTGTCGGCTCCTCGATCACGGACGCCGAGTACGTCTCGGCCGGTGCCGAGATCCTCGGTACCGCCGACGAGGTCTGGGCGACCGCCGACCTGCTGCTGAAGGTCAAGGAGCCCATCGCGGAGGAGTACCACCGCCTCCGCAAGGACCAGACCCTCTTCACCTACCTGCACCTCGCGGCCTCCCGCGAGTGCACGGACGCCCTCCTGGAGTCCGGCACCACCGCCATCGCGTACGAGACGGTCGAGCTCGCGAACCGCGCGCTCCCGCTGCTCGCCCCGATGTCCGAGGTCGCGGGCCGCCTGGCCCCGCAGGTCGGCGCCTACCACCTGATGCGCTCGGCCGGCGGCCGCGGCGTGCTCCCGGGCGGCGTGCCCGGCACCTCCGCGGGCGAGGCCGTCGTCATCGGCGGTGGCGTCTCCGGCTGGAACGCCGCGCAGATCGCCATCGGCATGGGCTTCCACGTGACCCTGCTCGACCGCGACATCAACAAGCTCCGCGAGGCCGACAAGATCTTCGGCACGAAGATCCAGACGATCGTCTCCAACGCCTACGAGCTGGAGAAGGCCGTCCTCGCGGCCGACCTCGTCATCGGCGCGGTGCTGATCCCGGGTGCGAAGGCGCCGAAGCTGGTCACCAACGAGCTCGTCTCCCGGATGAAGCCCGGAAGTGTCCTTGTCGACATTGCGATCGACCAGGGCGGCTGCTTCGAGGACTCCCGTCCGACCACTCACGCCGAGCCGACCTTCCAGGTCCACAACTCGGTCTTCTACTGCGTCGCCAACATGCCGGGCGCGGTGCCGAACACCTCCACCTACGCGCTGACCAACGCGACCCTGCCGTACATCGTGCAGCTCGCGAACCTCGGCTGGGCCGAGGCCCTCCGTCGCGACCCGGCGCTCGCGCTCGGCCTCAACACCCATGACGGCCAGGTCGTTTACGGTCCCGTCGCCGAGGCCCACGGCCTCGAGACCCTTGAGCTGAGCACGCTGCTCGGCTGATCCGTCAACGACTGACGTCAATCTCACGTATCCGGCCGGACCTTGCCCGCAAGGTCCGGCCGGACGCGTTCGCGGGGTGCCCGCCGACCCGCCTCAACTCGCCTCGAACGTAACCCTTTAACCCTTTCGCACACCCGCGAAACTTCGCGGCGACAGCTCGTACGCCCTTGACAGAGTGGTGTTCGGTTGCCGACACAACGCGTCGGGTCCGGCGGATTGTGTTGCCGCTGAGCGGTGACACGCCATAGAGTCGCCAACCGTCGGCATGGTGCAACGCTGACCTATCGATAAGTGTCCTGGTCACGTCCGAGGAGGTAAGACGACTTGTGAATGAGTCGACATTTGCTCCTGGGGGTGGTCGAGCAGGGACGCCTGAGCGGGCCCAGGGTCCTGCCGGGCTCGAAGCTGTCGGCTCCGTCGCAGTCCGCACCTTCGCAAACCACCAGCACATGACGACGCCCCAAAAGAGCATGGACGGCCTAGACGTGAACTCCAGGGCCGGCGACCTGAGCGGCGAAAAGCCCACTGGTTTCGCCGACTACGACAATGTGCCCGAGGGGCACTTCTACGACCCCGACGCGGAGTACGAACCGGACCCCGAGTACGCGGCCACTCTCGCCCCCGACGCTGCCCGCCAGCGCCGCGAGCGGATCGGCCCGACCGGACGCCCGCTGCCGTACTTCCCGATCCCGGGTCCGCTGGCCGAACACGGCCCGGCGAAGATCATCGCGATGTGCAACCAGAAGGGCGGCGTGGGCAAGACCACGTCGACCATCAACCTGGGTGCCGCGCTCGCCGAGTACGGGCGCCGCGTGCTGCTCGTCGACTTCGACCCGCAGGGCGCGCTGTCCGTGGGCCTCGGCGTGAACCCGATGGAACTCGACCTGACGGTCTACAACCTGCTCATGGAGCGGGGCATGTCGGCCGACGAGGTGCTGCTCAAGACGGCGGTCCCCAACATGGACCTGCTGCCGAGCAACATCGACCTCTCGGCCGCCGAAGTGCAGCTGGTCAGCGAGGTCGCGCGCGAGTCCACCCTCCAGCGGGCCCTCAAGCCCCTGATGGCCGACTACGACTACATCGTGATCGACTGTCAGCCCTCGCTCGGCCTGCTGACCGTGAACGCCCTCACGGCGGCTCACAAGGTCATCGTCCCGCTGGAGTGCGAGTTCTTCGCGCTGCGCGGCGTGGCGCTGCTGACCGAGACGATCGAGAAGGTGCAGGAGCGGCTCAACCCGGAGCTGGAGCTCGACGGCATCCTCGCCACGATGTACGACTCCCGTACGGTGCACAGCCGCGAGGTCCTGGCGCGCGTCGTCGAGGCGTTCGACGACCACGTCTACCACACGGTCATCGGCCGGACGGTGCGCTTCCCGGAGACCACGGTCGCCGGTGAGCCGATCACCACGTACGCGTCCAACTCCGTCGGCGCCGCCGCCTACCGCCAGCTGGCCAGGGAGGTGCTCGCCCGGTGTCCCGCCGAGTGAGTCTGCCCGGAGCCGACGAACTGTTCCGCACGACCGGGGGCACGGCCCTCCAGTCGTCCTCGCCGAGGCGGGGCGCCGACGAGGTGCCGGCCGGCGGCACGGAACACGCGGCCGCCCCGGCGGACGGCACGGCGAGGACCACGGGAGACGGCCGCGTCCGGGAGGGCGGCGACCCGGCGGTGGGCGCGCAGCGCAGGCCGCAGGAAGGTTCTGCCACTGCCGCCGGGGCGTCCTCGCCCCGGTCCGGCAAGGGGCAGGGCCGGGGCGCGAACCGGCGGCCGAGCGGCCGCGAGCGGCACGACGAGAAGATCACGGTCTACGTCTCCGCCGAGGAGCTCATGGACCTGGAGCACGCCCGGCTGGTCCTGCGCGGCGAGCACGGGCTGGCCGTGGACCGCGGCCGCATCGTCCGCGAGGCGGTCGCCGTGGTCCTGGCGGACCTGGAGTCCCGCGGGGACGCCAGCATCCTCGTACGCCGCCTGCGCGGCCGCTGATCCGGCCCGGGCCCCAGGGCATAGGCTGCGTCCGGGGGCGGGCGGTGCCCGCCCGGCCGTAAGCCGAACCCTCCGCACCACCCTGGACCGCGATGCCCCCGCACGACGACCCCGCCCGTCCCGCCCGCCCGGCCCGCCGGAGCCTGGGCCGCAGGAGTCTGGGCCGCGGGAGCCTGGGCCGCGAGCCGGGAGCTGCCGAGGAGCCCCTGACGGGCCCGCCGCAGGACGTCCCGGACGAGGAGACCCCCGAGGCCCCCCGGGCCGCCGACACCCCCGCCGAGCCCCGCCAGGAGGCCGCGGGGGAGGGCGAGGCCCCCGGTGACGGACGGTTCACGCTGCGGCTCGCCAACTTCGAAGGCCCCTTCGACCTCCTGCTCCAGCTGATCTCGCGGCACAAGCTCGACGTCACCGAGGTGGCGCTGTCCGAGGTCACCGACGAGTTCATGGCGCACATCCGTGCCATGGGCCCCGACTGGGACCTCGACCAGACCACCGAGTTCCTGGTGGTGGCGGCCACCCTCCTCGACCTGAAGGCGGCCCGGCTGCTGCCCGCCGCCGAGGTGGAGGACGAGGCCGACCTCGCCCTGCTGGAGGCGCGGGACCTGCTCTTCGCGCGGCTGCTCCAGTACCGGGCGTACAAGCGGATCGCCGAGATCTTCGAGCTGCGGGCCGAGGACGAGGGCAGGCGGTACCCCCGCACGGTCGGCCTGGAGCCGCACCACGCGGACCTGCTGCCCGAGGTGGTCATCAGCATCGGCGCCGAGGGCTTCGCCCGGCTGGCGGTGCGGGCCATGCAGCCCAGGGCCAGGCCCGAGGTGTACGTCGACCACATCCACGCCCCGCTAGTCAGCGTGCGGGAGCAGGCGGGACACCTCGTACGCCTGCTCAAGGCGAGGGGCGAGGCGACCTTCCAGGAGCTGACCGAGGACGCCCCGGACACCCTGACCGTCGTCGCGCGGTTCCTGGCGCTGCTGGAGCTCTACCGGGAGAAGGCCGTCGTCCTCGACCAGGAGGAGGCCCTGCGGACCCTCACGGTGCGCTGGAGCGGCGGGGACGGGGACGGAATGCCGAAGGTCACCGACGAGTTCGACCAGGTCGTGGAGGCGGGCGAATGACACAGGCGCTGGACATCAAGGGCGCCCTGGAGGCCGTCCTGATGGTCGTGGACGAACCCGCGACCACGGAACACCTCGCCAAGGTGCTGGAGCGCACCCCGCGCGAGGTGGCCGACGCCCTGCGCGAGCTCGCCGACGAGTACACCGTGCAGCGCAGGGGCTTCGAGCTGCGGCCGGTCGCCGGCGGCTGGCGGTTCTACACCCGGCCCGAGTACGCGCGGGCCGTCGAGGCCTTCGTCCTGGACGGCCAGCAGGCCCGGCTCACCCAGGCGGCCCTGGAGACCCTGGCGGTCGTCGCGTACCGCCAGCCGGTCAGCCGGTCGAGGGTCTCGGCGGTCCGCGGAGTCAACTGCGACGGGGTCATGCGGACCCTCCTGCAGCGGGGTCTGGTGGCCGAGGCGGGGACGGAACCCGAAACAGGTGCGATCCTGTACAGGACGACGAACTACTTTCTGGAGCGGATGGGCCTGCGCGGCCTGGACGAGCTCCCGGAGCTCGCGCCCTTCCTCCCCGAGGCGGACGCGATCGAAGCCGAGACGCAAGAGGGTGTTCCGTCGTTCGATCCGGATGCACCGGATACCTCTGAAGACGACAAGACGACGGAACTTTGATGCGAAGCAGCGGCAACGGTAACGGCAACGGCGGCGGCAACAGGAACAGCAGCGGCGGCGGTGGCGGCGCACGCGGCGGCAGCTCCCGCGGCGGCTCGGGCTCGGGCGGCGGCAGCCGCGGAAGCGGCTCCGGCGGCGGTGGCTACCGCGGCGGCTCGGGCAGCGGCGGCTCCGGCGGCGGCTACCGCGGCGGCTCGGGCGGCGGCAGCTCCTCCGGCGGCTACCGGGGCGGCTCGGGCGGCGGCTACCAGGGTGGCGGCGGCTACCAGGGCGGCTCCGACTCGCGCGACCGCGACCAGCCGGCGCCCCGCATCCGCAACCCCCGCCCCGAGGAGCGCCGCTACGACGTCGGCCCCGAGGGCGAGCGCAACGGCCGCGGCGGTGCCAAGGCGGGCGGCGGCGGTGCCCGCGGCGCCGCCGACGGCGGCCGGGGCGGCTCCGGTGCCCGTGGCGCCGCGGCGCGCGGTGGCGCCAAGGGCGGCCCCAAGACCTCCAAGACCCCCGGCATCGGCGGGGCCGGCGGCCCGCGCCGCGGTCCCGGCAGCCGCAGCGGCCAGTCCCGCCCGCGCGAGCTGGACGCGCGGATCGAGGAGCGCGTGCGCGACCGGTACGCCGACAAGCCCGTGATCAAGACGCCGAAGACCTTCCCGGGTGCCGAGGAGGAGGGCGAGCGCCTGCAGAAGGTCCTCGCCCGCGCCGGCATGGGTTCGCGCCGCGCCTGCGAGGAGCTCATCGAGCAGGCCCGCGTCGAGGTCAACGGCGAGATCGTGCTGGAGCAGGGCAAGCGCGTCCTGCCGAAGGACGAGATCAAGGTGGACGGCCTGACCGTCGCCACCCAGTCGTACCTGTTCTTCGCGCTGAACAAGCCCGCCGGCGTCGTCTCCACCATGGAGGACCCCGACGGCCGCCAGTGCCTCGGCGACTACGTCACCAACCGTGAGACGCGTCTCTTCCACGTCGGCCGGCTCGACACCGAGACCGAGGGCATCATCCTGCTCACCAACCACGGCGAGCTGGCGCACCGCCTCACGCACCCGAAGTACGGCGTGAAGAAGACCTACGTCGCCGCGATCACCGGCCCGCTGCCGCGCGAGATCGGCAAGCGCCTCAAGGACGGCATCGAGCTGGAGGACGGCTACGCCCGCGCCGACCACTTCCGCGTCGTCGACCAGGTCGGCAAGAACTACCTGGTCGAGGTGACCCTCCACGAGGGCCGCAAGCACATCGTGCGCCGCATGATGGCGGAGGCCGGCTTCCCGGTCGAGAAGCTCGTCCGGACCTCCTTCGGCCCGATCGAGCTCGGTGACCAGAAGTCCGGCTGGCTGCGCCGCCTGACCAACACCGAGGTCGGCATGCTGATGCGCGAGGTCGGTCTGTAACCCCTCCCGTTCCCCGAGAAGAGCCCGCGGCGCCCCGGCGCCGCGGGCTCTTCCGCTTGTCAGGCCGTCCCGCCCCTGTTTATAGTCAGGGTGACTATTAAAGGGAGCGGGGGCCGTCATGGGCTGGAGTACGAGCTGGACCGAGATCCTCGGGTTCGCCACGGGGGCCGTCTGCGTCTGGCTGGTGGGCCGGCAGCACGTCGCGAACTGGCCGGTCGGCATCGCCAACAACGTCTTCTTCATCGTGCTCTTCACCCAGGCCGGCCTCTACGCCGACGCCGGGCTCCAGATCGTCTTCATCGCCCTCGCCGCCTTCGGCTGGTGGACCTGGACCCACGGGGGTGGACCAGGAACCGCGGGAGCCCTTCCGGTGCGCCGCACCACGCGCGCCGAATGGGCCTGGCTGATCGCGGCGGGGGCGGTGGGAACCACCGCGCTGACCCTCCGGCTGGACCGGGTCACCGACTCCACCGTGCCGTTCTGGGACGCGCTGACCACCGCCCTCTCGCTCATGGCCACCTACGGGCAGTGCCGCAAGCGCCTGGAGTCCTGGTGGCTGTGGATCGCCGCCGACCTCGTCTACGTCCCGCTCTACGCCTACAAGGGGCTGTACCTGACCTCGGTCCTGTACACCGGCTTCCTCGCCCTGTGCGTGGCCGGGCTGATCGGCTGGCGGCGCACCCTGCCGGCGCGAGGCGCCCGTACGGCCGTCGGGGCGGCGGCATGAGCGCCGGCGAGCGGTACGGGCACGGCCTGGTGCTGGGCAAGTTCTACCCGCCGCACGCCGGCCACCACCACCTCGTGCGCACGGCCCAGGACCGGTGCGAGCGGCTGACCGTACTGGTCTGCGCCGCCTCCGTGGAGTCGGTGCCGCTCGCCGACCGGGTCGCCTGGATGCGCGAGGAACACCCCGGGGCGGACGTGGTCGGCGCCGTCGACGACATCCCGGTCGACCTGCACGACCCGGCGGTCTGGGAGGCCCACATGGCGATCTTCCGGAGCGCGGTGGGCCGGCCCGTGGACGCCGTGTTCACCTCCGAGGCGTACGGGACGGAACTCGCGCGGCGGTTCGGGGCGCAGGAGGTCTGCGTCGACCCGGAGCGGACCCTGTTCCCCGTCTCCGGGACGGCCGTGCGCGCGGATCCCGTGGCGTGCTGGGAGTTCCTGGGACCGGCCGTACGGGCCGCCCTGACCCGGCGGGTCGTCGTCCTGGGCGCCGAGTCCACCGGGACCACGACCCTGTCGCGGGACCTGGCGGCGCGCTACCGGGCGCGGGGCGGGGTCTGGGCCGGGACGGGCTGGGTCGCCGAGTACGGACGCGAGTACAGCGAGGAGAAGCTCGCCGCGGCCCGGGCGGCCGACCCGGCCGCCTCCTGGTCCGAGGTGACCTTCGCCTCGCGGGAGTTCCCCGTGATCGCCCGCCGCCAGGACGAGGCCGAGGAACGGGCGGCCCGGCTCGGCTCGCCCGTCCTCTTCTGCGACACCGACTCCTTCGCGACCGGCATCTGGCACGAGCGGTACCTGGGCGGCCGCAACGCCGAGGTCGAGAAGATCGCCGCCCTGACCCGCCGGGACCTGTACCTGCTGACCGACGACGCCGGGGTGCCCTTCGAGGACGACGGGCTGCGGGACGGCCCGCAGCTGCGGCCGTGGATGACCGGCCGGTTCCGGGAGGAACTGGAGGCGACCGGACGGCGCTTCCTCGTCCTGCGCGGGGACCGGCGCACCCGGCTGGAGACGGCCGTCACGGCGGTCGACGCCCTCATCGCCGAAGGCCACCACTTCGCGGACCCCCTCCCGGAGAAGCGGTGAACGGGCCGGGGCCGGCGGGCGGTCCCCCCGCGCGCGGTCCGCAGGACTACGACCCCCACGCCTTCGAGCCGTTCGCGGTGACCGTCGACCTCGCCGTCCTCACCGTGCGCGGCGGCGCCCTGCACGTGCTGCTGATCCGCCGCGGCCAGGAACCGTACGCGGGTGCCTGGGCGCTCCCCGGCGGCTTCGTCCTGCCCCGGGAGTCCGCCGAGACGGCCGCGCGCCGCGAACTGGCCGAGGAGACCGGTCTGGCCGAGGCCCTCGTCGCGGACCTGCACCTGGAACAGCTGCGCACCTACAGCGAACCGGACCGGGACCCCCGGATGCGGGTGGTGTCGGTGGCCTTCACCGCCCTGGTCCCGGACATGCCCGAACCGGCCGCGGAAGGCGGCGGCGACGCCGACGGGGCCCGGTGGGTGCGCGTCGAGGACGCCGCGGACCTGGCCTTCGACCACGCGCGGATCCTGGCCGACGCCCGGGAGCGGGTGGGTTCGAAGCTGGAGTACACCTGCCTGGCCACCGCCTTCTGCCCGCCCGAGTTCACCCTCGGCGAGCTCCAGGCCGTCTACGAGACGGTCTGGGGCACCGCCCTCGACCGGCCCAACTTCCGCCGCAAGGTGCTCGCGACGCCCGGCTTCGTCGAGGCCGTGCCCGGCGCCGCCCGGCTGACCGGCGGCCGCGGCAAACCGGCCGCGCTCCACCGGGCGGGACCGGCGACCACCCTCCACCCTCCCCTGCTCCGACCCCCGGAAGGCTTCGCCCGATGACGACGAACACGACGACGGCCCGCGCGCCGAGGACGACCGCCAAGCGCCCCGCGACCGGAGCCCTCGTCGGCCTGGCCCTGGGCGACGCCCTGGGGTTCCCGACGGAGTTCAACGACGTCCCCTCGATCCTGGCCAAGACCGGGCCGTGGCGGGAGATGGCCCTGCCGCGTCCGGCGATCGTCACCGACGACACCCAGATGACGCTGGCCCTGGCCCGCGGCATGCGGACGGCCGGCGAGCGGGGCCGCGTCGGCCCGCTGCGGCTCGCCCGGCCGGTCCGGGAGGAGTTCGTCGACTGGTACCACTCCCCGGAGAACAACCGCGCGCCCGGCCGCACCTGCATGACGGCCTGCCGGCTGCTGGACCACCCGGAGCGGGACTGGCGGGACGCCAGCCAGATCGGCTCCAAGGGCTGCGGCGCGAACATGCGCGTGGCGCCCGTCGGGCTGGTGCCCGGCTGGACCGAGGAGGAACGCGCCGGGGCGGCCCAGCTCCAGTCGGCCCTCACCCACGGCCACCCGACCGCCCTCGCCGCATCCGACCTCACCGCCCGGGCGGTCCACCTGCTCGCCGGCGGCACCGAAGTGACCGGCCTGGTCGGCCGGCTGCGCTCGTACGCACTGGAGAACCGCACCCGCTACCACGAGCGCTGGCTCGGCGACCTCTGGAAGCGCACCGCCTCCGACGCCTCGCCGGAGTCCTTCATGGCGCGGGGCTGGGACGACTGCCTGGGCGTCCTGGACCGGCTCGCGGCGGCCCTGCGCACGCCCTCCCCGGAAACCGACCCCTGCCTGACCACCGGCGCCGGCTGGATAGCGGAGGAGGCCCTGGCCACGGCCCTCCAGTGCTTCCTGCTCTTTCCGGAGGAACCCCTCCTGGCCCTGCGCCGCGCGGCCTGCACGTCGGGCGACTCCGACTCGATCGCCTGCCTCGCCGGCGCGTTCGCGGGAGCCCACCTCGGCGCGGACGCCTGGCCCCGCGACTGGGAGGGCCGCATCGAGTACCGGGACGAACTCCTGGCCTTCGGCGCCCTCTGGGACGCGTGACGGCGTGATCGTGTGACGGCGTGACGGCGTGATCGTGTGACCGCCTACGCCGCCGAGGCGCGGCGCCAGTGGTGCAGGAAGGACTCGACGCGGGCGCGGTCGGGTTCGGGCGGGAGGGGGCTGGTGGTGAGGGCCGCGTCGGACGCGTCGGCGAGGCGGGTCATCCAGGCGTCGGCCTCTTCCCACGACAGTTCGCCCCGCTTGACCGCGAGGAGGCGCTCGCGGTCGGGGCCCGCGTCGATCGTGAGGCGGCCCGTGCGGAGCAGGTCGCGGCAGGATCCGAGGAGCCGCAGCAGGTGCATGGCGTGCTTCCAGCGCGGGGCGCCGTGCAGCCGGACGTCCGCGAGGAGCTTGCCGTGCTGGGACTTCGCGTAGCGGGTGAAGGTGGTGTGGGCCCGGCGGGAGAGGAAGGCCTCGCGCAGGGAGAGGAGTTCCTCTCCGGCCGGGGTGATCCGTTCGGTCAGGGGGGAGTGCAGGCACTCCAGGATGTTCGGGTTGGCCCGCAGCGCGAGTTCGCAGAAGCGTTCCAGCTCCCAGGAGAACTCCTCCTCCCGGGGCCCCTCCACGTGCGTAGGCGGCTTGTCGAACCGCCAGAACAGCGGCGTCGGGGCGAGGTAGACACCGCGCCGGTCGGTGTCGCTCGCCTCCGTCGCCAGGCCGAAGGCACGGGAGCCCATCACGCAGGCGTAGATCGTGTGGTCCCGTACCAGGGTGAGGTCGTCCATCCCGGGAGGTTAGGCGGGGAGCGTTCCGCTAGGCGAGCGAGATATTGCCGTCCGCCGCCACCGTGATCTTCTTCTCGGGCAGCGGCCGGGTGGCCGGACCCTTCGTCACGGCACCGTCCGTGTCCTTGAACCTGCTGCCGTGGCAAGGGCAGTCGATCTCCCCGTCCTGGACCTTGTCGACGAGGCAGCCCGAGTGCGTGCACACCGCCGAGAAGCAGCGGAAGGACCCGGCGGTCGGCTGGGTGACCACCAGCTTCTCCGCCTTGAGGACCTTGCCGCCGCCGACCGGCACCTCCGAGGACTTCACCAGTGCCTTCGCGGCCGGGGCCGCGGCGGACCCGCTCGGCTCCGCGACGGACGCGCCGCCCGACTCGCCCGCCGGCTCGTCGCCGCCGCCTCCGCAGGCGGCGAGCGTGCCGGCGGCGAGGGCGGCGGCTCCGGCCGCGAGTACGGTGCGCCGGGCGGTGTGCGTGGGGTCGTTCATGGGATCTCCTCGCTGGGGTGCCGGGATGGCGAGCATCCTGGCGTGTGGAGGGCCCCAGGTGAAGCCCGCCACACCGGTTCAGACCCCGGGCTCCCGGCGGGTCAGTTCCGCCGGGCGGCCGGGGGTGCGTACGACCTCCCACACGCGGGCCACCGCGTTCCGGTTCAACGGACCGTGGACGTGGGGGTAGCGGTCGCCGGATTCACCCGCACGGCGGACCTCCGACGTGAGCGCCGCCTCGTCCAGCTCCACGGCGAGCAGGGTGCCGGGCACCTCCCGGTAGTGGGACTCCACGATGGCGAGCGCGGTCGCGCGGTCCGCCGAACAGTGGACGAACCCCTCGGAGGCGAGCGAGGGAGGGGCGTACGGGAACTCCGGCGAGGCGTTCCAGTCGGCGAGGGGGACGATGTGGAAGATCATGACGGCCGTTGTACCGCACCGGCCGGAGGGCGTTGCGCCGAGTGGCGATACGGGTCGATCCGGGTGACATTGTCCGTGTCTCGAAGCCGGGCCCTCCGCTGGGTGTGCGGCCCGGTCCCTCTTCGAAAGGCATGACCATGGCGGGTAACGACCTCGGCTCCCTTCTCGGCAGTCTGCTCGGCGGTGGCGGTCAAGGCGGTCAGGGCGGTGGCGCGGGCAACATCCTCGGCGCGCTGCTCGGAGCCCTCGGCGGCGGGGGCGGAGGCCAGGGTGCCCAGGCCGCGGGCGGCGGCAACCCGTTGGGCGGGCTGATGGACATGCTGACCAAGTCCGGTCTGGCCGACCAGGCGCAGTCCTGGCTCGGCACCGGCGAGAACAAGGCCGTCAGCGGGGCGGAGATCGCCGACGCGCTGCCGGACGAGGTCCTCCAGAAGGCCGCGGGCCAGGCCGGCGTCAGCCCTGAGCAGGCCGCCGACCAGATCGCCCAGGCGCTGCCCACGGCCGTCGACAAGCTGTCGCCGCAAGGTCAGCTGCCGACCGGTTCGCTGGAGGACATCATCAAGCAGCAGAAGTTCTAGCCCCGGATCCCGCAGTCCGGATCCCGCAGTCCGGATCCCGCACTCCGGATCCCGGTCCGGATCCCGCGGTCCCGGATCCGACGAGGGCCCGGCCGCCGTCCCACGGGGTGGCCGCCGGGCCCTCGCGCCGTACGGGCTGGCTACCCTGAGTCAGGCCCCGCCGTCCGCGATCACCCTGGAGCACCCCGTGAGAACCGCCGTCGTCATCGGAACCGGACTGATCGGCACCTCCGCGGCGCTCGCCCTGACCGGCCGAGGCATCACCGTCCACCTCGTCGACCACGACCCCTCACAGGCCCGTACCGCCGCGGCCCTCGGCGCGGGCACCGACGAGGCGCCGGAGAACCGCGTCGACCTCGCCGTCGTGGCCGTCCCCCCGGCCCACGTGGCGGCCGCCCTGGCCGACGCGATCGGCCGCGGCCTCGCCCGCGCCTACGTGGACGTCGCCAGCGTCAAGGGCGGACCGCGCCGCGAACTCGCCGCGCTGGGCGTCGACGCGACGGCGTACATCGGAACCCATCCGATGGCCGGCAAGGAACGCTCCGGACCCCTGGCCGCGACGGCCGACCTCTTCGAGGGCCGCCCCTGGGTGCTCACGCCGACCCGCGACACCGACCACGAGGTGCTGAACCTCGCGCTGGAACTGGTCGCCCTGTGCCGGGCCGTCCCCGTCGTGATGGACGCCGACGCCCACGACCGGGCGGTGGCGCTGGTCTCGCACACCCCGCAGCTCGTGTCCAGCATGGTCGCGGCCCGGCTGGAGGAGGCGGACGAGACGGCGGTGCGGCTCTGCGGGCAGGGCATCCGGGACGTCACGCGGATCGCGGCGTCGGACCCGCGGATGTGGGTGGAGATCCTGTCGGCCAACCCGGGTCCGGTCGCCGACGTCCTGTCCGGGATCGCCGCCGACCTGGAGGAGACCGTGGAGGCCCTGCGCGGACTCCAGTCCTCCGACGAGGCCAAGCGCCGCGGCGGCGCCGCCGGCATCGAGGACGTCCTGAGGCGCGGCAACGCGGGGCGGGTCCGCGTCCCGGGCAAGCACGGCGCGGCCCCCACCGCGTACGAGACGGTCGGGGTGTTCATCAGCGACCGCCCCGGAGAACTGGCGCGCATCTTCGCGGACGCGGGCCGGGCCGGGGTCAACATCGAGGACGTGCGCATCGAGCACGCCACCGGCCAGCAGGCCGGCCTGGTCCAGCTCATGGTCGAGCCGCGCGCCGTTCCCGGCCTGGAGGCCGAGCTGCGCGAGCGGGGCTGGGCGCTGCGCCAGCAGTAGCCGCCGGAACCGGCCGCGGGACGGGCGGCGGGACGGGCCGTACGACCGGCCGCGGCACGGGCGGAATCAGCGGGTGCCGGGGGCCGGTAACCTGGGGGAGGGGCGCTTTTGGCGCGCCCGGACACGTACGCGCAACCAGGAAGGTGCCCGCACCGTGGAAACCGCAGCTCCGTCCGCCGTGATCGTCGCCATCGACGGTCCCTCCGGCACGGGCAAGTCCAGCACCTCCAAGGCCGTGGCAGCCAAGCTCGGACTCCGCTACCTGGACACCGGCGCCCAGTACCGGGCCATCACCTGGTGGATGATCACCAACGGCGTCGACACCGACGACCCGCAGGCCATCGCGGTCGCCGCCGGCAAGCCCTCCCTCGTGTCCGGTACGGATCCGGCCGCGCCCACGATCACCGTGGACGGCCTGGACGCCGCCGGCCCCATCCGCTCCCGGGAGGTCACCTCCAAGGTCAGCGCCGTCAGCGCCGTCCCCGAGGTGCGCACCCTGATCACGGACCTCCAGCGCTCCATCGCCGCCGAGGCGGCGGAGGCGGGCGCCGGGATCGTCGTCGAGGGCCGGGACATCGGCACCACCGTCCTGCCCGCCGCCGACCTCAAGGTGTTCCTGACGGCCTCGGCCGAGGCCCGCGCCGCCCGCCGCAGCGGGGAACTGCGCGGCAAGGAGGCCGCGGACCTCGCGGCCACCAGGGAAGCCCTGATCAAGCGGGACGCCGCCGACTCCGGCCGCAAGACGTCCCCGCTGGCCAAGGCCGACGACGCCGTCGAGGTGGACACCACCGAGCTCACCCTCGACCAGGTCGTCGAATGCGTCGTGACCCTGGTCGAAGAGCGGCGCGCCAGGTGACCTCAACGCCCTCCTCCAAGGGTGCGGCGGTCGGCAGGCGCATCGGCATCGGGCTCATGTACGGGCTGTGGAAGCCGCGCGTGCTGGGTGCCTGGAAGGTGCCCGCCTCCGGCCCCGTCATCCTGGCGGTGAACCACTCCCACAACATCGACGGGCCCATGGTCATGGCCACCGCCCCGCGCCCGCTGCACTTCCTGATCAAGAAGGAAGCCTACGTGGGCCCGCTCGGCCCCTTCCTGGAAGGGATCGGGCAGGTCAAGGTGGACCGCACCGGCGCGGACCGGACCGCCATCACCCGCGCCCTCGGCGTCCTGGACAACGGAGGCGCCCTGGGGATCTTCCCCGAGGGCACCCGCGGCGACGGCGAATTCGCGTCCCTGCGCGCCGGACTCGCGTACTTCGCGGTCCGCAGCGGCGCCCCGATAGTGCCCGTCGCCGTCCTGGGCAGCACCGAGGCCAAGGGCCGCGTCGTCAAGGGGCTGCCGCCGCTGCGCAGCCGCGTCGACGTGGTCTTCGGCTCCGCCTTCGACGCCGGGGACGGCACGGGCCGCCGCACGCGGACCGCGCTGGACGCGGCCACCGTACGCATCCAGGACCGGCTGACCGCCCACCTGGCCGACGCCAAGCGCCTCACCGGGCGCTGAGCGAGACTTGACCTAGTAGTGGAACCGCGCTGCGCGGGTGCCACCGATCACCACGAACGACGAGGAACGGACTTCATGAACGACCAGCACGACCACGGAGCACTTGGCGACGCCGAGTACGCGGAGTTCATGGAGCTCGCCGCGGAGGAAGGCTTCGACGTCGAGGACGTCGAGGGCGCGATCCAGGAGGCGGGCCACGGCCCGCTGCCCGTGCTCGCCGTCGTCGGCCGCCCGAACGTCGGCAAGTCGACCCTGGTGAACCGCATCATCGGCCGCCGCGAGGCGGTCGTCGAGGACAAGCCGGGCGTGACCCGCGACCGCGTGACCTACGAGGCGGAGTGGGCCGGCCGCCGCTTCAAGGTCGTCGACACCGGCGGCTGGGAGCAGGACGTCCTCGGCATCGACGCCTCCGTCGCCGCCCAGGCCGAGTACGCCATCGAGGCCGCCGACGCGGTCGTCTTCGTCGTGGACGCCAAGGTCGGCGCCACCGACACCGACGAGGCCGTCGTCAAGCTGCTGCGCCGGGCCGGCAAGCCCGTCGTGCTGTGCGCCAACAAGGTCGACGGCCAGAGCGGCGAGGCCGACGCGGCCTCCCTGTGGTCCCTGGGCCTCGGCATGCCGCACCCGGTCTCCTCGCTGCACGGCCGCGGCACGGGCGACATGCTCGACGCCGTGCTGGAAGCGCTGCCGGAGGCCCCCGAGCAGACCTTCGGCGGGGCCCCCCTCGGCGGCCCGCGCCGGATCGCGCTGATCGGCCGCCCGAACGTCGGCAAGTCCTCCCTCCTGAACAAGGTCGCGAAGGAGGACCGGGTCGTCGTCAACGAGCTGGCCGGCACCACCCGGGACCCGGTCGACGAGCTGATCGAGCTCGGTGGCGTCACCTGGAAGTTCGTCGACACCGCCGGCATCCGCAAGAAGGTGCACCTCCAGCAGGGCGCCGACTACTACGCCTCCCTGCGCACGGCCGCCGCCGTCGAGAAGGCGGAGGTCGCGGTCATCCTGATCGACACGACCGAGAGCATCAGCGTCCAGGACCAGCGCATCATCACCATGGCCGTCGAGGCCGGGCGCGCGATCGTGATCGCCTACAACAAGTGGGACGAGCTCGACGAGGAGCGCCGCTACTACCTCGAGCGCGAGATCGAGACCGAGATGCAGCAGGTCGCCTGGGCGCCCCGGGTGAACGTCTCGGCGCTCACCGGCCGCCACATGGAGAAGCTGGTCCCGGCCATCGAGACCGCCCTCGCCGGCTGGGAGACCCGTGTCCCCACCGGCCGGCTGAACGCCTTCCTCGGCGAGGTCGTGGCCGCGCACCCGCACCCGATCCGCGGCGGCAAGCAGCCCCGCATCCTGTTCGGCACCCAGGCGGGCAGCAAGCCGCCGCGGTTCGTCCTCTTCGCCTCCGGCTTCCTGGAGCACGGCTACCGCCGCTTCATCGAACGCCGCCTCCGCGAGGAGTTCGGCTTCGAGGGCACCCCGATCCACATCTCGGTGCGGGTGCGCGAGAAGCGCGGCGCGCAGTACAAGAAGAAGAAGTAGCAGCGGTACCGGCGCGGGGTCAGTAGCCCCGGCGCGGAGCGGGCGGCAGGGCCGCCGGGATGTGCTGCATCCCGGTCTGGTGCTGCCGCCCGCCGCCGTATCCGGACCCGGTGGTGCCGGCGTGGGCGTACGAGGGCTGCGGGGCGGGTGCGGGCGGCACCGGGGCGTACGAGGGCTGCCAGGGGTCGCTCTGCCATGCGGAACCGTTCCATCCGCTGCTGTAGGAGCTGTACGGGCTCCCCTGCGAGAACGCCGTGAAGCCGAGGTCCTCCTCGCCCGTCCGGTCGCCCGGCAGGGCCCGGAAGGCGCGCAGGTACTCCGAGTAGAGCGTGTCGTAGATCGGGGTGTGCGAGGCGGCCGGAGCGTGGTCCCGGTCCCGTGAAGGGCGCATCGGGGGGACGCTGCTCGGATAGGACGGGGCGCGGGATGGGTCGTATGAATGCACGTATCAGCCAACGAACCCGAGGCCCTGCGGATGCGGGGTGACGGGGCGGAAAACGCAGATCGCCGGGGGTGCGCGGGACGGACCGCGCACCCCCGGCGCATGCCTCCCGGCCCCCTCGTGAGGGGCGGGCGGCCGTCTTCCGGAGGGAAGTCTGGAGCTGGCTGGAAGGGGGATCAGGCGCCCGGCGTACCGGCCAGGGGCATGGAGGCGGCGACCAGCTTGCCGTTGCTCGCGGCCTTGTCCAGGGCGTCGCGGAGCAGGTCCTCACGGGGCTGCTGGCCGATGGAGCCCACGGGGGCGGCGTAGATCAGCACGCGCTGGGTCTTGTTGACGGCGGCCCGCCAGCCGTCGGTGACGCTCAGCGCCTGGTGCGCCTGCCACCAGGCCACCTGGGCCCCGCCGTCGACGCCCGGCTGGAGGACGGCGTGCAGCTGGCCGCCCGCGAGCAGGACGGACCAGCCGGCGAGCGCGGAGGGAACCTCGTCGGTGTCGGTGACGGGGATGAAGCCCTGCTCGATGAGGAGCGGCAGGAAGTCGTCGCCCGGGCCGGTGGTGCCGGGGCGGGCGATCGGGGCGGTCGGCTCGACGACCAGCGCGGGGTGCAGGTCTCCGTTGATCAGGACCAGACCGCTGGTGATGCCGAGGACGGCCTGGCCGCCGGGGACGGCCTGCGGCACCTCGCCGGCGGGCGCCGGGGCGGGGGCCGGGCTGTCGCCGGTGATGCTGCGGACCGCGCCCTGCAACTGCTCCTCGGACACGGAGACGACCTGCGAGGGAATGCAGTTGGCGTGGGCGAACGCGAGGACGGCGGTCTCCTCGCCGACGAACAGCACCGTGCTGGTGGGGTCGCTCTCGGGGTCGCCGGGGGTACGGCAGGAGGTGCAGTCGTAACTGCGCGGGGCGTCGTCGCCGGTGAGCAGCCTGTCGGCTTCTTCGTCACCGATCTCGGCACGTACCTCAAGACTGACGTCGAGCATGCGCGGCACGGGGTGGCTCCTCATTCGTGCGGAGGCCGGGAGGCTCCCGGCTCGCCGGGCTCAACGCGGGAGCGGCGGCCGGGGTCACGCCGTTTGAGGGAACGGAATCGAACCTGACACCCGGAAGAGTGAACCGTCCGGCGGCCGCTTCGCGTTCGTGTCAACTGTTGCCTGGTTGTGCGCAGTTGGTGGCTGCCGATGGCCGTTTGAGTGGTGGCGGGCGGTGCGCCGTACGGGTGGGCCGCGCGGGCGCGCCGCGTGGCGGGGCGGAGGGCGGGCGGGGGCTGCGTAGCGTGAGCCGATGCCCGACCTCCGTCTCCGGATCCGGTGGGCCGCGGTCCGGGCCGCCGCCGCGCTGGCGCTCGTTCTCCCGTCGGGCGCCGCGGCGGCCGCCCCGGCCCCCGCCCCCCTCGCACCGCCGCCCCCGGCACCGGGACCCGCGGGCGCCGCGCACCCGGGATCGCCCGGGATGATCGGCAGCGGTCCGGGGGACTGCGGACCGGGCGGGGAGTGGCCCTGGGACTGCGTGGCCGACTGCGAGAGCGGCGGACGCTGGGCGGTCAACACCGGCAACGGCTTCTACGGGGGACTGCAGTTCTGGCAGCCGACCTGGGAGGACCACGGCGGGCTCGCCTACGCGCCCCGAGCGGACCTCGCCACCCGGACCCAGCAGATCCGGGTGGCCGAGGACCTGCTCGGCACCCAGGGGTGGGAGGCCTGGCCGGTGTGCTCGAAGCGGTACGGCCTGGCCGGCCGGATGCACGTGGTGCGGCCCGGGGACACGCTCGCCGCGATCGCGGGCAAGCGCCGGGTGCCGGGGGGCTGGCGGGCGCTCTACGAGGCCAACCGGAAGGTGATCGGGGAACGGCCGCAGCGCCTCGTGGTGGGGACGCTGCTGGCCCTGCCGCCCGGGCCGGCGCCCGCCCCCGAGCCGCAGACGCAGCCCGCTCCGGCGCCGGTACCCACCCCCGCTGCGCCGACCGCGGCGCCTCCCGCGCCCGCACCCGCGCCCGTACCCGGACCGGCGAACGCGCGCTGAGCCGCGGCGCCGGGGGCCGGACCGGGGGCGCCCCGGCGGTCGGCGAGACTACGGGGATGCTGGAGACCTCCGCACGACTGCTGCGCCTGCTGTCCCTGTTGCAGGCCCACCGCGAATGGACCGGGGCCGACCTGGCCGACCGGCTCGGCGTCACGCCGCGCACCGTGCGCCGCGACGTGGACCGGCTGCGCGAGCTGGGGTACCCGGTGAACGCCAGTCCCGGGACGGGTGGCGGGTACCAGCTGGGGGCGGGGGCCGAGCTGCCGCCGCTGCTCCTCGACGACGACGAGGCCGTCGCGGTGGCCGTGGGCCTGCGGACGGCGGCGGGCAACGGCGTCGAGGGGATCGGGGAGGCCTCCGTACGGGCGCTCGCCAAGCTGGAGCAGGTGCTGCCGTCGCGGCTGCGGCGACGGGTGTCGGCCCTCAACGAGTTCACCGTGCCGATGCTGCGCGGGCCCGCCCCCTCCGCCGTCGACCCGTCGGTGCTGACCGAGCTGGCCGCCGTGTGCCGGGACGGCGAGCGGCTGCGCTTCGGCTACCGCGACCACGAGGGCAACGTCAGCCGCCGCACCGTCGAACCGCACCGGCTGGTGTGCACCGAGCGGCGCTGGTACCTCGTCGCCTGGGACGTGGACCGGGAGGACTGGCGCACGTTCCGGGCGGACCGGATCGAGCCCCGGCCGCCGCACGGCCCGCGCTTCACCCCGCGCCCGGCGCCCGCCGAGGACCTGGCGGCGTACGTCTCCCGGGGGGTGTCGCAACGGGCGTACGCGGCCCAGGCGGTGGTGCGGCTGCGGATGCCGGCGCAGGAGGCGGCGCGGGTCATCGGCCCCTCGGACGGCGCGCTGGAACCGCTCGACGCGCACAGCTGCCTGCTGCGCACCGGGGCCGTCAGCCTCGACGTTCTGGTGATTCACCTCATGCTGCTCGGCTGTGAGTTCGAGGTGGTGGAGCCGGCCGAGCTGACCGGCCGGCTCCGGGCCGCGAGAGACCTTCTCGGCCGCGCACTGGAAGGCACAACGGACAAAAGGTGAGGGGGTCCGGCGGCTCTCCGAGCGGTGGGAGCCCGGCAATACCCGGGGGAATTCGACGGTTCTCGACCGGAATTCGAAAGGGACTCCGACCGCGTTGTGCGGGGGCCGGAAACAATGCCGTGCGCGCTCCCCGACGGCGGATCCCGGGCGGGGCGGCTCGGCCAATCGGCTGTCGACAACCCGTGACACAAGCGTGACCCGGTACGGAGGAACCTCCTGGCGTGACGCTGACGCGCCGGGCATATGAACGACGAAGGCGGGCCGGTCAGGTGAACCGGCCCGCCTCGTGTGCGCGGGGCAGGGGGTGTGCGTACCGCCTCCCGCGCGGGGTGCCTCAGCCGCCGGTGGCGGGCCGGGCCGCGGCCCCCCGGGCGGCGGTCCGCTCGGTGTGCGCCGGCCGGCGGCTGCCGGCGGGGGTGACCGGGGTGCGCTCGGAGCGGATCAGGTGCGGCCGGGCCGCGGGGTGCGCCGCGGGACGCGGCGCGGGGGAGTGCCCGGCGGTGGCCGCGGCCGCGGCGGTGGCCGCAGCGGCGGCGGGCGCGGGAGCCTGGGCCCCGGTCCCGGTGGCGCGCCGCGGCTGCCACTTCCCGCCCGCGGAGAGCAGCGGGGTGAGCGCCGCCGCGACCGGTTCGGAGATCCGGCCCTCCTCCAGCCGGCGCCGCAGCATCTCGCGCAGCTCGAAGACGTAGGCCTCGGCGCGGGCGATCAGCGGCTCGAACCACGGCAGCGCCAGCATGATCAGGATGCCGGCCGTCCAGCCGAGCAGGACGTCGGAGACCCAGTGCGTACCGAGGTACACGGTGGTGGCGCCGACGCTCAGCGAGACGACCGCGGAGACGATGGACAGCACCCGCCGGGTGACCGAGGTGGAGGCCAGGTAGGCCAGGATTCCCCAGGTCACGACGGCGTTGGCGGTGTGGCCGGAAGGAAATATATCGCCGCCCGCGAAGAGCTCGGCCGAGCCGATCTGGGTGGCGTAGTGGGGGCCGAGCCGGCCGAGGCCGAGCTTGACGGCGCCGACGGTGACGTTCAGGAGCAGCAGGGCCACGCCGAGCGTGATCAGCGGCCGGAGGGTGTGCTGGCGCCAGGAACGCCAGCCGAGCCAGGCCGCGACCATCACCGCGGTGGGTCCGCGCTGGCCGAGCACGACGAGGTAGTCGAGGAAGGCGTGCAGCTGCGGCCACTGCTCGTAGGGCCGGAAGAACATGATCTGCCAGTCCAGCCGGACGAGCCAGGACGTCATCAGCACGGCCACGACGATCGCGAGGTAGAAGGCGAGGGTCGAGGCGAGGAGCACGACGCGGTGCCGGCTCATCTGCGGCGTTTGCAGATGAGCCGGTCGCTCTGGTTCCCGGTCCAGCCGGGCGAACACCGGCTCCAGACGGGTCAGCAATTGGTCGGTACGCACTCAATCGACGTTACCGCGCGTCGAAGCGCGGCCCGGTCGAATCGCGGGCTTTGTGATGACCATGTGATGTGGAGTGCGTCTCACGCAGTACTTAATTCCCGTTATTCCGGCACCGGTTGGAACTCCGTGGATTCAACTCCCGTGGCTCCGGCCCCGTAATTATCTGCATACTTACGGGAGTCTTATTGCCGCAGGTCAATTCCTTTGCCCAATCATGGATTGGAATGATCCGTTCCGTGATCGCGGCCCCGGCGGTCCTCCGGCGGCCCCTCCCGCGTCCCTCCTGCGCCTCCCCCGCACCCTTCCCGCGGCCCTCCCTACGGAGGTCCCGAGCCGTTCAGCCAGAAGGCCCCGTACACCGCCGAGCACAGGGCCAGCGCCCCCAGCACCGCCGCCGCCCGCCGGGTCCGCCACCGGCCCAGCGCCACCGCCACCGGCAGCAGCAGCGGGAACGCCGGCAGCAGCAGCCGGGGCTTGGAGCCGAAGTACCCGGAGGCGCACAGGGCCAGCGCCACCACGATCCCGCAGTACACGAGCAGCGCGGCGGGCTGCCGCTGCCGTACGCACAGCCGGTACAGCCACAGCACCAGAAGCACCCCGACGATCAGCCCGACCCCGGCGAGGAAGGCCGGGGAGGCCAGCCGCGCCCCGACGAAGCGGGCGAAGGCCCAGCCCCCGTCGAAGCCGTTGCCCCAGCCGGCCTGCACGTCCAGGTACCCCAGCAGGCCGCCGCCGGTCCGGTGTCCCACCCACAGCACGTACGCCGCCGCGCCCAGCGGGGCCAGCAGCACCCCGGCGGCCGTCCGCCAGGACCGCTCCCCGCGCCGCCACGCCAGGGCGGCCGCCACCCAGAGCGCCGCGACGACGGCGGCGCCGACCGGGCGGGTCAGTCCGGCCGCGGCCGCGAGCAGGCCCGCCGTGATCCAGTGCCCGCGCAGCACCCCGTACAGAGCCCAGGCGGCCAGGGCCGTGAAGAGGGCCTCGCTGTAGGCCATGGACTGCACGACGGCGACGGGCAGCGCCGCCCAGAGCGCGACCGCGAGGATCCCGGCGCGGCGCCCGTACAGCAGTGCGGCCACCGCGAAGATCCCCCAGGCGGCGGCGAGCCCCGCCAGCACCGAGACCACCAGGCCCGCCGAGCCGTACGAGAGCCCCGTGACGGCCGCCACCAGCCGCTCCAGCCACGGCAGCAGCGGGAAGAAGGCCAGGTTGGAATGGACGGCCCCGCTCGGCAGGACCACCTCGTACCCGTACCCCTCGGCGGCGATCCGGGCGTACCAGAGCGAATCCCAGCGGGCCGAGAGCAGGGTGTGGGGACTGCTGTCCGCCACCGCCCCCCACACCGAGAGGACGGCGAGGCCGAGCAGCCGGACCGCCGCGAAGACCGCCAGCGCCGGCGCGGCCCGCCGCAGCCCGGGGGCCGCCACCGGCACGTCGTTCACATCGTTCTCGGGGATCAGGGGCGCGTCTCTCACCCGCACAGTCTCGCGGGCCCGGCCGTCGGCGGCTCCGCCGCCCGGCCGGACCGGACCGGACGGAACCACGCAAAGTGAACGGCCGTGTACACGGAGGGAAGGTGGACGGAGGGCGGCCGGAGGGAGGAGGGGAGCGAGTGGCGCACACCACACGGCGGCCGCCGCCGCGATGAGAGCTTGACCACGTGTCGGACACGCGAACTCGCGTACGCTGACCCTTCACTCGCGTGTCGATGCCGGACCCCGTTGGACGCCGCAAGCGCACCACCCGCGGCGGGCCGACGACGCAGGTCCGCCGAGTGCGAGGGATCACCTGGGAGGTACATGCATGTCGGGGACGAACATGACCGGCGACAGGACCCCTTCCCTCCGGCAGCGGATCGGCGCGGCCTCCGACGGGGCGAACCGCTGGCTGGTCCTCGCGGTCCTGTGCGTCAGCCTGGTGCTCGTCGCGCTCGACGCGACGATCCTGCACGTCGCCGTCCCCTCCGTCACCGAGGACCTGCGCCCCGGCCCGATCGAGCTCCTGTGGATCGTCGACGCCTACCCGCTGGTCTGCGCCGCGCTCCTGATCCTCTTCGGCACCCTCGGAGACCGCGTCGGCCGCCGCAGGATCCTGCTCCTCGGCTACGGGCTCTTCGGCGTGGCCTCCGCCATCGCGGCCCTCGCCGACAACGCGCAGGTCCTGATCGCCGCGCGCGCCCTGCTCGGCATCGGCGGCGCGATGATCATGCCCGCCACCCTGTCGATCCTGCGCCAGGTCTTCCCCGACCGGCGCGAGCGGGCGCTGGCCATCGGCATCTGGACCGCCGTCGCCGCGATCGGCGCGGCCAGCGGCCCCGTACTCGGCGGATTCCTCGTCCAGCACTTCTGGTGGGGCTCCGTCTTCCTGATCAACATCCCGCTGATGGCCCTGATCCTGCCGCTCGGCCGCTGGCTGCTCCCCGAGTCCAAGGGCTCCTCGGACGGACCCTGGGACGTCCTCGGCGCCCTGATGGCCGCCGCCGGTGTGCTCGGATCGGTCCTCGGCATCAAGCGGATCGGCGCCGAACGCCACCTCGCGGACCCCCAGGCGCTGGTCCCGCTGGTGATCGGCGTGACCCTGCTGATCCTCTTCGTACGCCGCCAGAAGCGGCGCGAGCACCCGCTGATCGACATGCGGATGTTCTCCCGGGCCGCCTTCTCCACCTCCGTCGGCTGCATCGTGCTGGCCATGCTGGCCCTGGTCGGCCTGGAGCTCATCGCCGTCCAGTACCTCCAGCTGGTGCTGCACCTGACCCCGCTGGAGACCGGCCTGCGGCTGCTGCCGCTCACCTTCGCCGCGATGGCCGCGGGCGCCACCGGCTCGTACACCCTCCAGCGCGTCGGGCCCCGCACGATGGTCTCGCTGGGCTTCCTGCTCACCGCCGGCGCCGTGCTGCTGCTGACGCTGATGGGCCAGCAGGACCGGCCCGTGCTGCTGACCGCGGGCTTCATCCTGCTCGGCTTCGGCCTCCAGACCACGCTGTTCGCCGCCTACGAGTCCATGCTGAGCGAGGCCCCGGCGGCCACCGCCGGCGGGGCGGCCTCCATAGGCGAGACCTCGTACCAGCTCGGCGCGGGCATGGGCATCGCCCTGCTCGGCAGCGTCATGAACGCCGCCTACGCGCCCGGTCTCCTCGGGATCCCCGGAGTCTCCGCCGCCGAGTCGGCGGGCGCCGCGCACTCCCTCGGCGAGGCCTACCAGATCGCCGCGCAGCTCGGCGGCCCGGCGGGGGAGTCCCTGTACGCCGCCGCCCGGCACTCCTTCGTCCACGGGCTGCACGTCACCCTCGTCGTCAGCGCCGGCCTGCTGCTCGCGGGCGCCGTCATGGCGCTCAAGCTGCCGCGCACCATGGACACCGCGCCGGCGGCCGACGAGCCCGCCGAGCAGTCCGTACGCCTGCCCGCGCAGGCATCCGGCCCGGCCGCTCCCGCCGGCGCGCGGATCCCCGGTCCGGCGCAGGCCGAGTGCGACCGGGCCGTCGGCGGGGCGTCCGGCCGCACCGCCTGACGGCCCGCCCCGAAGACGGGGGTGGACCCGGGGCCCGACCGGCGACAAACTTGCACCGCTAGGTTTCGCCCACGTGCCTGCCGGGAGGCCCCTCTTGTCCGCCTCGTCTGCGTCCTCCGCGTCGAAGACCCCCTTCGTCCCCACCGATCCGCTCGGGCTCGACGAGCTGCTCGGCCCCGAGGACCTCGCCGTCCGCGACACGGTCCGCTCCTGGGCCGCCGACCGGGTCCTGCCGCACATCGCGCAGTGGTACGAGGACGGCGAGCTCCCCGGCATCCGCGAGCTGGCCCGTGAGCTCGGCTCGATCGGCGCCCTCGGAATGTCCCTGGAGGGCTACGGGTGCGCCGGCTCCAGCGCCGTCCAGTACGGCCTGGCCTGCCTGGAGCTGGAGGCCGCCGACTCCGGGATCCGCTCGCTGGTCTCCGTACAGGGCTCGCTGGCCATGTACGCGATCTGGAAGTACGGCTCCGAGGAGCAGAAGCAGCGCTGGCTGCCCGGCATGGCGGCCGGCGAGCTGATCGGCTGCTTCGGGCTGACCGAGCCCGACGTGGGCTCCGACCCGGCGGCCATGCGCACGTACGCGAAGCGGGACGGCACCGACTGGGTGCTGAACGGCCGCAAGATGTGGATCACCAACGGCTCGGTGGCCTCGGTCGCCGTGGTCTGGGCGCAGACCGACGAGGGGATCCGCGGCTTCGCCGTCCCCACGGACTCGGCAGGCTTCTCGGCGCCGGAGATCAAGCACAAGTGGTCCCTGCGCGCCTCGGTGACCAGTGAACTCGTCATGGACGACGTACGGCTGCCCGCGGACGCGGTCCTGCCGGGCGTCACCGGGCTCAAGGGGCCGCTGGGCTGCCTCAGCCACGCGCGGTACGGGATCATCTGGGGTTCCATGGGCGCGGCGCGCGCCAGCTTCGAATCGGCGCTCGACTACGCGAGGACGCGGGAGCAGTTCGGCAAGCCGATCGGCGGCTTCCAGCTCACCCAGGCCAAGCTCGCGGACATGGCGCTGGAACTCCACAAGGGCATCCTGCTCGCCCACCACCTGGGCCGGCGCATGGACGCGGGCACTCTGCGGCCGGAGCAGATCAGCTTCGGCAAGCTCAACAACGTCCGCGAGGCCATCGACATCTGCCGCACCGCGCGGACCGTCCTCGGGGCCAACGGGATCTCCCTGGAGTACCCCGTCATGCGGCACGCCACCAACCTCGAATCGGTGCTCACCTACGAGGGCACCGTGGAGATGCACCAGCTGGTGCTGGGCAAGGCGCTCACCGGGCTGGACGCCTTCCGGTGAGAGCCCCGCTCAGCTCTGGTTGAAGAAGTCGCGCGAGCGGCCGCCCGCTTCACCGTTGACGATCTGGGTGTCGGCCGGGGTCAGGAGGAAGACCCTGGTCGCCACCCGCTCGATCGAACCGCGCAGCCCGAAGGTCAGGCCCGCCGCGAAGTCGACGACCCGCTTCGCGTCGCCCGGGTCCATCGACGACAGGTTCACGATGACCGGGACGCCCTCGCGGAACAGCTCGCCGATGCCGCGGGCGTCACGGAAGCCGTCCGGGGTCACGGTCGCGATGCGCCGGCCCTGCTCGACGGCGGACTCGGAGGCCACCTTCACACGGGGGTCGGTGACCCACTGGTCACCGGGGCCGGAGACCGTGCCCTGCTGGCGCTCCACCGCCTCCGCGTAGTCGTCGTCGTAGTACCGCTCGTCGTCGCTGTCCTCTACGAGACCCAACCAGGCACTCGCCTTGCGTACCGAACCCATGGACGCCTCCTTTCACCGTGGCCAGTCTGTCTTCTTCTCCGCTGCCCCTATGGTCGTCCATGATGCTGACAACGCGCCAAGTGGATAGTCGCCGCGCAGGGGTTTCGTGACGGGACTGGTGCAGAACATCCGTTGCACGGTCAAGGATTCAGAGCGGCTGCCGCTGCTGTCTGAGTGAAAATACGACCGCCGCCGCCGTCCGGGTGAGCGGTTGGGGCGGACGAGTGAACGACCTGGCTGGATACGATGCCCCGGAAACGCGCGGATCACACACGGGGGAAACGGATTGTTCGGCATCGTCAGACCTTGCACGCACCGGCTCGGCGAGCGGTTCAAAACGGAGTGGATGGCCCATCTGTGCGGGCTCTGCCTGGCACTTCGCGGCGACCACGGACAGTTCGCCCGCATCGTCACCAACTACGACGGGCTGCTCGTCTCCGTTCTGACGGAGGCTCAGTCCGGACCGCTGCCCGGTGCGCGGCGCACCGCGGGGCCCTGCCCGCTGCGCGGCATGCGGACCGCCCCCGTGGCGAACGGCGAGGGGGCCAGGCTCGCGGCCGCGGTCTCGCTCGTACTGGCGTCCGCGAAGGTGCGCGACCACGTGGCCGACCGCGACGGGCTGTTGGCGCGGGCCCCGATCGCCGCCGCCGCGCGCAAGGTGGCCCGGGGCTGGGACCGGGCCGGCGCCCGCACCGGGGCCTCGCTCGGCTTCGACACGGCCGTGCTCGTGGACGCCGTGGACCGGCAGGGCGGCATCGAGACCCTGGCCGGGACCGGCACGTCCGTGCTGGTGGTGACCGAGCCGACGGAGACCGCGACCGCGGCCGCCTTCGCGCATACCGCGGTCCTCGCGGGCCGGCCAGGCAACGGCCCCGCGCTCGCCGAGGCCGGCCGGTACTTCGGGCGGCTCGCGCACCTGCTGGACGCGGTCGAGGACCAGGCCGCCGACGCCGCGGCGGGCGCCTGGAACCCGCTCACCGCCACCGGGACCTCCCTGGCCGAGGCGCGGCGGCTGTGCGACGACGCGCTGCACGGGATACGCCTGGCGCTGCGCGAGGCGGAGTTCGCCGACGCGGGCCTCGCCCACCGGCTGCTGGTGCACGAGCTGCGCACCTCGGTGGACCGCGCCTTCGGGACCAGCGCCTGCGGGCACACCGCGACCGCCTCCGCCGGCCAGGACGGCGGCCCGTACGGGGCGGGCCCGTACGCGGGCGGCCCGGCGGGGGGCGGGAACCCCTACGGGGGCGGTCCCTACGGCAGCAATCCCTACGCCCCCGGAGCCCCGCAGGCTCCGCAGGCCCCGCAGGCACCGGGCGGGCCGGGCGGGCCGCCGCCCATCTGGCCCGGTGGCGGCGGCGGTGGCGGCGGCCTGCCCCCGCAGCGGCCGCGCCGCGGGCTGCTCGCCGGCTGCGCGGTGGCGATCGGGCTGTTCTGCACCTGCCAGCTGTGCTGCACCGAGCACGACGGCCCCTGGTCGCGGGAGAAGCGCGACCCGTGGTGCGATGCCGGTGACTGCTGCGACGGCTGCGACTGCTGCAGCAATTGCGGCTGCGACGACTGCTGCTGCTGTCCCTGCGACGGCTGCTGAGCCCCTTTCAGGTTCCGCGCGCCCGGACGGCGTACCGGTGGATTCCCGTCCGGGCCCGTGTGGAAGGGTTGAGCGGCATGAGTGACGATGACGCCGCCACGGCCTGGCAGGAGTGGCACGAGCACCGGGTGGCCACCGTTTCCGGCCCCTACGGACCCCTCGCCCTGACCGGGACCCACTGGCTCTCCGAAGCGGGCGACGAGCACCCGGAAGGTCGAATTCCGGCCGTTCCGGGGCGCTGGCGCGCCACCGACGGCGGCGTCCTGCTGAGCGCCGCCGCCGAGGACGGCCTCACGCTCGACGGCGAGCCGTTCACGGGGGACGCCGTCCTCGGCGCCGACGAGGGCCGGCCCGCGGACTCCCGGGTCGGTGCCGGGGACGTACGGCTCGTCGTGATCCGCCGGGAGGGGGAATGGGCCCTGCGCGTCTACGATCCCGCCTCGCCCGCCCGGCGGGCCTTCGCCGGGATCGAAGCCACCCCGTACGACCCCGCCTTCGCGCTGCCCGGCCGCTTCCGCCCGTACGGCGAGGACCGGACCGTCCAGGTGGAGAACGCCGACGGGCGGGAACGCGGGCTCGGACTCGGGGGCGAGCTGAGCTTCTCGTACGAAGGGAGCCCCCACACCCTCCAGGTCGCCGTGGACGGCGAGGACGGCAGCCTCTGGGCCGTCTTCGCCGACACCACCGGCGGCCGTTCCAGCTACCGCTTCCGCTTCCTGCGGCCCGGAACCCCGGCCGCCGACGGGGCCGTCACCGTCGACCTCAACCGGGCCCTGCTCCCGCCCTGCGCCTTCGCGGACCACTTCGTCTGCCCGTTCCCGCCGCCCGGCAACACCCTGCCCTTCGCGGTCGCGGCGGGCGAGCGACGGCTGAAAGGCGCCCTTGCCGCCGGTAACTGACGCCAGGACACTCCCGTCAGCGTCATCCGGCGGACTTGTCAGGGGCACGGCGAAAGTGTGCGGGGCGGAACCCCGCGCCCAGGCCCTGCCCCCACCGCCGCTCACGGGCTCCGGCACCCCCACGACCGCCGGGCCCCCGACCCCCCATCGGGAGGACGTGCAGTGAGGATCAACCGCATCACCCGTGTCAGGCTGCTCGCGGCGGCCACCGGCCTGGCCGCCGTCGCCGCACTCGCCGCCCCCACGGCCGCCAGCGCCGCCGCACCCGACCCCACCGACAACGGCTTCAGCGCCGCCCGGCTCGCCGCCGCCGAGGCCTCGGTGCTGCGCGCCGACGTGGCCGGTACCGCCTGGCACACCGACCCCGCCACCGGCACCCTCGTGGTCACCGCCGACTCCACCGTCAGCGCCGCCGACCTGACCAGAATCCGCCGCGGGGCCGGAGTCGACGCGCAGGCCCTGCGCATCGAGCGCACCCCGGGCAAGCTGACGAAGCTGGCCTCCGGCGGCGACGCCATCTACGCCAGCAGCTGGCGCTGCTCGCTCGGCTTCAACGTGCGCAGCGGCAGCAACTACTACGCCCTCACCGCCGGCCACTGCACCGACGGCGCCGGCACCTGGTGGACCAACTCCGCCAAGACCAACGTGCTCGGCTCCACCACCGGCTCCAGCTTCCCGACCAACGACTACGGCCTGATCAAGTACGCCAGCAACTCGCCCGTACCGCCGGGCACCGTCGGCAGCCAGGACATCACCAGCGCGGTCAACGCCACCGTCAACATGTCCGTCACCCGGCGCGGCTCCACCACCGGCATCCACAGCGGCCGGGTGACCGGCCTCAACGCCACCGTCAACTACGGCGGCGGCGACGTGGTCTACGGAATGATCAAGACCAACGTGTGCGCCGAACCCGGCGACAGCGGCGGCCCGCTCTACTCCGGCACCCGCGCCGTCGGTCTCACCTCCGGTGGCAGCGGCAACTGCTCCTCGGGCGGAACCACCTACTTCCAGCCCGTCGTGGAGGCCCTGAACGCCTACGGGGTCAGCGTCTACTGATCCACGCACCCCCGTCACGCCCCTGGACGTCCTCCCGCCTTCCGGGAGGGCGTCCAGGGGCCCGTGTGCGTGGGGGCCGTCTGGGACGGCCATAGGGTGCACTTCGGGAAATTCTTGTGAAAGTTTTCACAAGCGCGCAGGGGTCCTAGGTCCCTCGCCATTTCCGCAGGTCACGCACCTGTTGGCGGGGGAGAGGGCGGGGGTGAAGGGTCCTTCGGCCCGCCCGGGCAGGGCTTTTTCGGCGCCATCGCTTCCGCTTTCGGGTGTCGAATTGAGACATCAGGAAAAGGTCGAAACGAAGGAGTCCTGCCATGCGGGCCAACGAGACGGTGGACGGACTGGTCCAAAGGGCGCTCCGGGCGCTCGGCCGGTTCGAGTCGTTCAACCAGGAGCAGGTCGACCACATCGTCAAGAAGGCCTCCCTCGCCGCGCTGAGCCGGCACGGCGACCTCGCCGGGCTCGCGGTCGAGGAGACCGGCCGCGGTCTCTTCGAGGACAAGGCCGTCAAGAACCTCTTCGCCTGCGAACACGTCGTGAACTCGATGCGCGGGCTGAAGACCGCCGGCGTCATCCGCCGCGACGAGCTGAACGGCATCACCGAGATCGCCGAACCCGTCGGCGTCGTCTGCGCGATGACCCCGGTCACCAACCCGACCTCGACCACGGTCTTCAAGGCGCTGATCGCCCTGAAGACCCGCAACCCCATCATCTTCGCCTTCCACCCCTCCGCGCAGAACTGCTCCGCCGAGGCCGCCCGCATCGTGCGCGACGCCGCCGTGGCCGCCGGGGCACCGGAGGACTGCGTGCAGTGGGTCGAGCAGCCCTCCATGGAGGCCACCGGCGCCCTGATGAACCACCCGGGGGTCTCCACCATCCTCGCCACCGGCGGCAACGCCATGGTCAAGGCCGCCTACTCCTGCGGGAAGCCGGCCCTCGGCGTCGGCGCGGGCAACGTCCCGGCGTACGTCCACAAGAGCGCCAAGCTGGGCCGCGCGATCCACGACATCGTGCTCTCCAAGGCCTTCGACAACGGCATGATCTGCGCCTCCGAGCAGGCCGTCATCCTGGACGCGGAGATCTACGAGCAGGGCATCGCCGAGTTCCGGCGGCTGGGCGCCCACGTGGTGAGCGCCGCCGAGAAGACCAAGCTGGAGCAGTTCGTCTTCGGCACGACGGCCCACGCCGCCGACTGCCCGGCCGCCAGGCTCAACCCGGCGGTCGTCGGCAAGTCCCCGCGGTGGATCGCCGAGCAGGCCGGGTTCACCGTCCCCGAAGGCACTTCGATCCTCCTCGCGGAGTGCGGCGAGGTCGGCGAGGGCGAGCCGCTGACCCGCGAGAAGCTCTCTCCGGTGCTGGCCGCCCTCAAGGCCTCGGACACCGCGCACGGGCTCGAACTGGCCGCCGCCATGGTCGAGTTCCACGGTCTCGGCCACAGCGCCGCCATCCACGCCGAGGACGAGGCCCTCGTCGAGGAGTTCGGCCGCAAGGTCAAGGCGGTCCGCGTCATCGCCAACGCGCCCTCCACCTTCGGCGGCATCGGCGACGTCTACAACGCCTTCCTCCCCTCGCTGACCCTCGGCTGCGGCTCGTACGGCCACAACTCCGTGTCCGCCAACGTCACCGCGGTGAACCTGGTCAACGTCAAGCGGATCGGACGGCGCAACAACAACATGCAGTGGTTCAAGGTCCCGCCCAAGATCTACTTCGAGCGCAACTCCATCCGCTACCTCGGCGAGATGGAGGGCATCGGCCGGGTCTCGATCGTCACCGACAAGACGATGGTCGCCCTCGGCTTCGTCCGGAAGGTCACCGACATCCTGCACGCCCGCGAAGGCGCCGTCGCCGTCCAGGTGATCGACGACGTCGAACCCAACCCGGAGCTCTCCACCGTCCGGGCCGGCGCGGCGCTGATGCGGGACTTCCGGCCCGACACGATCATCGGCCTCGGCGGCGGCTCCCCGATGGACGCCGCGAAGATCATGTGGCTGATGTACGAGCACCCGGAAGTCGAGTTCGCGGACACCAAGGAGAAGTTCTTCGACGTCCGCAAGCGCGCCTACACCTTCCCCCCACTGGGCGGGAAGGCCAGGATGGTCGCCATCCCGACCACCTCCGGCACCGGCTCCGAGGTCACCCCCTTCGCCGTCATCTCCGACCCGGCCGCCGCCCAGAAGTACCCGCTGGCCGACTACGCGCTGACCCCGGACGTGGCCATCGTCGACCCGGTCCTGCCCATGGGGCTGCCGCCCACCGTCACCGCGGACTCCGGCTTCGACGCCCTGACCCACGCCACCGAGGCGTACGTGTCCGCCTACTCCAACGACTACACCGACGGCCTCTGCCTCCAGGCCGTCAGGCTGATCTTCGAGAACCTCCAGCGGTGCGTCGTCGACGGCCCGAACGACCCCGAGGCCCGCGAGAAGATGCACAACGCCTCGACGGTCGCGGGCATGGCCTTCGCCAACGCCTTCCTCGGCCTCGTGCACGCCATGGCCCACACCCTCGGCAACACCTTCAAGGTCGCCCACGGCCGGACCAACGCGATCCTGCTGCCCCACGTGATCCGCCACAACGGAACCGTCTCGCACAAGGCCACCCCGTGGCCCAAGGCCGAGGTCTACCGGGCGCCGGAGCGCTACCAGGAGATCGCGAGGACGCTCGGCCTGCCGGCCGCCACCCCGGCCGAGGGCGTCGAGTCCTACGCCCGTGCCGTCGAGGACCTGCGCACCCGGTGCGGGATCCCCGCCTCCTTCGCCGAGGAGGGCGTGGACGAGCGGGCCTTCATCGAGGCCCTGCCGGCCCAGGCCATGAACGCGTACGCCGACCAGTGCGCCCCCGCCAACCCGCGGATGCCGATGATCGACGACATGGAGCGGCTGATGCGGCAGGCGTACTACGGCAACGCCGAGGGCGCTCCCGCCGGGAAGGAATGACGCCACCCGCCCCCCGCCGGGGGCGGCAGGAGGACGGCCCGCCCGGGCCCGCGGGGCCCGGGCGGGCCGCTCCCGTACGCGCGCCTACGCGGGCGGCACCCGCAGCGGGGCCGGGATCAGCAGGGCCGCCGCCGAGCGGGCCTGTTCCAGCGCCCGGGCGCGGTCCGCGCCGCGCTGGCCGAGCACCACGCGGGTGCTCAGCCCGTCCAGCAGGGCGAGCAGCTCCGAGGCGCGGGCGGGCACGTCCAGCGGGGCGAAGCGGCCCTGCTCCACGCCCCGGGTCAGCAGCGCCTCCAGGTCCTGTTGCCAGCCCTCGTCGATCTCCTCCTGGGCGGCCTTGAGCGGCTCGTTGGAGGCGGTGCGGGCCCACAGCTCGATCCACAGGGTCCAGCGGGGGTCGCGCGGGCCCTCGGGGAGGTAGAGCTCCAGGTAGAGGGCGAGTTTGCGAGGGGCGGGCGACCGGCGCGCGAGCAGCGCGCGGCGTTCGACGGCCAGCTGGTCCTCGCTCCATCGCAGGGCCTCCAGCAGGAGCCGGTCCTTGCTGCCGAAGTAGTACAGGATGTGGCCGCCGCTGGTGCCGAGCCGCTCGGCCAGCGCGGACATCGTGAGGGTGGCGAGTCCGTCCTCGGCGATCGCCGCCATGGCCTCTTCGAGCATGCGTTCCTGGGCGATCTGCCCGTCCCGCCGCCGTGCCGCTCCCGCCACCGGTCCCCGCCTTCCCGATCTTCCCTGGCCAGACCTTATCCCGGACAGGGTCTTGACGAGGTCCGCTTCGGCGGCGCATCTTGAATGCCATTCAAGAACCTAGAACGTCATTCAAGGTTTGCGTCCAGAGTCAGGGGTCCGCCATGGGGCAGCAGGAGACAGCCGACGTCGACGAGGTGTTCCGGGTCGAGACCCACGGGATCGACCCCATCCCCGACGCCGAGCGCCACGGCAGCGCCAAGGACCTCTTCTGGCTCTGGTTCGGCTCCAACCTCACCTTCACCTACGTGATCAACGGCGCCCTCGCCGTGGCCTTCGGACTGTCCTTCTGGCAGGCCACCGCCGTGGTCGTGGTCAGCGGGCTGTCCTTCTTCGCCGTCAGCGCCGCCGGACTCAGCGGCATCCGCACCGGCACCGCCACCCTGGTCATCTCCCGCGCCGCCTTCGGAGTCCGCGGGAACTTCCCGGCCGGCGTCCTCAACTGGGTGGTGAGCATCGGCTACACCATCGTCAACACCGTGGTCGGCACGCTGGCCCTGGAGGTCTTCCTCGCCGAGGCCGGACTCGGCGGCGGCACCGCCGTCCGCGCCCTCGCGCTGACCGTCACCCTCGCCCTGACCTTCGCCGTCGCCATGTGGGGCCACGCCACCGTGCAGTTCGCCGAACGCTGGATGGCCTACGTCCTCGCCGCCGGCTTCGGCGTCCTGCTCCTCTTCGTGCTGCCCGGCGCCGACACCTCCGCCCCGGCCGCCGCCCCCGGCCTGTCCGGCTGGAGCCTCGCCTTCGTCGTCATGCTCGCCGGGCCGTTCTCGTACCTGCCGATGCCCGCCGACTACACCCGCTACCTGCCCCGGACCACCACGCTCAAGTCGATCACCTGGAGCGGAGCGCTCGGCGGCTTCGTCTCCTCCGTGGCCCTGGGCGTCGCGGGCGTCGCCGCCGCCACCCAGACCGACATGACCGACGCCGTCGCCGGGGCCGAGGGCCTGCTGCCCGGCTGGTTCCAGCCGCTGTTCCTGGCCCTCGTGCTCGGCGGCTCCGTCACCAACTCGATCATCACCCTCTACTCCTCCAGCCTGAACCTCCAGGTCCTCGGCATCCCCTGGAGCCGCGCCCGGGCCATCGTGATCAGCGCCGCGGTCACCGCCGCGGGCTCGCTCGCCGCCCTCTTCCTCACCGACTTCACCACCTCCCTCCTCTCCTTCCTCTCGCTGCTGATCATCGTGTTCGCCCCCTGGGGCGGGGTCTTCCTCGCCGACATGCTGCTGCGCCGCTGCCACTACGACGCCGACGCGCTGCACGCCGGGAGCGCGGGCGCCTACTGGTACCGCGCCGGCTACCACCCCGCCGGCCTCGCCGCCCTCCTCGCCGGCATGGTCTTCTCCGCCCTGACCTGCGACTCCGCCCTGTGGACCGGGCCGCTGGTCGCCCCGCTCGGCGGCGCCGACCTCACCCTGCTCGGCGCGGTCGTCTCCGGGCTCGCGTACGCGGCCCTGGTCCGGCGCGTCCCCGCGTACGCCCCGGCCGTCTGACCCCGCCCCGCGCCCCCACATCCACCGTCACCCCCACCCACCCCCACCGCACAGGAGCACCACCCCATGCCCGGCACCGCACAGCCCTTCCCCGCCGACCTGCTGCTCACCGGAGCCCGCATCCACACCGTGGACCCGGAGCTCCCCGAGGCCGAGGCCCTCGCCGTCCACGACGGCCGGATCGTCTGGGTCGGCCCCGACACCGGCGCGGAGGCCTGGGCCGGACCGGACACCGAGCGGATCGACGCGGGCGGGAAGCTGGTGCTGCCCGGCTTCGTCGACGCCCACAACCACGTCCGGCTCGGCTCCGACGACGCCTGCGTCCAGCTCGCCGGGGTCCGGACCCTGGAGGCCATCCTCGACCGCATCGGCACCTGGCGCGAGGCCCACCCGGACGCCGCGTGGATCGAGGCCGAGGCCTTCGACTACTCCGCCATCCCCGGCGGGCGGATGCCCTGCGCCGCCGACCTGGACCCCGTCACCGGGGACACCCCCGCGATCGTCCTCTCGTACGACGTGCACACGGCCTGGCTGAACACGGCCGCCCTGCGCCGCCTCGGCGTCACCCGGGACCACACCGACCTGCCCTTCGGCACCGCCGCCGTCGACCCGGAGACCGGCGAGCCCACCGGCTTCGTCAAGGACTTCGCGATCAAGGGGCTCTCCCGCGACGGCCACCGGGCCCTGCGCGACCTCGGAGTGCCGTGGGCCTCGACGGACCGGCAGTACGGGCGCCTCGCCAAGAGCCTCGACGACGCCATCGGCTTCGGCATCACCACCGTCGTGGAACCCCAGAACTCCCTCGACGACCTGGAACTCTACGAACGGGCCCGCGCCGAGGGCCGGCTGCGCTCGCGCATCGTCGCCGCGCTGTTCCACCCGCGCGGCACCACCGAGGAGGAACTCGACGCCTTCGCCGACGCCGCCCGCAGGTACGCCGGGGACCGGCTGCGGGTGGGCCCGCTCAAGCTGTACATCGACGACGTGGTGGAGCCGCGCACGGCCGCCCTGCTGGAGCCGTACACCGGCTGCGGCAAGCACCGGGGCGAGACCTTCTACCCGGCCGAGGAGTTCGCGGAGCTCCTGGCCGGGCTGGACGAGCGGGGCTTCCAGTGCTTCGTCCACGCCACAGGAGACCGGGGCATCCGCACCGTCCTGGACGCCGTCGAACACGCCCGCAGGGTCAACGGCCCGCGCGACGCCCGCCACCAGGTCGTGCACGTGGAGTGCCTGGACCCGGCCGACGTCCCGCGCTTCGCGGAACTCGGCGTGGTCGCCTGCATGCAGCCCCGGCACTGCGCCCCGGAGATCGCGGGCCCCGGCCAGGACTGGGCGGAGAACGTCGGCGAGGACCGCTGGCACAAGGCCTGGCCCATGCGCAGCCTGCACGCGGCCGGCGCGGTCCTGGCCTTCTCCAGCGACTGGAACGTGGCCGAGATGGACCCGATGATCGGCATCTACACGGCGGTCACCCGCCGCCCGCTGGACGGCGGCGACCCGTGGCAGCCGGCCGAGACGGTCGACGTGGCGACGGCCGTGCACGGCTACACGATGGGCTCCGCCTACGCCAACTTCCTGGAGCGGGAGCGCGGTTCCCTCACGGTCGGCAAGGTCGCCGACTTCGTCGTCCTGTCCCGCGACATCCTCGCCATCGCCCCGGAACGCATCCCCGGCACCGTGGCGGAAACCGTGGTGGTCGCGGGCGAGGTCGTCCACCGGGCGCCCTGACCCGGACCGGAACCGGCCGTCAGCGCTGGGGCCAGTACCAGAGGGGTTCGTCCAGGGGGCCCTCACGGCCCGCCACCTCGGTGCGGCCGAACTCCTTGAACAGGGTGATCGTCCGCAGGTCCACCCGGTGCCGGCGGGTGCCCGCCGCCAGGGCCTCGGCCAGCGGGGCCGCGTGGGTGACCACCACCGTCTGGGTGTCCCGGGCCGCGGTCAGGATCAGGTCGGCGAGGGGGGCCAGCAGGTCCGGGTGGAGGCTGGTCTCCGGCTCGTTGAGGACCATCAGGGACGGCGGCCGGGGCGTCAGCAGGGCCGCCGTCCACAGCAGGTAGCGCAGGGTGCCGTCGGAGAGTTCGGCCGCGCCCAGCGGACGCAGCAGGCCGTGCTGGTGGAGCTCCAGCCCGAACCGGCCGTCCCGGTCGGTGACGGTGACCCGCGTCCCGGGGAACGCCGCGTCGACGGCGGCGTCCAGCGCCGCGCCGTCCCCGGTCTCCCGGATCGTCTGCAGCGCCGCCGGCAGGTCCGAGCCGTCGGCGCCGAGCACCGGCGTACGGGTGCCGACGCGGGGGGTCCGGGCGGGCGCCTCGGCGTCGGTGCGGACGTGGTCGTAGAACCGCCACGACCGGATCAGCTCGCGCAGGGCGAGCAGGTCGGGCGCCAGCTGCGGGTCGGCGAGTTCGCCGAGCATGGAGTCGTAGGGGCGCAGCGCGTTCTGGGTGCGGTGCCAGCCGCCGTCCGCCGTGCGCGTCCGCACGGCCGGCCCCGCCCGGTCGCACAGCAGCGCCGCGGGGCGCAGCACGGGCCCGGCCCAGGTGCACTCGCGCTTGATCTCCGGGTCCAGGGAGAAGAGCGAGTCCGGTACGGGCGCCGGGTGCCCGAAGTCCACCGCGTACCCGAACTCGTCACCGGCGAAGCCCAGCCGCAGGCTGACCGGCTCGGCGCGCACCGTCCCCTGGAGCGGCCGGTGCCCGTCCCGGACGTCCCGGGACAGTTTCTCCGGACCCGCCCACAGGGTGGAGGGCAGACCGCCCTCCCGGGCCAGCGCGGCGACCGCCCCGCCGCGCGCGGAGTCGGCGAGGAGCCGCAGCGAACGGTAGAGGCTGGACTTGCCGGTGCCGTTCGCCCCCGTGACCACGGTCAGCCGGCCCAGCGGCACGATCAGCCTGCGCAGCGAGCGGTAGTTCTCCACGGCCAGGGTGGTGATCACGTCTCGGGGTGCTCCTCGGGAGCGAGGGAACGGCCCCTCGGGAGCACGCGCGGGCCCAGCCGGTCGTGGAAGACGGGGGTGTTCACCGCCCGGCCGTTCCCTCGCCGGCGAACCGGGCGACCGAGGGGGAGTCGTCGGGGAGCCCGCTGCCGACGGCGGCTCCCGGCTTGCCCTTGCGGAAGGCCGCGCAGGCGATCGTGACGGCGGAACCGAGCACCGCCCAGCCGGCGAGCACCAGCATCGGACCGCCCGCGCCGTTGCCCCTGAAGTACGCGATGGAGCGCCCGGCGTACGTACCGGCGCCCGGCGGCAGGGCCGGGCCGATGGTGCTCCAGAACGGCGGCAGCAGCGGGTACGGGTAGGCGCCGCCCGCGCTCGGGTTGCCGAGCACCACGACCAGCAGGATCGCCAGGCCGATGCCGACGACGCCCGCCAGTCCCTGGAGGGCCAGGGTGATCGCGCCGACCGCGAAGACGACCAGGGCGCCGAGGCCCCACAGGGCCATGAGCGAGCCGGGCAGCGCGTCCAGGACCGGGCCCGCGATGACCGCGCCGAGCAGGCCGGCGACGATCGCGTACACGAGCAGCGCGCCGAGCCGGATGACGGCGCGGGCGGAGTTCGCGGGCCGGGCGCCGGCGCTGATCGCGAGGATCGCGGCGCACAGGTACCCGCCCACGCACCAGCCGACGACGAGGTAGAAGGAGCTCAGGCCGCGCCCGTCGCCGGCGGCGGCCGGGGCCACGTCGGTGACCCGGACGGTGCGGCCCTGGCTCTTCTCGGCGCGGCCGACGACCTCCTCGATGGCCTGGGAGAGGGAGGCTCCGGCGCCGCCCGCGACGAGCAGCCGGTCGGTGGTGCCCTCGGGGTCGACGACCAGGGCGCCGTCCACCTCGCGGTTCTGGATCAGCCGGACGGCGTCGACCTCGTTCGCGGCCACCCGGGTGTCGAGCGGCTCGCCGGGCAGCTTGCCCAGCTGCTGCGCGGTCCGGTCGGCGAGCGGGGCCGTGGGGGCGGCCACGGCGAGCGGGATCTCGCTGGGCTTGGGGTGGTGGAAGGCCCCGATGTAGGAGGTGATGAAGGCCAGCTGGAGGGCCAGTACGCCCAGGACCAGCAGGGCTGCCCGGGTGGTCACGGCGTCCTTGATCTCGGCGAGGAAGCCGCCGGGCGGACCTGGGTCGGTGCTCTGGGTGGGCTGGGTCATGCCTCCCACGCTCGGCGCGCCGGGGACGGGGCGCAGCAGGGGAGGGCCGAACGGATGATCGAACAAGTGTTTCGCACGGGTATTCGAATTGCTCTATGGTGGAGACCGGGGGAGACCGAAGGAGCCGGGGGGCATCGAGCGAAGCAGGAGGCCGCGGGTGCCTGGTTTTACGCATCTGCACACCGTTTCGGGGTTCTCCGCGCGCTACGGAGCCTCCCACCCGGAACAACTGGCGGAACGTGCCGTCGAGCGGGGCATGGACGCCCTCGCCCTGACCGACCGCGACACCCTCGCGGGCGCGGTGCGGTTCGCGAAGGCGGCCGCCGGCGCCGGGATCCGGCCCCTGTTCGGAGTGGACCTGGCCGTGGCCCCGGCGGTATCCGGGCCGGCCGGCCGGCCCGCCGTCGCCGCGGGCGAGGCCTCCCGCCGGCGCCGGGTGCCCGTCAAGGGCGGGGCCTTCGTGGACGAGTCCGCCGCGCGCGCCGTCTTCCTGGCCCGGGACGGGGCCGCCGGATGGGCCGCGCTGTGCCGGATGGTCACCGCCGCGCACGCGACCCACCCGGGCGCGGAGCCGGGCACGCCCGGAGCCTGGGACATCGGGGCTGGCGGGGCGGACGGGGCCGACGGTACGGACGGGGCCGACAGAGCGTCCGGCGGGGTCCGGGCCGACGGGTCCGGCGCGCCCGGCATCCGCGTCCGCACCGGACAGCCGCTGCTGCCCTGGGAGGCCCTGTGCGCCGACGGCGTGTTCGTCCTGCTCGGCCCCGGCTCCGAAGTCGGCCGGGCCCTCGCCGCCGGCCGCCCCGACCTGGCCGCCCGGCTGCTCGCACCCTGGCGGGAGGTCTACGGGGATGCCCTGCGCCTGGAGGCCGTCCACCACGGCCGCCCCGGCACCGGCCCCGGCTCGCTGCGGCTGGCCGCCCGTACGGTCGGCTTCGCCGCCGAACAGGGCGTCCCGGCCGTACTGACCAACGCCGTCCGGTACGCCGACCCCGGCCAGGGCCCCGTCGCCGACGTCCTCGACTCCGCCCGCCGGCTCGTCCCCCTCGACCCCCGCGGCCCCCTCGACACCGGCGAGCGCTGGCTCAAGGCCCCCGCCGCCATGGCCGAGACCGCCGACCGGATCGCCGAAGCCGCCGGGCTGCGCCCCGCCGACGCCCGGCGCCTGCTCGCCCGTACCCGGGAGACCGCCGGGGCCTGCTCCGTCGACCCCGAGGACGACCTCGGCATCGGCTCCGTGCACTTCCCCGAGGCCCGCCTCGTCGGCGCCGCCCACCGCACCGCCCAGCGGGTCCTCACCTCCCGCGCCTCGGCCGGCATGGTGCTGCGCGGCTACGCCGGCGACCGCGCGTACTGGGACCGGATGCACCAGGAACTCGACGTCATCGCCCACCACGGCTACGCCTCCTACTTCCTGACCGTCGCCCGGGTTGTTGACGACGTGCGGGACATGGGCATCCGCGTGACCGCCCGCGGCTCCGGCGCCGGCTCCCTCGTCAACCACCTCCTCGGCATCGCGCACGCCGACCCCGTCGCCCACGGCCTGCTGATGGAACGCTTCCTGTCCAAACGCCGCCGCGTCCTGCCCGACATCGACATCGACGTGGAGTCCGCCCGCCGCCTGGAGGTCTACCGCCGGATCATCACCCGCTTCGGAACCGAACGCGTCGCCACCGTCTCCATGCCCGAGACCTACCGGGTCCGGCACGCCATCCGCGACGTCGGCGCCGCCCTGTCCATGGACCCCGCCGCCGTCGACCGGCTCGCCAAGGCCTTCCCGCACATCCGCGCCCGCGACGCCCGTGCCGCCCTGGAGGAACTGCCCGAACTGCGCGACGTACGGGGGGAGTCGTACGGGCGGCTGTGGGACCTCGTCGAGGCGCTGGACGCACTGCCGCGCGGCATCGCCATGCACCCGTGCGGGGTGCTCCTCTCCGACGCCTCGCTCCTCGCCCGCACCCCCGTCGTCCCCACCAGCGGCGAGGGCTTCCCCATGTCCCAGTTCGACAAGGAGGACGTGGAGGACCTCGGCCTGCTCAAACTCGACGTGCTCGGCGTCCGCATGCAGTCCGCGATGGCCCACGCGGTCGCGGAACTGCGCCGGGCGACCGGGCGGGAACTCGACCTGGACGACCCGGCGCAGCTGCCGCCCGGTGACGCGGCGGCGTACGAACTGATCCGCTCCGCCGAGACGCTGGGCTGCTTCCAGATCGAGTCCCCGGGCCAGCGCGACCTGGTGGGGCGGCTCCAGCCCGCCACCTTCCACGACCTCGTGGTCGACATCTCGCTGTTCCGCCCGGGACCGGTCGCCGCCGACATGGTGCGGCCCTTCATCGAGGCCCGGCACGGGCGGGCCCCCGTCCGCTTCCCGCACGAGGACCTGGCCGGGGCGCTGCGGGAAACGTACGGGGTGGTGGTCTTCCACGAGCAGATCATCGAGATCGTGCACGTCATGACCGGCTGCGGCCGCGACGAGGCGGACCGCGTCCGGCGCGGGCTGTCCGACCCCGGCTCGCAGGCCCGGATCAAGGTCTGGTTCGCGGCGGCCGCCGCGGCGCGCGGCTACTCCCCGGAGGTGACCGCCCGCACCTGGGAGATCGTCGAGGCCTTCGGCAGCTACGGCTTCTGCAAGGCGCACGCGGTGGCCTTCGCCGTACCCACCTACCAGTCGGCCTGGCTCAAGGCCCACCACCCGGCGGCCTTCTACGCCGGACTGCTGACCCACGACCCCGGCATGTACCCCAAGCGCCTGCTGCTGGCCGACGCCCGCCGCAGGGGAGTGCCCGTGCTGCCGCTCGACGTGAACCGCTCTGCGGTCGCCCACCGCATCGAACTGGTGTCCGGTACTCCGGAGCGCTGGGGGCTGCGGCTCGCCCTCGCCGACGTCCACGGCATCAGCGAGACCGAAGCCCGCCGCATCGAGACCGGCCAGCCCTACGCCTCCCTGCGCGACTTCTGGGACCGCGCCCACCCCGGCCGCCCCGTCGCCGAACGCCTCGCCCAGGTCGGCGCCCTGGACTCCTTCGGCACCAACCGCCGTGACCTGCTGCTCCACCTGACGGAACTCCACGGCGCCCAGCGCGCCTCGGCCACCCAACTCCCCCTGGGCGGAGGCCGTTCCACCGCCCGCGTCGGACTGCCCGACCTCACCGGAGCCGAACGGCTCAGCGCCGAACTCGGCATCCTCGGCATGGACGCCTCGCGCCACCTCATGGGCGACCACCACGCCTTCCTCGCCGAACTCGGCGTCACCCCGGCACACCGGCTCCGGGACACCGCGCACGGCCGGACCGTCCTCGTCGCCGGCGCCAAGGCCGCCACCCAGACCCCGCCGATCCGCTCCGGCCGCCGCGTCATCTTCACCACCCTCGACGACGGCACCGGACTCGTCGACCTCGCCTTCTTCGACGACAGCCAGGAAGCCTGCGCCCACACCGTCTTCCACTCCTTCCTGCTCCTCGTACGAGGCGTCGTGCAGCGACGCGGACCGCAGAGCCTGAGCGTGGTCGGAGCGGCCGCCTGGGACCTCGCCGCCCTCGCCGAACTGCGCGCCGGCAGCGGCCTCGAAGCCGTCACCACCCGGCTCGCCGAACCCCCGGCCGCCCCCGGCCCCGGCGACTCCGGCCGCCGCATCCACCTGCCGACCGGCTACGAGATGAACCCCTGGGCCGACCTCCAGCCGCCCGGCGAACGCGCCGCGACCGGCCGCAAGCTGTGGCACTCCAGCCCCGGGAGCGCCGGATGACCGCGATCCTCCACGTCCGCTGCGCCCCCGGGCTCCCCGAAGACGGCTACCGCGAACTCCTCGACCTGCTCCGGGAGTTCTCCCCGTTCGTCCAGGCCCTGCCGCCCCGCGCCGCCCTCGTCCAGGCCCGCGGCGCCCAGCGGTACTTCGCCTCCGGCCCCACCCGCATCGCCGAGGTCGTCCGGCTCCGCGCCGTGGCCCGGCTGGGCACCGACGTCCGCATCGGCGTCTCCACCACCTGGGCCGTCGCCGCCATGGCCTCCGCGCGCGTCCCCGAACCCGGTGGAGTCCTCTCCGTCCCCGGGGAATCCGTCACCGCCTTCCTCGCCCCCCTCCCCGTTGAAACCCTGCACGGACTCGGCGCCCGGCAGGCCGACGCACTGCGCCGGTACGGGCTCCACACCGTCGGAGCCCTCACCCGGGTCCCGCCCGGGGTCCTGGAACGGATCCTCGGCAAACGGGCCGGCCGCACCGTCGCCGACCGCGCCCGCGGCATCGACCCCCGCCCCGTCACCCCGCGGGACCTGCCCGCCTCCACCGCCGTCCGCACCCGCTTCACCCGCCAGGAACTCGACGGCCCCCACACCCGGGCCGCCCTGCTCACCCTCGTGGTCCGGCTCGGCGCGACCCTGCGCGGACGCCACCAGGCCGCCCGCTCGCTCCACCTCACCCTCCACTTCGCGGGCGGCACCCGGTGGGAGAAGACCCGCCGCCTCCCCGAACCCTCCGCGCACGACGAAGACCTCCGCACCCTCGCCTACCGCCTCATGGACGCCGCGGGACTCCAGCGGGCCCGTCTCACCGGCATGACGCTCCGCGCCGAAGACCTCACCGGCGCGGCCGCCGCCACCCGGCAGATCTCCCTCGACCCCGTCCGTGAATCCCGCCTCACCGTCGAAGCCGCCGTCGACCGCGCCAACGCCCGCTTCGGCCCGGGCACCGTCAGACCCGCCGCGACCCTTCTTTCCGGGGGCTCCTCCGCCTCCGGGACGCTCGCGGCCTGACCCCTTTCCCCAGGGGGGGCGGGACGGGACCCTCAGAGGTCCTCCAGCATCCGCCGGGCTGTCTCCGCCTTCAGGGCGGTGGTCTGGGCCTGGATCAGGTGGAACTGGGCCTCGCGGGAGAGGCGGCCCGCGGTGTGCCCGTACTGGACCGCGCGGCCGCCGGCCACCGCCACGCAGGTCGCGGCCGCCCGGACGGCCAGGTCCAGGGCGGCGGCCCGCAGCGCGAGGCGGTCCTGCGCCCGTTCCCCCGGCGGGAGTTCGTCCCGCAGCGCGTACGCCTCCGCGCGCAGCCGGGCGGCCCGCCGGGCGACCCGCAGGCCGAGGTCCTCGTACGGGGGCGAGGCGAGCAGGAAGTCCGCCGTGGCCCGCAGCTGGCCGAAGACCGCGGGCTGCGCATCGGCGTTCTCCAGGTCGTACGCCCGGATCCAGTCCGCCCGCGCCGCCCGGCCCAGCACCCGCGCGTCCGGCACGTGGACGTCGCGCAGCTCGACGGAGGCCGTGTGCGTACCGCCCATCGCCCACAGCGGGGCCCCCGCGACCGCGGTCAGACCGTCCCCCGGCACGCGGTCCACCAGGGCGAGGACCACCTCGTCGGACGCGGTGGCGGCGCCGACGAACAGGGAGTCGGCCAGCGCCCACCCCGTCACCCACGGCACCCGGCCCGCCAGCCGCCACCCGCCTGGAACCCGTTCTGCGGTGACGGGCGGGCGCGGGTGCCGCAAGAAGGCGAAACCGGCCGTCGCCCGCCGCTCACCGGCCGCCAGCGCGGGCAGCCACTCCTCGCGCAGGGCCGTGCCCGCCGGGTCCCGGGCCGCGAGCAGGGCCTTGGCCAGCGGAACGTGCTGGGTCCAGACGAACCACGTCGAGGGGTCCACCGCCGCCAGCACCTCGTGCACCTCCCGGGTCACCTGACGCGGCGTGAGACCGCTCCGCGGCGCCGGTTCGTATCCGATCAGCCCGTACGCGCCACAACCGGCGAGGGTTTCCAGGTGCGTGACGGGCACCCCCGCCTCGGCCGTCCGCTCCGCCTCGGGCCGCAGGACGCGTACGGCGGCCTCCGTGACGGCCGCGACGAGCGGATCGGCCGCCAGGGCCGCCGGGGCGGCCAGGTCGGTACCGGCGCCAGGAGCCCTCTGCATGGCCGCGCTCACCTCAACTGGGGGTTCGGGGGCGTCCATTGTTCCTGAGCGGCACTGGAGACGGACTCGACACGCGAGTTTTTACCGACGCGTAACTTCCCTGTCTTGCTACTCGCCCGTAATTTGGCCGGAGCAGCCCCCTTGTGATCCGGATCACGGGACGAACCCCCACGAACATTCCCCTTGACCCGCGAGGAGATCACACGATGCTGCCCTGGAGACGCCTGCTCCGCCCGCTGGCCGTCCTCACCCTCGCCGCCGCGGCCCTCGTCGCCCCCACCGGCACCGCACAGGCCGCGGCCGCCCCCAGCAGCGGCTGGAACAACTGGTCCTGCAAACCGTCCGCCGCACACCCCCGGCCCGTGGTCCTCGTCCACGGCACCTTCGGCAACTCCGTCGACAACTGGCTCGGGTTCGCCCCCTACCTGGTCCACCGCGGGTACTGCGTCTACTCCCTGGACTACGGCCAGCTCCCCGGCGTGCCCTTCTTCAACGGCCTCGGCCCCATCGACAAGTCGGCCGCCCAGCTCGACGTCTTCGTCGACAAGGTCCTCGCCGCCACCGGAGCCTCCAAGACCGACATCGTCGGCCACTCCCAGGGCGGCATGATGCCGCGCCACTACCTGAAGTTCCTCGGCGGCGCCCCCAAGGTCAACGCGCTCGTCGGGATCGCCCCCGACAACCACGGCACCACCCTCCTCGGCCTCACCCAGCTGCTCCCGTACTTCCCCGGAGCCGAGGACCTGATCAGCACCGCGACCCCGGGCCTCGCCGACCAGATCGCCGGGTCCCCCTTCATCACCCGCCTCAACGAGGGCGGGGACACCGTCCCCGGCGTCAAGTACACGGTGATCTCCACCAGGTACGACCAGGTCGTCACCCCGTACCGGAGCCAGTTCCTCGACGGGCCGAACGTCCGCAACGTCCTCCTCCAGGACCTGTGCGTCCTGGACTTCTCCGAGCACGTCACCATCGGCCTGACCGACCGGCTCGCCTGGCACGAGGCGCTCAACGCCCTCGACCCGGCCAACGCCGAACGGACCACCTGCGCGTCGGTCTTCGACTGACGCGCAGGTGGTCCGCGGCGGGAGGGCGCCGTTGGGGCGGCGCCGTGGTCGGTGAGGTCTGCCCGGTCCGCCCAGGCTGCCGGGTCTGTTCGGTCCGGCCGGACTAGCGGCCGTGGCGGCCCGTCGTCGCCCGGCGGCGGGCCAGGCCGAACAGCACGGCCGCACCGGCGGCCAGCGCGCCCGCACCGGCGATCGCGAGCGCCGGGGTGGCGCCGCTGCCGCCCGTCTCCGCGAGGTTGTCGCCCTTGACGGCGACCGGGGTCGAGGACGCGAGCGGCGCGGGGCCGCCGGCGTGGCCGTTCGTCTTCGGGTCGTCGTCACCGTGGCCGTTGTGCTCCACCGAGGACTTGGCCGCGCCGTCCGCGATCTGCCGGTCCGTCGGGGCCTCGGCCTTCGGGCCGTCACCGCCGGCGGCCGCGGTGGTGGGCGCGGCGGGCGCGGAGGTGCCCGCCCCCGGCTTCGAGCCGGGCTTCGTCCCCGCGGGGACGCTCGCCGACGCGCTCGGCCCGGTGCCCGGAGCGGTCGTTCCCGTGCCGCCGCCGGTGCCCCCGCCGTCCTTGCCGAAGACGACGTCGGAGCAGGTGTAGAAGGCCTCCGGGCTGTCCGAACGCTGCCAGACGCTGTAGACGAGGTGGCGGCCGGTCTTCTTCGGGACGGTCCCGCTGAAGACGTAGTCGCCGTTCTGCATGCCCGGGTCGGTGACCTTCGCGAACGGCGCCGGCTCCAGGTCGGACCACTTCAGCGGCTTCGTCGGGTCGTACCCGTCCTTCGTGACGTACAGCTCGAAGGAACCCTTGTGCGGGGCGGTGCCCTTGTAGCGGAAGGTGTGCGCCCCGGCCGTCATCGGGCTGGCCGGCCAGTCGGCGCGCGGCAGGTCCAGGCCCTTGTACTTCGCGTTGCCGGCCGAGCACAGCTGCCCGTCCGGGATCAGGGACTTGCTCTGGCCCGCGGCGTTGGCGATGTTCACCGCGTTCCAGTCGTAGAACGCCTGCGCCCCGCTCGCCGCGACGGCCGCCTTGCACGCCGCCGACTTCGGGGACTCCGGCCCTTCCGCGTAGCACGCCGCCACCCGGCTGACCGGGTCCGTCATCGACCCGTGGGCGGCCGCGGGCACGGCGGCGTACGCGGCCACCGCGAGCGGGGCGAGACCGACGGCGGCGATTCGGGTGGCGGTGCGGCGTACGGGCATGGGGGAACTCCTTCGGGCACGGGGCAGGGTGCGCCAGCGGGCCGGGGCCGTGCGGCGCCGCCCCCGAATCGGGGTCCCGACGCCGCGACCGGCCCTCCCTGGCCCCGCCAAGCTAGCCCCCCGGACCCCGCGTTTTCCCCTGACGGAGCCCCCGGAGCCGATCCTTAGGGTCCGGTTAAGGCAGAGGAAAGCGGCACCTCAGGAACGGGCCTCGACGTGCTCGCCGGACCACTTCAGGAGCGTCACGGCCAGCTCGGAGAGGTCGACGCCCAGCTGTACGAGCTCCTCCGGGAGGGACTCGTACGCGCTGGATCCCTCCTGGGGGCGGTCGTTCGCCGGATCCTGCACGGCCACGGCCGCTTCCCCCGCCGGCTTCCGCAGGCCGTAGATGTGCCTGTTCCGCTTCCGGAACGCCGCCACGCAGTCGTCGAGGATCTCACGGAGCTCATGGGAGGCCTCCGCGTCGTACGCGCCGGTGTCGAGGATCTGCCTGACGGTGTCGAGGGCGTCCGGTCCCGACGCCCTTGCCGCCATCACGGAAGCGAACGGACCGGCGACCATCCTCTCCATCGTCTGGAACAGGGCGAATTCGGTCGCTGCCGAATTCCTGACCATGAAGCCCAGGGCCAAGTCCAGGTCCTTCTCTTCGGGGCTGTGAGCGTAGAAGTCTTCCATCCGGCCATCCTCGCCTTCCCCGTGGTCTCCGGACAGCGAATATCCGCGCCCCCGGCCGGACCGCGCTACGGGAGCAGGGCCGCCAGGCCGGACGGGGTCCTGGCCTGGTCGTCCAGGGCGTCCAGGGCGCGGACCGCCTGGGCGGCGGCCTCCGGGTCCGTCGCGGTCAGCCCGCTCGCCGCGAACTCGTCCTCGTCCAGGCGCAGTACCGACGTCCGGTCCGCGGAGACCCACAGGTCGAGGTCCAGGTCCTCGACCAGGATCTCGCCCTCGCGGACCACCGCCGGGCGCGTGACGTCGCAGTACCAGCCCTTGAGGACCCCCTCGCCGGTCCACACCTCCTTGACCGCGTACCAGCGCGTGCGCCAGAAGTGCTCGACGAACACGTCACCCGGCTCGAAGCGCACGAACCCGAAGTCCTTCACCGCCTCGGCCGCCCAGGGGGCGCGGACGGAGATCCGGTCGCCGTCGTCGGCGACCTCCACCGCCGGATAGCGGATCTTGGTGCGGCCCGCCTTCGTCAGGGTGACGGTCCATCGGCTGCTCACTGTGCGGCTCCCGTCTTCTTCGCGTACCGCGTCTCGGTCGCGCAGATCTCGTACCCGAACCACCTGTTGATGGCGAGCATCGGTTCGTTCCCGGCGTCGTTTCCGGTGAACGCCTCCCGGTAGCCGGCCGCGCGGGCCCGCAGCAGGGAGTCGGTCTTGGCGAGCTTGGCCAGCCCGCGTCCGCGGAAGGCGCGCAGGGTGCCGGTCATCGCCGAGGAGTAGCGGCCGGCGCCGTCGGTCCGCGCCGCGGAGAAGGCCGCCACGACCCCGTCGACGAGGACGGCCGTGGTCAGCTCGTGGTCGAGGGCCGGGTTGTGCCAGACGTCGCGCAGCCAGTCCTCGTAGTCGTCCAGCTCGACGGGTACGTCACCCGGCTCGTCGGCCGAGGCCTCGCAGTCCGCGCGGTGGAACGGGCGCGGGTCGGCGGCGAAGGCGCTGCCGGGCCGCAGCTCCACTCCGGCGGGGAGCTCGGGCAGCGGCGGCAGCGCGGCCGCCGTCAGGTCCAGGCGCAGGAAGTGGGCCGAACGGCCGGCGCGGTACCCGCGCCGCTCGGCGAAGGCCCGGTGCTCCGGCTCGTCCAGTACCCAGCTGTACGTGTCCGTCACGTCCGGCCGCGCCAGGTGCGCCTCGGCCGCCCGCACGAGCGCGCCCCCGGTGCCGAGGCCGCGGTGCTGGGGGTCGACGTACACGTTGACGTACGCCTGCCCGGGCTCGGTGCTTCCGTGGGCCACGCCCACCTCGGCGGTGCCGACGGCCAGGCCCTCCGGGGTCTCGGCGAGCAGGACGCGGCGGTGGCCGTCGGGATGGGCGCGGGCGAGTTCGTAGGTCACGGCCGCGGCCGTGGTGACCATGAAGGGCAGCGCCGCGCGGCGCACCCGGACGGCGGATCCGGCATCGGCGGTGTCGCCCGGGCGCAGGTCGCGGATGGTGATGGTGGTCATGCGGCCGACGCTACGGGCGGCCGGGTGCGGGCCGCCTCCGAATTACGGCCGATGGGGGAGAATCCGTCAGGTGACCCCGACGAACCTGAAGATCACCATCGACGACGGGGCGGGCTCGGCCGCCCCGTACGAGCAGTTGCGCGCGCAGATCGCCGACCGGGCCCGGTCGGGGAGGCTGCCGGCCGGCTTCAAGCTGCCCACCGTGCGGGGCCTGGCGGAGGAGCTGGGGCTGGCCGCGAACACCGTCGCGAAGGCCTACCGGGCGCTGGAGGCCGACGGGGTGATCGAGACCCGGGGCCGCAACGGCACCTACGTCGCGGCGGCAGCGGAGGGCGCCGCCCGCGAGGCCGCGGGAGCCGCGCAGACGTACGCGGAGCGCGCGCACCGGCTGGGCCTGACCCAGGCGCAGGCCCTGGAGGCGGCCGCGGACGCCCTCCGGGCCCGGTACGCGCAGTAGCCCGGGCGGCCCGTTCCGGCAGCGGGCGCGGGGCCCGCTGCCGGGGCCCGGCCCGGTGGACCGGGTACCCCGGCGCCGGTTGACCGGTACCCCCCGGCCCGACGGCGGGGCCCCCGCTCAGAGGTAGAGGCCCTCCGGGCTGTGCGGCTGGGCCGGGAGGACGGCGGCCGGTCCCGTGCCGCGCCGGAGGGCGAACAGTTCGGCGAGGGTGGCGCCCTCGCGGGACACGCCCTCGTCCGTGCCGAGCCAGTCCACCGCCTCCCCGTGCGTCAGCCGTCCGACCTCGATGCGGGCCAGGCAGCGGCCCGGCCGTACCACCGCGGGGTGCAGCCGCTCCAGGTCCTCGTTGGTGGTGACGCCGACCAGGACGTTGCGGCCCTGCCCCAGCAGACCGTCCGTCAGGTTCAGCAGCCGTGACAGGGCCTGGCCGGCCGTGTGCCGGGCCTCGCCGCGGATCAGCTCGTCGCAGTCCTCCAGCAGCAGCAGCCGCCAGCGGCCCTTCGCCGTGCCCTCGTCCTCGCCGATCGCGATGTCCATCAGGTAGCCGACGTCGTTGAACAGCCGCTCCGGGTCCAGGACGCAGTCCACCTGGCACCAGTCACGCCAGGACCGGGCCAGCGTGCGCAGCGCGGACGTCTTGCCGGTGCCCGGCGGGCCGTGCAGCAGGAGCAGCCGCCCCGCGATGTCGTCCGGGGTGACCTTCATCAGCCGGTCCATCGCCCCGGCCACCGGCGCCGTGTAGTTGGGTCGGACCTCTTCCCAGGTGCCGGCGGAGATCTGCCGCGTCGTGCGGTACGGGCCGCGCCGCGGGGAGACGTACCAGAAGCCCATCGTGACGTTCTCCGGCTGCGGTTCGGGCTCGTCCTGCGCCCCGTCCGTGGCCTCGCCGAGCACCCGCGCCGCGACTTCGTCGGTGACCGCCGTCACCGTCACGTCCGCGCCCCGGCTCCAGCGCGAGATCAGCAGGGTCCAGCCCTCTCCCTCGGCGAGGGTGGCGCTGCGGTCGGTGTCGCGCGCCGAGCGGAGCACGACCGCCCGCGGGGGCAGCAGCGTCGCCTCCGCCTTGACCCGTTCGATCGACACGCTCTGCGAGTACGGCTGCTCGCCGGAGGCGAACCGGCCCAGGAACAGCGCGTCGACTACGTCCGACGGTGAATCGCTGTCGTCGACATTGAGCCGGATCGGCAGCGCGTCATGCGGGTCTGCTGGCATGGCGCCCATGATCCGGCACGAACTGGCCCCGTGCACCTGTGTTTCGCCGGATCGGGTGCCCGAATTCCCTCTTCAAACGCATCGGGAGTGAAGATTCCGGCCCGTTCCCACCCCGAACATTCTTGGCATGAACACTTACAGAATCCCCCGGCTGCTTGTACCACGGACTCAGGAGTAACCCCCACTAGGAGCCGCACACATGAGCAAGAGAATGTCGCGCTTCGCAGCCCTCACCTCCTCCCTGGTCCTCGCCGCGGGTGCCGCCCTGTTCGGCGCCGGCCAGGCGGCCGCCGCCCAGGCCGACTTCGGCTACGTCGCCCTCGGCGACTCGTACTCCTCCGGCGTCGGCGCCGGCAACTACGACAGCGGGAGCGGCGACTGCAAGCGCACCGCCCGCGCCTACCCCGCGCTGTGGGCGGCCGCCCACGCCCCGCAGACCTTCTCCTTCACCGCGTGCTCGGGCGCCCGTACCGGTGACGTCCTCGCCGGCCAGCTCGGCCCGCTCAACTCCGGCACCGACCTCGTCAGCATCACCATCGGCGGCAACGACGCCGGATTCTCCGACGTCATGACGACCTGTGTGCTCCAGTCCGAGTCCACCTGCGTCAACCGCGTCAACCAGGCCAAGGCGTACGTCGACTCCACCCTCCCCGGCCGGCTCGACCAGGTGTACGACTCCATCCGCGGCCGGGCCTCCGGCGCCAAGGTCGTCGTCCTCGGCTATCCCCGCTTCTACAAGCTGAACGGAACCTGCGCCACCGGCCTCACCGAGGGCGAACGCTCCGCCATCAACGGCGCGGCGGACCACCTCAACGCCGCCATCGCCAAGCGCGCCGCCGACCACGGGTTCACCTTCGCCTCGGTCGCCGGCGCCTTCACGGGCCACGAGATCTGCTCCGGCAACGCGTGGCTGCACAGCGTCAACTGGCTCAACATCGGCGAGTCGTACCACCCCACCGCCGCCGGACAGTCCGGCGGCTACCTGCCGGTCTTCACCTCCAAGGCCTGAGTCCCGGCCCTGAGCCCGGGTCCTGGGGCCCGGGCTTCAGGGAGCGGGTTCCGGGTCCGGCGCCCCCGTGGACGGGGGCGCCGGACCCGGTGACCCGGAGGGCTCCGGCGAAGCGGGCGGGGAGGAGGAGGCTCCGCCCGTCGGGGTCGGCGGCGGCGAGCAGGTGACCGAGAACTCCAGCCACGCGGACTCCGTCCGTACCGGCTGCCGCACCTCCAGTCGGACCGCGTCGTCCAGGGTCGTCCCCGGCCGGTACCCGGACGCGGTGTGCAGGACCTGACGGGTCCGCGGTCCGCCCTCCTCGTACGAGACGCTCTCCCAGCCCCGGTCCGCGGCGTCCCCGCCGCGCGTGGCCCAGCGGTACTCCAGCACGACGGGAGTACGGGCGACTTCGAGGGTGGCGGTGAAGGCGGGCGCGCCCACGGCGGGCGGCGGACAGCTGCCGCTGTAGACCGCGCGCAGGGTGTGGACGTACACGGTGACGCTCTGGGCGGGCTCCGCGCTCCCCGAAGCCGAGGCCGAGGCGGACGCGGAGGCCGAAGCGGAGGCCGGCGCGGACGGGGGAGGGGAGGGGGGCGCGGACGCCGGAGCCGGGGAGTCCGGACCCGTACCCGGAGCCCCGGCGCCCCGGCCGCCCCCGCTCTGGCGGTCCTTCAGCAGCAGCCACCCCAGCAGGCCCAGGGCCACCAGCAGGACCACGATGCCGAGGGTCAGCACCGTGCCCGCGTTCCCCTGCCGCGCACCCGGCCCCGGCGCGGGGCCCCGTACCGGCACCGGCACCGGCGGGGTCGCCGCCCCGTACGGCCCGCCGCCCCCGTCCTGCCCGAACCGCGCCGTCACCGCAGGGGCGCCGGGCTCCGACGCCGGTCCGCCGGCGGCCCGTACGGCGCCGCCCGCACCGATGATCCGCAGCATCCGGGAAGCCTCCGCCGCGTCGAGGCGCCGGTCCGGATCCTTGCGCAGCAGCCCTTCCAGGACCGGTTCCAGGGGGCCGGCCCGGCGCGGCGGCGGCAACTCCCCTTCCACCACGGCCCGGAGCGTCGACAGCGCGGTGTCCTGCCGGAACGGCGAGACCCCCTCCACGGCCGCGTACAGCAGCACCCCGAGCGACCACAGGTCCGACTCCGGTCCCGGATCGCGCCCGAGCGCCCGTTCCGGAGCCAGGAACTCGGGGGAGCCGACGACCTCGCCGGTCATCGTGATCGCCGACGAACCCTCCAGGCTCGCGATCCCGAAGTCGCCCAGCACCACCCGGCCGTCGTTGGCGATCAGCACGTTGGCCGGCTTGACGTCGCGGTGCAGCACCCCCGACCCGTGCGCGGACCGCAGCGCGGCGAGGACCTGCTCGCCGACGTGCGCCGCCCGCTGCGGGGTCATCGGCCCCTCGCCCTCCAGCACCTCGGCCAGGGAGAGCCCGCGCACCAGCTCCATCACGATCCAGGGGCGGCCGTCCTCGCTCGCCACGTCGTAGACCGTGACGACCCCGCGGTGCGAGACGCGGGCCGCGGCCCAGGCCTCCCGCTCCAGGCGCCGGTACATCCGGGCCACCTCCGCCGCGTCCAGACCGGCGGGCGCCCGCACCTCCTTGACGGCGACCTCGCGGCCCAGTACCTCGTCCCGGGCCCGCCAGACGATCCCCATGCCCCCGCGGCCGAGCGGGCCGAGCAGCCGGTACCGGCCCGCGACGACACGCGCGGCGTCGTCACTTTCGTTCCCACTCACGCGTACCCCCATGCGTCACCGGGCGATCACTCCAAGTTAGCGCAGGAAGGCTTCCGTGGCCCCTGTCGTGACGTCACTCCCTGCAGGGCTCCCCAAGTGGGCCGATTTGTGCGGAGAGTGACGGTCGACTCCGCTGAGTAATCGTCAACTACCCGTAAGGACAGGGGTAATTCACACCACCGGGATACCCGAGCGCGACGCGGGGGCGATAGGGTTACCCTGCCCGGGCCGGGTGCCCTCGTACGGGTGGGGAGAGACATGGAACAGATAGCAATGCGCAGCAGGCCGCCTCGCGTGCCTGCCATCACCTGCGGCAGCAACGCGACCAGCTCGCGCCTCGACCGCCACCTCGCAGTGCTGGGCGGCCCCGCCGTCCCGCGCCACGAGTCCGCCGAGGCGACCCTGCTGATGCGTGAGCTCACGTCCCGCGACCACACGCACGTCCAGCGGAGCCGGAGCGCGCGCGTCGCCCTCTTCGCCCCGCTGCGCAGGCTGCGGCGCACGCTCTTCGGCAGCCGCCGCTCGTAAACCGACCCCGTCGCGCAGCCGGCCGCTCCGGCTGCACCCCGGCCCACGTCCCTACTCGCCGGCGTCTCCCCGGCCTCCGGCGATCACACCGTCCCGGCGCAGTGCCGCGATCTGCGCGCCCGTCATCCCCAGGGCGCGCAGCAGGGCATCGTCGTGCTGGCCGAGCGCGGGCACCGCTCCCATCCGCGGTGCCGCGCCGCCCGGCAGCCCGATCGGCGGCAGCAGCGCCCGCAGCGGGCCCACCGGAGAACCCACCTCCCGCCAGCGGTCCCGTGCCGCCAGCTGCGGGTGCCCGGCCAGCTGGGCCACCGAGTTCAGCCGCGCGCAGGCGATCCCCGCCTCCTCCAGCCGCCGGACCGCCTCCTCCGCGCCCAGCCCCCCGAGCGCCGCGGCCACCACCGCGTCGGTCTTCTCCCGGTTCCGGGTGCGCGCCGCGTTCGTCGCGAACGCCGGATCCGCGGCCAGGTCCGGCCGCTCCAGCACCTGCCGCGCGAGCCGCTGCCACTCCCGGTCGTTCTGCACCGACAGCAGCACCCGGTCCCCGTCGGCCGTCGCGTACGCGTCGTACGGAGCGATCACCGCGTGCGCGAGTCCGGTGCGGACGGGCTGCTCCCCGTCGTGCATCGTGTGGTGCAGCGGGTGCCCCATCCACTCGGCGAGCGAGTCCAGCATCGACACCTCGACCGGACCGCCGCGCCCGGTGGTCCCGCGGCGCAGCAGCGCGGCGAGGACCCCCGAGAAGGCGTACATGGCCGCCGCGATGTCGGCCGCCGGGATCCCCGCCTTCACCGGCTCGTCGGGAGTGCCGGTCACCGACACCAGACCCGCCTCGCACTGCACGAGCATGTCGTAGGCGCGCTTGTGGGCGTACGGGCCCTGCGGACCGTAGCCCGAGACGTCCACGGCGATCAGCCGCGGGTAGCGGGCGCACAGCGTCGCCGCGTCGAGCCCGAGCCGGGCGGCGGCGCCGTGGGCGAGGTTCTGGACGAAGACGTCGGCGTCGTCGAGCAGCCGGTGCAGCACCTCCAGACCGCGCGGGTCCTTCAGGTCGAGCGTGAGGGACTCCTTCCCGCGATTGGCCCAGACGAAGTGGGAGGCCAGACCGTGGGCGGCGGTGTCGTAGGCGCGGGCGAAGTCCCCGCCGTCGGGGCGCTCGACCTTGATGACCCGGGCGCCGAGGTCGGCGAGCTGACGGGTCGCGAAGGGGGCGGAGACGGCCTGTTCGACGGCGATGACGGTGAGGCCGGCGAGGGGAAGGGGCTCGGTGTCGGTGTCCATGACACCGATCCCTATCCCGGCGCGCCCCGGTCTGTCACCCCCCGGAGGGGACGACGCGCTGCGGAGCGCGGAGGTCAGAGCAGGGCGAACTGGCCGCCCGGACCCTCCTCCTGGTGGTCCAGCACCGAGGCGGGCCGCCGGGCCCAGCGCGGCGGCGGCAGCACCCCGGCGGCCGTGAGCTCGGAGGCGGGCAACGGCGGCCCCGGGATGAACGCCGCCCGCTCCGGGGCCAGCGCGGCCAGCAGCGCCAGGGTCGTCACCAGCGCCGGAAGCTCCGAGGTCCAGGCCTGCGGCCAGCCGGCCGGGCCGAGCGCGGCCAGCCCGTCCGCGTCCGCCGCCCGGTGCGCGCAGCGGGCGGCGAACCAGGCCTCCAGCACCCGGACGCCCTGGGCCTCGTACTCCCAGGCCGCCGCCGGGACCGGCGACACGGCCCCGTCCCCGAGGGTCAGCGTCTCGCTCTCCGCGTCGTACCCGATGCCGTCCGGCCACCCCGTGACCGCCGCCCGGACGTACGGCCGCCGGCCGCCGGGCAGCCGGGGCGGCTCCCCGCCCCGCGCCCCGCGCAGCTGGACGGCCAGCAGCCGGTGCCCCAGCTCCAGCCCGGCCCGCCAGCGCTCCGGGTCGGCCGTGAGCGGGACCTCGTGGCCCCGGGGCCCCGGGCGGCCCGCGGCGAGGATCCAGCACAGCACGTCCTCCGCGGTGACCCAGCCGCCGAGGCGCTCGCCCAGCAACGGCAGCAGGCCCGGCGCGAGGTTCGGCTCGGCGCCGCCGGGGCGCCGGTGCAGCGGCCGGATCCGGCCGAGCCGGCCCGCCGGGAGGTGCGCCGTGACCAGCAGCTCCGGCATCTCCACCACGAACAGCTGGTACCCGTCGCGGACCCGCCACAGCTCCGGCCGCGCCGAGTCGATGAGCCGCTGGTCGGGCAGCAGCCACTGCTCGTCGAAGGGGGCCCGGAGCACCCGTACGGGTTCGGGGAACGGGCCGGGCGCGTCGGCGAACCGGGCCGTCGCGGAACGCTGCCCCGGCAGGGCGGCGGCGCCGGAGGCGGTCGTACGCGCCCGGGACGGGCGGAACAGCCGCTCCCGTTCGGCCCCTTCGGCGCCCGTCAGGGCGCTCCAGCGGGTGCGCAGCGTGGCCGGGTCGGGCGCCGCGACCCAGTCCCGGCCCAGGCGCAGGCCGCCCACGGCCCAGGGCATCAGTTCGTCCAGCAGCGGGTTCGGCGGCGGTGTCTCAGCGCTCACCCGGCAGATGGTAGCGACGCCCGCCGGGGGCGGGCCGCGTCCTGGCCGAAGCGTTACGCTCCTTATGGACGCATATGTGACGTGTGCACCCATCCGTACCGACGGAGGAGCCGGCCATGAGCCAGTACGACGAGTACTCGACGCCCTCGCAGGCCGAGGGCGAACGCCTCGACGAGGACATGGACGACAAGCAGCGCGAGCAGCGCCACCACCCGCAGACCGTGCGCACCACCCCCTCGCAGGCCGAGGGCGAGCGCAGCGCCGAGGACGACGAGACGAAGTAGCAGCGTCCGGGGCTCAGGGCGCGTCGACGGTGACCGTGAAGGAGAACCGGTCGCCCCGGTACCGGATCCGGGCCACGTCGGCCACCCGCCCGTCCTCGTCGTAGGTCACCCCCGTGTAGTGCAGGATCGGGCTCAGCAGCGGAACCCGCAGCAGTTCGGCCGTCACCGGGTCGGCCAGCCGCGCCTCGACCGTGTCCGTGATCCGGCTGATCCGTACGCCGACCACGTCGCGCAGCACCTTCGTCATCGGCCAGCGCACCAGGTCCGCCAGGTCCACCGCCTCGGCGAGCTCCGGGCGCACCGCGTTCTCCGCCCAGTTCGAGGGCTCGTCGCTCTCGCCGTCGTACCGGAGCCTGCGGTACGTGACGACCTCCGCCGTGTCCGGGAAGTGCTCCAGCAGCTCCCCGGACACCGGCGTGCGCTCATGGCCGAGAATCGTCGTCCGCTCGCCCGACTGCTGCGCCACGATCGCGTCGACCGAGCCCAGCAGCCGCACGGGGGCGCCGCGCCGCGCCCCCGGCTCGATGAAGGTCCCGCGCCGCCGGTGGCGGCTGATCAGGCCCTCGCCCTCCAGCTCCTTGAGCGCCTGGCGCATCGTCAGCACGCTCACCCCGTAGTGCTCGGCGAGCTGTTCCTCGGTCGGCAGCCGCAGGGAGGCGTCCGGGGTGCGCCCGAGTATCGAGGCGCGCAGGGACTGCGACACCTGATACCAGAGCGGCAGCTTCCGGTTCAGTACGAGGGAGTCGGGGGCGAAGGCGGTCACGGGTGGTTCTCCGTAGGGCTGGCCGGACGTCGTGCGGTGCGCATGCGCGAGCGGACTCCCGCCCGCGCATGCGCATGTTAGGCGCGGAAGTGGCGCTGGAGACCCTGCCATACGTCGTCGTATCCGCGCTGGAGGTGGTCGGCGTCCGCCGCTTGGGGGGTGGCGGTGATCGGCCAGCGGGTCTCGAACATGAAGGCCAGTCCGTCGTCGATCTTCTGCGGCTTCAGCTCGGCGGCGCTCGCCTTGTCGAAGGTCTCCCGGTCCGGACCGTGCGCGGACATCATGTTGTGCAGCGAGCCGCCGCCCGGGACGAAGCCCTCGGCCTTGGCGTCGTAGGCGCCCTCGATCAGGCCCATGTACTCGCTCATCACGTTCCGGTGGAAGTACGGCGGACGGAAGGTGTCCTCGCCGACCAGCCAGCGCGGCGCGAACACCACGAAGTCCACGCCCGCGAGACCGGGGGTGTCGGAGGGCGAGGTCAGCACCGTGAAGATCGACGGGTCCGGGTGGTCGTAGCTGATCGAGCCGATGACGTTGAACCGGCGCAGGTCGTACACGTACGGGACGTGCGTGCCGTGCCAGGCGACCACGTCGAGCGGCGAGTGGTCGTACGTCGCCGACCAGAGGTTGCCGCAGAACTTGTTGACCACCTCGGTCGGGCGCTCGCTGTCCTCGTACGCGGCCACCGGGGCCCGGAAGTCGCGCGCCGAGGCCAGGCCGTTGGCGCCGATCGGGCCGAGGCCGGGCAGCTCGAAGGGCTGGCCGTAGTTCTCGCAGACGTAGCCGCGCGCGGGGCCGTCGCCGGCGTCCAGCGGCTCGACGCGGAAGCGGACGCCGCGCGGGATCAGCGCCACCTCGCCCGGACCGGCGCTCAGCAGGCCGAGCTCGGTGCGCAGCAGCAGGCCGCCGCGCTCGGGGACGATCAGCAGCTCCCCGTCCGAGCTGCTGAACACCCGGTCCGTCATGGGGGCGTTCGCGGCGTAGAGGTGGATGGCCATGCCGGTGCGCTGGGCGGCGTCGCCGTTGCCGCCCAGGGTCCACAGGCCGGCCAGGAAGTCGGTGCCGGGGGCCGGGTCGGGCAGCGGGTTCCAGCGCAGCCGGTTCGGGTCGGGGACCGTCTCGGTGAAGGGCGCCGTGCGCAGGGCGCCGTTGTCGACGCGGGTGAAGGCCGGGTGCGCGGCCGAGGGGCGGATCCGGTAGAGCCAGGAGCGGCGGTTCTGGGCCCGCGGCTCGGTGAAGGCGCTGCCGCTGAGCTGCTCGGCGTACAGGCCGAGCGGGGCGCGCTGGGGCGAGTTCCGGCCGTGCGGGAGAGCGCCGGGCACGGCCTCCGAGCTGTGCTCGTTTCCGAAGCCGGTGAGGTACTCCAGCGCCTCCGCCGTCTTCCTGGCCTGCTCACTCATGTGCTGCTCCCGCTCCGTCGAAGGAATCCTATGGTCGACAGTAGGATTCCGCGACCCGCCCGTCAACGGTGCCCGGCGGCCGCGTCGCCCGCCTGGCTCGATCCGGCGGGTGCCGGCCGCCCGCCCCGTCGGGCCTCGGGCGGGGCTCGGGCGGGGCTCGGGCGGATCTTCGGCGGGCCTTCGGCGGGTCTTCAGCGGGGTCGATGTTCTGCCGGACGTACGGATTCCCGCAGAGGGGGATCCGAAAAGATGAACATTGCTCTACTCTCTCGCGCATGTCGTGGACCCGCAGGTTCCCTGCCGTGCCGGCGGCGCTCCTCGCCGCCCTCCTCGCGCTCCTGTCCCTCCTCGCCGCCGCGCCCGCCGCCCGCGCGCACGAGGAGCGCCCCGTCGCCCTCCCCGACGGCACCGGATCCGTCCCGCAGTACCGTTCCGCCGAACCCGACCTGCTGGTCTGCAAGACCGACCGGGCCGCCTTCGAACGCCGCACGTCCGGCTTCCCCGACGCCCTCAGACAACGCAACCTCGCCCTGTACGAGCGGTGCGAGAAGAGCGGCTACCGCCACCTCCAGGAAGCCGTCGACGCCGTCGACCGGCCCGGGATGAACATCGCGATCCTCCCCGGCCTCTACGAGGAGGAACCCTCGCTGCCCCCGCCCACCGGGGAGTGCGCCGCGCTCAAGGCCCCCAACTCCTCCTTCGGCTACCAGATCCTGTCCTACGAGCAGCAGGAGCAGTGCCGCCACAACCAGAACCTCGTCGCGATCCTCGGCAAGACCGACCTCCAGATCGAGGGCACCGGAGCCTCCCGCACGGACGTCGTCATCGACGCCAAGTACCGGAAGCTGAACGCACTGCGCGCCGACCGGTCCAACGGCATCTACTTCCGCAACTTCACCGCCCAGCGCACCACCTTCAACTCGCTGTACGTCCTCGCGGGCGACGGCTTCGTCATCGACGACGTACTGACCCGCTGGAACGACGAGTACGGCTTCCTCACCTTCGCCAGCGACCACGGCCTCTACAAGAACTGCGAGTCGTACGGCAACGGCGACTCCGGCATCTACCCCGGCAGCGCCTCCGACATCAACGACGGCCGCGGCTACGACGTCCCCCGCTACTCCATCGAGATCACCGGCTGCCGCAGCCACCACAACATGGTCGGCTACTCCGGCACCGCGGGAGACTCCGTCTGGGTCCACGACAACGAGTTCGACCAGAACATGGGCGGCGCCTCGATGGACAGCGCCTTCCCCGGCCACCCCGGACTCCCGCAGAACCACGCCCGGTTCGAGCGCAACCTCATCCACGACAACAACCAGGACTACTACCGGTACGTCGCCGACGGCACCTGCGCCAAACCGCCCGCAGAACGCGGCTACGAGCAGGGCGTCGTCTGCCCCCAGATCTCCATGCCCCCGGGCACCGGCATCATCACCGCGGGCGGCAACTGGAACCTCTACGAGGACAACTGGGTGTACGGGCACCGCCGCGCGGGCTTCTTCCTCAGTGCCGTGCCCGCCTTCATCCGCGGCGAGGAGGAGTGGTCGAAGCAGACCGACACCTCCCACCACAACCGCTACGCGGGCAACGTGCTCGGCAAGGACAAGTCCGGGGCCTCCCGCCCCAACGGCACGGACGTGTGGTGGGACGGCCAGGGCAAGGGCAACTGCTGGCAGGACGGACCCGACGGCTCCACCCCCGGCACGCTCCCGCAGTGCGGCGACCGCCGGGGCGCGGTGTCCGGCGCGTCGGCCCGCCTGGTGGGCGAACCGGTGAAACTCGCCCAGCTGCTGGTCTGCGCCGACTACAGCGTCCAGGCGCGCAAGCTCCCGGCGGGCTGCGACTGGTACGGAGCCCGCGGCCTGGAGCGGGTCGAGACCCAGATCGCCCTGGGGGCGGCCGCCGTGCTGCTGCTGGTCGGCGGGGTGCTGTGGCGGCGCCGGCTGCGTGGCTCCCGGCTGGGCGCGGCGGCGTCCCTCCTCGGCCTCGCCGGCCTCGCCCTGGACGTGGCCGGATCCACCATGCCCCTGGTGGACACCTTCGTCCCGGCCCTCGCCCTGCTCCTGCTGGGCCTGTGGTGGACGGGCGCCGGACTGGTCCTGCGCGCGGAACGCCCCTGGCTGGCCCGCCTCACCCTGCTCCTGGGAGCCCTGACCCTGCTGGACGCCTTCGACAAGGCCGTCCTGATGATCCCGTGGATCCCGCTGAGCCCCGCCTGGGTACGGGCCCTGCTCGCGGTGGTGTGGGTGCTGTGGGCCGTCGTCGCCTCGGCCCGCCCCGGCCCGCCCACCCCGGCCCACCCCGCGGGCCCCGGCGACGACCCGGAAGGCGACCGCGCCCCGACCCCGCCACCCCCGTCCCCACCCCTGACCACGACCGCCCCCACCCCATGACCCCCGCCCACCCGGCCCCCGCCCCCGGCCGGGCCAACCCCGGCCGGGCCCACGGTCCGCGGTGGCGGTGTGTGAGGCCGCGCCCGTGGCCCGCCGGGTACCGGGGCGTCATGGACCGGCGGGCCGGCCGTGGCGGGGGCCCGCGTGGGCGGAATTTCGATACGGCCCGTCCCCTGACCGGAGGTCCGCAGTGAGTGTCCGCCCCGAAGACCGCGTCCGCTGTGACGCGTGCGGGATACCGACCCGCGCCACCCGGCCGCCCCGCAGGCGCACCCGCGTCGCCGCACTGGTGGCCGTCCTCCTGGTCCTCGCGGGCGGCGCAGTGACCGGCTGCGGGGGCCGGGCCACCACCCACCACAAACCCGGCACCACCCACGAGGAGGCCTCCGGAGGAGTCGGGACCCTCCTGGAGGCACAGGACGGCACGGGACACCGACTGCGCGAGGTCCCCGCGCGGGGCGCGCCGGAGGTCCGGCTCACCGCACGCCCCGACTCCGAGGACGGCTGGAACCTCCAACTGGCCGTCACCAACTTCCGCTTCACCCCCGACAGCACCGGCGGAGGCGCCCTCCCGGGCGCCGGCCACGCCCACCTGGAGCTCGACGGCCGCAAGCTGGCCCGGCTGTACGGCCCCTGGTTCCACCTGCCCGCGGCGCAGGTGCCGGAGGGCGCGCACACCCTGACGGTCCGCCTCTACGCCGACGACCACACCGCCTGGGCCGTCGCCGGCAAGGCGGTCGAGGCCGGCCTCCCCCTGACCGCCGGCCCAGGGGGACAGGCCGCCCACAGCCACCCGGCAGACGCCCCGAGCGGCAGCGCCACCGGCACCCCGACCGGAGCCGCGACACCCACCGGAACCCCGCCGGCCGACCGGGCCGTCACCCTCACCGTCCGGGACGGCAAGGTGCACCCCGCCCCCGGCCGCACCGAGCTCAAGCGCGGCGAGCGCGTGGCCCTGCGCGTCACCAGCGACCGCGCGGACACCCTCCACGTCCACGGCTACGACAAGGAACTCGCCCTGCCCGCAGGACAGGAGGCGACCCTCGTTCTGACGGCAGACCGCGCAGGCCTCTTCGAGGTCGAAACCCACGAGTCCGAGCTGCTCCTGACCCAGCTCCTCGTCCGATGACGCCGGGCGGCCGGACGTCGTCGGAAAGCGCGCCGGGGGCTTGGCCCTGGCCCCCCGGCGAACCCGGCTCCGGCCTCGCCACCGGCCTCGCCCCCGGATTCGCCCCCGGTCCCGGCGAGGGCCCGGCCGGCGGGGCCGGCCAGGGCGTGGTCCTTCACCCGGCCGACCCGTCGACCCTGCTCGCGCACGGGATCGGATCCCAGCACGACCTGCCCATCTCCCCCTTCTACGCCTTCGCCGGCGCCTTCACCGCACTGTTCGTCTCCTTCCTGGCACTCGGCCTGCTCTGGTCCGCCTCCCGCTTCCGCGGCGACCGCTCCGGCCTCGCCCTGCCCGCCGGGCTCCAGCGGGTGGCCGACGCGCCGGCCACCCGCCTCACCCTGCGCGGACTCGGTCTCGCCGCAGCCCTCGCCGTCCTCCTCCACCTCCTCCTCGGTCCCGACGACCCCGCCCGCAACCCCGCACCGGGGGCCGTCTACGTCCTGCTCTGGGTCGGCCTCGTCCCCGCCTCCCTCCTCCTCGGCCCCGTCTGGCGCCTGATCAACCCGCTGCGCACCCTGCACCTCCTGCTCTCCCGGGGACGAGCCCGGCTCCGGGGCCGCCCGCCCGGACCCGGCCGCCCGCTGCCCGCCCGGCTCGGCCAATGGCCCGCCGCCGCAGGCCTGTTCGGCTTCACCTGGCTGGAGCTCGTCGCCCCCGATCCCGCATCCACCACCACCCTCCTGATCGCTCTCACCGGCTACGCCGCCGTCCACCTGCTCCTCGCCGCCCGCTTCGGCGAGCGCTGGTTCACCGACGCCGACGCCTTCGAGGCCTACTCCGGCCTCCTGGCCCGGCTCGCCCCGCTCGGCCGCCGCAGCGACGGCCGCCTGGTCCTGCGCAACCCCTTCCACGGACTCGACGCGACGCCCGAGCGGCCCGGACTCGTCGCCACCGTCTGCGTCCTCCTCGGTTCCACCGCCTACGACGGCTTCAGCGACAACCCCTCCTGGATCAACGCCGTTCAGACCTCCCCCCTCGGCCGTACCCCCACGGCCACGCTCGGACTGCTCGCTTCCATCGCCCTCGTCGCCACCCTCTACTGCCTGTGCGCGGCGGCCACCCGCCTCGTCGCCGGTCCTCACCCCGGCCCGCTGACCGCCTTCGCGCACTCACTCGTGCCGATCGCCGTCGGCTATCTCATCGCCCACTACTTCTCCCTCCTCGTCACCGAAGGACCACGCACAGTGAGCATCGCACTCGGCACTGACAACGGCCCCGAACCCAGTCCCCCCTTGGGTCCTGGCGGTCTGGCCACCCTCCAGGTCCTCGCCGTCGTCACCGGGCACGTACTCGGAGTGATCGCCGCCCACGACCGTTCCGTACGTCTCTTCCCGCCCGCCAAGGCGGTCGCCGGCCAACTCCCGCTGCTCGCGCTGATGATCGCTTACACCGTCGGCGGACTCGCCCTCCTGCTGAACTGACCGCCCGCCGGAGGCGGAAGGGGGGACTGCGGGGGAGGGGGACGATTCACGAGGGGCGGGGCCGGGAACGCTGGACCGAAAAGCCAGGAGCGGCATGATGGACCCCGTGCCTCCCGCCCACCCCCTGCGCCGGACCCCCGTCCAGCAACGCAGCGCCGACCGCCTCGTCCGGATCCTCGACGCCTGCGCCGAACTCCTCGACGAGACCGGGTACGAGAACCTCAGTACCCGGGCCGTCGCCCTGCGCGCCGGAGTGCCCATCGGCTCCGTCTACCGCTTCTTCGGCAACAAGCGGGCGATGGCCATCGCCCTGGCCCACCGCAACCTCGACCGCTACGCCGACGGCATCCAGGAACGCCTCGCCGCACTCCCCGCCGCCGACTGGCGGCCGGCGGTCGACGCGGTGCTGGACGAGTACCTGGCCATGAAGCGCAGCGTCCCCGGGTTCGCCCTGGTCGACTTCGGGGTGCCCGCGCCGCCCGCCGACGGTCCGGCCGCCGACCCGAACAACCTCGTCGCCGCCCGCCTGACCGAACTGCTCTGCGCGCACCTCGGCCTGACCCCCGGTGCCGAGCTCCGCAGGGCGGTCCTGGTGGCGGTGGAGGCGACCGACGCGCTGATCCAGCTCGCCTTCCGGACGGACCCGGCCGGAGACCCCGGAATCGTCGCCGAGACCCGGGCCATGATGCAGGCCTACCTGGCCCGCGTCCTCGACTGAACCGGCTTCCGCCCCGCGCCGGCCTCCCGTCCAACCGGATCCGCCCCGGACTCCGCGTCGAACGGGCGGCCGCAGACCCCTCCCCGCCGTGCCTACCGGTCGGTATGCTCGGTGCGCCCGCCGCCCAGCCCCTCCGGAGGCAGGGCCCGGCCCGTGCCCGCGCTGCAGCCCGCCGCCCTACAGGAGCGTCCATGCCCCGCACCGCCCCGCGCATCTGCCCGCTCTGCGAAGCCACGTGCGGCCTCACCCTCACCATCGAGGGCACCACCGTCACCGGCGCCCGGGGCGACCGCGACGACGTCTTCAGCCGCGGCTTCATCTGCCCCAAGGGCGCCGCCTTCGGCGCGCTCGACGCCGACCCCGACCGGCTGCGCACCCCCCTCGTCCGCCGCGGCGGACGCCTGCGCGAGGCCGGCTGGGACGAGGCGTACGAGGCCGTCGCCGCCGCGGTGCCGGCCCTCGTCGCGGAGTACGGGGCCCAGTCCGTCGGCGTCGTCCTCGGCAATCCGAACGTCCACACCATGGCCGGCGCCCTCTACCCGCCGCTCCTCGTCAACGCCCTCGGCACCCGCAACCTGTTCACCGCCAGCACCCTGGACCAGATGCCCAAGCACGTGTCCAGCGGGCTCCTGTTCGGCGACCCCTTCGCCATCCCCGTCCCCGACCTGGACCGTACGGACTTCCTCCTGGTCCTCGGCGCCAACCCGGTCGAGTCGAACGGATCCCTCTGCACCGCCCCCGACTTCCCCGGCCGCCTCAAGGCGCTGCGCGCCCGCGGCGGCACGCTCGTCGTCGTCGACCCGCGCCGTACGCGCACCGCCCGCCTCGCCGACTGGCACCTCGCCCCGCGCCCCGGCAGCGACGCCCTGCTGCTGGCCGCGCTCGCGCACACCCTGCTCACGGAGAAGCTCGCGGATCCCGGCCCGCTCACCGACCACCTCGAAGGGCTCCGGGAACTCGCCGACGCCCTCGGGAGTTTCACCCCTGAGGCAGCAGCCCCCGCCTGCGACCTCCCGGCCGCCGAGATCCGCGCCCTCGCCCGCGAACTCGCGGCCGCGCCGACCGCCGCCGTCTACGGCCGGATCGGCAGCTGCACCGTGGAGTACGGAACCCTCGCCAGCTGGCTGGTCGACGTGCTGAACATCCTCACCGGCAACCTCGACCGCCCGGGCGGAGCCCTCTTCCCGCTCGCCGCGGCCGGCCCGCGGCCCCGTCCCGCCGGACCGGGCCGCGGGTTCGCCCTCGGACGCTGGCACAGCCGGGTCAGCGGCCACCCCGAGGCGAAGAGCGAACTGCCCATCGCCTCCCTGGCCGAGGAGATCCAGACCCCCGGCGAGGGGCGGATCCGTGCCCTCATCTCCATCGCAGCCAACCCGGTGCTGTCCGCCCCCGACGGCCGCCGGCTCGACGCCGCCCTCGCCGGACTCGACTTCATGGTCAGCGTCGACCCCTACCTCAACGAGACCTCGCGGCACGCCCACGTCGTCCTGCCCCCGCCGCCGCCCTCCCAGAGCGCGCACCACGACTTCGCCTTCAACGGCTTCGCCGTACACAACCAGGTCCGCTACACCCGCCCGGCCGTTCCCCTCGAAGCGGACCGGCTGGACGAGTGCGAGATCCACGCCCGTCTCGTCCTGGCCGTCTCCGGCACGCACGGCTCCGCCGAGCCCTCCGCGGTCGACGACCTCGCCATCCGGGCCGCCCTCGCCAAGGAAACCGCCGACCGGCACTCCCCGCTGCACGGAGCCGACCCGGCGCGCCTCGCCGGCCTCCTCACCGGTGAGAACGGCCCCGAGCGGCGGCTCGACCTGATGCTCCGGCTCGGCCCGTACGGGGACCGGTTCGGGGCGGCCGGGAACGACGCCGCCGCCACGAGCGCCGGCCACCGGTCGGGCGGCGGCCCGGACGCGGCGGAGCCCAGGGCCGGGCTCAGCCTGGAACGGCTGCTCGCCCACCCGCACGGCATCGACCTGGGCCCGCTGAGGCCCCGGCTTCCGGGCGTGCTCAGGACCCGCAGCGGCAGGATCGAGCTGCTCCCGGACCCGATCGCGGCCGAGCTCCCCAGGCTCCGCGCGGCGCTCGCCGAACGCCCCGCCGCCCTGGTGCTCGTGGGTCGCCGCCACCTGCGGTCCAACAACAGCTGGTTGCACAACGTCCCGGCCCTCGTCGGAGGTTCCAACCGCTGCACCCTCCAGGTCCACCCCGAGGACGCAGCCCGGCACGGCCTCACCGACGGCGGGCGCGCCAGGCTCACCGCGGACGGCGGCAGCCTGGACGTACCCGTGGAGATCACCGACGCCGTCCGCGCGGGCGTCGTCAGCCTCCCGCACGGCTGGGGTCACGACCGGGCCGGCACCCGCCTCACGGTGGCCGCCGCCGACCCCGGAGCCAACGTGAACCAGCTGCTCGACGGCACCCTGCTGGACCCCCTGTCCGGCACGGCGGTGCTCAACGCCTTCCCGGTCCAGCTGGCACCCCTGCCCTGAGCTGGGGTTTTGCTCGTATTGCTCACGCGCGGACATCTTGTTGGGTCCAGGAGGCGGCACCTACGTTCCCTGCATGCTGACCTTCCTCGGCTTCGCCATGATCGCGACTTTCCTGGTCCTGATCATGCTGAAGAAAATGTCGCCCATCGCGGCGCTCGTGCTCATCCCCGCGCTCTTCTGCGTGTTCGCCGGCAAGGGCGCACACCTCGGGGACTACGTCATCGACGGGGTCGGCAAACTCGCGCCGACCGCCGCGATGCTGATGTTCGCCATCGTCTACTTCGGCGTGATGATCGACGTCGGTCTCTTCGACCCGATCGTGCGCGGCATCCTGCGCTTCTGCAAGGCCGACCCGATGCGCGTGGTGGTGGGCACGGCCGTACTCGCCGCGATCGTCTCGCTCGACGGGGACGGCTCGACCACCTTCATGATCACGGTTTCGGCGATGTATCCGCTGTACAAGCGGCTGGGCCTGAGCCTGGTGGTCATGACCGGCGTCGCCGCGACCGCCAACGGTGTCATGAACACCCTGCCCTGGGGCGGCCCCACGGCCCGCGCGGCCACCGCCCTCAAGCTCGACGCGGCCGACATCTTCGTCCCGATGATCCCCGCGCTCGCCGCCGGTCTGCTCTTCGTCTTCGTGCTGGCCTACGTCCTGGGCGTCAAGGAGCGCCGCCGGGTCGGTTCCCTGGTGATGCCCGGCGGGGAAGGCGAGGAGAGTGCCGCGGAGGTCCTGGTCCCGGCGGGCGCCCGCGCCGACGGCGGCAAGCGTCCGGGCAGTGGCAGCGGCAGCGGCGCAGGTACCGGCGCCACCTCGCCGGCCTCCGGTTCCGTCCCCGGCCCGCGGGCCTCGGACCCCGCCGGGCCCGCCGGGGAGCCGGCCGGGCGCGTCGACGCCGCCGGTTCGCCGGACGAGGACGGCTTCCAGGGCCTGGACCCCCACCGCCCGACGCTCCGCCCCCGCCTCTACTGGTTCAACGCGGGCCTGACCGTCGCCCTGCTCACCGCCATGATCACGGAGCTGCTGCCGATCCCGGTGCTCTTCCTCCTCGGCGCGGCCCTCGCCCTGACCGTGAACTTCCCCCACATGCCCGACCAGAAGGCCCGGATCGCCGCGCACGCGGACAACGTCCTCAACGTGGCGGGCATGGTCTTCGCCGCCGCAGTCTTCACCGGGGTCCTCACCGGAACGGGCATGGTCAAGGACATGGCCGACTGGCTGGTCGGGGCCATCCCGGAGGGCATGGGGCCGCACATGGCCCTGGTCACCGGACTGCTCAGCCTGCCGCTGACCTACTTCATGTCGAACGACGGCTTCTACTTCGGCGTCCTGCCGGTGCTGGCCGAGGCGGGTGCCGCCCACGGCGTGTCGCCGTTGGAGATCGCCCGCGCCTCCCTGGTCGGCCAGGCCCTCCACATGTCCAGCCCGCTGGTTCCGGCCGTCTACGTCCTCGTCGGCATGGCCAAGGTCGAGTTCGGCGACCACACCCGCTTCACCGTGAAGTGGGCGGCCCTCACCTCCCTCGTGGTCCTCGGGGCGGGGATGCTTTTCGGCATCATCTGATCCGGTCCGCCCCTGGCGCCCAGAAAACTACCGGCGCTAGTTTGTAGGCTGTCGGCGACGTCAGGTCTACAGGTCTACGCGCTCGTGCGTGCTCGGGAGGAATGCCATGAAGGCCCACGACGGGATGTACATCGGCGGGGCGTGGGTGCCCGCCGCCGGAACCGGCCGGATCGAGGTCGTCAACCCGGCGGACGAGCAGGTCATCGCCGAGGTCCCGGCCGGCAGCGCCGAGGACGTGGACGCGGCCGTACGCGCCGCCCGCGCGGCGTTCCCCGGCTGGGCGGCCACCGCCCCGGCCGAACGGGCGGCCCTGATCGGCGCCCTCCGGGACGTACTGGCCGCCCGCAAGGCCGAGATGGCCGAGACGATCACGGCCGAACTCGGTTCCCCGCTCGGCTTCGCGGAGGCCGTGCACGTCGGCTCGCCCATCGCCGTGGCCGGCTCGTACGCCGAACTGGGGGCCTCGTACGGCTTCGAGGAGCGGATCGGGAACTCCACCGTGCTGCTGGAGCCCGTCGGCGTGGTCGGCGCGATCACCCCCTGGAACTACCCGCTGCACCAGATCGTTGCCAAGGTGGCACCCGCACTCGCCGCCGGCTGCACCGTCGTCCTCAAGCCGGCCGAGGACACCCCGCTGACCGCACAGCTCTTCGCCGAAGCCGTGCACGAGGCGGGCGTCCCGGCCGGAGTCTTCAACCTGGTGACCGGAACCGGACCGGTCGCCGGGCAGGCGCTGGCCGAGCACGAAGGAGTCGACCTCGTCTCCTTCACCGGCTCGACCGCCGTCGGAAAGAAGATCGGCGCGATAGCCGGCGCCGCGATCAAGCGCGTCGCCCTCGAACTGGGCGGCAAGTCGGCCAACGTCATCCTGCCCGGGGCGGACCTCGCCAAGGCCGTCGCGGTGGGCGTCGGCCACGTCATGAACAACTCCGGCCAGAGCTGCAACGCCCTCACGCGCATGCTCGTGCACCGGGACCAGTACGAGGAGGCCGTCGCCCTCGCGGCCACCGCCGTCACCAAGTACCCCTCCGGCGACCCGCGCGACCCGGGCACCCGCCTCGGCCCGGTCGTCAACGCGACCCAGCGCGACCGCGTCCGCGCGTACATCGCCAAGGGCGTCGAGGAAGGCGCGCGCCTCGTCGCGGGCGGGCCCGACAGCCCGCACGAGCAGGGGTACTTCATCGCCCCGACCGTCTTCGCCGACGTCACCCCCGAGATGACGATCGCCCAGGAGGAGATCTTCGGCCCGGTACTGGCGATCCTCCCCTACGCCGACGAGGACGACGCCCTCGCCATCGCCAACGGCACCGTCTACGGCCTGGGCGGCGCGGTGTGGGCCGCCGACGAGGAGACGGCCGTGGCCTTCGCCCGCCGCATGGACACCGGCCAGGTGGACATCAACGGCGGCCGCTTCAACGTGCGCGCCCCGTTCGGCGGGTACAAGCAGTCGGGCGTCGGCCGCGAGCTGGGCCCGCACGGCCTGGGGGAGTACCTCCAGACCAAGTCCCTGCAGTTCTAGCCGCACCGAGACGGAGAAGAACACCATGGTCCGCGCCGCCGTCCTGCCCGCCGTCGGAGCCCCGCTGGAGATACGGGAGATCGTGCTGCCCGAGCCCGGCCCCGGCCAGGTCCGGGTGCGGCTCGCCGCAGCCGGGGTCTGCCACTCCGACCTCTCCCTCACCAACGGCACCATGAGGGTGCCCGTCCCCGCGATCCTCGGGCACGAGGGCGCGGGCACGGTCCTCGCCGTCGGGGAGGGCGTCACGCACGTCGCCCCGGGGGACGGGGTGGTGCTCAACTGGGCGCCGTCCTGCGGAGAGTGCCACCACTGCCGCATCGGCGAGGTCTGGCTCTGCGCCAAGGCGCTGACGGGCGTCGGCGCGGTCCACGCCCACGACGCAGAGGGCACCGAACTGCACCCCGGGCTCAACGTCGCGGCCTTCGCCGAGGAGACCGTCGTCGCGGCCAACTGCGTCCTGCCCGCGCCCGCGGGGATCCCGCTCACCGAGGCAGCCCTCCTCGGCTGCGCCGTCCTCACCGGCTACGGCGCCGTCCACCACAGCGCGCAGGTCTTCCCGGGTGAATCGGTGGCCGTGTTCGGCGTCGGCGGGGTCGGCCTCGCCGCGCTCCAGGCGGCCCGGATCGCGCAGGCCGGTCCCATCGTCGCCGTGGACGTCTCCCCGGCCAAGGAGGAGCTCGCGCGGGCGGCCGGAGCCACCGAGTTCGTGCTCGCCTCCGACACCACCGCCAAGCAGGTCCGCGCGCTCACCGGCGGGCAGGGCGTGGACGTCGCCGTCGAATGCGTGGGCCGGGCGGAGAGCATCCGCGGAGCCTGGGAGTCGACGCGCCGGGGCGGCCGGACGACGGTCGTCGGGATCGGGGGCAAGGAACAGCAGGTCACCTTCCACGCCCTGGAGATCTTCCACTTCGCCCGCACCCTCAGCGGCTGCGTCTACGGCAACAGCGACCCCGCCCGCGACCTCCCGGTGATCGCCGACCACGTCCTCGCGGGCCGCCTGGACCTCGGGTCCATGGTCACCGACCGCATCACCCTCGACGGCATCCCGGCGGCCTTCGACGCGATGCTCGCGGGCAAGGGAGGCCGCTCGCTGGTCGTCTTCTGACCCCGGCCCCTGCCCGACCCGGCCCCGGCTGACTCGGCCCGGGGCCCGGGCCGCCCCGGCCCGGCCCCGCAGGCCGGGGCGTCCGGCCGGCGGCCAGGTCGTCGGGCGGCCAGGCGGTCGGGCCGTCAGGCCGTCGGGTCGTGAAGGGCCTCGAACTGCAGGGCCAGGCCGTCCAGCAGGGCCGCGAGGCCGGTCTCGAACGCGCCCTCGTCCACCTCGCGCCGCCGCTCCGCCAGCAGATGGGCCTGGCCCAGGTGGGGGTAGTCCGCCGGGTCGTAGGCCGCCTCGTCGTCCACGAACCCGCCGGCGAAGGAGGCCACCGCCGAGCCCAGGATGAAGTACCGCATCAGCGCCCCGATCCGGGTCGCGTGCGCCGGCGGCCAGCCCGCCTCCGTCATCGCGCCGAAGACCGAGTCCGCCAGCCGCAGTCCCGCCGGGCGCCGGCCCGGCCCCCGCGCCAGCACCGGGACGATGTTCGGATGGTCCGACAGCGCGTCGCGGTACGAGTGCGCCCAGGCGTGCAGGGCCCGGCGCCAGTCCGTGCAGCCCTCGAACATCGACAAGTCGACCCGCGCGCTCACCGCGTCCGCCACCGCCTCCAGGATCTCGTCCTTCGTGCGGAAGTGGTTGTACAGGGAAGGCCCGCTGACCCCGAGCGCCGCGGCCAGTCGACGCGTCGACACCGCCTCCAGCCCCTCGGCGTCCACCAGCGCACCCGCCGCCTCGACGATGCGGGCACGGCTGAGGAGGGGCTTGCGCGGTCTGGCCATGCGCCACATAGTAGGGCCTGCCCGCCATAAACTACCGGTGCTAGTTAAAGGCCGGTCGACCCGCCCCGGAGGTGCCCGGTGAACCTGGAGCCGAGCGAGGAGCAGAGCGCCGTACGCCGGCTGGCCCGCGCGTTCACCGAGCGCGAGATCGTCCCGTACGCCGCCGAGTGGGACCGGGCCGAGAGCGTGGACCGGGGCATCGTGAAGAAGCTCGGCGACCTCGGATTCCTCGGTCTCACCGTCCCCGAGGAGTACGGCGGCTCCGGCGGGGACCACCTCTCCTATGCCCTGGTCACCGAAGAGCTCGGGCGCGGCGACTCCGCCGTGCGCGGCATCGTCTCCGTCTCCCTCGGCCTCGTCGCCAAGACGATCGCCGCCTGGGGCGACGAGGAGCAGAAGCGGGCCTGGCTGCCCCGGCTGTGTTCCGGCGAAGCGCTCGGCTGCTTCGGCCTGACCGAACCCGGCACCGGCTCCGACGCGGGCAGCCTCACCACCCGCGCCGTGCGCGAGGGGGACGCGTACGTCGTCACCGGCAGCAAGATGTTCATCACCAACGGCACCTGGGCCGACGTCGTCCTCCTCTTCGCCCGGACCAACGACACCCCCGGCCACCGCGGGATCTCCGCCTTCCTCGTGCCCGCCGACGCCCCCGGCCTGACCCGGCGCGAGGTCCACGGCAAGCTCGGCCTGCGCGGCCAGGCCACCGCCGAACTCACCCTCGACGGCGTCCGCGTGCCCGCCTCCGCGATGCTCGGCCCCGAGGGCAAGGGCTTCTCCGTCGCGATGTCCGCCCTGGCCAAGGGCCGGATGTCGGTGGCCGCCGGCTGTGTCGGCATCGCCCAGGCGGCCCTGGACGCGGCCGTCTCGTACGCCGCCCAGCGCGAGCAGTTCGGCAGGCCGATCGCCCACCACCAGCTCGTCCAGGAGCTCATCGCCGACATCTCCGTCGACGTGGACGCCGCCCGGCTGCTGACCTGGCGTGTGGCCGACCTCATCGACCGCGGCCGGCCCTTCGCCACCGAGTCCTCCACCGCCAAGCTCTTCGCCTCCGAGGCTGCCGTGCGCGCCGCCGGCAACGCCCTCCAGGTGCACGGCGGCTACGGCTACATCGACGAGTACCCGGTCGGCAAACTGCTGCGCGACGCCCGCGTCATGACCCTGTACGAGGGCACCAGCCAGATCCAGAAGCTGCTGATCGGGCGGGCCCGTACGGGAGTTTCCGCGTTCTGAGTACGTACGTGAGTACGTGCGCCCATGTGCGCCCGGCGGCGGCGCCCGATGCTGGACCCATGAACGAGACACCGGTCAAGCAGCAGAACACGGGGGCCTACTACGGCCAGGCCGTCGCCTCCTTCGGCGTCGCCATCGCCGCGGTCGCGCTCGGGATCTACAACATGGACGCCGACGGCTGGGTGCGCGCCTTCCTCGGCATCGCGGTGCTCTACCTCACCACCTCGGCGTTCACCCTCGCCAAGGTGATCCGCGACCGCCAGGAGGTGACCCAGATCGTCACCCGGGTCGACCAGGCCCGGATGGAGAAGATCATGACGGGCTACGACCCCTTCGCGCCGAAGCCCACCCCGCAGGACCGTTGACGCCGGCCTGCCCGGGAGTCCGCTGCGCTAAGCGCTTGCTCACCCTCCGGTAGGGTGTTCCTTCCTACAAGCGGAAGAGGTGGGCGGGGCATGGACAGCGCGGCGGAGACCGGCGGATACCAGCCGTGGTCGGAGGTCACCCCCGACGCCGCGCGACGGCTGCTCGTCGCCGCCGTCGAGGCCTTCGCGGAGCGCGGCTACCACGCGACCACCACGCGCGACATCGCCGGCCGTGCCGGAATGAGTCCAGCCGCGCTCTACATCCACTACAAGACCAAGGAAGAACTGCTCCACCGGATCAGCCGCATCGGCCACGACAAGGCGCTGGAGATCCTGGAGACCGCCGCCTCCGGTCCGGGTACGGCCGCCGAGCGGCTCGACGGCGCCGTGCGCTCCTTCGTGGGCTGGCACGCCGCGCACCACACCACCGCGCGCGTGGTCCAGTACGAGCTCGACGCGCTCGCGCCGGAGCACCGCTCCGAGATCGTGGCCCTGCGCCGGCGGAGCGACGCGGCCGTGCGGCGCATCGTCGCCGAGGGCGTGCGGGCGGGGGAGTTCGAGGTCCCGGACGTGCCGGGCACCACCCTCGCCGTGCTGTCCCTGTGCATCGACGTGGCCCGCTGGTTCAGCGCGGCCGGACCGCGTACGCCCGACGAGGTCGGCGCGCTCTACGCCGACCTCGTGCTCCGCATGGTGGGCGCCGGCCCCGGCGCCGTCGGGGGCGCGGCCCGCGAGCGGTGACCGCAGCGGAGCCGGCTCAGAAGTAGTAGCGGGACACCGACTCCGCCACGCACACGGGCTTCTCGCCGCCCTCGCGCTCCACCGTCACCGTGGCCGCGACCTGCACGCCGCCGCCCGCCTCGGTGACCGACGTGATCACGGCGGTCGCGCGCAGCCGCGATCCGACCGGCACTGTCGCCGGGAACCGGACCTTGTCCACGCCGTAGTTGATGCCCATCCGCATGCCCTCGACCAGCATGATCTGCGGCACCAGGCTGGGCAGCAGGGACAGGGTCAGATAGCCGTGCGCGATGGTGGAGCCGAAGGGGCCGGAAGCCGCGCGCTCGGGGTCCACGTGGATCCACTGGTGGTCGCCGGTCGCGTCGGCGAAGAGGTCGATCCGCTTCTGGTCCACCTCCAGCCATCCGCTCGGGCCGAGCTGTTCGCCGATGCCGGCGCGCAGCTCCTCGGCGGAGGTGAAGATCCTCGGTCCGGCCATGCCCTGCCCCTGTCTGCCGTCGCCTGCACTGCCCACGCCGAATAAGCGCTTGCTCAGCATGCTGGGCGCCGCGTGTGAATGTCAACGACGTCCGGCTAGGCTCGGCAGGGTGCCGCAGATTCCCGAGAAGATCCACGAACTCACCGTCGGCCAGCTGTCCGCACGCAGCGGAGCGGCCGTCTCAGCGCTCCACTTCTACGAGACCAAGGGCCTGATCAGTAGCCGGCGCACCTCCGGCAACCAGCGCCGCTACGCCCGTGACGCCCTGCGCCGGGTCGCCTTCGTGCGCGCCGCCCAGCGCGTGGGCATCCCGCTCGCCGACATCCGCGACGCGCTGGCCCAACTGCCGGAAGGGCGCACGCCGAACCGCGAGGACTGGGCGCTCCTGTCGGAGGCCTGGCGGGCCGAGCTCGACCAGCGGATCGAGCAACTCAGCAGCTTGCGCGACCGATTGACGGACTGCATCGGCTGCGGCTGCCTCTCCATGAAGACCTGCGCGCTGTCGAACCCCGACGACGTCTTCGGCGACCGCTTCACGGGCTCCCGCCTGTCGCAGTAGCGGCAGGAGAAGCAGCACCAGCGGTACCAGCGGGCCGTGCCGCCGTCACCGCCCGGCCCGGGCGGCGGCGTCCGGCGCGCCCGCGTCCCACGGAGCGGCTTCGGCGGTCATGTCCCGGGCGGCGGCGACCAGTTCGGCGTTCGACGGGGCCGACCGCCCGTCCGCCAGGCGCAGCACCTCGCCCACCCCGATCCGCAGCCCCGCACCGCACCGGGCGGCCAGCCGCAGCACCGGCCACGCCTCGGCCTCCCGGCCGTACAGCACCACCGGTACGGGCGGCAGCCAGCGCAGCCCCGCCACCAGCGCGGGATCGGCCCGCGCCAGCTCCGCCACCAGCCGCACCCGCCCGTGGTCCGGCGGTGCCCAGGCGAGGAAGCGGGCCAGTGGCTCCGGTCCGGCCGAGCCGCCCAGCGGTACCACCGCGTCCACCGCCACCCCGCGCGCCAGCAGGGCCAGCCCCAGCTCGCGGGCCCCGGGCTCGGCGAAGGACACCGTCGCCCGGTCCGGCAGCACCGACCAGTCCCGCACCCGCTCCAGGCGCCCCGCCCGGTCCGGCTCCGCGCCGATCGTCGCGGGCACCGCCAGGGGTACGCGGACCCCCGCGCCGCGCAGCTCCTCCAGCAGGGGCCCGACCACCCGGGGCGAGAGGCTCTCCCGGCCGCACGGGGTCCGCGGGTGCACCAGTACCTCGTCGGCCCCGGCGGCGACGGCGGCCAGAGCCGACTCCGCCAGCGCCCGCGGGGACATCGGTACGGCCGCCCCGTCGGCGGCGTCCCGCGAACCGTTGAGCGCGACCTGGAGCGGCCCGCTCATGCCGCGCCCGCCGACGCCGGATGCACCACCGCCGCGTAAGCCAGGGCCGGTCTGGGCACCACGATCCCGCATCCCCCGCACACCGGCCCGTCCCACGCCCACGCCCCGGCCCAGTCCCCGCCGCGGCGGGAGAGCGCCGACGGCCAGCGCAGCTCTTCCTCCCCGCACACCGGACACGAGGTGCCCGGCTCCGACTCCAGCGCGGTCACCAGCCTGCGCAGTACCTCGCCCAGCGTTCCCTCCGGCCGCACCCCGGGGTCGGCGCAGCGCACCACCGCGTCCCCGCTGCCGCCCCAGGCCCACTCCGGCCTGCGCACTCCGTCGTGCTTCTCACGTCTGCGCCGCGCCGCGAACTGCCGCTCGTACTCCAGCCAGACCGCCCGCGCCTCTTCCAGTTCCTCCAGCGCCGCGACCAGCCTGAGCGGATCCGCGCCCCGGTCCTCGGGGGCGATCCCGTGCCGGTCGCACAGGTGCCACCACGTCGCGCGGTGCCCGTACGGGGCGAACCGTTCCAGGCAGCGGCGCAGCGAATGGCGCCGCAGGGCCCGGTCGTTGCGCGCGTCGCGCACCTGATAGGCCAGACTTCGAAAACCCGCCATCGCACCTTCACCTCCGCCGTGCCCATCCCCCACACCGTGCCCGTGCCCGTGCTACTCCGTCGAACGAAGCAGCCCGCCCCGACGTGCCCAACATGCCCTGCCGGATGTGGGCGCATGCGGGGGCGGTCGAGGCGTGCGGGTGGCACATGGCCGGAACTCAGCGCCCCATGCGCCCCGCGGTGACCACGACCCGGGCCAGTTCCTCGTGGCAGATGTCACTGTGCGCCCCCGACGGAGCCCCGCCCCGGCGGACCACGGAGCCCGCGTCGACGCTGACGCAGCCGGTCTCCGGCAGGCCGCCGCGCAGGACGGCGTCCAGGCCCAGCCGGGGCGCGCCCGGCACCGCCCGTACCCCGTCGTGCCCGATCGCGCCCCACCGCTCGTCGAAACCGAGAAGTCCGGCCGAATCACCCGCCATCCGGGAGGCCAGCGGGTAGAACACCCCGAGCGAGGAGTCGTGCGGGGAATGGCAGGCCACGACCGGCCCGTCCACCCGGCGCTGGAGTCCCCCCAGGGCGCCGCCGCGCCGCGGGTCGTGGGGGAGCCGCTCGCTGAAGGCGTAGTGCGAGAAGGCCCCTTGGAGCAGCGTCAGCGACTTCAGGGTCCGCACCCCGTCCGGCACGCCGCGCAGTGCGAAGGACACCACGCGGCCGCCGAAGCTGTGGCCGATCAGGTGGACCCGCAGGGCGGGCCGGCGTCCGGCCAGGTCCGCCAGTACCGGGCCGAGGCCGTGCTCCCCGACCACCCCGGCGCGCTTCTTCATCTCGTAGTACGTCGCCTGCCGCAGCAGTTCCTTGGCCCCGCCCCACAGCGTCCGCAGCCCGCCGCCGAGTGCCAGGCCCGGGGCTCCGGGCGGCACCGGGTCCGCGTCCGCGCCGGCGGCCCGCGCCCCGCCGGCCTCCTCCAGCGCCCGGGCGAGGGCCCGGCAGACCGCCAGCACGTCCTCGGCGAAAATGGCCGGTACGTCGTGCCGCGCGGCCGGGGCCGGCCCCGCGCCCGGGCCCGTCGTGAACGGGGTTCCCACCCGGTCCACCCTGACCAGCTCCCGCACCAGCGCGCCGAACTCGACGAGGGCCGCCGCGGTGTCCGGCCGGTCCTCCAGCAGTTCGGCGACCCGGTCCAGTTCCGCCTCCCGGCCCGGCCAGAACTCCCCGAGCGCCCGCCGCGTGGCGGGGTCCAGCTCCGTCCCGAAGCCCGGCGCGGCGAGGGCGCCGCGCGCCTCGAAGTCGGGTATCGGCTCGTCGGAGAAGCGGATCGAGGGCCAGACGACCCCCACGTACCCGAGCCGCACCCCCGTCTCGACCAGGTCCGGGAAGGGGGCGAAGAAGCGGTCGTAGAGCCGGGTCGCCGCCGACCGGTCGCTGTTCCAGCCGTGCGCGAACACCAGCAGGTCGGTGGCCTCGATGCGGGCCACCGCCTCCCGCGTCGCCGGATCCACGTCCCCCTGCGCGTCGAAGGTCAGCTCCCGGTACGGTCCGACGCCGATCCCCGCACCGACCGCCGCCCGTGTCCCGGCCCCGGCCCAGGCCCCGGCCCCGGCTCCTGTCCCGATTCCGATCCCGGTCCCGGCCACCGCCCCGGCTCCCGCGCCCGTCCCGGTTCCGCCGCCGGATCCGCCCGGCCGTCCACCCGCCATGAGGTCCCCCTCCGCGCCGCGCCTGTGCTGCGTGTGCAGCATCTCGCCGCGCGGGCCGCCCGGCCAGACCCGGGACGCCACCGGATCGGGCGGCCGCCGCCCGGCCGTTCAGGGGTAGAGCAGGTACTTCTCCCGTACGGCCGCGAAACGCGCCAGCCCGGCCGCCCAGTCGCCCGCGATCTCCTCCACCCCGGCCCCCGCGTCCACCAGCGTGCGCACCCGGTCCGAGCCCGTCAGCCGGTCGATCCAGTGGTCGCTCCGCCAGCCGAACCCGGACCACACCCGCCGCGCCGTGACCAGCAGCCCGATCCCCGCCCGTACCGGATCGAAGGCCTCCCGGTCGTGCACGACCAGCCGCACCCCGCCGCAGACCTTCCCGGCGTGCTTGGAGAAGGAAGGCGTGAACCAGGTCTCCCGGAACCACACCCCGGGCAGCTCCAGCCCGTTCGCCGCCTCGGCCCACCGCCGGTCGACGCCCTCCGCGCCCACCACCTCGAACGGCGTGGTGGTGCCCCGGCCCTCCGACAGGTTGGTCCCCTCGAACAGGCAGGTCCCCGCGTACGCCAGCGCCGTGTCCGGAGTCGGCATGTTGGGGCTCGGCGGCACCCAGGGCAGCCCGGTCGCCCCGAAGAACGACTCCCGCCGCCAGCCGGCCATCCGTACCGTCCGCAGCCGGACCGGCCCCTGGGGGAAGGACGCGCCGCCGAGGAACTCGCCGTTGAACAGGAGCGCCAGCTCGGCCGCCGTCATCCCGTGCGCGAGCGCGATCGGCTCCCGGCCCACGAAGCTCGCGTACGGCCGCTCCAGCACCGGCCCGGCCGCCCGCCGCCCGCCCACCGGGTTCGGACGGTCCAGGACCACCACCGCCTTGCCGGCGAGAGCGGCCGCGCGCATGCAGTCGTAGAGGGTCCACACGTAGGTGTAGAAGCGCGCGCCGACGTCCTGGATGTCGAAGACGACGGTGTCGATCCCGGCCGCCGTGAACAGGTCCGCCAGCTTCTGTCCGCTCGTGGCGTAGGTGTCGTACACGGGCAGCCCGGTCGCCGGATCCCGCCCGGCCCCCTCGGAGCCGCCCGCCTGGGCCGTCCCGCGGAACCCGTGCTCCGGCCCGAACACCGCGACCAGGTCGACCCGTTCGTCCGCGTGCAGTACGTCGACCAGGTGGCGGGCGTCGGCGGTGATCCCGGTGGGATTGGTGACGACCCCGACCCGCTGGCCGGCGAGCGACGCGTACCCCTCGGCGGCGAGCTGCTCGAAGCCCGTGCGCACCCGCCCCGACCGGGGACCCCCGGCCGCGGCCGCGCCCGTACCGCCCAGGGCCCCTGCTCCGCCCAGGACTCCGGCGGCCCCCGCCGTTCCCGCCCCCGCCAGCCCCAGCACCCCGCGTCGTGACAGCGTCATCCCGCCACGCTAGGGGTCGCGCCCCTTCCGGCCGGGCATACCGACTGGTTAGTCTGCCGGGAACCGGCCCCCGGGGCAGCGACGAAAGGTGACCCCCGTGAGCGCGTACCAGGACCAGCGAGTCGTCGTCACCGGCGCGGGCGGCGGCATCGGCGCGGCCCTCGCCCACCGCTTCGCCGCGGCGGGGGCGACCGTCGTCGTCAACGACCTCGACCCCGCCAAGGCCGCCTCCGTGGCGGGGGAGATCGGCCCCCGCGCGATCGCCGTGCCCGGCGACGCCTCGACCGTCGTCGCCGAGGCCCGGGACGCCCTGGGCGGCACGGTCGACGTGTACTGCGCCAACGCAGGCCTCGCCTCCGGCGGTGACGCCTTCGCGGACGAGGCCGTCTGGGAAGCCGCCTGGGACACCAACGTCATGGCCCACGTGCGCGCCGCCCGGACCCTGCTGCCCGGCTGGCTGGAGCGGGGCAGCGGCCGCTTCGTGTCCACGGTCTCGGCCGCCGGTCTGCTGACCATGATCGGAGCGGCGCCGTACAGTGTCACCAAGCACGGCGCCCTCGCCTTCGCGGAATGGCTCTCGCTGACGTACCGCCACCGGGGCGTGCGGGTCCACGCCATCTGTCCGCAGGGGGTGCGCACCGACATGCTGACCGCCGCGGGATCGGCGGGAGAGCTCGTCCTGGCGCCGACCGCGATCGAGCCCGGAGCGGTCGCGGACGCGCTGTTCGACGGCATGGAGAAAGGCCGGTTCTTGATCCTCCCGCACCCCGAGGTGGCGGACTACTACGCCGCGCGCGCCACGGAACCCGACCGCTGGCTGAGCGGCATGAACCACCTCCAGCAGAAGTGGGAGTCCTCGTGACCCCGGCCCCCGAGGCCCCGGCCGCAACTCCGATCCCCGAGGCCCCGGCCGCAACCCCGGCCCCCGAGCCCCCCGCCTCGCCGTACGCCGCCCGGCCCTGGCTGGGCCGGCTGAGCCCCGCGCAGCGGGCGCCGGTCTCGCCGCCGCCCAGCGTGCTGCACGCCTTCCGTGCCGCCGTCGCCCGGGCCCCCGGGCATCCGGCCCTGGCGTACTTCGACGGCCGGATCGGCTACGCGGAGGCCGACGCCCTCTCCGACTCCCTCGCCGGCCACCTCGCCGCGCGGGGCGTCGCCCGGGGCGACCGGGTCGCCGTCATGCTGCAGAACACCCCGCACTTCGTGCTCGCCGTGCTGGCCGCCTGGAAGGCCGGGGCGGTGGTCGTCCCGCTCAACCCCATGTACAAGTCCGCCGAGGTCCGGCACGTCCTGGGCGACTGCGGCGCCGTCGCGCTGGTCTGCGAGGAGCGGGCCTGGGCGGAGTACCTGCGCGAGACCGTGCGGGGGACCGGCGTACGGGCCGCCCTGACCGCCCGCGACCGGGACTTCCAGACCCGGAACGACCCCCGCGTCCTGCCCCCGCAGCCCCCGCAGCCCGCCCCCGCCCCCGCTGGCGCCGGACCCGTCCCCGCCGACCTCGCCACCGAGGCCCGCCACGGCCACCCCGCGCCGCCCGGCCCCGGCCCGGCCGCGACGGACACCGCCCTCATCAGCTACACCTCCGGCACCTCCGGCACCCCCAAGGGCGCCGTGAACCCGCACGGCGCGCTCACCTACAACGCCACCCGCCAGGTCACCGGACACCCCCTCCCCGAAGGCGCCGGCTACTTCGCCCTCGCCCCGCTCTTCCACATCACCGGCATGGTCTGCGAGCTCGCCGCCTGCCTCACCAACGCGGGCACCCTCGTCCTCGCCCACCGCTTCGACGCCGGGACCGTCCTGGACGCCTTCCTCGAACACCGCCCCGCCTACGCCATCGGACCGGCCACCGCCTTCATCGCGCTCGCCGCCCACCCCGCCGTCACCCGGGACCACTTCGCCTCCTTCCAGGTGCTCTCCTCCGGCGGCGCCCCGCTGCCGCCCGCCCTCGTCGAGCGGCTGCGCGCCGACTTCGGCTTCTACCTGCGCAACGGCTACGGACTCACCGAGTGCACCGCCCCCTGCGCCTCGGTCCCCGCACACCTCGAAGCCCCCGTCGACCCGGCCTCCGGCACCCTCTCGGTCGGCGTCCCCGGCGCGCAGACCCTCGTCCGGATCCTCGACGAGCACGGCGCCGAGGTCCCCTTCGGGGAGACCGGCGAGATAGCCGTCCGCGGCCCCCAGGTCGTGCCCGGCTACTGGGGGCTGCCCGAGGACACCGCGAAGGCCTTCCCGGACGGCGAACTGCGCACCGGCGACGTCGGCTTCATGGACCCCGACGGCTGGCTCTACGTCGTCGACCGCAAGAAGGACATGATCAACGCCTCCGGTTTCAAGGTGTGGCCGCGCGAGGTGGAGGACGTCCTCTACACCCACCCCGCCGTGCGCGAGGCGGCCGTCGTCGGCGTCCCCGACCCGTACCGGGGCGAGAGCGTGAAGGCCTACGTGAGCCTGCGCCCCGGAGCCCGCGCCGAGCCCGCGGAACTGTCCGCGTACTGCGCCGGGCGCATCGCCGCGTACAAGTACCCGCGCCAGGTCGAGATCCTGCCTGTTCTTCCCCGTACGACCAGTGGCAAGATCCTGCGACGGGAACTGCGCGAGCGAGGCTGAAAACAGTCGGATGGTCGTACGACGCAGCAGGTGAGGGATCAGGAAAGGAAGGCGAGCGCCATGGCCGCCAGGACCACCACGGAGCCAGCGGAGGGCAACCGGGAGACCCCGGTGCCGCAGCGGCTGCTGGCCGTGGCCACCAGGCTGTTCGCCGAACGGGGCTACGACCGCACCTCCGTCCAGGAGATCGTCGAGGCCGCCGGCGTCACCAAGGGCGCGCTCTACCACTACTTCGGGTCGAAGGACGACCTGCTCCACGAGGTGTACGCGCGGATGCTGCGCCTCCAGCAGCAGCGGCTCGACGCGGTGGCCGGATCCGACGCCCCCGTCGAGGAGCGGCTGCGGGCTGCGGCCGCCGACGTCGTGGTCACCACCATCGAGAACCTCGACGACGCGATGATCTTCTTCCGGTCGATGCACCAGCTCAGCCCCGAGAAGTACAAGCAGGTACGGGCCGAGCGCAGGCGCTACCACGAGCGCTTCCGGGCCCTGGTCGAGGAGGGCCAGCGCACCGGGGTGTTCGCCACGGCCACGCCCGCCGACCTGGTGGTCGACTTCTACTTCGGGTCCGTCCACCACCTGTCGACCTGGTACCGCACGGACGGGCCGCTCACCCCGCACCAGGTCGCCGACCACCTCGCCGACCTGCTGCTGCGCTCCCTGCGCCCCTGAGCGGCCCCGCTCACACCCGAGCCAGCGCCGGGTAGTCGGAGTACCCCTCCGCCCCCTGTACGTACATCAGGAACTCCGGGCGGAGCTCGTTGAGCGGGGCGCCGGTGCGCAGCCGCTCCACGAAGTCGGGGTTGGCGAGGAAGCCCCGGCCCAGCGCGATCAGGTCGGCGCCGGCGGCGAGCAGCCGTTCGCCCCGCAGCTTCCCGCCGTCGGACGCGGCCTCCTCGCGGGAGAGCACGGGGTTGGCGATCAGCGTGCCCGGCCAGGCGGCGCGGATCCGCCCGAAGAGGGGCCGGTCCGGATCGGCGTGCACCTGGTGCAGGTACACCGGGCCGACCCCGGCCAGGGCCTCGACCAGCGCCGGGTAGATCTCCTCGGTGTCCCCTTCCTCGATGCCGTTGACGCTCGCCCCGGGGGAGATCCGTACGCCCACCCGCTCGGCGCCGATCGCCTCGACGACGGCCCGGACGACCTCGACGGTGAAGCGCACGCGCCCCTGGACGGAGCCGCCCCAGCCGTCGGTGCGCCGGTTGGTGTTCCCCGCGAGGAACTGGTGGAGCAGGTGGCCGTTGGCGGAGTGCACCTCGACGCCTTCGAAGCCCGCCGCGATGGCGTTCCGGGCCGCGGTCGCGAAGTCGGCGATGGTGGACCGGATGTCGGACTCCGTCATCTCGCGCGGTACGGGGGCGTCCTGGAGCCCGCCCGGGGTGTGCAGCGGCTCCGGGAAGCGGACCGCGGACGGGGCGAGCGGGACGTGCCCGCTGGTGTCGGGGTGGCCGACCCTCCCGCCGTGCTGGAGCTGGAGGAACATCCGCCCGCCCGCGGCGCGCACGGCGTCGGTGACCCGGCGCCAGCCGGCGACCTGCGCGGGGGAGTGGATGCCGGGGATGTGCGGGTAGGTCTGGCCGACGGCGTTCGGCGTGGTGCCCTCGGCGATGATCAGGGCGGCCGAGGCACGCTGCGCGTAATGGGCGGCCATGAGGTCGCCCGGGACGCCGTCGGCGTCCGCGCGGTTGCGCGTCAGCGGCGCCATCACCAGGCGGCTGGGCAGCTCCAGGCCGCCGAGGCGGGCGGATGCGAAGAGGCGGGATGCGGCGGGAACCTGCTCGGTGTGCGTCATCATGCCGGTACCGTAGAACTTGACACTGATGTCAGATTCAAGCCCGGGAGCGCGGCATGCGGATCGGCGAACTGGCGGCGCGCACCGGGGTCGGCCCGCGTTCGCTGCGCTACTACGAACAGCAGGGCCTGCTCGTGTCCGACCGGACGCCCGGCGGCCACCGGGACTACCCCGAGCGGGCCGTCGACCGGGTCATCCGGATCCAGGAGCTCTACGCGGCCGGCCTGCACAGCGCCAGGATCGCCCGGATCCTGCCGTGCATGCGGGACGAGGACGGCGGCCCGTCGGTGCGCGCCACCCCGCAGCTGGTGGCCGAACTGACCGCCGAGCGGGAGCGCATCGACCGGATGATCGGCGATCTGCTGCGCTCCCGCGAGGTGCTGGACGAGGTCATCGACGCGGCCGCGGGACACCTCCCCGCGGGCTCCGCCTGACCGGGCGCAGGGGGGATCAGCCCAGCGGGAGGACCTTGCGGCCCCAGGTCTCCTCGGCCACCACGGCGAAGGAGACGTACCAGGCGATGCCCGCGCACAGCAGGCCGAGGAAGCCGCCGGCGCGGCCGAGGGCGGTGACCTGGGTGAGGTCGCCGAGCGCCAGGAAGAGGAAGGTCAGCGCCAGTACGCCGAACAGCAGCCGGTGCGCCAGGTCCAGCTTCAGGGCGGCGACGGCCATGTACGCGGTGAAGACGAACCAGGCGACGAGGAACCAGCCGGTCGCGACGTGCGCCTGCCCGGCCGGCAGGGCCGGGACGACGAACTTCACGTAGCCCGCGAAGGACATCCAGAAGGCGCCGTACGAGACGAAGGCCGTGGTGGCGAAGGTGTTGCCGCGGCGGAACTCCATCGCGCCGGCGACGAACTGCGCGAGACCCCCGTAGAAGAGGGCGAGCGGCAGTACGACGGCGCTCAGCGCCGTGTCAGCGATCAGGCCGGAGTTGAAGAGGCTGAGCACGAAGGTGGTCAGCGCGAAGGCGGCCAGGCCCAGCGGCCCGGGGTTGGCGAGCCGGGGTGCCTGCGCCTGCGGGGCGGTGACCTGCGGGGCGGCGGCACCGGCCGGGGCGGGGGCGGCCGGGGTCAGGGTGGAGCTGGGCATGGCGATATGCACCTTCGGTGGGGGGATGCACCGAATATAGCCCACCTCGCGGGACCCCTCCGACCGCATCGGGCGGGACGCCGCGGGGCGAAGGTCCCGTCCCCGGCGGGCCGACCGGCCGCTGCGACCCCGCACACCGACCCCGCACGCCGACCGCGCACACCGCCTCCGCACACCGACCCCGCACGACGGACCGGCCCGCCCCCCGGCACGCCCCTGGCGGGGGCGGCCGGTGGACGGGCCGGTCCGGTACGTCGGGTCACCCGTTACGGGGCCACCTTCAGCAGCTTGTTCGCCGTGCCCGTCGACGGGTTGGTCACCGCGCCCGCGGTCGCCGCCGCGGTCAGCGCCGCGGAGGTCTGCGCCGGGGTCGAGGACGGGTGCCCGGAGAGGTAGAGGGCGGCGGCACCCGCCACGTGCGGGGCGGCCATCGAGGTGCCGGAGATGGTCTTGGTGCCGGTGTCGCTGTCGTTCCAGGCCGAGGTGATGTCCGAGCCCGGCGCGTAGAGGTCCACCACGGAGCCGAAGTTGGAGAAGGAGGACTGCGCGTCGTCGATGGTGCTCGACGCCACGGTCATCGCCTCCGTGACCCGGGAGGGCGAACCCTGCCCGGCGTCGCTCGACTCGTTGCCCGCCGCCACGGAGAAGGCGACGCCCGCGGCGACCGCCCGGCGCACCGCCTCGTCGAGCGCCTCGTCGGCGCCCCCGCCCAGGCTCATGTTGGCGACGGACGGCCCGGAGTGGTTCTGGGTGACCCAGTCGATGCCGGCGACGACCTGCTCGGTGGTGCCCGAGCCGTTGTCGTCCAGCACCCGCACCGCGACCAGCTTCGCCTTCTTGGCGACGCCGTGCGCGGTCCCCGCGACGGTCCCGGCCACGTGCGTGCCGTGGCCGTTGCCGTCGTCGGCGCTGTCGTCGTTGTCCACGGCGTCGAAGCCGTGGGTGGCGCGGCCGCCGAAGTCCTTGTGGGTCACCCGTATGCCTGTGTCGATGACGTACGCCGTCACGCCTTCACCGGCCTTGTCGGGGAAGTCGTACTTCTTGTCCCCCTCCTGTGCGGTCTGGTCGATGCGGTCCAGCCCCCATGACGGCGGGTTGGGCTGGCTGGCCTTGATGGTGAACTTCTTGTTCTGCACGACCTTGCCGACGGCCGGGTCCGCCGCGAGCCGCTTGGCCTCGGTCTCGCTCAGCCCGGAGGCCGAGAATCCGTTGACCTGCGAACCGTAGGTGCGTTGCAGTTCGCCTCCGTACTTGCCGGCGAGCTTCGCCTTGTCCGCTGATTCGTCGAGGATGACGACGTAGCTTCCGCTGATCGCACCGGGTGCGCCCAGTCCGTAGACCGTGCCCTCGGCCGGTGCCGCCGCCCCCGCGAAGGGGGTGGCGAGCAGGGTCACGGCGGCCGCGGTGGCGGCTCCCGTGGCGAGTGCCGCGTACCGGAAACCGCGCGAACGCTTGTGAGTTGCCATGTGGAGGGTTCTCCTCGTGGGTGACGTGTGGGGCGTCGAACCTTCTGGAGAACCCTGTTCCGATTGACAGGCGCAAATCAAGATCGCCCCTGCCCTCAGGGGATATTCAACAAGGTTTCTTAAAAGGCCCCCCGCATCACCTTCACCATGCACACATCTTCACCCGAACTCCCGCACGAATACCGCACGTTCAGCTACGCCCGGCCGCGTACCCCTTCAGCTCCCGGCGCGCCAGCGACCGCTGGTGCACCTCGTCCGGTCCGTCGGCCAGCTGCAACGTCCTTGCCGCGGCCCACAGTTCGGCCAGCGGGAAGTCCTGGCTCACCCCGCCCGCGCCGTGCAGCTGCACCGCGCGGTCCAGGATCCCCACGACCGCGCGCGGGGTCGCGATCTTGATGGCCTGGATCTCCGTGTGCGCCCCCCGGTTGCCGGCCGTGTCCATCAGCCAGGCCGTCTTCAGCACCAGCAGCCGCAACTGCTCGACGGTGACCCGGGCGTCCGCGATCCAGCCCTGCACCACCCCCTGGGCGGCGAGGGGCTTGCCGAAGGCCGTACGTTCCACCGCGCGCCGGCACATCAGCTCGACGGCCCGCTCCGCCATGCCGATCAGCCGCATGCAGTGGTGGATCCGCCCCGGGCCGAGCCGGGCCTGGGCGATGGCGAAGCCGCCGCCCTCCTCGCCGACCAGGTTCCCCGCCGGGACCCGGGCCCCGTCGAAGACCACCTCGGCGTGCCCGCCGTGGTCGTGGTCCTCGTACCCGTACACCTTCATCGCCCGGCGGACCTCGACCCCCGGGGTGTCGCGCGGGACCAGGACCATGGACTGCTGGCGGCGCGGATCGGCGCCGTCGGGGTCGGTCTTGCCCATGACGATGAAGACCTTGCAGTCCGGGTTCATCGCCCCGGAGATGTACCACTTGCGTCCGGTGACCACGTACTCGTCACCCACCCGTTCGATCCGCGTCTCGACGTTGGTCGCGTCCGAGGAGGCCACCTCGGGCTCGGTCATCGCGAACGCGGAACGGATCTCGCCCGTCAGCAGCGGCTCCAGCCACTGCTTCTTCTGCGCCTCGTCCCCGAACTGCGCGAGCAGCTCCATGTTCCCGGTGTCCGGGGCCGCGCAGTTGGTCGCCATCGGCGCGAGGTGCGGACTGCGCCCGGTGATCTCGGCGAGCGGGGCGTACTGGAGGTTGGTCAGCCCCGCCCCGTACTCGGCGTCCGGCAGGAAGAGGTTCCACAGGCCCTGCCGGCGCGCCTCGGCCTTCAGTTCGCCGAAGACGGCCGGGGTGTCCCAGGGCGAGGCCAGCCGTGCGCGCTGCTCGGCGGCGACGGGTTCCGCCGGGTAGACGTACTCCTCCATGAACGCGAGCAGCCGCTCGCGGAGTTCCTCGGTCCGGGTGTCGAATGCGAAGTCCACGGTGAGTGCCTCAGCCTTCCTGAAGTTCCTTGAGAGTGGTCAGACCGTGCTCGATGAAGACCGGGACCAGCTCGCCGATCCGGTCGAAGCCCGCGCCGACGGTCTGCCCGAGCGTGTAGCGGTAGTGGATGCCTTCGAGGATCACCGCGAGCTTGAACCAGGCGAAGGCCGTGTACCAGGCGATGGCGCAGGTGTCCCGCCCGGAGCGCAGGGCGTAGCGCTCGATCAGCTCGGCGGGCGCCGGATGGCCCGGGGCCCGGCTCGTGGTGCTGACGGGAGAGTCGGTCAGGCCCAGGTCCGAGCTGTACATCACCAGCAGCCCGAGATCGGTCAGCGGGTCGCCCAGCGTGGACATCTCCCAGTCCAGGACCGCCCGGATCGTGTCGTCCGGTCCGCCGATCAGCACGTTGTCCAGCCGGAAGTCCCCGTGCACCACGGTCGGCGCGGGGGAGGGGGGCAGGGTCCGGCCCAGGGCCTCGTGGAGCTCCCCGATCCCGGCGAGCTCGCGGCCCCGGGAGGCCGCGAGCTGCTTGCCCCAGCGGCGCAGCTGCCGTTCCAGGAAGCCCTCGGGCCGGCCGAAGTCGCCCAGGCCCACCGCCTCGGGGTCGACCGCGTGCAGGTCGACCAGGGTGTCCACCAGGCCGAGGACCGCCCGCCGGGTGCGCTCGGGCCCGATCCCGGCCAGCTGGCCGGCCGTCCGGTACGGGACGCCCTCCACGTACTCCATGACGTAGAACGGCGCCCCCAGTACGGACTCGTCCTCGCACAGCAGCAGTGCCTCGGGGACGGGCACGGCCGTCCCGTGGAGGGCCGCGATCACCCGGTGCTCGCGCCGCATGTCGTGGGCGGTGGCCAGGACGTGGCCGAGCGGCGGGCGGCGCACCACCCAGTGACCGGCGCCGTCGGTGACCGCGTACGTCAGGTTCGACCGGCCCCCCTCGATCAGCCGGCCGCTCAGCGGTCCGCTCACGAGCCCGGGCAGCGCGGCGTCGAGCCGGCCGCGCAGCCGTTCCAGGTCGAGGCCTCGCGGATCGTCCGGGGCTGGGGTCATGCTGGGCACCTCCGTACGGAGTGGACGGTGACGGGCTGGGCGCGCCGGGCGCCCGGAGCCATCATGCCGACCAGTCGGTATGCCGTCCAGAGCCCGGGCCGGAGGAATGCCCCCGGGTCACCCCAGCCCCGGTTCACCTCAAGCGGGGCTCACCTCACGCGTGGCACAGGATCGGCGTCCCGCCGTTCATCACCGTCATGTCCCTCAGCACGGCCAGGATGTCCAGCGGCGCGCCCTCCGGTTCCCCGGCCAGCTCCGCGTACGCCCGGTGCAGGTTCGCCACGAGCCGCTCGCTCTCCCGCCAGGCGGCGAACTCGCCCAGGTCGGCCCGGCGCGCCGCCTCCAGCGGGGTCAGCCCCTCCGCCCGCCCCTCCCGGGCGAGTTCGGCCACGTACCGCAGGTACCGCGCGGTGGACTCGTACGCCGACGGGTCGGTCAGCGGCCCGTGCCCCGGGACGACGGTCTCCGCGCCCAGCTCCCGCAACAGCTCCAGCGCCCGCAGCGACCCCGACAGCGAGCCCATCGCCAGGAACGGCGTCCCCCCGGCGAAGACCAGGTCGCCCGTGAACACGACCTTCTGCCGGGGCAGCCACACCACCGAGTCCCCGGTGGTGTGCGCCGGACCCGGGTGGACGACCCGCACCTCCGTACCGCCGACGTACAGGCTCAGGCGGTCGCTGTACGTCAGCCCAGGCGGGCTGATCTCTATCGCCCCGAAATCGGTCGCCGGCCAGATCATCTCCAGCTGGTGCCCGGCGGCGAGCTGCTCCGCCCGCGCCCGCTCGTGCCCGATGACCAGCGCCTCCGGGGTGAAGACGCCGTTGCCGTAGGTGTGGTCGCCGTGGTGGTGGGTGTTCACCACCGTCCGGGGCAGCGGCACCCCGGCCGCGACGACCGCCCCGCGCAGGGCCAGCGCCCGCCGCTCGGTGGCGGCGGTGTCGACGAGCAGCGTCTGTCCGCCGTCGCTCACGAAGCCGGCGTTGTTCAGGCACCAGCCGCCGTCCGGCTGGACGTACGCGTACACGCCGGGCGCGGGCTCGACGAGGTAGGGCTCTTCGACGGACATCCGGACGCTCCCCGGGTGGTGTGACGGTCCGTCGGCATCCTGTCAGCCGCCGTCGCGCCCGGGGAGGGCGGGTTCCGGTCGGGGGCGGTTCAGTGGTCGTCGTAGTGGCCCTCGTGCTCGGCGTGCCGGTGCCCGTCGTGCAGGTAGTCCAGGTGGTCGCCGTGGGGGACCGCGTCGTGCCCGCAGCCCGATCCGTGCGCGTGCGGGTGCGCCTCGTGCGTCCGGTGCTCCGGGGTCTCGCACTCGTCCCAGTGCCCGGAGTGCTCCCGGTGCAGGTGGCCGTCGTGCGCGTAGTCGACGTGGTCGCCGTGCTCGACGGCCCGGTGCCCGCAGTCCTGGCCGTGGGTGTGCTCGTGCGTCGGGTGTTCGTGGTGCAGCGTCGTCATGGCGCAGAGGCTAGTGGGATTCACCCAGGAAAGTCCCTGGACACCCGTTGTGTCCGCTGCCGTGTCGCCGCGACCCGATGGCCGCCGGCGGCGTTCACAGGATCACCGCGACCGCGAAGACCGCCAGCGCCACCGTGCACGCCACCACCCCCAGGGCCGCCCGCGGCGCGAACCCGGGGGGCCGGGCCGCCGCCAGTTCCCGCATCCGCCGGTGCGCCAGTCCGAGGAAGGCGAGCCAGATCAGGGCGGTCACCGCCGCCCCGGCCACCTCGGACGGGCTGCCCGACCCGCGCAGCGCCTGCCGCACCGCCAGCACCGCCACGACCGAGCAGGCCAGCGTCGTACGCCGCCACGCGAGCCGCGTCCGCTCGGGCTGCAGCCCCGCGTCGCGGACCTCGCCGGAAGCGCTCACCGCTCCGTCGTCCAGCCCAGCAGGACGACCACCACCATCACCACCGCGACCAGCCCCACGCACAGGCTCAGCACCACCGGGAACCGCGACAGCGGCAGGTCCTCGCCGCGCCGCATCGCCCGCTCGCACCGCACCCAGTGGTTCACCGCCCGCAGGGCGCACGCCGCGCCCACCGCCAGCAGCGCGAAGGCCATCCCGACCCGCACCCCCCACCGCAGGTCCGGCAGGAACTGGTCCACCGCGAACCCGCCGCCCACCAGGGCCAGGGCGGTACGGATCCAGGCGAGGAAGGTCCGCTCGTTGGCCAGCGAGAAGCGGTAGTCGGGGGTCTCGCCCTCGTCCCTCAGCCGCGCGGGTGCGAACCAGAGGCGCACGTCTTTGACGAAGTCGATCACCCGGCCAATCTACTGGCGCGCCTCCCGGAACTCCCGCAGCCGCCCGTACGCCGCCAGCCCGTCCGGCACCCAGGGCCACTCCCCGTCCGCGACCCGCCGCTCCAGCTCCCCGGGCGTCAGCCACGTGTGCCAGTCCACCTCCGAGACCTGCGGGGACACCGGCAGCTCGCACCGCACCTCGAACACCGAGGACCACCAGGTCCCGCCCGGACCCTCGTACAGGAACTTGAACAGCGGGACCGGCTGCTCCAGCCCCCGCACCCCCAGCTCCTCCTCGGCCTCGCGCAGCGCGGCCCCGGCGTAGTCCTCCCCGGCGCCCAGCACCCCGCCCACGAACATGTCGTAGTACGAGGGGAAGACCAGCTTCGACGCGGTCCGGCGGTGCACGAAGATCCGCCCCCGCGCGTCCGTCGCCTGTACGAACACGCACCGGTGGATCAGCCCCCGGGCGTACACCTCGCCCCGCGGGGCCCGCCCGACGACCCGGTCGTCCCGGTCCACGACGTCATGCACTTCATCAGCGGCGCTCATGCGGTCCATCCAACACGGTCCGTCCCACACGGTCCGTCCCCGCACCGCTGTTGACTGGTTACCGCTCCGTAGCAAAGGATCTGCCCCACCACCGACACCGGAGGACGGGCAACGCATGACGTACGACGCTGACGTGATCGTGATCGGAGCAGGGCTCGCCGGCCTCGTGGCCACCGCCGAGCTCGTCGACGCGGGCCGCAAGGTCATCCTCCTCGACCAGGAACCGGAGCAGTCGATCGGCGGCCAGGCCCACTGGTCCTTCGGCGGCCTGTTCTTCGTGGACTCGCCCGAGCAGCGCCGCATGCGCATCAAGGACACCCGCGACCTCGCGCTCCAGGACTGGCTCGGCACGGCCGGCTTCGACCGGGAGGAAGACGCCTGGCCGCGCCGCTGGGCCGAGGCCTACGTCGACTTCGCGGCCGGGGAGAAGCGGCCCTGGCTGCACGCCCGGGGCGTCCGCTTCTTCCCCGTCGTCGGCTGGGCGGAGCGCGGCGGCTACGACGCCAACGGCCACGGCAACTCCGTCCCCCGCTTCCACATCACCTGGGGCACCGGCCCCGGCCTGGTGGAGCCCTTCGAACGCCGCGTCCGCGCCGGGGTCGCCCGCGGTCTCGTCCAACTGCGCTTCCGTCACCGCGTCACCGGTCTGGCCACCACCGCCGGCGCCGTGGACACCGTCACCGGCGAGGTCCTCGCCCCCTCGGACGCCGTACGGGGCACCGCGAGCAGCCGCGAGAGCGCCGGCTCCTTCACCCTGCGGGCCCAGGCCGTGATCGTGACCAGCGGCGGCATCGGCGGCAACCACGACCTGGTCCGCGCGCAGTGGCCCGCCCGCCTCGGCACCCCGCCGGAGCGGATGCTCTCCGGTGTCCCCGCCCACGTGGACGGGCTGATGCTCGGTATCACCGAGGACGCCGGAGCGAGCCACATCAACAAGGACCGCATGTGGCACTACACCGAGGGCATCGAGAACTGGAACCCGATCTGGGCCCGCCACGGCATCCGCATCCTGCCCGGCCCGTCCTCGCTCTGGCTGGACGCCACCGGCAAGCGGCTGCCCGTACCGCTCTTCCCGGGCTTCGACACCCTCGGCACCCTCGACCACATCATGAAGACCGGCCACGACCACACCTGGTTCGTCCTCAACCAGCGCGTCATCGGCAAGGAGTTCGGCCTCTCGGGCTCCGAACAGAACCCGGACCTCACCGGGAAGTCGGTCCGCGGCGTCATCGACCGCGCCCGCCAGGCCGTCCCCGGCCCGGTCAAGGCCTTCATGGACAACGGCGCGGACTTCGTCGTCGAGCGGGACCTGTCCGCCCTGGTGCGCGGAATGAACGCCGTCACCAAGGAGAACCTCCTCGACGAGGCCACCGTCCGCCGCGAGATCGTGGCCCGCGACCGCGAGATCGCCAACCCCTTCACCAAGGACCTCCAGGTGATGGCCGTCCACGGCGCGCGCAAGTACCTCGGCGACAAGCTGATCCGCACCGCCGCCCCGCACCGGATCCTCGACCCCAAGGCGGGCCCGCTGATCGCGGTCCGGCTCTCGATCCTGACCCGCAAGTCCCTGGGCGGCCTGGAGACCGACCTCTCCTCGCGCGTCCTGACCCCCGCCGGCGACCCGCTCCCCGGGGTGTACGCGGCCGGCGAGGCGGCCGGCTTCGGCGGCGGGGGAGTCCACGGCTACCGCGCCCTGGAGGGCACCTTCCTCGGCGGCTGCATCTTCTCGGGCCGCGCCGCGGGCCGCGCGGCGGCCGAGGCGGTGGGCTGACCCGGCGCCCGCCCCGGCCCCGACCCCGGCCCCCGAGCCCCGGCCCGACCCTCGCGCCCCGGCCCCGCCGCCGGGTGCGTCAGGCCAGCCGCTCGGTGACCCGGAACCGCTCCGCGACGACCAGGGTGTCGTCGTCGACCGTGAACCCCGGGTCGCCGATCGCCGCGCGTACCGGTCCGGAGTGCCAGAACCCCTCGTGTGCCGTGCGCCATTCGGCCACCGACGCGAAGCCCTCGCCCTCGTCGAGCGCGTGCCGCAGCGTGACGTCCGCGAGCCGCAGCACCTCCACGCCCGTCACCTCGACCACGGCCACCGGGGCCTCCGCCGAGTCCACCAGGACCGCCCGCGCCCCCGGTACCGGCAGCGGCTCCTCCTCGGCTTCGTACTCCGCGAGGAGGCCGGTGGTACTGGTCTTCGCGCCGCTCAGCACCGCACCGACCAGCCGGTCGCGCAGGGGCCCGGGGAAACCGAGGAGATAGGGCGGAAGATCGTCAAGGGTCGTCATGCGCCCACCCTAACCAGGCGCCCCCGGCCGTACCGAGCCATTTCGGGGCACCCAACTCGGCCATCCGGAACACCAGTTGAAACCCGCCACCCAGTGGACTGGACCTTGACGTGGAGCTGTGCGTACCGCTTAGCTGTGTGTGATCATCCGAGTCCTCACCGGCATGATCCACCCGAACCACCGCACCGTTCGCCCCCCGTACGCGCTCCCGCGTACGTCGTCCACCCGCGCCCGCGCTCTGGAGGGAACCCGCGGATGTCCCCGCCTCCGCCGCCCCTCGGCCGCGCCCGCAAGCGGGACGCACAGCTCTTCGACCCGGCCCTGTGCGACACCGAACTCGTCGACGTACGTTCCCAGTTCACCCAGGGCCGCTGGGCCAGGGCCCGCGCGCTCCTGGCCGGCACCGGCGACGACTGGGACCGCCGCGGCCACCGCGTCGTCGTCCTCGCCGAGACCCCGGCCGCCACCGCCTGGGCCCGCGAATGGCTGCTCGCCGAACCCGACAGCGCCGACGCCGCCACCCTCCTGGCCTGCGCCTCCGTCTTCACGGCCCTGCGCCGCAAGGGCACCCCCGAGGCCGCCGAGGAGGCCTGCCGCCGCGCCGCCCTCCTGCTCCCCGCCGACCCCACCCCCTGGCTGGGCCTGCTCATGCTCTCGGGGGCCTTCGGCGCGGAGGAGGAGTTCAGCCGCCACTTCGACCAGGTGCGGGCCCGCCACCGCGAGCACCACCACGCCCACCACCTGATGGTCGCCCGGCTCGCCGAACGCACCCCCGCCGCCGGCCAGGACCCCCTCCACGAGGTCTACGACTTCGCCGCCTGGGCCGCCGAGGAGTCCCCGGCCGACTCCCCGCTCGCCGTCCTGCCCGTCATCGCCCACGCCGAGCGCTACCGCGTCCTCGCCGCGGCCCAGGGCCGCGCCTCCTGCGAGGCCGCCGCCGAGCACTGGTCCGGCCGCCGCGCCCGCACCGTCCTGCGCTCCGCCTTCGACTGGTGGCTGGAGTGGGAACGCGAGGACCACCCCCGCAACCGGGTCGACCTCAACTTCCTCGCCCACGCCAAGCTGTGCGAGGGCCGCCCCGCCGAGGCCGCCGCCCTCTTCCACCGCATCGGCAGCCACGCCACCCCGGCGCCCTGGTCCTACCCCGACCGGGACCCGCACAAGGCCTTCCTCGCCGCGCGCGGCGTCGCGCTCGGCACCGCCTAACCCCGCCCCGCAGACACTCCCGCAGACATCCCGCAGACACCCCCGAAGTCCGCTCCCCCGAAAGGACGCCCCGCCATGCCGACGGGCAGATCCACCACGCTCAGCGAACCGGCCGAGATCCGCACGTACAAGGGCCAGGACCGCGCCCTGCGCGCCGACCGGCTCGGCACCGCCGGACTGCTGCTCTCCGTACTCGCCGCCAGCGCGCCCCTGATGGTCGTCGCCGGGGTCATGCCCACGATCTTCGGGGTCATGGGCATCGTCGGCCAGCCGCTGCTCTTCGTGATCCTCGGCGTCGTCCTCGCCCTGTTCGGCGTCGGCTACGCCGAGATGAGCCGGCACGTCCACAACGCCGGCGCCTTCTACGCCTACATCGCCCGCGGCCTCGGCCCCACCGCGGGCGCCTCCGCCTCCCTCGTCGCCCTCGTCGCGTACAGCGCCATGCAGGTCGGCGTCTACGGCATCCTCGGCTTCGAGATATCCGGACTCTTCGCGACCTACCTCGACACCGAGGTCGCCTGGTGGATCCCGGCCCTGCTCGCGGTCGCCGCCACCGGCGCCCTCGGCTGGCTGAAGATCGACCTGAACGCCAGGGTCCTCGGCGTCCTGCTCCTCATCGAGTGCGCCCTCGTCGTCGTCTTCGACGTCGCCGCCCTCGGCAAGCCCGGCCCCGAGGGCCTCTCGCTCAGCGCCTTCGACCCCGGCACCCTCTCCGGGGCGGGCCTCGGCACCGCCCTGTGCTTCTGCATCGCAGCCTTCGTCGGCTTCGAGCAGTCCCCGGTGTACGCGGAGGAGACCAGCAAGCCGCACATCGTCGTCTCCCGCGTGATGTTCCTCGCCGTCGGCTTCGTCGCCCTCTTCTTCGCCTTCAGCGCCTGGGCCCTCACCGTCGCCACCGGACCCGGCGAGATCACGAACGCCGCCGCGACGGCCGGCCCCGGCCTGCTCTTCGAACTGACCGAGACCCGCCTCGGCGCCACCTTCACCGACGTCCTCCACGTGCTCTTCGTCACCGGCATGTTCGCGGCGATGCTGAGCTTCCACAACGTCGTCGCCCGCTACGCCTTCGCCATGGGCCGCGAGGGCCTCCTCCCGGCCCGCTTCGGCCGCACCAACCCCGGCACCGGGGCCCCGGCCACCGGCTCGCTCCTCCAGACCGCCATCGCCGCCCTCGTCGTCATCGCCTTCGCGGTCACCGACGACCTCCCGACGGGCGACCCCACCGCCCCCGTCCTGCACCTGTTCACCTGGATGGGCAGCGTCGGCGCCCTCGGCGTGACCGTCCTGATGGCCGCGTCCTCCTTCGCCGTGATCGCCTTCTTCGTCCGCCGGGGCACCGCCGGCGCCCAGGTGTGGCGGCTCGTCGCGGCGGGCCTGGCCGGACTGGCCCTGGTCGGGATCGCCCTCTACACCGTCAAGGACTTCGCCGTCCTGGTCGGCGCCGAGGAGGGCTCCGCGCTGAGCTGGGCCCTGCCCGCGATCATCGCCGCCGCCGCGCTCGGCGGCCTCGTCCACGGCCTGCTCCTGAAGTCCCGCCGCCCCGAGGCCCACGCCCGGATCGGCCTGGGCAACGAGGCCTTCCGCCTCGACCAGGCCGCGGAGTCCACCGCGGGCGACTGAGCCCCCGTCCTCGCATTCGTGCCCCTGCGAAGCCCCCGGAGACCGTTTCCATGGTCGCCGGGGGCTTCCGTGCGCAGGGAGCCGATTTTGGCGGCGGGCGGAGCCTCATGGTCTCCTGGGGCGACAAAACCACCGGATCGCGGCACGGGGGACACCACCCAGCTCCCCCGCGCGGCGGTCCGGCCCTGCCTGTCCCACCCACGAAGGCGAAGTCCCGTATGAGTGACCGCACCTTGACCGAGGCCCCCGCCGAGGCGTCTTCCCGCCACGTCGACGCCGGTGACGAGGGCTACAGCAAGGACCTCAAGTCCCGCCACATCAACATGATCGCGATCGGCGGGGCGATAGGCACCGGCCTGTTCCTCGGCGCCGGCGGCCGCCTCGCCGGGGCGGGCCCCTCGCTCGCCATTGCGTACGCGGTATGCGGCGTCTTCGCCTTCTTCGTGGTCCGGGCCCTCGGCGAGCTGGTCCTCTACCGCCCCTCCTCGGGCGCCTTCGTCAGCTACGCGCGCGAGTTCATGGGGGAGAAGGGCGCCTACACGGCGGGCTGGCTCTACTTCCTCAACTGGTCCACCACCACCGTGGCGGACATCACGGCCGCCGCCACCTACGCGCACTTCTGGTCGATGTTCACCGACGTCCCCCAGTGGGTGCTCGCCTTCATCGCCCTGGCCGTCGTCCTCACCGCGAACCTGATCTCGGTGAAGTACTTCGGCGAGATGGAGTTCTGGTTCTCCCTGGTCAAGGTCGCCGCCCTGGTGATCTTCCTGCTCGTCGGCATCTACCTCGTCGCCACCAGCCACGACATCGGCGGCAGCACCCCGGGCCTCGCCAACATCACCGACAACGGCGGCATCTTCCCCTCCGGCGTCCTCCCCATGCTCCTGGTCATCCAGGGCGTGGTCTTCGCGTACGCCTCCGTCGAGCTCTGCGGAGTCGCCGCGGGCGAGACCGAGAACCCCGAGAAGATCATGCCGAAGGCGATCAACTCGATCATGTGGCGCGTGGGCGTCTTCTACGTCGGCTCGGTCGTCCTGCTGGCTCTGCTGCTCCCGTACACCTCCTACTCGGGCGACCAGAGCCCCTTCGTCACCGTCTTCGACAAGCTCGGCGTCCCCGGCGCCGCCGGCGTCATGAACCTGGTCGTCCTGACCGCCGCGCTCTCCTCGCTGAACTCCGGCCTGTACTCCACCGGCCGCATCCTGCGCTCGATGGCCATGTCCGGCTCCGCGCCCAAGTTCACCGGCGTCATGAACAAGGGCAAGGTCCCCTACGGCGGGGTCCTCTTCACCGCGGCCTTCGGCATCGCCGGCGTCGGCCTGAACTACCTGATGCCCGAGGACGCCTTCGAGATCGTCCTGAACTTCGCCTCGCTCGGCATCCTGGGCACCTGGGCGATGGTCATGCTCTGCTCGCTCCACTTCTGGCGCCGGGCGAAGCAGGGCACCCTGGAGCGGCCCTCCTACCGGCTGCCCTGGGCCCCGTACACCCAGATCGTGACGCTCGTCTTCCTGCTCACGGTCCTCGTCCTGATGTGGTGCGACGGCGGCGTCGGCCGCACCACGGTCCTGTTCGTCCCGGTCATCGGCGCCGCCCTGGTCGGCGGCTGGTTCCTGGTCCGCGGCCGGGTGGCCGAGATCGCGGCCTCCCGCCGCTGACCGGCCCGCGCACGCGAAGGGGCCCCCGGGCCGGGATCCGCTCCCGGCCCGGGGGCCCTTGCCGTTCTCCCGCGGCGTTCCCCGCACACCGGAAACGAAGAAGGACCCCGCCGGAGCGGGGTCCTTCTCTCTTGTGTCCGAGGGGGGACTTGAACCCCCACGCCCGATAAAGGGCACTAGCACCTCAAGCTAGCGCGTCTGCCATTCCGCCACCCGGACAAGGTGTCTGTCTCGCGTCCCTCGCGGGCCGTTCCGACGTGGAAAACATTACCAAACATTCCGGGGTCCTCGATCACACCCCCCGGTGACCGGGGAGCGCCCTTGGGCGCAGCGCCCCGGAGAGCGAGGATGGGGAGGTAGCCGGTACTGATCAGTGGGAGGAACAGCGTGAGCGAATCGGGCGCGGGCAAGACCGTCTCCGGCCAGGACGAGGTCGTCGACCTCTGCCGGGACCTCATCCGGATCGACACCAGCAACTACGGGGACCACTCGGGCCCGGGAGAACGCAAGGCGGCCGAGTGGATCGCGGAGCAGCTGGCCGAGGTGGGTCTGGAACCGCAGATCTTCGAGTCCCACAAGGGGCGCGCCTCGACCGTGGCCCGGATCGAGGGGGAGGACCCCTCGCGGCCGGCCCTGCTGATCCACGGGCACACGGACGTGGTCCCGGCCAACGCCGCCGACTGGACCTACGACCCCTTCTCGGGCGAGATCGCCGACGGGTGCGTGTGGGGCCGCGGCGCGGTCGACATGAAGGACATGGACGCGATGACGCTGGCCGTCGTGCGCGACCGCATGCGCAGCGGCCGCAAGCCCCCGCGGGACATCGTGCTCGCCTTCCTCGCCGACGAGGAGGCGGGCGGCGTCTACGGGGCCCGCCACCTCGTCGACAAGCACCCCGGTCTCTTCGAGGGCGTCACCGAGGCGATCGGCGAGGTCGGCGGCTTCTCCTTCACCGTGAACGAGAACCTTCGGCTCTACCTCGTGGAGACCGCGCAGAAGGGCATGCACTGGATGCGGCTCACGGTGGAGGGCACCGCGGGCCACGGTTCGATGACCAACAACGACAACGCCATCACGGAGCTCTGCGAGGCCGTGGGCCGCCTCGGCCGCCACCAGTGGCCGGTGCGCGTCACCAAGACCGTACGGTCGTTCCTGGACGAACTCTCGGACGCGCTCGGAACCCCGCTCGACCCCGACAACATGGACGCGACCCTCGCCAAGCTCGGCGGCATCGCCAAGATGGTCGGCGCGACCCTGCGGAACTCGGCCGCACCGACGATGCTCGGCGCCGGCTACAAGGTCAACGTCATCCCCGGCCAGGCCACGGCCCACGTCGACGGCCGTTTCCTGCCGGGCTACGAGGACGAGTTCTTCGCCGACCTCGACCGGATCCTCGGCCCGCGGGTGAAGTACGAGGACGTGCACGCCGACAAGGCGCTGGAGACGGACTTCGACGGGAAGCTCGTCGACGCCATGCAGGGCGCCCTGAAGGCGGAGGACCCGATCGCGCGGGCCGTGCCGTACATGCTGTCCGGCGGAACGGACGCGAAGTCCTTCGACGACCTCGGCATCCGCTGCTTCGGCTTCGCGCCGCTCCAGCTGCCGCCCGAGCTGGACTTCGCCGGGATGTTCCACGGCGTGGACGAGCGGGTGCCGGTCGACGGCCTCAAGTTCGGCGTGCGCGTCCTCGACCGGTTCATCGACAACGCGTGACCGGCGGACAACTCCTAACGCCGGGGAATCGGGAAGGTGTGCGGATTCCACTGAGAAGAGTGAATGCGCTCATACGCTCGTAGCCCCGGTGAGAACTCCTCGTTACAGGTGGTGCGGTCCGCGGCTGGGACCGCACTTGCCTACTAGGAGGAACAATGCTCAAGAAGGTTGTCGCCGCTGCGGCTGCCACCGGTGGTCTGGTTCTCGCGGGTGCGGGCCTGGCTGTCGCCGACGCGGGTGCCCAGGGTGCGGCCATCGGCTCCCCCGGTGTCCTGTCCGGCAACGTCGTCCAGGTTCCGGTCCACGTGCCCGTGAACGTCTGCGGCAACACGATCTCCGTGATCGGCCTGCTGAACCCGGCCTTCGGCAACACCTGCGTCAACGCCTGACGCGTCTGAAGACCCGGCCCCGGAGCGCGTACCAGCGCTCCGGGGCCTCCGGGCTTTCGGGCCCGGATTCTCATTTTTCCGGCGTACCAGGCGGGGGAGCCTGGACGGCCAGGCCGTCGAGCGACGGCCGGAACGTACACACCAGGGGACGAGTACAGATGCGACGACCGGTTCAGGTCACGAGGAAGACGCTGATCACCATGGCGGCCGCGGGGGGTGTTCTCGCACTGGCCGGCGGTCACGCGCAGGCGGACTCCGGAGCGTCCGGCCGCGCCGCGAACTCCCCGGGCCTCCTGTCCGGGAACAACGTGCAGGCGCCGGTGGAGGCGCCGGTGAACGTCTGCGGCAACACGGTCAACGTGGTCGCCCTGCTGAACCCGGCCTTCGGGAACGGCTGCGCCAACGACAAGGGCGGACCGCAGCACCCGGGCCACCCCCGGGGGCGGCCACGAGGAACCCTGCGACGACCACCCGAACCACCCCGGCAACCCGGGCACCCCGGGCGGGCACAACCCCGGAACTCCGGGCGGGCACAACCCGGGCACTCCGGGCGGGCACAACCCGGGCACTCCGGGTGGCCACAACCCGGGCACTCCGGGTGGGCACAACCCGGGCACTCCGGGTGGCCACAACCCGGGCACTCCGGGTGGTCACAACCCGGGCACCCCGGGCGGGCACAACCCGGGCACCCCCGGTGGGCACAACCCCGGCGGTCAGACTCCGGGTACCCCGGGCAGTCAGACCCCCGGCAACCCCGGCGGTCAGACGCCCGGCGGGAACACCCCCGGTGCGCCGGGGGCCTCCACCGGGCCCGGCGCGGGGTCCGTCACCCCCGCCGCACACCCCGGCCAGGGGACCCCGCGGGCAGGGCTCGCCGCCACCGGCGCGGGTGACGCCCTCACGGCGGGAGTGCCGCTCGCGGGCGGCCTGCTGCTCGCCGGAGCGGTGCTCTACCGGCGCGCCCGCAACGCCGCCTGACGGCCGCTCACGACGCGGGCCCCGCACCCGGGGCCCGCGTCACCAGGTCGCGCGGACCTGACGGATGATCCGGCGGCGCAACCGCACGCGGCGGCTGCCGTCCCGGTGCAGCGTCAGGCGGTCCAGTTCCCAGTGGCCGTACTCGGCATGGTCGGTCAGCAGTCGGGTCGCCTCCTTGCGGGGGGTCCCGCGAGGCACGTACACGTCGACGAATTCGTATTCCGGCATCGCATCTATTGTGCGGGCAGAGGCCTGCTACGGATAGCGTCTGCACTATGTCTGATGCCGCTCTGCCCACTGTTGCCGAGGTACGCGCCGCCGCCGAGGCGGTCAAGGCCGCTCTCGACCGCCACCTCGCCGCGGTCGAGAGCAGGATCGGGGACGAGGATCCGGCCGTCTACGCCGCCTTCAACGAACTCGCCGCCGCCGCCGAGGAATACGACGAACTCCTCTACGACCGCTACGACGAGGTCACCCCGTTCGAGATTCCCACCCCCGAGGACGGAGTCCCGTACACCGGGCCGGCGGAACCGACCGCCTTCAGCGTGTTCATCCGCCGCGACTACGCCGTCGTCGAACCGGCCCGGCTGGTCGCCCAGGCGGAACGCGTCGCCGCGCACGACCGGGAGGCCGACCTCGACGACGCCGGCACGGCCGGTGCGCTCGGCGTCCTCTTCGGGGAGTACGAACCCGACGAGATCGCCTCCCGCTACAAGGAGTTCGGGCTGGAGGAGGGCGACTCCACCCTCTGGATCGCGGCACTGGAGGAGGTCGCCGAACCGGGCGACTGGCTCGACGCGCCCTTCGGCCAGACCGATCCGCAGGACGTGCTGCACCGCTTCGACGTGAGCTCCGTCTTCGACGAGGAGCCCGAGGAGTTCGACGACGAGGCGGACGACGAGGAGGCGGCGGCGCCCGGGCTCACCCCGGCCTGACCCACCCCGGACCCGTACGCCGACGCCCCCGCCCGGCACCGGACGGGGGCGTCGGCGCGCCCGGGCGCGGTCCCGCTACGGCTGGTCGGCGTCCTGGGCGGCCGTCAGGGCCCCCAGGAGGCCCGTCAGGCGGGTCGTGCGCGGCTTCGGCAGGACCTGCGCCACCGCGTGCGGCAGCGCCTGGTCGACGCCGTGGACGACGGACAGGTGCCGTTCGGCCCGCCCGAACGCCGTGTACACCCAGTCCCGGGACAGTGCCTGTGCCGCGTCCCCCGGAAGGACGACGACCACCGCCGGCCAGCGCGCTCCGACGGCCTGGTGCGCCGTCACCGCCCAGCCGTGCCGCACCTGGGACTCCACCCGCTCCTGCGGTACGACGATCCGGGCTCCGGAAAGTTCCAGGTGCAGCCCCTCCGCGTCGGCCGACACCACCCGGCCCGGCAGCGCCCGCCCGGGGGACGGTACGTGGACCACCCGGTCGCCGGGGTCGAAGCCGCCGAACCGGCCGGGGCCGGGGTTCAGCCGCTCCTTGAGGGCCGCGTTCAGCGCCCGGGTGCCCGCCGAGCCGCCGTGCCCCGGGGTGATGACCTGTACGGCGTCGGCCGGGATCCCGAAGGCGCGCGGCACCGACTCGGCCACCAGCTGCACGGTGCGGTGCACCGCCTCCCCGGCGTCCTGCACCGGGACGATGACGACCTCCTTGCCCGGCGCGCGGACCTGGTTCAGCTCCCCGATCCCGATGCCCGACACCAGCTCGCCCACCGGCCCCGGGTCCGGCGTACGGGACACGACCTGCGGCCAGGCGCGGGCCGCCAGCACGTCGGCGAACACCCGCCCGGGACCGGCCGAGCCGAGCACTCCGGGGTCACCGGACAGCACCAGCCGGGCCCCGTCCGGTACGGACTCCACCAGCGCGGCGGCCGTGTCCACGTCCAGCTGCGGCGCGTCCAGCACCACCAGGAGGTCCAGCGCGAACCGCCCGTCGGCGTCCCGGCCGGGCCCCTCCGCCCCCGACAGCAGCCCGGCCGGGGTGACGCGGTCCCCGCCCGGCGCGTGCGCCACGAGGACGGCCCGCAGGCCCAGCTTCCGGGCGGCCGCCAGCAGGGCCAGCGGTTCGGCGCGCGCGGCCTCGCCGCCGGTGTGGGTCACCAGGCCGTGGCCGGCGACGGCCCGGATCAGCTCGGCGCCGGTTCCGGTGGCGAACTCCGTCCAGTCCGCCGGGGCGGCGAAGGTGGCGGCCAGCCGGGCCAGGCCGTCGGCGAGGCTCTCCTCGGCCAGGGCGTACTCCTCCAGCCCGACGAGGACCCGTACGGGCCGCTCCGCCTCCCCGGCGCCTTCGTCGGCGGCGTCCGCGGCGACGGTCGGCGCGGGCCCGTCCAGCGGTTCGTGGAACACCAGCACCGCGCCCTCTCCGATGGCGTGTTCGAGGGCTCCGGCCGCATCCGGTACCCCGTACTGCGCCAGGGCCTTCTCCAGCAGCGGAGCCTCCAGGGCGGTGTGCCCCTTCAGCGCGGCCTGGTCCAGCAGCCAGCCCACCAGGGCGGCCCCGCGCCGCTCGTCGGCGGGGCCGGCCGCGGGGCCCAGCAGGGCCTGCGCGAAGCCGTCCGCCTGGGCCGGGCGCACCCCGGCGACCGCCAGCAGCCGCCAGGGGTCCTCGGTGAGCTGTGCGGCGGCGCCCTCGCCGAGGGCCCGGGCGGCCTGCTCGGCCAGGGTCTCGGGGGCGCCGCCGCGGGCCAGTACGGCCCGTACGGCCTCGATCTCGGAGGCGGCGGGCGCCGGGGCGGTCACGGCGGGCCGGGGCGGCTGTGGGGGAGCGGGCGCGGCCTTGCGCGGGGCGGCCGGGGCCTCGTCGAAGTACACGGGGGCCGGTGCGGCACCGCTCTCCACGGCCCGGACGGCGGCCAGCAGGTCGGCGGCCTTCCCGCTCAGCTTCCCGCCCGCGTCGACCGGGGCGTCCCGCTCGGCCTTGCGCCGGGCGATCCGCTCGCGCTCGACCTTCTGCGCGGCCAGCTCGGCCTGTGCCTCGGTGAGCGCGGGCGCCGCCGGGGTGCCCGCGGCGGCGTCCCCGTCGGTCCCGGCCGGAGCGTCCCCGCCGGCGGGGGCGTCCTCGTCCGCCCCGGCCGGTGCGTCGGCCCCGGCGGCCGCCTCTGCGCCGGCCGCGGCGTCCTCGTCCGGTCCGTCGGCCGGGTCACCCGAAGGGGAAGCCTCCGCGTCAGCGGGAACGTCCTCCTCCGGTGCGGTGTCCTCAGATGCGGCGTCCTCAGGCGTGGTGTCCTCCGGGGCGGTCTCCTCCGGCGCCTCCGGGGCGGGTTCCGGCGCGTGCTCCGGCGCAACGGGGTCCGCGGGTGCGGCCCCGGCGACCCCGGCCCCTTCCTCCGCGGCAGCGGGCGCGGCGGCGGCGGTGGTCTCGGGGTCGGTACTCACAGCGTGCTCCAGTTCTGATCGGGGTAGCGGTGCACCGGGACGGAAACGTCGTCCAGCGCACGGCAGATCTCCTCGGGAAGACTAAGGGCCTCCACCGACAGCGCCGCGCCCAGCTGCGCCGACGTCCGCGCGCCGACGATGGGGGCGACCACCCCCGGCCGGTCCCGCACCCACGCCAGCGCCACGTGCAGCGGCGTCACCCCCAGCCCCTGGGCGGCGGTGACCACCGCGTCCACGATCCGCCCCGCCGCCTCGTCGAGGTACGGGTCCACGAAGGCGGCCAACGACTCCGAAGCGCCCCGCGAGTCGGCGGGCGTGCCGTCGCGGTACTTGCCCGTGAGCACCCCGCGCCCCAGCGGGGAGGAGGGCAGCAGGCCCACGCCCAGGTCCAGCGCGGCGGGCAGCACCTCCCGTTCCACGCCCCGCTGGAGGAGCGAGTACTCCATCTGCGTCGAGGCGAGCCGGGTCCGCACGCCCGGGACGGCCAGCTGCCAGGTCGCCGCCTTCGCCAGCTGCCAGCCGCTGAAGTTGGACACCCCGGCGTACCGCGCCCGCCCGCTGCTGACCGCGAGGTCCAGCGTTTGCAGGGTCTCCTCCAGCGGGGTCAGCGGATCGAAGGCGTGCACCTGCCAGAGGTCCACGTAGTCGGTGCCCAGCCGGTCCAGGGAGTCGTCGAGGGCGGTCAGCAGGTGCCCGCGCGAGCCGTTGAACCGCCGGTCGGGATCGGGGACGCTGCCCGCCTTGGTCGCGATGACCAGGTCACGGCGCGGCACGAGCCCGGCGACCAGCTGCCCGAGGAGGTACTCGGCCTCGCCGCCGCCGTACACGTCGGCCGTGTCGACGAGCGTGCCCCCCGCCTCCCAGAACGTCTTCAACTGCTCGGCGGCGGCTTCCTCGCCGGTGTCGCGGCCCCAGGTCAGGGTGCCGAGGCCGATCCGGGAGACGCGCAGTCCGGTGCGGCCGAGATGCCTCTGCTCCATGAGCGCTGAGACTACTGGGGCGCTGACGCCGGGCACCTTGGCGCGCTACAGTCCCCGCAGACCCACGTTACTGATCGGTAAACCGGCTTCACCGTAAGGGGACGACACATGCGGCTCGGCATCAATCTCGGCTACTGGGGTGCGGGCATGGACGCCGACAACCTCGCCGTCGCCCAGGAGGCCGACCGGCTCGGCTACGACGTCTGCTGGGCAGCCGAGGCCTACGGCTCCGACGCGGCCACCGTGCTGGCCTGGGTGGCCGCCCAGACGGAGCGGATCGACGTCGGCTCGGCCATCTTCCAGATCCCGGCCCGCCAGCCCGCGATGACGGCCATGACCGCCGCCACCCTGGACTCGCTGACCAAGGGCCGCTTCCGGCTCGGCCTCGGGGTCTCGGGACCCCAGGTCTCCGAGGGCTGGTACGGCGTGAAGTTCGACAAGCCCCTCGCCCGGACCCGCGAGTACGTGGAGATCGTCCGCAAGGCGATGACCCGCGAGCGGCTGTCCTACGACGGCGCCCACTGGACCCTCCCGCTCCCCGACGGCCCGGGCAAGCCCCTCAAGCTGACCGTCCACCCGGAGCGCGAGCACATCCCGCTCTACATCGCCGCCATCGGGCCGAAGAACCTGGAGCAGACCGGCGAGATCGCCGACGGCGCCCTGCTGATCTTCCCGGCCGCCGAGCACCTGGAGGAGACGGCCCTGCGCCACATCCGCGCGGGCCGCGAGAAGGCCGGTCTGACCATGGACGGCTTCGACGTCTGCCCGACCGTGCCGCTGGCCCTCGGCGAGGACGTCAACGCCCTGGCCGACATGTTCCGCCCCTACACCGCCCTGTACGTCGGCGGCATGGGCAGCCCGAAGCAGAACTTCTACAACCAGCTCGCCCAGCGCATGGGCTACGAGAAGGAAGCCGCCGAGATCCAGACCAAGTACCTGGGCGGCGACAAGACCGGCGCGGCCGCGGCCGTCCCGCACTCGCTGATCGACTCGACGACCCTGCTGGGCTCCGTGGAGCGGATCGCGGACGGCATGCGCGCCTACGCGGACGCCGGGGTCACCACCCTCACGCTGGCCCCCGCGGGATTCACCCTGGACGAGCGGGTCGCCGCCCTGCGCGCCGGCACCGAGGCCCTGGAGCGGGCCGGCCTGGCCTGACGCGGACGGCGCCGCCGAGGGGCGGGGGAGAGGTCTGCGGCCGTGGTGGGGGCTCGGGGGGTCTTCCCCGCCACGGCCGACACAGCCAACAACGCCCCGCCCGGCCCCCGGGTTACGCCCTCACGGCGGGCAGCGGATTTCGTTCATTCGGCCGAGTCGCGGGCCCCCCTCGGTTGCCCGCCCGGTCGATCCGCTTTTGACTCGTTCCATGCTCTCTGCCCGCAGCCTGTTCCAGGAGATCGTCGACAACGACGACTCCTTCCAGCTGTTCTGCTCCATCGCCGCCAGCGGGGAGTCCCAGGGCGGCTGGGAGAACGCCCGGATCGCCGCCCTCGTCCCCGACGCGATGCGCGACCTGGCACCCAAGATCACCCGGCACGGCGCCGACGAGGACAAGCACGGCCGGATCTTCCAGGCCCTGCTGCGCAAGCGCGGCCTCCGGCCCGTACCCGTACCGCCCGAGACCGACTACACGATGCTGCTGGAACGCCGCGGCATCGGTCTCGCCCACGACAAGCTGCGCCGCGACCGGCCGCTGACCGAGGAGGACATCGTCGTCTACCTCGCGCACAGCCGGGTCACCGAGCAGCGCGCGGCGGACCAGATGGTCATGCTCGTCCGGTACTTCGGCGACCACCCCGAGGTCGGCAAGGCCGTCCGCATGATCAGCAACGACGAGGACAACCACCTCGCCTACTGCCACGAGGAGCTGCTGCGCCTCGCCCGCGCGGGACACGGCCGGACCATCCACCGGATCCTGCGCGAGAGCGCCCTCGCCGAGATCTCCGTCTACCGGGACGTCAGCCTCGCCGTCATGGACCACATGGGACGGCTCCTGGGCTGGCCCGCGCCCAAGGCCGCCGCCCTCGCCGCCGGCATCCGCGCAATGTACGCGTACGAACGGTTCAGCGGCTGGCACCGGATGATCCGCCTGACCCCGCCCGAACGGGCCGACGCCCTCGGCGGGGCTCCCGTGCCCGCACCCGGGTTCGCCTGACCCGGCCGCCGCCGCGGCTCCGGCTCACAGCCAGCCGCGGCGCTTGAACATCCGGTGCAGGCCCAGGCACGCACCGGCCATGACCACCACCACCCCCGGATAGCCCCAGGCGTGCCCGAGCTCCGGCATGTGGTCGAAGTTCATCCCGTAGATCCCGGCGACCATCGTCGGGACGGCCGCCATCGCCGCCCAGGCGGAGATCTTGCGCATGTCGTCGTTCTGCCGGACGCCCATCTGCGCCAGGTGCGCGGCCAGCGCGTCCGACAGCAGCCGGTCCAGGCCCTCCACGTACTCGTTCGCCTTCGTCAGGTGGTCGGCCACGTCCCGGAAGAACGGCTGGGCGTGCTCGTGCACGAACGGCACCTGCCCGAAGGCCAGCCGGTCCATCGGCTGGAGCAGCGGACTCGTCGCCCGGCGGAACTCCAGCACCTGCCGCTTGGCGGCGTAGATCCGGGCCGCCGTGTTCTTCGAGTCCGGGGCGTTCGGCGCGAACACCTCCGCCTCCAGCTCCTCCAGGTCCCCCTGGAGCTCGGCGGCCACCTCGATGTAGTGGTCCACCACCGCGTCGGACACCGCGTACAGCACCGCCGTCGGACCGTGCCGCAGCACGTCCGGATCCTGCTCCAGCCGGTGCCGTACGGCCGTCAGCGCGGCCCCTTCGCCGTGCCGGACCGTCACCACGAACGAGTCGCCGATGAACACCATCAGCTCACCCGTCGTCACCGTGTCCGCGGCCTCGTCGTAGCGCACCGGCTTCAGGACGACGAACAGCGAATCGTCGTACACCTCCAGCTTCGGACGCTGGTGCGCCGTCAGTGCGTCCTCCACCGCCAGCGGGTGCAGCCCGAACTCCCGGCTCACGTGCTCGAACTCCGGCTCCGTCGGCTCGTGCATGCCGATCCAGACGAAGGCGTCACCCCGGGCCCGCGCCTCGTCCAGGGCGTCCGAGAAGTCGGCGGGCGCCTCGGAGCGGCGCCCGTTCCGGTACATCGCGCAGTCGACAATCACGGTCGGCATTCTGCCCGGCCCGCGCCCGGTCCGCCGACCGCGCTCACCCCTACGCTGTACCCATGGCCACGTTGATCCTCGTACGGCACGGGCGTTCCACCGCCAACACCGCGGGCTTGCTCGCCGGATGGACTCCGGGAGTGGGCCTCGACGAACACGGAGCCGGGCAGGCCGCCGCGCTGCCCGGCCGGCTCGCCGGGGTACCGCTGGCCGCAGCCGTCAGCAGCCCCCTCCAGCGCTGCCAGGAGACCCTGGCCCCGCTGCTCGCCGCCCGGCCCGGCCTGCCCCTGCACACCGACGAGCGGATCGGCGAGTGCCACTACGGCGACTGGTCGGGCCGCAAGCTCTCCGAACTCGCCGGAGAACCGCTGATGAAGATCGTCCAGCAGCACCCGTCCGCCGCCGCCTTTCCCGGCGGCGAGTCCATGCGCGCCATGCAGAGCCGCGCCGTGGACGCCGTACGGGAGTGGAACACCCGGATCGAGGAGGAGCACGGCGGCGACGCCGTGTTCCTGATGTGCTCGCACGGCGACATCATCAAGTCCCTCGTCGCCGACGCGCTCGGCATGCACCTCGACCTCTTCCAGCGGATCCACGTCGACCCCTGCTCGGTCACCGCCGTCCGCTACACCCCCACCCGGCCGTTCCTGCTGCGCCTCGGCGACACCGGCGACCTCGCCCCGCTGATCCCGCGCCCGGCCCCGGCCGCCGAGGGCGAGTCCGAAGGCGACGGGAACGCCGTCGTGGGGGGCGGCGCGGGCGCGGCGTGATCGAACGGCGCAGTAGGGTGGCAGGGCCGACACGCGTGCGCGGTCCCGCCCACGCCTGAGACTTGGAGACTGGACGTGCCCCGTCAGGTGTTCCTTTACGACCCGCCGGACCGCTTCGTGGCCGGCACGGTCGGTCTGCCTGGGCGCCGTACGTTCTTCCTGCAGGCCTCCGCGGGCACCCGCGTCACCAGCGTCTCCCTGGAGAAGACCCAGGTGGCGGCGCTGGCCGAGCGGATGGACGAGCTGCTGGACGAGGTCGTACGGCGCACCGGCGGCAACGCCCCCGTCCCCGCGGTCGCCTCCACCGAGGCCGCCGACACCGCGCCGCTCGACGTACCCGTCGAGGAGGAGTTCCGCGTCGGCACCATGGCGCTCGCCTGGGACGGCGAGGAACAGCGGATGATCGTCGAGGCCCAGGCGCTCGTCGAGCTCGAAGCGGGCACCGACGAGGACCTCGCCGAGGCGGAGGAACGCCTCCTCCAGGACGAGGAGAACGGTCCGCCCATGCTGCGCGTGCGCCTCTCCGGCGCCCAGGCCCGGGCCTTCGCCAAGCGGGCCCTGGACGTGGTCAACGCGGGGCGCCCGCCGTGCCCGCTGTGCAGCCTCCCGCTCGACCCCGAGGGACACGTGTGTCCGCGCCAGAACGGCTACCGGCGCCAGGCGTGAGCGCCGTGACCCCGATCGAGGAGCTGCTCACCGAGGGCGAGCTCACCGTCCGAGGACGGATCGCCGAGGCCTCCAACGCCGTCCTGCTCTGCACGGTGGCCCACGGCGGCCGCAGCGCCGACTGCGTCTACAAGCCCGTCAAGGGAGAGCGCCCGCTCTGGGACTTCCCCGACGGGAACCTCGCCCGCCGCGAGCGCGCCGCCTACCTGGTGTCCGAGGCCACCGGATGGGGCCTCGTCCCCGCCACCGTCCTGCGCGACGGACCGTACGGCGAGGGCATGGTCCAGCACTGGATCGACTCCGGGGAGACCCCCGAGGCGGAACTCCTCGCACTCGTCGAGGGCGAGGAGGCGGGGGAGGGCTGGAAGGCCGTCGCCCTCGCCGAGGTCGGAGAGGGCCGCACCGCCCTCCTCGTCCACGCCGACGACCCGCGGCTGCGCCGCCTCGCCGTACTCGACGCCGTGATCAACAACGGCGACCGCAAGGGCGGCCACCTGCTGCCCGCCCCCGACGGCCGGCTCTACGGCATCGACCACGGCGTGACCTTCCACGCGGACGACAAGCTGCGCACCCTGCTCTGGGGCTGGGCGGGGGAGCCCCTCACCGAGGAGGCGCGCGAGGTGCTCGGCTCCCTGGAGTCCCAGCTGGCCGAGGGGGAGCCGCTCGCCACCCGGCTGGCCGAACTGATCACCCCCGTGGAGCTGGACGCCGTACGGGCCCGCGTGGCCGCTCTGCTGCGCACCGGGACCCATCCCGAGCCGTCCGGACAGTGGCCTGCGATCCCCTGGCCCCCGGTCTGACCAGGCACGGCCCGGGACGCACAGAACCGGCCAGATGGCAAGAGCACCGATCAGGCCAACAGTGCTGCTCCGGTTCGTTTCCGGAACACTCGTCCGGTTAGTCTCGAGGCATGCATGCCTGGCCCGCTTCTGAGGTCCCCGCCCTGCCCGGCAAGGGCCGCGACCTCCAGATCCACGACACCGCGACCCAGGGGACGATCACCCTCGCCCCCGGTCCCGTCGCCCGTATCTACGTCTGCGGGATCACTCCCTACGACGCGACCCACATCGGTCACGCGGCGACCTACAACGCGTTCGACCTCGTCCAGCGCGTGTGGCTCGACAACAAGCGGCAGGTCCACTACGTCCAGAACGTCACGGACGTGGACGACCCGCTCCTGGAGCGGGCGCTGCGCGACGGACACGACTGGACCGAGCTCGCCGAGCGCGAGACCGCCCTGTTCCGCGAGGACATGACCGCCCTGCGGATGCTGCCCCCGCGCCACTACATCGGAGCGGTCGAGGCCATACCCGGCATCGTGCCGCTGGTCGAGCGGCTCCGCGACGCCGGCGCCGCGTACGAGCTCGAAGGCGACGTCTACTTCTCGGTGGAGTCCGACCCGCACTTCGGCGGGGTCTCGAACCTCGACGCCCACGCGATGCGGCTGCTGTCCGCGGAGCGCGGCGGCGACCCGGACCGTCCGGGGAAGAAGAACCCGCTCGACCCGATGCTGTGGATGGCCGCCCGCGAGGGCGAGCCGAGCTGGGACGGCGGCTCGCTGGGCCGCGGCCGGCCCGGCTGGCACATCGAGTGCGTCGCCATCGCCCTGGAGCACCTGGGCATGGGCTTCGACATCCAGGGCGGCGGCTCCGACCTGGCGTTCCCGCACCACGAGATGGGTGCCTCGCACGCCCACGCGCTGACGGGCGAGTTCCCGATGGCCAAGGCGTACGTCCACGCGGGCATGGTCGCGCTGCACGGCGAGAAGATGTCGAAGTCGAGGGGCAACCTGGTCTTCGTCTCGACGCTGCGCCGCTCCGGGGTCGACCCGGCCGCGATCCGCCTCGCCCTGCTGTCGCACCACTACCGGGCCGACTGGGAGTGGACGGACGCGGTCCTCGCCGAGGCGGTGGCCCGCCTGGAGCGCTGGCGGGCGGCCGTGTCCCGGCCGGACGGCCTCGCCGCCGACGCCCTGGTCGAGGAGGTCCGCGAGGCCCTGGCGAACGACCTGGACGCGCCCGCCGCGCTGGCGGCCGTCGACCGCTGGGTCGAGCGGCAGCTCGCCGAGGGCGGCGAGGACGAGTCCGCCCCCGGGCTGGTCTCCCGCACGGTGGACGCCCTGCTCGGCGTGGCCCTCTAGGCAGGCCGCAGCCCATACGCCGGCGGGGCCGGGTCCACCCTTCAGGTGGATCCGGCCCCGTCGGCGTTCGCGTACCCGCACACCGGCCGCTACGCCTCCGGCGGTGCCTCGTCCTCCTCCGGAGGAGCCGCGGCGGGCGGCTGCGGATCCTCCCCGGACGGGTCCGGCTTGCGCTTGGGCGGACGCGTCAGGCCGCTGGAGGTGTCCCGCAGGTAGGACCCGTCGCCCGGGCCCGCCTCCGGGCCCGGACCGGCGGACGGGTCACGCCGGCGCAGGTACCGCTCGAACTCCCGGGCGATCGCGTCGCCGGAGGCCTCCGGCAGGTCCGCCGTGTCCCGCGCCTCCTCCAGCGTCTGGACGTACTCCGCGACCTCGCTGTCCTCGGCGGCCAGCTGGTCCACCCCGAGCTGCCAGGCCCGCGCGTCCTCGGGCAGCTCGCCCAGCGGGATCCGGATGTCGATCAGGTCCTCCAGCCGGTTGAGCAGCGCGAGGGTGGCCTTCGGATTGGGCGGCTGGGACACGTAGTGCGGCACCGCCGCCCACAGGGACACCGCCGGGACGCCCGCGTGCGTACAGGCCTCCTGGAGCACGCCCACGATCCCGGTCGGCCCCTCGTACTTCGTCTCCTCCAGGTCCATCGTCCGCGCCAGGTCGGCGTCCGAGGTCACCCCGCTGACGGGCACGGGCCGCGTGTGGGGGGTGTCCCCGAGCAGCGCCCCCAGGATGACCACCATCTCCACGCCGAGCTCGTGCGCGAAGCCCAGCAGCTCGTTGCAGAACGAGCGCCAGCGCATGGACGGTTCGATGCCCCGCACCAGCACCAGGTCACGCGGTTTGGCACCGCCGATCCGGACCACCGACAGCCGCGTCGTGGGCCAGGTGATCTTCCTGACCCCGTTGTCCAGCCACACCGTCGGCCGGTTGACCTGGAAGTCGTAATAGTCCTCGGCGTCCAGAGCCGCGAAGACCTCGCCCTTCCACTCCCGGTCCAGGTGCGCCACCGCACCGGAGGCGGCGTCACCCGCGTCGTTCCAGCCCTCGAACGCGGCCACCATGACCGGGTCGATCAGCTCGGGCACGCCCTCAAGCTCGATCACCCAGGTCTCCTTCCGAAGTTCCCTTGCGTACGTGGGTCAGCCTAAGCCTTGATGAGGCACCGGCCACAGCCCACGACAGAGGGGCGGTTCCCCTCGGAACCGCCCCTCTTCCCCACCTGCGTGACAGCTATGCCTTGTGGCCCAGCATCTCCTCGACCCGGGCGCGCACGGCGGCGTCGTCCAGGCCGCGGACCGTCACCGTCGTGCGCCGGCGCAGCACGTCGTCGACCGTCTCGGCCCACTCGTTGTCACGGGCGTACGCGACCTGCGCCCAGATCTCCGGCCCGTCCGGGTGGATCCGCTCGGCCAGGGCCGGGTCCTCGTTCGCGATCCGCGCGATGTCGAAGGCCAGCGAGCCGTAGTGCGAGGCCAGGTGGCGGGCCGTCAGCGGGTCCATCCGCGTACCGGGCTCACGGTCCACCAGCAGCCGGTGCGCGACCGCGTTCGGGTTGGCGACACCGGGCAGCGGCACGCGCCGTACGAGCGACTTCACCGGCTCCATGTCCTCGGTCAGCGGGCTGCCCGGGAGCTTGGCCAGCTTGTCCATGACCACACGGCCGATGTGACGGTACGTCGTCCACTTGCCGCCGGCCACCGACAGCATGCCGCCGGAGCCCTCGGAGACCACCGTCTCGCGCTTGGCCTTCTCGACACCGCCCGGGCCGCCGGGCAGCACGCGCAGGCCCGCGAAGGCGTACGTCATCAGGGAGCGGTCGAGGTCCGCGTCGTTCACGGAGAACGCCGCCTCGTCGAGGATCTGCTGGATGTCGGACTCGGTGGCGCGCACGTCCGCCGGGTCGCCCTCGTAGACCTCGTCGGTCGTACCGAGGAGGAGCTGGTCCTCCCACGGGAGGGCGAAGGTGATGCGGTACTTGTCGATCGGGGTGGCCATGGCGGCCTTCCACGGCGACTTGCGCTTCATGACGATGTGCGCGCCCTTGGAGAGGCGGATCGACGGCATCGAGTGCTTGTCTTCCATGCGCCGCAGGTGGTCCACCCACGGGCCGGTGGCGTTGAGCACGACGCGTGCGTCGACCCCGAACTCGGTGCCGTCGAGGCGGTCCTTGAGCTCGGCGCCGCTGACCCGGCCGCGCGTCGTGCGCAGACCGGTGACCTCGGCGTGGTTGAGGACGACCGCGCCCGACTCGACGGCCGCGCGGACCGTCATGACGGCGACGCGGGAGTCGTTCATCTGGTGGTCGTAGTAGACCGCGACGGCCTTCAGGTTGTCCGTCTTGAGGCCGGGGTTGTCGGCGACGGCGCGGGCCGGCGAGATGACCTTGCCGATCCCGTCGCCGAAGGCCGAGAGCGCCGAGTACGCGAAGACGCCCGCGCCCAGCTTCGCCGCGCCGACCGGCCCGCCCTTGTACACGGGCAGGTAGAAGGTGAGCGGGTTGACCAGGTGCGGGGCCACGTCCTTGGCCAGCACCCGGCGCTCGTGGTGGTTCTCGGCGACCAGCTTGACCGCGCCGGTCTGCAGGTAGCGCAGACCGCCGTGGACGAGCTTGGACGAGGCCGAGGAGGTGGCGCCGGCGAAGTCGCCGGCGTCCACCATGGCAACCCGCAGACCCGACTGCGCGGCGTGCCAGGCCACGGAGGTGCCCAGGATGCCACCGCCGATGACGAGCAGGTCGTACGTGGCCTTCGCCAGCTGCTCACGGGTTTCGGCGCGGCTCGGGTTCGAACCGGCGGTCGGGTGCGTGCCCAGTGCGGTCACGCTCTGCGGGATGCTCATATCTCTCTTAGCTCCTCGTCGATTGACTCAGCTGGTGCGGTCAGCTGGCGTCTTCGTCGTCGACCCAGCCCATGGACCGCTCCACGGCCTTGAGCCAGCTCTTGTACTCGCGGTCCCGCTGCTCGGCGGGCATCCGCGGGGTCCACTCGGCCGCGCGGCGCCAGTTGGCGCGCAGGGCGTCGGTGTCGGGCCAGAAGCCGACGGCCAGGCCGGCGGCGTAGGCGGCGCCGAGGCAGGTGGTCTCGGCGACCATCGGGCGCACCACGGGGGCGTCCAGGAAGTCCGAGAGCGTCTGCATCAGCAGGTTGTTGGAGGTCATGCCGCCGTCGACCTTGAGGGCGGCCAGCTCGACGCCGGAGTCCTTGGTCATGGCGTCGGTGATCTCGCGGGTCTGCCAGGCGGTGGCCTCCAGGACGGCACGGGCGATGTGCGCCTTGGTGACGTACCGGGTCAGGCCGGCGATCACACCGCGGGCGTCGGAGCGCCAGTACGGGGCGAAGAGACCGGAGAAGGCGGGCACGAAGTAGGCGCCGCCGTTGTCCTCCACGGAGGAGGCCAGGGTCTCGATCTCCGCGGCGGACTTGATCAGGCCCATCTGGTCGCGCATCCACTGGACGAGCGAGCCGGTGACGGCGATGGAGCCTTCCAGCGCGTAGACCGGCTTCTGGTCGCCGATCTGGTAGCCCACGGTGGTCAGCAGGCCGCTGTAGGAGTTGATGATCTTGTCGCCGGTGTTCATCAGCATGAACGTGCCGGTGCCGTACGTGGACTTCGCCTCGCCCTCGGCGAAACAGGTCTGGCCGAAGAGGGCGGCCTGCTGGTCACCGAGCGCCGAGGCGACGGGGACACCGGCGAGGACGCCGTCCTTGACGTGACCGTAGACCTCGGCGGAGGACTTGATCTCCGGGAGGACGTTGAGCGGGACGCCCATGGACTCGGCGATCTTCTCGTCCCAGGCCAGGGTGTGCAGGTTCATCAGCATGGTGCGCGAGGCGTTGGTGACGTCGGTGACGTGCACGCCGCCCTGGGCACCGCCCGTGAGGTTCCAGATGACCCAGGAGTCCATGGTGCCGAAGAGGATGTCGCCGGCCTCGGCGCGCTCGCGCAGGCCCTCGACGTTGTCGAGCAGCCAGCGGACCTTCGGGCCGGCGAAGTAGCTCGCCAGCGGCAGGCCGGTCTCGCGGCGGAAGCGGTCCTGGCCGACGTTGCGGCCGAGTTCCTTGCACAGGCCGTCGGTGCGGGTGTCCTGCCAGACCAGCGCGTTGTGGACCGGCTCGCCGGTGTTCTTGTCCCACAGGAGGGTGGTCTCGCGCTGGTTGGTGATGCCGACGGCCTTGACGTCGGCGGCGGTGATCTCCGCCTTGGCGATGGCTCCGGCGACGACCTCCTGGACGTTGGTCCAGATCTCGGTGGCGTCGTGCTCGACCCAGCCCGGCTTCGGGAAGATCTGCTCGTGCTCCTTCTGGTCGACGGCGACGATGCGGCCGTCGCGGTCGAAGACGATGCAGCGGGAGGAGGTGGTGCCCTGGTCGATCGCGGCGATGAAGGGGCCGGTGCTGCTGGTCATGATGGCTGCTCCTGGCAGGTCTGGTGAGTTGGCGGAATCAGGAGTGCGGTGCGGATCTTACGAGCGCTGCAGATGCTGATCAGGCGAACGCGATGTTGTACAGACCGCCGGCGAGAACGGCACCGACGAGCGGGCCGACGACCGGGATCCAGGAGTACCCCCAGTCCGAGCCGCCCTTGTTGGGCAGCGGGAGCAGGGCGTGCACGATGCGCGGACCGAGGTCGCGGACCGGGTTGATGGCGTAGCCGGTAGGACCGCCCAGCGAGAGGCCGATGCCGACGACGACGAAGGACGTGATGAGGACACCGATCACACCGAGTCCCTTGCCGTCGTCCTGGAGGCCCTGGGTCAGGATGGCCAGGACCAGGACGGCGGTGCCGATGATCTCGGTCGCGAGGTTCTGCACGACGTTACGGATCTCGGGGCCCGTGGAGAAGACGCCGAGCACGGGGCCGGCCTGGTCGTGCGGGTGCGGGTCCTCGGGGCCGAGCTTGGCGTCGCGGATGTGCTCCGGGTCGGACAGGTGCGCGAGGAACTGGCCGTAGTACGTGACCCACATCAGTACGGCACCGATCATGGCGCCGAGCAGCTGGCCCGCGAGGTACACCGGGACGTCGCCCCACTCGCCGGTCTTGACGGCTATGCCGAAGGTGACCGCGGGGTTGAGGTGGGCCCCGGAGAGCGGAGCGGAGACGTAGGCGGCGATCAGTACGGCGAAACCCCAGCCGAAGGTGATCGCGAGCCAGCCCGCGTTGCGGGCCTTGGAGCTCTTGAGCGTGACGGCGGCGCAGACGCCACCACCGAGCAGTGTGAGCAGGGCGGTACCGATGGTCTCGCCGATGAAGATGTCGGAGCTGGACACCCGCGACTCCTTTGTCTTACGTCCAGGGGTGGGCGGACACCGGGTCCCTCCGGTGGTCCACGCACTCGGTGAGTGCTGCACCGGTCCTTGGCCTCGCCATAGCCTAACGCGTATTGCCGGTAGGTGTTCGACAATGCCGACCGATGAACGGCAGTTTTCCGCCTAGGTGAAGAACGCGTCAAGGGCTGGCCAGGTCAAAGAACCGGATCGTTACCCCACGGTACGATCGCCCAAATCAGGCCAATGAACGATCAGAAAATGACAAAACCCACCCAAAGGACGCGCGAAGCGCCCTCCAGGTGGGCCGAATGAATCAGGTCAAGCTCAGAACCGGCCCGCGCCGAGATCGCGGGAAACCGACCGTGCGCAGTCCCGGACCGAGGCCACGAGGGACGCGCGGGGCTCCCCGCCCTCCCCGCAGACCCGCTCCACGGCCCCCGCCACGGCCACCGCGCCCACGGGCATCCGGCGCCGGTCGTGGATCGGCGCCGCCACCGACGCGATGCCCTCCCAGGTCTCCTCCACGTCCGCGGCCCAGCCGCGGGCCCTCGTCAGGGCCAGGACCTCCTCGAAGCCCGCCGCGTCGGTGACCGTACGGGGCGTGAAGGCCTCCCGCTCCACCTCCACCACCTGGGTGTGCGCGACCGGGTCGTAGGCCGACAGGACCTTGCCCAGGGCCGTGGAGTGCAGCGGCTGCATCGCCCCCACCTCCAGCACCTGACGGCTGTCGTCGGGCCGGAACACGTGGTGCATGATCAGCACCCCGCTCTTGTGCAGCACCCCCACGTACACGCTCTCGCCGCTCGCCCGGGCCAGGTCGTCCGTCCAGACCAGGGCGCGGGCGCGCAGCTCGTGCACGTCCAGGTAGCTGTTGCCCAGGCGCAGCAGCTCCGCGCCCAGCTGGTACCGCCCGGAGGCCGGGTCCTGCTCGACGAAGCCCTCGGCCTGCAGGGTGCGCAGGATCCCGTGCGCCGTCCCCTTGGCCAGGCCCAGGGACGACGCCACGTCCGACAGTCCCAGCCGGCGCTCCCCGCCCGCCAGGAGCCGCAGCATCGCAGCGGCTCGTTCGAGCGACTGGATGTTCCGTGCCATCGCGCAGCCTCCTGCTGACGTAGTTCGACAATGCTGAACACTATCGGTCGATGCCGACCTTGTGCATGGTTGGGCGTTTCCCGGAGCCGTGCACACCCTCACATCCCCCGTGTGGACTCCCGCGCACAGAATGCAGTCCGCCACGTGGGACGCCCTCACCGGGGCAGGTGCCGCGCGGTTACCCTGACCGCGTGCACCCTTGACATAGAGGGTGCAAAGCCGACAGCCGTCGCAGCCCAGGGAGCACAACCATGGCCTCGTTGCCGAACCCGCCCGCAGACACCCAGACCCGGGCCGATGCCCTCCGAGAGGCGCTCGCGACCCGTGTGGTCGTCGCCGACGGAGCCATGGGGACGATGCTCCAGGAGCAGGACCCGACGATGGAGGACTTCCAGCAGCTGGAGGGCTGCAACGAGGTCCTGAACGTCACCCGGCCGGACATCGTCCGTTCGGTCCACGAGGCCTACTTCTCCGTCGGCGTCGACTGCGTCGAGACCAACACCTTCGGCGCGAACTACGCCGCCCTCGCCGAGTACGACATCCCCGAACGCAACTTCGAGCTGTCGGAGTCCGGCGCCCGGATCGCCCGCGAGGTCGCCGACGAGTACACCGCCTCCACCGGACAGCAGCGCTGGGTCCTCGGCTCCATGGGCCCCGGCACCAAGCTGCCCACCCTCGGCCACATCACCTACGCCCAGATCCGCGACGCCTACCAGATCAACGCCGAGGGCCTGATCTCCGGCGGCGCCGACGCGCTGCTCGTCGAGACCACCCAGGACCTCCTCCAGACCAAGTCCTCCATCATCGGCGCCCGGCGCGCCATGGAGGCCCTCGGCGTCACCGTGCCGCTGATCTGCTCGGTCACCGTCGAGACCACGGGCACCATGCTGCTCGGTTCGGAGATCGGTGCGGCGCTGACGGCGTTGGAGCCGCTCGGCATCGACATGATCGGCCTGAACTGCGCGACCGGCCCGGCCGAGATGAGCGAGCACCTGCGTTACCTGGCGCGCAACGCCCGGATCCCGTTGTCGTGCATGCCGAACGCGGGTCTGCCGGTGCTGGGCAAGAACGGTGCGCACTATCCGTTGTCGGCTTCGGAGCTGGCGGATGCGCAGGAGACGTTCGTGCGGGAGTACGGGCTGTCTCTGGTCGGGGGCTGCTGTGGGACGACGCCGGAGCATCTGCGGCAGGTGGTGGAACGGGTGCGGGGCACCGCGGTCACGCAGCGGTCTCCGCGGCCGGAGCCGGGTGCGGCTTCGCTGTACCAGACGGTGCCGTTCCGGCAGGACACCTCGTACATGGCGATCGGTGAGCGGACGAACGCGAACGGGTCGAAGAAGTTCCGTGAGGCGATGCTGGAGGCGCGCTGGGACGACTGCGTGGAGATGGCCCGGGACCAGATCCGTGAGGGCGCGCACATGCTGGATCTGTGTGTGGACTATGTGGGCCGTGACGGTGTCGCGGACATGCGTGAGCTGGCCGGCCGGTTCGCGACGGCTTCGACGCTGCCGATCGTGCTGGACTCGACCGAGGTCCCGGTGATCCAGGCGGGACTGGAGAAGCTCGGCGGCCGGGCCGTCATCAACTCCGTCAACTATGAGGACGGGGACGGTCCGGAGTCACGGTTCGCGAAGGTCACCGGGCTGGCTCAGGAGCACGGGGCCGCGCTGATCGCGCTGACCATCGACGAGGAGGGCCAGGCCCGCAGTGTCGAGCACAAGGTGGCGATCGCGCAGCGTCTGATCGCGGACCTGACGGGGAACTGGGGGATCCTGGAGTCGGACATCCTCATCGACACGTTGACGTTCACGATCTGCACGGGTCAGGAGGAGTCCCGTAAGGACGGTATCGCCACGATCGAGGCGATCCGTGAGCTCAAGCGCCGCCACCCCGACGTCCAGACCACCCTGGGACTCTCCAACATCTCCTTCGGTCTGAATCCGGCGGCGCGGGTGCTGCTGAACTCGGTGTTCCTGGACGAGTGTGTGAAGGCGGGGCTGGATTCGGCGATCGTGCACGCGTCGAAGATCCTGCCGATCGCCCGTTTCGACGAGGAGCAGGTGACCACT